>JBOGUF010000129.1:0-2983 GCA_050696075.1 Thermomicrobiales bacterium
GTCTCGGCGCCCTCCGGCGCCTGGTCGGCGGCGACCAGCTTCCAGACCGCTCCCGCCCGGTTGGGCGCGTTCTGGCCGTAGCCGCACTCGCAGGACGTGAAGTAGAGGTTGCCGGCTTCGTCCTCGCCGCCGCCAGTCATCAGCAGGCCGGTGTCGAGCAACTCCTCGAACTGCCAGATCCCGCCATCGTCTCGCGCCAGGCCCCAGATGCGGCCGGAGCAGAAGTCGGAGGCGAAGTAGATGCCGTCGAGAGTCGGGAACTCGTCGCCGCGGTAGATCCCGCCGCCGACGACGGTGCAGCCGCCCTCTTCGTCGTGCTCGTACTCAGCGACCGGCAGCGTCCCGACCTTCGGGCAGTTGGGGTCCATCGAGATCGGGAAGCAGTGGGAGCCCTGGAGGAACTTCCAGCCGTAGTTGAAGCCGCCGCCGCTGCCGGCCGGCTCGAAGTTGATCTCCTCCCAGAAGTTCTGGCCGACGTCGGCGATGTAGAGGTCGCCGGTCTCGCGGTCGAAGCTGAACTGCCACGGGTTGCGCAGGCCGTAGTCCCAGATAGCTGGCTCCGCCTTCGGGTGGAGCCGCGCGAAGTCGTCCTCCGTCGCGTCGAAGAGGTTGATCAGGATGTCCCCTTGGACGAACGGGTTGTCGGGCGGAATGTTGTACGCCTCGCCGCCGACCGCCGCCTCCGTCATCTCCAGCCCAAGCGCGGCGTTGACCGCCGGCGTGACGTCGATCCGCAGCAGCTTGCCGAGGTGGGTCGAGAGGTCCTGTCCGGCATCCAGCGGGTCGCCCTCCAGGCCGCCGTCACCGTGGCCGATGTAGAGGTAGCCGTCCGGCCCGAAGACGATCTCGCCACCGATGTGGTTCGGATACGGCTGCTCGCGGAAAGAGACGATGAGCCCGCTGGCCGGGTCGGCCCGGTTCGGGTCGTCGGCCGACGCCTGGTACTGCACCGTCAGCACGTCGCCGCTCCGGAGCAGGTTCGTGTAGTTGACGTAGAAGAGGCCGTTGCTGGCGTAGTCCGGGTGGAACGCCAGGCCGAGCAGCCCCTGTTCCAGGAACTGGAACATCACGTCGCCGCTGATGTCGAGGAACGGTTCGGGCAGCAGGTTGCCGCCCTGGTCGATGATCCGGATCGCGCCGCCGCGCTCGACGACGAAGACGCGCCCGCTGCCGTCGTTGGGCGCGGCGATGTTGATCGGCTCGAAGACCTCGTCGGTGACCTTGACCAGTTGCACCGCCGGGTCGCCGGGCAAATCGCCGCCGGGTTGGGCGACATCCGCGGGGTAGAAGGCGTATTGGCTGGGCAGCCGCTCGCCGGGCGGGAGGACGACGGGCGTGCCCTCGGCGGTGGGCGTCGCCTGCTTGGCCGAGGCGGAGACGAAGGCCCCGCCCAATAGGACGAGGACCGCGATGAGCGAAAGGACCGTCTGGGAGCGCATCATGAGACCCACTCCTTTCTCGAAACCCGATCCTGGTTTAAGTTGTCCAGGCCGTCCCTGATGCAGCAGACTCCGTGCCACAAAAGCGTGGGAACGCGAATTGCGGGAATAGACGAAGGGACCTCTCGACAATCGAATCAGCCGCGGCGATGTCGCCGCGGTCCGCATCGTTCGCGAATTGAGCGAAGGAGACACTTCTCATGACGCTTGGTGCTCGCATCAACCGGCGGCAGGTGGTGCGCGGCGGTCTGGCCGCCGGCGCATCGACACTCGCCGTTCCATTTGTGATTCGCCACCGGACCGGGGCGCAGGAGAAAACGCAAGTACGCCTGGCGACCTGGGCCGGTGCGGAGGAGGCGGCGGAGCTGCAAGGGGTGATCGACCGGGTCAACGCCGAGGCGACGACCTTCGAGATCATCTCCGAGCCGCAACCTGCCGAGTACTACGTCAGGCTCCAAACCACCATCGCCGGCGGCACCGCCGCCGACCTCTATTGGCTTTCGCAGGAGTTCATCGCCAACTACGCTGACAACGGCGCGCTGCTCGACATCACCGAACGGCTGGCCGGCAGCGATCAACCCGCCGCCCAACTCGACGACTACTTCGCGCCGATCTTGCAAACGGCGCAATACGACGATAAGACCTGGGGCTTGCCCTGGATCAGCCAGCCGGTCGTCCTCTACTACAACCCGGAGCTCTTCGCGGCGGCCGAGGTCGCGCCGCCGGACGAGAGCTGGACCTGGGATACCTTCAAGGAGGCGGCGACCGCGCTCACCGACCCGGCCGCCGGCGTCTACGGCGTCAGCTTCAACGGCTGGCCGCCGGTGCAGATGTTCGTCTGGCAGAACGGCGGCGAGGTGATAAGCGAAGACCTCTCCTCCTGCCCCGTCGACAGCGACGAGGCGATCGCGGCGGCCGACTTCTACGCCAGCATCATCTACAACGAGCTAGTTGCGCCGTCCGAGGCGACGATTGCCGAGCAGGGCTTTGGCGAGATGGCAAAGGCGGGCAACGTCGCGATGTTCTTCGGCGGCGCGGCCGACGACCTCGACTATGCCCACACCAAAGACCCAGCCAATGCGATGATGCAGGTTGCGCTGGTGCCGCAAGGGCCGGCAAGCCGGGCGACCTTCTCCTGGACCGCCTCGACCGTGATCAACGGCGCGACCGAAAACCCGGACGCTGCCTACGACGCGCTGCTCGCCCTGACCGAGGGTATCCACCACTGGAAGGTCGTCGCCCCGCGCCAGTCGCTGGCGACCGCCGACGTCATCGCCCAGAGCGTGCCGGACAAGGCGGAATCGGCCGAGGTGATCCTCCAGGCGCTGCCCGACATGCGCGCCTTCCGCATCATCCCCGAGCAAGTCGAGTGGGACCGCGTCTGGAATGAGGAATACCTCTACCCCCTCTTCCACGGCGAAGGCACGGCCGCGGAATTGGCCCCCGAGATCCGGCCCTTCCTGGAGGAACTGCTGCCGTAGTGCGCTGGGGTCAGGAGTCAGGAGTCGGGGGTCAGGGAGAGAACGACACGTCGTCCCTGACCC
>JBOGUF010000130.1:0-25460 GCA_050696075.1 Thermomicrobiales bacterium
CCGGAAGCTAGTTCCACTCGATCAGATCCGTCTCGATCTCCCATTGGGCCGCGTCGGGTGGGACGCGGAACGTCTTGATCTCCCATGGCGCGAAGTCTGCCACGATCTCGAGGTTCCAGCCGGGGAAGAGGATGGTTGCGATGTCGGCTCGACCGGCGGTCTCGTGACAACGGACGATCAGGCCGTCGTCGCTGGTTTCGACCTGCGCCCGGTCGTCGTCGTGGATCAGGAGGCGCATGCCGCTCTCCGCTTGGAGCAGGGCCGCGGCCGAGAGGTGGTCCCAATGGCCGTGGGTGGCGAGCCCATCGTTGAGGGCGGGAAAGCCCTGCCTGCTGCCGCGGTCGATCAGGATTGGTTCGTCGCCACTCATCAGATAGGCGCTTGCGTCCCACGGAGGCGTCAATTGGCCGCCCGCGACAACTCATAGCCCGTTGTCTAACTCGACTATTCCCTTTCGTGCCTCGCTCATTCCACTCGTGCAGGCGTAAGGGTTCCAATTGATCGCAGCATACCTGTCTGTTCGAACACGCGGCGGAGGATGGCAATGGTCGAGGCGTAGGTGGAGTCCATGCCGTGGTAGGAGAGGCCGCGGGCGCCGAGGGTTTGGGCGCGGGTGTAGGGGGTATCCGAAGCGTAGTGGATGATGCCGAGGTCGATCTTCTGGGGGGCGTGCATCAGGTTGATCGCCTCGCCGACCGGGTGGCGGTCGAGGAAGAGGTCCTCGTAGATGGCGTTCAGGTACGGACCGGCCTCCATCTCGACAACCGTGTAGTTCTCCCGGTAGTAGAAGTCGAGATAGCCCCGATTTTGGAGATAGGTCCCTTTGACCGTGACCGCGCGCTGGTTGTCGAGGGCCGCGCCGAAGACGAGGTAGGGGGCGAGCTGCTCGTAGTCGAAACAGTTGTCGAACCAGTAGGTGTTGCCGGAGTGCTCGTCGTAGACGACCTGGGCGATCATCACGTCGCCGATGCGGCCATTGAGCGTCGCCGCCTTGCCCAGGATGTAAATCCCCTTGATCTGGTCGATCGACATCGCGATCTGGGACAAGATGTGATAGGCGGCGAGTCCGAGCGGGTAGTTGACGTTGACGACGACCGCGTTGGTGGCGCGCGGGTCGATCGCCTCGTCCTTGCCCGTGAGGCGGGAGTCGAAGCTGGCGGGGTCGAGGCGCGCCAGGTCGATGATCTGGATGCCGACGTCGACCGCGCCGAGCGCCTCGATGTGGCTGATGCCGCGCTCCTCCTCCTCGACGCTGCGCCGGGCGCGATCCTCCTCCATGCCGGTTTGGGCAAAGTAGGGCCGGGCGGCGAAATAGAGCAGGTTTTCCCAGGAGGAGCGCGTCTCGCCCGCCTCCAGCTTCATGAGCTCCGGCAGCAATTCGGTGTGCTCGGTGCGGCGGATATAGCCGGTGAGGGCCTCCTTGCGGCGGCGGGCGACGCCGGAGAGGACATTGACGAAGCTGTGCGTGTTCGAAGAGATGAAGTAGACCGGCCGGTCGCCCAGTTCCAGATTGCGCAATAGCCCGGCGGCCGGCGCCCACCACTGCCGGGTGGTGCGGGTGTAGCCGAGGTAGGTGCCACCGAGCATGCGCAAGGTGTAGCGTTTGCGGTCGGCCGCGATCTTGCCGAGGTTGGTCCAGAGGCTCGGCCCCCAGACGCTTTGCAAGCGGAGCCAGTCGAGCGAGGTGAGAAGCAGGCGCTTGCCGATCGCGGCGAGTTCGTCGCCGACCGGTGGCTGGTCGGGCGCGGCGTCGATCGTCGCCTTCAGGTCCGGGTCGGCCTCGATGGTGCGGTAGAGCTTATTCCACTCGATCTGGTAGGCGACGATCGTCGGGATCAGGTCGTCGAGGTCGGAGGCGGAGGCGATGTAGGCGGCGAGCGTCTCCTGCCCGTCGTAGAGCCAACGGCGGCGGCGGCCGGGTGCCGATTGCTTGGTCCAATCGGTGACGGTGTAGCCGGCGCGGGCGACGGCCAAGGCGGACTGGCCGAGCAGGATGTGGCGGACGTCGACAATGCAGGACGGCAGCCGCTGGATCGAGTACATGAAGGCGTTCATGTCGGGTTCGGGTTCCTCCGCCCCGGCGTGGAGGGAGGAAGCGGCCGTGAGGTGGGCCGGTTCCAGGCTGGAGACGCCGACCGCGCCGGAGCTTTGGAGCAGCGTGGTGTAGGTGCGGACGTAGAGGTCGACTTCGCGCTTGCCGGGGGTAGGCATGGCGTGCCCGCCCGGCGGGGTCAACCCCTGTTCGGTCGCCGGGTCGTTTTCCAACGTGTGCGGCTCGGGTGCTCGCTCCATTTCCGCCTTTACCGCAAGACGAAACCGTCCGGGAACAAACACGATGGCTGAGTATAGACGGTTCGGCCCTCCCAACCCCCCAATCCTGGGGGGAGCACGACGGCGTCGCGTGCCACTGACGCGACATCGTCTCCCCCAAAGTTGGGGGGCTGGGGGGGCCGCCCGCGCGCTAATGCGACGCCTCATCCCGTAGCACCCGCATTCGGGCCAGATTCCGGCGGCTTTTCTCAGTGTTGGCGCCGGGGAAGGTCCCTTCGACGACGAGCGCGCCATCGTAGCCGGACGCCGCGACGTGGCGGAGGACGTCGGCGGCGAAGTCGATCGCGCCCTCGCCGATGGGCAGATGCATCTTGCCGGGCGCCGCGTCGCTGATGTGGAGATTGACGATCTCGCGGAGTCCGGTGGCGTAGGCGCGAGCATCGCCGAGGGAGTAGAGGTGCGCGACGTCGAGGGTGATGCCGAGCGCCGGGTGATCGACGGTATCGAGCAGGCGGATCACCGCCTCGGCCGTCAACATGAACTCGGCCGGGCGGCGCTCCATCGTCTCGACCCCCACCCGCGGGCCGAGGCGTCCGGCCTCCTGTGCAATATGCCGGAAGGCGGCAATCTGGTGCTCCCAGTACCCCGGCTCCGGATCGTCTTTGGTCGTCGTCAGGTGGCCGGGGTGAACCGTGACGACGGGCGCGCCCATTTCGCTGGCGACGGCGAGACTCTCGATGATCTGCTGGAGGCTAAGCTCGCGGATGCCCCGATTGGTGGAGGTCAGGTTGACGTCCCGCATGGCGGCGTGGACGGTCAGCTCCAGCCCTAGCTCGGCGGCCGCCTGTTTGACCTCCCGCGGCTTCATCTCGCTCCACCACCAATGCTCGATCCAGACCTCGGCGCCGTCGAAGCCATCCTCGGCGATTCGTGCGAGCGCGTCCCGGAGCGGTAGGTGACGATACGCCTCGGTCGAGGAATAGAGTCGGAACATGGTCCCTATGTCCCGCGCAAATTGGAATGGCCAAGCACGTTGGCGCGCTGCAACCGCAGCGCCACCGCGGCCCCGGGCTCGTAGGTGACGTCGGGCGGCGTCTCGACCAGCAGGTGGTGCTCGCCGGCGCGCACGTCGTACTCCCAGAACCGGCCGAGAAATGTGCGCCGCTCGATCGTGCCGATGAGGCAGCCTACTGAGCACGCATCCGGTTGCTCGATCGTGACTGCCTCCGGTCGCACGACGAGGGTGAACGATCCGGTCGGCCAGTTTGCATCATCCGTTTCCGGCCGCCAATCTCCGCCGGTCGGGATCTCGAGCCGCCCCTCGCCGCGGTGTCGCACGTCGTGCAGGAAGTTGGCCCGGCCCACGAACCCGGCGACGAACTCGCTGGCCGGTGCGCGGTAGACCGCCTCGGGCCGGTCGAACTGCTCGACCCGGCCGGCCTGCATTACCGCCATCGAGTCGGAGAGGGCAAGCGCTTCCTCCTGATCGTGGGTGACGTAGACGACGGTGCTGCCGAGCCGCTTGGGTAAGTCGCGCAGCTCCGCGCGCATCCGCTCGCGCAGTTTGGCGTCAAGATTGGAGAGCGGCTCGTCGAGCAGGAGCAGATCCGGCTCGGCGACGAGGGCGCGGGCCAGGGAAACCCGCTGTTGCTGGCCGCCGGAGAGCTGGGCCGGGAAGCGGTCGGCCTGCGCCGCCAGATCGACCATCTCCAGCATACGTAACGCCCGCGTCTTGCGCTCGGTCCGCCCAACGCGCCGGAAGCGCAGCGGATAGGCGACGTTCTCCCAGACCCGCATGTGTGGCCAGAGCGCGTACGCCTGGAAGACCATCCCCAACCGCCGCCGCTCCGGCGGCACGTAGACGCCGTCGGCGGCGTCGGCCACCGTCCGCCCGGCGATCTGGATCCGCCCCGCCGCGGGCCGCAGGAACCCCGCGATCAGGCGCAACAGCGTCGTCTTCCCACACCCCGACGGCCCCAGGATCGAGAGGAACGTTCCCCGCTCGATGCCGAGGCTCACGCTATCGACAGCCTGCACGTCCTGGTAGCGGAACCCGACCTGCTCGGTTTGGAGTTGCATCATGACGCCCTTCAAGCCTCGGCCTGCCGCCCAGGCAGGCCGGCGGTTGATCTGGCCGCGGCGTCAGCCGCGGCCGGCGTTGGGCCGCTGGCCGTGCGCGCCCGGTCGGCGCGCGCCGTGAGCCAGACGGTCAACGCCTGGACGGCGAAGATGCCGATCAGGAGCAGCGCCGCGAGCGCCGCCGCACCGGTGACTTCGCCGTTGTCTTGCAGTTGGAAGACGACGACGCCGATTGTCTCGTTACCGGGGGACCAGAGCAGGAGGGAAAGGGTCAACTCGCGCAGCATCGGCTGGAACGCCAGCAGCCAGCCAGCGATCAGCGAGGGGAAGATGAGCGGCCAGAGCACGTCCCGGGCGACGTGGGCCTGGTTGGCGCCCGCTACCCGCGCCGCCTCCTCCAAACTCGCGTCGACTCGTAGGAAGGCGACTTCCGCGTTGCGGGCGGCGAGGGCAAGATAACGCGCGACGTAGGCGACGATGATGATGCCAAGCGTGTTGTAGAGCGGGCTGCCGAGGAGGGGCAGCGGTCGGGCGTAGGCCAGGATCATCCCGATTGCCAGCACCGTACCGGGAACGGCGTAGGGCGCGTTGACCAGACCATCGAGCAGCACGCGCCCGCGACGGCCCGGTCGTGCCAGCACCCGGCCGACCGCGACGCCGACCAGCGAAGCGAGAGTCGCGCCGACGGCCGCGGCCGTGAGACTGTTGCGCGCCGCGCGCCGCACCGACTCGATGTCGAAGACCTCGCCGAAGTTGTCCAACGTCCAGGTGGAGGGCCAGGGATCGATCCCCCAGGCAGGGGTCAGCGCGGTCAAGGTGACGGCAATGAGCGGGGCGACGCTGGTCAGGACCAGCCAGGCGAGGATGAGTCCAAAGACCGGCCCCCGCCAGCGCCCCAACGCGATCCGCGCCGCATCGCCCGGCGGCGGCGACCAGCGCCAGCGCCGCTGGATAAGCTGGCCGATCCAGAGAAAGACGACGCTGAGCAGGATCAGGTAGAGCGAGAGGACCGCCGCGCGGCTAAGGTTGTCGCCGCTGCCGAAACGATTTAGCTCTTCCCAGATTAGCGTTGTCAGCACGAAGTAGCCGGAAGAGAAGCCGAGGATGGCCGGCACGCCAAAATCAGCCAGACCGGCGACCAACGCCAGCAGCGTGCCGCCAGCCAGCGAGGGACCGACCGTCGGTAGGAAGACGCTCCACCACGTCCGGAACGGCCCGGCGCCGTGGGCGCGAGCGGCCTCCTCGAGCACGTTGCTGTAGCGGTCAAGCGCGCGGGCCAGGGTGATGTAGACAAGCGGGGCGTGACTGACGCCGAGCACGAAGATGATCCCGCCGGCCGAATAGAGCCGGATCAGCGGGTCGCGGTTGCCGGTCAGTTCCATCCAGAATCGGTTGCCATAGCCGACCGGCCCCAGCAGTTGCACCCAGGCGATGGCCAGGATAAATGGTGGGATGAGGTAGGGCACCATCGCGCCCGCCTCGATCCAGCGCCGGCCGGGGATGTCGGTCCGGCTGGTGAGCCAGGCGAGCCCGAGTCCGATCGCCCCGGCCAGCAGGCTGCTGCCGACCGCCACCTCGACACTGTGGCGTAGACTGAGGAGGAATGAGCGGTCGCCGGCAATGTCCAGCATCCGCCGCACCGGCCCCTCGCCGCCGCGGTCGAACGCCTGGCTGATCAGCGCACCGAGCGGATAGACGATCAGGGCAGCCAAGATGGCGGCGAGGAGCAGCCCCGCCGCCCAGATCGTCCAGGATGTCCGGAAGCGCTGGTGCATTAGCCTTCGAACAGTTCGCCGAAGCGCTCCTTGATCTCAGCCTCCTGCTCCCCGATGACGCCGGCATCCGACTCCATTGCCTCAATCTCATCCAGCGTCGGGATGCCCTCGATCTCCAGCCCCTGGCGCACCGGGACGACGCCGGTTTCGGCCATGTGCCGCTGCCCCGCCTCCGAGAGCACCCACTCGATGAAGACCTTGGCCGCGTCCGGGTTCTGCGCCCCGGCCATCAGCGCGACCGGGCTGGCGACCATGATGATCCCCTCCTCCGGCTCGGCGTAGGCGATCGGCGCGCCGTCTTCGGCCTGGGCGCGCACCATGTAGTCGAGCCCGAAGGCCATGTCCAGCTCGCCGGAGGCGACGCGGCTGACGGCGTCGCCGTTGTTGGCGACCTGGATGCCGCCGTTGTCGCGCATCGCCTCGAAGAACTCCCACCCGAAGTCGGGATGGTTCACCATTGTTCCGACCGCGTAGAAAGCGGCGCCGGAGGCGGTGACGCTCGGGATCGCGATCCTCCCCTCATGGGCCGGGTCGAGGAAGGCGTTCCAGGTGGTCGGCGCCTCGGGCACGTTGTTCGTGTTGTAGATCGGGACGACGTTGATCAGGCGCGAGCCGTAGAAGAAGCCCTCCGGGTCCTTCAGGTTCTCCGGGATCGCTTCCCCCTCGGGCGACTCGTAGGCCTGCAGGAGGTCCTGCTCCTTGAGGTTGGCCGCCGCCGTGAAGTCGGCGACCCAGAGCACGTCGGCGGTGTCGGTCGCGCCCGCCTCGGTTTCGGCCTGGATGCGCGCAAGCACCTCGCCGGTGCCGGCGCGATAGACGTTGAGGGTCACGTCCGGGTAGGTCTGCTCGAAGACCTCCTTCACGCCGTCGATCAGTTCCTGCGGTACGGAGGTGTAGAGCGTCACCTCGCCGCTGGCGTCAACCGCCGCGGCGCCGGCGGGTGGGCTCGCCTGCCGTGCCGCCGCAACTGACGTCGAAGCTGCGACAAGGAGCATCAGGCAGAGCAGGAGCGAGACGAACGTGCCTCCCCGGGGTCGAAGACGCTGACGATCGGTGGTCATGGCTCACCTCCTGATGATGTTTCGAGCGGCGCCAACAGCCATACGCCGGTCCTGCATGGATCAGGCCACTCCGATTTGTCGCCGCGGCGCATGGCGCTAAGGGGCAACTGCCGCGCCTCCGGAGCCGGTCTGACGTTCTGCCCCCCTCCTAGCCTATTTGCTCAATCGCTCGATACTGTTGTGGCGAGATTATGGGCCGATTGACACCCTGTCAAGGTGAACCGCCGCTCCTGCATGATCGCCTTCTCACCGACCTCCTTGATCGATCGCAGGCCGGCCGCGCCGTCGTCGCGCTCCGGAGAGGATCACGTCGATCACCCGCGGTCCGTAGGCGAGTGCGACCGACCGAAGGAGGACGTCCAGAGGGTACCCGGTCCGCCCCTACCACGGCCTGCTGGGACGTTGCACCAAGAAGCTGACGCGCGCCGCTGCCTGTCCCCTTTCCGCCGCGGAACTTGCCGCTTCGTCCGCGCATGACCTATCCTGCCTACCCATGGATGGCGCGGGAAGCGAGGTGGCGCCGCGCACCACACCCGGCTCACCTAAGACACGGCGCGATGGACCACGTTGCTGTTCGCCGGTCGCACGGGCGGCGCTCCCCACGCGTCGCGGTCGGCTGGATCTGCAACCAATCGAACACCTTCGTCCCGCTCGATCGAGAGGTCCGGTTTCTTGACTAGTCGCATGGACCGGGACCACGACGGGGGCGACTGGGACCGACCCGACCAGCGGCTCTCGGCGGCGGACTTCGACGCCGACCCCTACGCGGGGTTGGCTGGTCGCCGCCACGCGCGGACGCGCGTCAAGACTCCGCGCAACCGCGACGATCACCCCCTCCCTGCCGGCCGTCGCCGCCTGAGCCGCCGCCAGCGCCGCGCAATAAAGGCGCACCATCGCGCCAAGACATCGATCCCGGTCCCGGTCCGACGCCACGCCGAGGCCGACGCCCGCGGTCACGGGAACTGGGCGCTGAAGCTCGGCGGCTTGCTCGGGATCAGCCTTGTGCTGGTCACGCTCGGATCGGAGCGCTTCTTTGGGGCAAGCGGCGAGCCGGAACCGACGGCAACGGCGACGGCCAGCGCGGCGCGGATCACAATCGCCGGCTCCCCGACGGCCGCCTTCGTCCCTTCGCCCACGCCCACGGCTGAAGCGGAGCCGACCGCCACCCCGACGCCAAACCCACACTATGTCGGGAAGGTCGTTTGCCTCGACCCCGGCCACGGCGGGTCGGATCGCGGGTACGAGCGGGAAGAGAATGAGATCGCCCCGGCGATGGAGGAGGGCCACTACAACTTGGCGTTCGCCCGGGCAGTCAAGGCGCGACTGGAAGCGCACGGCTTCGTCGTCGTCCTGACCCGGGACGACGACGTCGACGTCAACGCCGCGGGCGCCGACGTCAACGGCGACGGCAAGACCTTCGCCAACCAGCGTGATTTGCAGGACAAGTCGCGTGCCGGCAACATCGACGAGTTGCAGGCGCGGATCAACGTCTGCAACGCGGCGGATGCCGACCTGTTGGTCTCAATGCACATCAACGGCTTCCCGGACCCATCGGTGCGCGGCTACGAGACGTGGTACAGCAACCGCCGGGCGTTCGCGGCCAACAACCGGCTCTTTGCCAACCTCGCCTTCGAGGAGCTGGGGCGGCAGATGCGGCGGGCCGGGTATGACGCCATAGCGCGAGAAGTGAACGACGACGACGACGCATACGTCGAAATCGGACACGACGCCTTCGACACCTACCTGATTACCGGCCCGGCCCAGGAGGGACAGGTCGTCCCCAGCGCGATGCCCGGCGCCATCATCGAGGCCCTCTTCATCTCCAACGACCAGGACGCCGCCTTCCTTGGCAGCAACGAGGGCCGCAACGCCGTCGTCACCGCCTACGAGCAGGCCATCCTGCGCTACTTCGACACCGCCCCTGAGCCGAGGGTAGAGGCGTCGCCTTCGCCGGTGGACGATGGCGAGGCGCGCGGCTGAGGCACGGCAGTCCTGTACTATGGAAGGTGCAAACGCGACGGACGGCTGATGAGCAGACGATCGAGGCGTTCATGGCCAAGGCGGAAGAGAACCTGGCGTGCGCGGAGAGCGAATTCGCCAGCGGGCGCTACAATAGCTGCGCGAACCGCTGTTACTACGCCTGCTACCAGGCGGCAATAGCAGCGTTGTTACGGGCGAACGTCCGCCCTCGAAATCCGGATGGCCGCTGGGGGCATGAATACGTCCACGCTGCGTTTGACGGTATCCTGATTGCCCGTCGCAAGCTCTATCCAAGCAGTCTGAGAAACGTCCTCACGAACACGCGTTTGTTGCGTGAATTGGCCGACTATAAGCCTGAACCGGTGAAACAACGTGAAGTGGATCGGGTGCTGCGCCAAGGACGCGAGTTCGTGCAGGCCGTCCGCAAAGCTGGAGGGAAGCACCGATGAGATACATCGAGCAACTCTTTGACGAATTGGAGGAGCGGCTCCTCAACGAACCGCGCATGAAAGAAGCGATTCGAGAACTGCAAGATCTCATCCTGGCCCGCTACCCACAAGCAACGTTTGAGATGGGCATTGGTGACGACCCGCTTGGCATTCATATCACCGCAACCGTCGACGTCGAAGATGCCTTCGAGGTCGTGGATTTATACATTGACCGGATGAGCGATTTTCAGATAGACGAAGGGTTACCAATCTACATCGTTCCGGCCCGGCCGTTTCCTCGACCTCCGGAGACGGTGCCGCAACGAGCAAAGACGGCGTTGCCGGCGTGAAGGGGCCTCCGTCAGGCGCCATCCATCGCTTGCTGGCCAATCGCCGCGCCTTTATTAGCGGGCTGATCGGCGTCGGCGCGGCCGGCGTCGCAACGTCGGCCTACGGCATTTCCCGTCTGCTGGACGAGGATACAGCTACGCCGACGCCGACACCCGGCTCCAATCGGCTGGCGGCCAGCCCGGTGCCGACGACTGAATCCGTGGCGAGTCCGGCCGCCAGCCCAAGTTCCCCGTCGGCGGCACGCCTGGGTCCACGTGCCCAAACCAACGGCGTCCTTTCCCTCGCCCCGGACCAGGCGCTTGTCACCTCGCCGCGTTTGCCCCTCTTCGGTGTCGGCGAAGCGGACGTGGCGCGTCTGTTGAGCGGCGACGTGCGCAATTGGTACGACGCCGGCTCGCCGGTCGATACGCCGGTGACGCCGCTGGCGCTCGATGGGCAGACGCCGGACGGGGCCGTGCCGGCCGAGACGGTGGCCGACTACGAGGCGCTGGTCGCGGCGCTGGCGGCGACGCCCGGCGGGGTGGCGGTCGTGCCCGTGGCCGACGTGGACTTCCGTGTCAACGTCCTTGCCGTCGGGGGCTTCGATCCGTTGCACGAAGCGGAGGGCGCGATCCGGATCGGGGTCGTCGGCGACATTGTCCCCGGCCGCAACGTCGACCACAAGATGCGTGCTTACGGCGACTTTACGCACCCGTTCCACCGCGTGGCCGCCGAGCTGAGTTCGTACGACCTGGCCTTCGCCAATCTGGAGGGGAACCTCTCGGCGAACATCACGCCGCCGGCCGATGCCTACACTTTCTCCTTCATCTCCGACCCGGCGATGATCGAGGGGATGAAGCTGGCCGGGCTCGACGGCTTGACCCTGGCCAACAACCACAGCACCTGGAACAGCGCCGGCTGGGGCGTGCAAGCGCTGCTCGACACACTCGACGCGCTGGATGCCGCCGGGATGGCGCGCTTCGGCGCGGGGCGGAACCTGGCCGAGGCGCGGGCGCCGTGGGTCGCCGAGGTCAACGGCACGCGCATCGCCGTGCTCGGCATCGACGGCGTGACGGCGAACGAGGAACCGCGGGCGAACGGGGCGACGGTCAACGAGTCGTGGCTCGGCGCGGCCCAGTACGCCGGCGCCACGGACGGCACGCCCGGCACCAACCCCTTCATCACCGATCAGTACCTGGCCGATATCAGCGCCGCGGCCGAGGAGTACGACGTCGTCATCCCCTACTTCCACATGGGCGTCGAGTACGTCGCCGTCCCGCCCGATTGGGCTGTCCAGGCGACCCACGCCGCCCTCGACGCCGGCGCGACGATGGTCATCACCAATCATCCTCACGTCATCCAGGGCATGGGAACCTACGACGGCAAGCCGATCGTCTACTCCCCCGGCAACTTCGTCTTCGACCAGATGTTCAGCGTCGAGGTCCGCACCGGCCTGATCCTCGAGATCGTGCTGCGCGGCAACCGGGTCGTTGGCCTGCGCCCGAAGGGGATCGAGATCGTCGACTTCCACCAGCCGCGCCTGATGTCGGCCGGCGAGCACGCGGCGCTGATGGACCGCTTTTGGTGGGCGACCGACCGCCTGGCGGCCCAATAACCGCCTGCCTCTACCCCGCGTTGACCTTCTCACTGGTTTTTCCGCCCACGCGGATCCAGATGACTTGTTCGGTGACCTGGCCGGTTGTGAACGATCCGGGCTATGCGAGAAACCAGCTCTTCGCCGTCTCATCGGTCTTGAAGAATTCCAACAACAGCCCCGCGACCTTGTCGACTCCGCTTTCAGATGGATGGGTGCCATCTTTGCGGACATCCGCGCAGGTCCAGACCAGGCCGTCACTCCGCCCGTTGATGCCGTCGGTCCACAAATACGGACCCCAGGCCAGCCACGGTCCGGTCGCATCGCCCTCGATGCGCTCTTCGATCAGCCACTTGACGGCAAAGCCGCCCTGGTACGCATACGGCTCCGGGTTGAGTGGTTTCGTCGCATATCCGGCGTAGGTGCGGCTGGAGAGGTAGATGATCTGCAGGTTCGGATAGCGCTCCTGCAGGTTCTGCACGATCGTGCGCAGATCGTCTCGCAAACCCTCCGCGTCGGCGGGGAAGGCTCGGTCCTCTCTGGCGATGGCTTCCTTCAGCCAGATGACTTGCACCTGCTCGTCGGTGGCGCCCGCGGCATCCATGCGCTGGTCAAGGTCGATCCAGTTGCGGTTGGTGGGATCGGCCGCCTTCGTCGCGTCCCATCCGCCCTGTGCGCCGTCCACGATCATGAGCTGAGGATTCACTGCCGGATCGGCCGCGGCCACGTCCTGGAAGCCCGAGAACTCCCGCGTGGTGTTCGACATGCCGATGGAGAGGAGGACGATCCTTCCGTCCCGATCCGGCAGGCCCTCGCCATTCAACGGTTGGATCGCTTGCGACCGCATCAGCCCTTCTTGGACGTAGTCGACAGGAGGCTCGTTCGTCCCATCGGGATAGAGCCCGCCGGGATAGCCTTGATACGTCCCATTGCCGAGATCGGTCAGCGGTACGGAGCCGACCGAGTTGTCCGTGCATCGGAGATCGGCGGCCGCGGGCATGGCGGCTCCGGTCCCGACACTGCCGAGCAGGAGCGCGGCCATTCCGATCATGGCGATCAACAGTGTCGGTCGTCGCATATGCGCCTCCACTCACTCCTGCCAGTCCAGATTGCATACTCGGCTGGTCCCGTAACAGGCACGTTACACGCGGGCGCCGCGCGCCGCTCCAGGCATTGCTTCACGCGCGCGGTCCGAACGCCACTATGCCCGCACGATCACCTTGCCGCCGCGCGCCACGATCAGCAAATCGCGGTTTCCCCGCCGGAACTGCACCTCGACTCCCTCAACCAGATCGACCGTGAGGACATCGGTGAAGACGACCGTGGCGCCTGATCCGATGGCGTCCACCCGCCGAATCGACGGCCAGAGGGTGAGCATCGTCGCCGGACGGCCGTCCGCGCCGGGAACGGTGATTTGGTAGACAGCCGCGTTCGGCAACCGGAACGGCGCGTTCCCGGCGACGCCGTCCAGCGTTTCGGCGACGAGGTCGACGCACTGGGCGTTGAAGGCAATCTGTTGGATGCGGCGCTTCACCGGTGCCGTGCCTGAGTTCATGGCGTAAGTATGCCCGCAATCGGGTCTGCTACCCTTCAAGGCGCAGTTTGGGTGCATTTGACCAGCGAACCAAGGAAGGGCGAGGGAGCGAGATGGACGAGACGGTGGCCACGACCGGCGCGACGACCGCCGAACCCGATGTGGCGATCGCCGAGATCGAGGCCGCGCGCAAACGGATTGCTCCCTACCTCTCTCCGACACCCCTCTTCGACACCCAAACGCTGAGCCGGATGACGCGGACCAATCTCCGGCTGAAAGCGGAGAACTTGCAGCGAACCGGCTCCTTCAAGGTGCGCGGCGCGTTGAACGCCGTCCTTCAGCTCTCGCCGGAACAGCAGGCGCGCGGCGTCGTTACCTTCTCGGCCGGCAACCATGGGCAAGGGCTGGCGTACGCCGCGGCACTGGCCGGCGTCTCGTGTACCGTCTTCATGGCCGTAGACGCCGTACCGACGAAGGTCGAGGCGATCCGCGGCTACGGGGCGGAGACGCGCTTCGGGCAGACGATCGGCGAGGCGTTCGACGCGATGGAGACGTACCGGGACGCACGCGGCCTGACCTTCGTCCATCCCTTCGCCGATGCCGCGATTATCGCCGGTCAGGGCACGGTCGGTCTCGAAATCCTGGAGGCGTTCCCCGAGGTCGAGCAGATCGTCGTGCCGGTGGGTGGTGGTGGATTGCTGGCGGGGCTGCTGTGCGCGGTCAAGCCGCCGCGGCCAGACGTGCGGATCGTCGGCGTCGAACCGGAGGGGTCGGCGGTCGTGACGCGGAGTCTGCGGGCCGGTCGGCCGCTGCCGCTCGAACGGAACGAGACGATTGCGGACGGCCTCTCCGCGCCCTTCGCCGCCGACCCAGCGTTCTCGATCATCGCGCGCGGCGTCGACGATATGATTCTCTTGACCGACGACGAAATCGCGGGCGCGGTTGGGCTCATCCTCGGCCGGGCGAAGCTGCTGGTCGAGCCGGCGGGCGCCGCCGCCGTCGCCGCCCTCCTCACCGGCAAGGTGGGTGTACCCCAAGGGGCCAACACCGCCGCCATCCTCAGCGGCGGGAACATCGACCTGGAGCGGCTGAAGGAGTTAATGTAGCTCGGTGCCGGGTCAACGCCGGGGATCCTCCGCGACCTCGTCGCCATTCTCCGGACCGTAGCCGTCGTCTTCGTCCGACTCGTCCCAGCCACCGGCGCGGGCGACCCGCGCCGTGCCCCGGCTGTAGTTGACCAGGCGGATCCCCTCGATCGTCCGCAACGTCTCCAGCAGTGACGTCATGGCCATTGGGCGCACCGTGCCGCCCAGCTCCAGATCAACGCGGTCCTCGGTGCCGTCCCGGACCGGGCGCAGCGTCATCCGCCGGATATCGACCGCGGCCGCTTGGACCGCGCGTTCCAATTCGGCCAGGCTGTCGACCCGACGCGCGACGCGCAGTTCGAGCCGGTGGTCCTGGTGGTGGACGAAGAAGTGGTGTTCGAGTGGTCGCAAGCCGACCTGTACCAAGAGGATGAACCCGGTGCCGAGCAGCGCCGCGACGAAGAGCCCACCGCCGGCGGCCAGGCCGATGCCGGCGACCGCCCAGATGCTGGCCGCCGTCGTCAGGCCGCGCACGGCGTTCTTGCGAAAGAAGATCACCCCGGCGCCGAGGAAACCGATGCCGCTGACGACCTGGGCCGCGACCCGGCTCGGATCGAGTACCTCGCTGGAATCAGGGAAGCCATACGCCGAGACGATCATCATCAACGCCGAAGCGATCGCAACGATGGCGTGCGTGCGCAAACCGGCCGCGCGTTCGAGCCGTTCCCGCTCCAGCCCGACGATCGCGCCAAGTCCGGCGGCGACCGCGAGACGCAGGAGAATGTCAATAGTCGAGATGGAAAAGCCGTTATCCATGAACCTCGATCCAAACCGCGCATGGCCCCAGACGTCGGGCACATGCTCGCCACGCTCTACGCCGGACGGCGCCAAGCGAGGTTAACATGATTTTAACAATGATGGATCGAGGATCGAGAGGGAAGGGAGCACCCGTCGCTCGTATCGCTACGTCGGCTCCGTGCGATTGATCCAGGGCAGACAGTCAAAATCTTGGTCGAAGGAGACGAACTCGGACGCGTTCATTTGTCGTGCCATGACCGCGTGGAAGCAATCGGCGAACGAAAGACGACGGTGTTCGAGGAAGAGATCAAATGTTTCTATGATCGCGCGACGGTGCGGAACGCGGAGACCGGCCATCCGCATGAGCGGAACGAGTGCTTCGTGAATCGCCTCTCGCGGCATGCGGTAGAAAGTCTGAAGTGTAAAGACAGCTTCAAAGACTACCGTTTCAAGCGTACTTGCGACCGCCTGTCCTTCCTCCACACGCGCTAAGTAGGCGGTGGCGCGTGGAGCATGACTGCCGCCATCGCCCGCGATGTGGCGAACGAACACATTTGCATCCAGGAAGGGCAGGCCACTCATTTAGTCTTTGTTCTTCGTAAAGTACTCGTCAACCCATCCCTGGGCTGCCGCCTCCTTCATTTCCCTGATGGTCGGATCGGGACCTTGTCGATAGCGACGCGCTAATCCTGCCGTGCGCTGAACGACGCTCTCGGCCGGCCTCAGGACGACGTGATCGCCCTCGCGTGCCCAAGCAACGCGGCCACCCGCGCTGATGCCAAGCTCTCGCCGCACCTCCACCGGAATAGTCGTTTGTCCTTTGCTCGTTACCCGCGTCATGATCTCGGCCATGTCATTCCTCCTTCAGGCAAGACGTATTACCGAAGAGTATAGGTAATACTCGCGCCCCTGTCGATGACGGCCGGGGGGAACCGTGCTCGACTGCCTCGCGGTTTCCCCCATTTGCGCTATCGACGCACACTCCCCGACGCGACCGGGCGCCGCGCCCAGCTTAGTTCCTGTTCGGATTCGATCTTGGCCGGGTCGATTTCGACGCCCATGCCGGGGCGGTCGGGGACGGTGATGTAGCCGTCGACCGGCACAACCGGCTCCGAGTAGAAATGCTGGAGGAGCTGGTTCCACTTGACGAGGAATTCCACCAGCGGGCAGGCGGGGATGGGTAGCGCCGCGCTGACCTGGACGTTGGTCGGCACCGAGTGGCCATGCGGGATCATCGGCAGATTGTAGGTCGAGGCGACCGCGGCAATCTTCATGATTTCCGAGACACCGCCGGCCCAGTAGGTGTCAGGTTGCAGGACCTCGGCGGCCCCCGCGTCCATGAGTTGCTTCAGGCCCCAGCGTGTGTACTCGTGCTCGCCGGTGGCGATCGGCACTCGCGACCGGCGGCGGATTTCGGCGCACTGCGGGATCAGGTCCGGCAGGACCGGCTCTTCGATCCAGCGCGGGCGCACATCCTCCAGCAGTTCCGACATCATCACCGTGTAAGGCACGTCCCAACTCATCCAGGCGTCGAGCATGAAGTCGACGTCGGGGCCGAGTGAATCGCGCAACGTCTCGGCGAGTTCGCGGTTGCGCCTGATTCCCTCCCGGCCGTCGTTCGGTCCCCAGCGCGGGAACCACTTGGTGGCGACGAACCCCTGGTCCTTGAACTCCTGTGCTCTGGCGCGCACGCGTTCAGGTTCGAGGGAGAAGCCGAGGGCGCTGGCGTAGGCGGGCACCTTGTCGCGCACCGGTCCACCCAGGAGGCGGCAGACGGAGGCGCTGACCCACTTGCCGCGCAGGTCCCAGAGGGTGGCGTCGATGGCGCTGATCGCCATCATCGTCGCGCCCTTGCGCCCATGGACGGCGTCTCGGTACATCTTGTCCCAGATCCGCTCGGTCGCCCGCGGGTCCTCGCCCATCAGCAGGGTGCGGAACTGCTGGTCGACGATGTAGGCGACCTCGTGCCCGATCGGCCCGCCTAGGCCAGTGAGACCCTCATCGGTGTCGATCTCCAAAAAGACGGAGATAATGCGGGAGGCCCCTTCGTCAATCCGCTCCGGCATCCAGCTTGTCGGACCCTGCGCCCAGTGCTCCGGGTAGACGTCGATCGGCCGGATGAGACGTTCTTCCCAGAACTCGCCGTCGTGATGCAACGTCCCGGTCAGTTCCCGCAATCGTACGCCGGTGATCTTCACGGTGGACTCCCTCTCCTGCTCGCGCCAAACCAGAGGCGTCAGTCTAGTGCAGAATCCCGAATCGGGAAACAGCTTGACAGCGCGGCTCAATGCCGTATTGTGTTCTCAATCAGAACAGATCGGCGTGGAAAGTTCTCTAGAAGAACACAGAGGAGGAGAACGGTGCTGGTTGGGTACGTCAGCGACGAGCGCTTCGTCGCGTTGGCCGATGTGCTGGTCGAGTTCGAACGGGATGGCGAGACCGTCGCCGTCGTGCGCTCGACGCCGCGTGGCAAGATCCTGGCCGACATCGAGCCAGGGCTGTACCGGGTGACGCTGGCGAAGACCGGGTTCGGACCGAAGAGCGTCGAGCTCAACGTCGGCGATGGGCCGCCCTACCAGTTCCGACTCCTCTCCGACTCCATCTTCGGCTACGTTTGGCCGAAGTGGGTGCGGACCGGCGAGCGGTCGGAGTACCGGGTGCATTCACCGGAGCCGTACCAGCTCACCCTCTGGCGCTACGGATTGCGTAAAGAGTTCATCCAGATGCTCGGCTGGTTCGACGAGCATGGGCCGCGCGCGGTGGCGCAGATCACCCCGGACGGCGACTACACCCAAACCGGCGTCGGCTGGAACAAGATCGGCTACGGCAATCCGCACCTGACCCAGTTCGTCACCGGCCCGGAGCGTTCCGGGCTCTACTATCTCCAGGCGAAGGGGGAGTCGGGGCGCTTCTTCTCCTTTCCCTGGGTCGTGGCGCCGGAGCAGCCGTCCGCGCCGATCGCCGTGTTGGCCGCGACCAACACCTGGAACGCCTACAACAACTTCGGTGGCCGCGGCAACTACATCAACGCCGACTGCCTGCCGCCCGTGCCGACCGTCAACGCCCGGCTCGACCTGCCCCGCTACAACCGGGTCGGCGCCTTCGGCGTTTGGCAGCATCCGGACGATGCCTATCAGCCGCTCTCCTTCGAGCGACCCGAACCGGGCAACTCGGTGCCGGAAGGGACGGAAGCGACCGATCCGATCGCCGGTCGGCTCGGCTGCGCGATGGCGCCGGCCGAGTGGCGCTTGCTCGCCTGGTTGGAGCGAGAGGGATACGCCTACGACTTCTACAGCGAGCACCACCTCCACGCTGGCGCGCTCGACCTCGACGCCTACAAAGTGCTCATCATCAGCGTCCATCCCGAGTATTGGTCACGGCAGATGTACCAACGGGTCAAGGACTGGGTCTACCAGCGCGGCGGCCGCTTCATGTATTTGGGCGGCAACGGCATCAACTGCGAAGTGGAGTTCCTCGACGACGCCACGCTGCGTTTTTTGACCTTCAAGCCGAGCGAATCGGGCGATCTTGGTTACTACGACAAGGAGAACGACCGTTGGGTCGATAGCCGTTTCCACCGCACCTACGAGAGCGAGGCGTCGCTGCTCGGCGTGACCACGACCGAAGCCGGGATCATGACCGCCGCGCCCTATCGGTGCCTGACGCCGGATAGCTGGGTCTTCACCGGCACCGGCCTACGGCAGGGAGACCTCTTTGGCACGGAGGGTCTGCAGGAACGCTGTCACGGCGGGGCATCCGGCCACGAGACGGACAAGGTGAGTCCCTCCACCCCGCCCGGCACGGTCCACCTGGCCAAGGGCACGAATCCGGAGGAGGGCGGCGCCGACATGGTTGTCTACCAAACCGCCAGCGGCGGCGAGGTCTTTTCCGTCGGCTCGATCACCTGGCCGGCCTCGCTGCTGGTTGATCGATACACGTCGGCGATTACCCGCAACGTGTTGACGCGGTTCCTCGGGTAGCCCCACACGTCAACCTACCGCCTTGGTCATGCCGCGCGGGCGCCGACGGCATTTCGGCGACTTGACACATCCCTTCGGACTCCATATAGTTCGGTATTGGAATGATTCGGAGAGCGAAGGAACGGCGGTGGACGACGACATCCTGATTGCGGAGGCAACCGAGTTACTGCCGCGGGTGAGCAAGCTGATGCACGCCACCATGGCCTGCTACCCGCACACCGCGAACCGGACCTTTGCCCAACGGCGGGCGCTGGCTCAGCTTTACAACGGCGGAGGCAGCAGTCTGGGCGAAGTGGCCCAAGCGGTCGGGCTTTCGATGCCGGCCACGTCGGAGATGATCGACCGGTTGGTTGAGGAGGGGATGGTCGCGCGGATGGTCAACCCGGCCGACCGGCGACAGATCATCCTTCAGCTGACGCCGACCGCCCGCACGATCGGCGACGAGATCCACGCGATTCACCGGGGGCAAGTGCAAGCCGCACTCGACCGGATGGCGCCCGAAGAGCGGCCCATCTTTGTCCGGTCGTTGCGCGCCCTTGCGGAGGCGTTGCACGAATCGGTCGATGCACTCCAGCGGCGCGAGTGCCCGCGATCCGCGGATTCCCATTGAAACCACGGGACGATGGCGACTCCATCGACGAGACGGCAGCGAAGGGTGGATTGCCGTTGAACGACGGAAGGGACTCTTGACGATGTCTGATGCGAATGCGATTCCCCGCCCGACCGGCGGCGCACCGGCGGCGAACCAACAAGAGCACAACCCTTGGGCGGTGCTGGCCGTGCTCAGCGCGGCGGTCTTTATGCTCCTGCTCGACACCACGATCGTGAATGTGGCGCAAGTCAAAATCCGGCAAGACCTCGACGCCAGCTTGACGCAGATCCAGTGGGTGCTCGACTCCTACATTCTCACCTACGCGGTGCTGCTCCTCTCCTTCGGGCGTCTCGGCGACGTCTTCGGGCGCCGGCGGATGTTCATCGTCGGCATGGCGATCTTTACCGCGGCGTCGGCGCTCTGCGGCGCTTCGGCCTGGATCGGCGAACAGATCGGCGTCTCGGGCATCAACGTCCTGATCGCGGCGCGCGTGCTGCAAGGGCTCGGCGGCGCCTTCATGATGCCGCAAAGCCTCTCGCTGATCACCGTCGCCTTCCCACCGGAGAAGCGAGGGGCGGCGCTCGGCATCTGGGGTGGCATCGTCGCCCTCGGCGCGATCGTCGGGCCGATCTTTGGCGGCTTGATCGTCACCGACTACGCCTGGGAGTGGGTCTTCCTGATCAACGTCCCGATCGGCATCCTCGGTGTGTTCGCGACGCGGCGGATCGTGCCGGAGTCGGTCGACCCGCTGGCGAGCCGGAAGATCGACCGCGGTGGGATCGTCCTTTCCGGCACCGGTATCTTTGCCCTCGTCTACGCCAGCATCGAGGGGAACAAGGAGGGGTGGACGAGCCCGCTGATCCTCGGTCTCTTCGCCGCGGCGGCGGTGTTGCTAACCCTCTTCGTTCTCTGGGAGCGGCGTTCGCCCGACCCGATGATGAAGCTGGAGCTCTTCAAGCTGCGCAACTTCTGGGTCGGCAACGTGATCGCGCTCGCGGTCGCCTTCGGCATGCTCGGCATTTTCTTCCCGATGACGCTCTTCCTGCAATCGGTGCTCGACTTCTCTCCGATTCGGGCCGGGCTGACAATGACGCCGATGTCGATCATGATCCTCATTGCCGCGCCGCTTTCGGGCCGGCTCAGTGATCGGATCGGCGCCCGCTGGATCCTGGTAGCCGGCCTGACGCTGATGACCGCCGGCATCCTGCTCATCATCCAGCAGATCGACATGGAAACCGACTGGCTGGGGCTCCTGCCCGCCTTGATCGTGACCGGCACCGGCATGGGGATGACCTTCGCCCCGATGACGGCGGCCTCGATGAAGGAGGTGCCGCCGCGCATTGCCGGCAGCGCCTCCGGCATCATCAACACGATGCGCAACGTCGGCCAGGTGCTCGGTATCGCGGTGCTGGGCGGGGTGTTGCAGAGCCGGATCGACGTACACGCCAGTGATCGCCTCGCCAGTGACGGTCTCGATCCGGCGCTGCAAAACCGGGTCGTCGAACTTGCCGAGCAGAGCCGGTTTGAGGAGATCGTGGCCGTGTTGCCGGCGGACGTGGTCGGCCCGGTGCTCGGCCAACTGCGGCTAGCCTTCGCCGACGGCATTCAGAACACCTTCTTCGTCGGCGCGATGGCCTGCCTTCTCTCGGCCCTCTTCGCCCTGCTGATTCGCAACCCGGCTCGCGCCCAAGCGCCCGCGCACGAGCAGGCGGAACAACGGGTGGTGATGGCCGCGGACTAGTCGTGAGTCGTGAGACGTGAGTCGTGAATCACCTGTCGGCTGTAAAATGCCGTCAGTTCGTCACGACGAGTCGCCGCCCATACTGGGCATGCCAATGTCGACTCACGACTCACGACTCACGACTCACGACTGATTGGCGGGAGGCGTGCCGTGCGAGGACGAGCGCCGACTGTTGCCACCGAGCCGATCGTGCCCGTGCGGCTGGCGCAGGATCAGGTCTTCGAGGCGGGCGACTATTTGGGCCGCGCGGTCGCGGACGACCCGATCGTGTCCGCGATCGTGCCTGTGCCCAGCCACCGCACCCGCCAGGCGATGGCGACTGCCAGTCGCCACCTGGTGCAGTACGCCGAGCGCTGGGGCGAGGTTTACACCACGGGTGGCCGCATCGACGGGTTGGCGGTCTGGTTGCCTCCGGCGCCCCATCAGCCGGTCGGCCTGGCGCGTCGGGGCGCCGCGCTGCTGACCGCGCTCACTGCCGAGTTGGAGCCGGACGACACGATCCGTCTCGTCGGGATCGGCATGCGGTTGGCCCGCGCCCGCCGCCGCGCCATCGACCGTCCCCACTGGCACCTCGTCACGCTTTCCACCTGCTCGCCTCAGATCGAGGTGATCAGCGACGCGCTGATTCGTCCGATCCTCGCTCGCGCCGACATGGAGCGTGTTCCCTGTTTCACCGCCAGCGCGCGGGCGCAGCAAGTCCTCTTCTTCGTCCGTCATGGCTTCCAAGCCGTGCGCGACGACCTGCTGACGCCGCGCGGCCCCCGCGTCTGGTCGCTGGTGCGAGAACCGCGGCAATCCCCTGCCGCCTGGCACCTGACGCCTGACGCCTGACGCCTGACGCCTTAAATCATCAGGTCGCCGCCGTTGATGTCGAGTGAGGCGCCGGTGATGTAGGCGGCGCGGTCGGAGGCGAGAAAGGCGACGAGTTCGGCCACTTCCTCCGGCCGACCGAGGCGGGGGATGGGGAAGCTCCGGGCATAGGCGGCGGTGCGTTCGTCGTCAATCGTGGCGCGGACCATCTCGGTGTCGATCAGGCCGGGGCAGACCGCGTTGACGGTGATTCCGTCCGCCGCGACCTCCTTCGCCACATGTCGGGTGAAGCCAAGCACGCCCGCTTTCGCCGCCGTGTAGTGCGCCCCGCCGACCGTGCTCACATTCTTGCCCGCCGTCGACGAGAAGTTCACGATTCGCCCCCAGCCCGCCGCCTGCATGGCGGACAATACGGCCTGCGTACAGAGGAAGGTCCCTTTCAGGTTGACGTCGATGACCCGATCCCACTCCTCCTCGGGGATGTCGCCCACTCGCGTCGGGTAGAGGATGCCGGCGTTGTTGATCAGGATGTGGAGCGCGCCGAACGCCTCGACGGTCCGCGCGACCATCGCTTGCACGGCGGCGCGGTCGGTGACGTCGGCGGGGAACGCGATCGCGTCCGCGCCCAGGACGCGCAGCGCGTTTGCGGCGTCTTCGGCCGTCGCCGGGTTACGGTCATTGACGGCGATCTTCGCTCCCCGTGCGCTCAAGGCGTGCGCAACCGCGCGTCCCATCCCCTGACCGCCCCCAGTGACAATCGCGACGCGACCTGACAACTCTCCGAGGGTCTGCATGCTCGTGCTCCGATGTGTTCGTCTAGATCACGCCCAACTGCCGGCCGACCTCGGTGAAGGCGTCGATGGCGCGATCGAGCTGCGCGCGGGTGTGGGCGGCCGAGAGTTGGACGCGGACGCGCGCTTGGCCGCGTGGCACGACCGGGTAGCTGAAACCGACGACGAAGATGCCGCGCGCCTTCAGCGCCCGCGCCATCTCGCCCGTCGCGTGCTCGTCGCCGAGAACAATCGGCACGATCGGGTGGATGCCCGGCGCGATCAGGAACCCGCGCGCCGTCATCGTCTCCCGGAAATGGCGCGTGTTCTCGAAGAGACGCGCGCGCAGCGCCGGCTGTTGTTCGACCAGATCGAGCGCCGCCAGCGAAGCAGCGGCGATTGCCGGGGCGAGCGTGTTCGAGAAGAGGTACGGCCGCGAGCGCTGCCGGAGGAACTCGACGATCTCTCGGCGGCCGGTCGTGAAGCCGCCGGAGGCCCCGCCGAGCGCCTTGCCGAGGGTGCTGGTGATGACGTCGATCTGGTCGGAAACCCCAAAGTGCTCAGGGGTGCCACGCCCGGTCGGGCCGAGGAAGCCGGTCGCGTGGGAGTCGTCGACCATGACCAGGGCGTCGTAGTGCGCGGCGAGGTCGCGGATTGCCGGCAGCGGCGCCAGGTCGCCGTGCATGCTGAAGACGCCGTCGGTGGCAATCAGTCGGAAGCGCGCGTCCGCCGATTCCCGCAGCTTGGCTTCGAGGTCGGCCATGTCGGCGTGGGCGTAGACGAGGCGCCGCGCCTTGCTGAGGCGGACCCCGTCGATGATGCTGGCGTGGTTGAGGGCGTCGCTGATGATGACGTCCTCCGGCCCGGTGATCGTCTCGAAGAGCCCGCCGTTGGCGTCGAAGCAGGAGGTATAAAGGATCGTGTCTTCCGTCCCCAGAAATGCCGCGATCCGCCCTTCCAGGGTTTTGTGCAGGTCCTGGGTGCCGCAGATGAAGCGGACGGAGGCCATGCCGTAGCCGTGCGTCCGCAAACCGTCTTCGGCGGCGGCGAGGATCGCCGGGTGGTTGGCCAAGCCGAGGTAGTTGTTGGCGCAGAAGTTGACCGTCTCGCCGCCGACCGTCGCGATCGCCGTCCCTTGCGGCGAGGTGATGATCGTCTCGGCCTTATACAGCCCGCCCCGCTCGATCCCATCAAGCTCGGACCGTAACCACGCCAGATGTGCCGCGCCGGCCATTGGTGTCCTTCCAATCCCTGCTCACCATCAAGGCCATCAGGATAGCACCGCGTTCACTGAGTTGTATGATGTCCGCCGTCGCCGCCGATCGTCGTAGGGGAGGCACCCGCGGCCTCCCCATCGCGCGCAGCGCGATACGCCGCGCAGCGGCCCGTGCGACCACAACATGACGAAGCCGATCATGAGGATGCGTCGGCCGGTGGCCAATTAGTTATCGCGCATTCGCGCGATGGGGAGCGGAGTTGCGCCGCGGGTGCCTCCCCTACGACGGACGTCGGGCGCGATGATGGACGGGGGAGGAAGACGAGGGCCGATGGGTCGTGGCGCAGACCGATCCGGTTGCCCACGGCAGCCTATCGGGAAGCGGGCAGCGCCTGGCACGTCACCATCGGGACGGAAAACCGGGAGGCGCGTGTCTTCGCGGAGCCGGAGCTGGCACGGTCCGTCGTTGCGGCCATCGCGGAGCGTTGCGCGGCCCGCGACGCCGGGGTAGACCTTTGCTGCCTGATGCCGGACCACTGCCACCTCATCATCCAGATCAAGACAACCGGCCTGGTCGACGTCATCGGCGACGTCAAGTCGCGCACCACGCGCGTCTGGTGGGCGCACGGCAACACCGGTTCCCTCTGGCAGCGCAGCTTCCACGACCGCGGCATTCGCACCGCGCGCGAATACGACGAGACAGTCCGGTACATTCTGGAAAACCCGGTCCGCGCCGGCCTCGTCGACGATTGGTCCGATTACCCGTTCATCCGCGGCGACCTCATCGACCCGCCTGACGCGCCACCCCCCGTCGTCGTCCGTCGTTCGTAGGGGAGGAACTTGCGCCCTCCCTATCGCGCGAACGCGCGATAACTCATCGGCGGAACGCCGACTTGACCCCATGAACGGTCCCGTTATTGTTGGATTGAACGGGCCGCTCCGCGGCATGGCGGGCTGCGCCCGACGGGAGGGCGCAGGTCCCTCCCTTACGACGAACGACGCCGCACAGGTCGTGAGGATCATTCAATGACCCAACCACCCTGGACCATCGACGACGTCAACGGCTGGGATCGCGAGGCGTTCGTCGCTCGGCTCGGGTTTCTCTTTGAAGGGTCGCCCTGGATTGCCGCCGAGACCTGGGCCAAACGCCCCTTCGCCGACCGCGCGGACCTGCACCACAAACTGTGCGAAACGATGGAGAGCGCATCCCACGACCGCCAATTGGCGCTAATTCGCGCCCACCCAGACCTCGTCGGCCGCGTCGCCCTCGCCGGCACGCTGCCCCGCGAATCGACCGGGGAGCAGCGCGCCGCCGGCCTCGACCCTGACGCCCTATCCCTGGAGGAGATCGCGACCTTTACCGACCTGAACGACGCCTACCAGCGGACCTTCGGCTTCCCCTTCGTCATCTGCGCC
>JBOGUF010000131.1:0-4972 GCA_050696075.1 Thermomicrobiales bacterium
CCAGGCGTTAGGCGTTAGGCGTTAGGGGCTACGTCGTCGTTCCCCTAGCGCCTAACGCCTAGCGCCTACGAGGAAGGAGATCCAAGTCATGCTGGCGATGACGCCGGTACGCTATGTTGCGCTCGTCGTGCTCGTCGTGGCGCTTGTGGTCGGATCGCTCTCGGTTGGTCGTGGCGTCGCCCAAGAGGCGACACCCGAGGCGCGTGGGCCGGTGATTCCGCCCGAGTTGACCGAGTACGCCGGGGATTGGCCGGCGCGGCAGGGCAACCTGGCCGGGCACCGCGCCAACCTGCAATCGGCGATCACCGCCGAGAACGTCGCCGAGCTTGAGGTGGCCTGGTCGTTTCCGATCGAGGCGCCCGGCGTCGTCGGGGGGATGACCGCGGGGCCGATCATTGCCGGGGAGACGATCTATATCCAGGACATGCAGAGCAACGTCTTTGCCCTCGACCGCGCCACCGGCCAGGTCAGGTGGGAGGCGCGCTACGACGTGCCGACGATCGGGCCTAACGGCGTGGGGATCGGCTACGGGATGGTCTACGCGCCGCTGGGGGATACCGCCGAGATCGTTGCGCTGAGCGCCGAAACCGGCGACGAGGTCTGGCGCGTCAAGCTCTCGGCCAACCCGGCCGAGGGGATCAGCCTCGCCCCGATCGCCTATGACAACGTCGTCTACGTCAGCACCGTGCCGGGCAACTCAGGGACCTTCTACACGGGCGGCGCCAAGGGGATCGTCTACGCCCTCGACGTGCAGACCGGCGCCGTGCTCTGGCAATTCGACACGACGACGGACAACCTCTGGGGCAATCCGCGGATCAACAGTGGCGGCGGCGTTTGGTACCCGTTTTCGTTTGACGACGACGGCAATGTCTACTTTGGCACCGGCAACGCGGGACCGTGGCCGGGCACCACTGAGTACCCGAACGCTTCCAGTCGGCCCGGCTCGAACGACTATGCCAACTCGATGGTCTCGCTCGATACCGCCACCGGCCAGATTCGCTGGCACTACAACGCCAATCCGCACGACCTGTTTGACCACGACTCCCAATTAACGCCGATCATCACGACCGTCACCATCGACGGGGGGGAGCGAATGTTGGCGATTGGCGGCGGCAAGAAGGGCAAGGTCGTGGCCGCCGACGCCGCGACCGGCGAGATCCTCTGGGAGGTCGAGGTGGGGCAGCACAACGGGAACGCCGAACTCGAGGAGATCCCGGAGGGCGAGACACTCGACATCTTGCCGGGAGGGTTCGGCGGCATCGAGACGTCGGCAGCCTACGCCGGAGGCGTCCTCTTCGTGCCGGTGGTGAACCTCGCCGCGCGGTTCAGCAGCACGGAGTTTGTCGGGTACAACGCCGGTTTGGATAGCGCGACCAGTGAGTTGGTGGCGCTCAACGTCGCCGACGGTTCGGTGAAGTGGACGGTCGAGATGCCGACGATGAACGTGGGGTCGGCGACGGTGGCCAACGACGTCGTCTTCACCAGTGGTCTGGACGGGGTGTTCCGGGGCTATCACGCCGAGACGGGCGAGTTGCTCTGGAGCTACCAGGCACGGTCTGGCTTCAACGCGCCGGCGGCGGTCGCCGGCGACCTGGTGATCGTGCCGGCGGCCGGGCCGCTGATTCCACCGCCGCCGACTGAAGGCGCGACGCCCGTGGCGATCGAACCGGCCCAGGAGCTGATCGCGTTTCGCCTGCCGGACAGCTAGGCGACAGGCGTTACGTCGTTCGCCTGTCGCCTGTCGCCTCACGCGGGGACGACCTCGCGCACCGACACGGCCGTGGTGGTGGCATCGCCGATCGTCACCGTGACCGTCTGCCGCGACGCCAGATCGGTCAAGCGATAGTCGCCCGTGCGGAGGGTGAATTGGGCCTCGCCGTCCGCGCCGAGCGTGAAGTCTTCGACGGCGATGGCGGTGCCATCGCCCACCTCGGCCAGCCGGAACTCACCGTCGCTGGGCGTACAGGCGGGGTCGTCCTCAACCGCTTCATTGTCGACGGTGATGGTCGTGCCCGGTTCGTCTCCTTCGGTGCAGCGGAGCTTTGTGATGAGCAGGGTGCCGTCCGGGAAGGGGACGTAGTCGATGGCGGTGACGACCGTGGTTTCGCCGGCGAGCACTTCGATGGCTTGCGACGCGCCGCTGTCGTCGAACACTATGTAGCTCCCGGCGGGGAGGGTGCCGCGCCAGGCGCCGTCGTCGCCGGTGGTGACGACGAGGGCGCCGTCCGGCAGGCCGCCGCCATCGATCGTGAACCGCGCATCAGGTGTCGCAAGGCAGGGGGCCGACGAGGCGCCTTCGGACGACGGGGAACCGATCACGTTGAACTTGGTGCGCGGCTCCTCGTCCGATGTCGGACAGGAACCGTTGACGATTTGCAATCGGCCGGCGTCATTCTCGCCAACGCGCACGTGGACGAAGAGCGCGAATTCGCCGCCGACGACCGACTCGAAGGTACGGACGCCGCCGCTCAGGGGGAGGTAGCCGGTGGGAACGGCGCCCATGTCCTCGGTGAGGACGACCGTGGCGCCCTCCTCCGCTTCGACGACGGCGCCGCCGGCGGCATTGGTGGAGACCGTGCCGAGCGGCTCGTCGTCTTGAGTCACCTCGACGGTGACGCCGAGGGCCGGGTCGCAAACGACCGCGGGGTCTTGGACGCCGGGGTCGGCGTCGCAGTTGTAGGCTTCCAGCCAGACGAAGACGAGGGGCGCGGGCTCGTCCACCGGGGGAACCGGTGGCTCCTCGGCGCCGTTGTCGTCGTCGGGGAGGTCGTAGGGGGTGTTGTACCAATCGCAGAGGACCGCCGCGCCGTCCGGCACGTCGATGGCGACGCCGATTGCGGACCAGGTCACCGGCAGGACGTTCTCCGGGTTGTCGTTGGCAGAGCAGTAGACATAGGAATCCGCGTATTCGGCCGAGACGCCCCCGCTGATCTCGTAGGTCCCCGCCGGCAACTCAGCGAAGGTCACGTTGCCGGCGCCGTCGGTCGCGCCGGCGACCGAGATCGGCCCAGAGATGGCGAATTCCAGGCTCGACGCCGGCGGGTTGCCGTGGCAATCGCCGAAGATATCGTCGCCGCTGTACTCGACCGGGCAGATGCGGTTGTGGATGGTGATCGACGCGGAGCCGTTTTGGGCGGCCGTGGGCGACACTGTCGTCGCGATCAGCGCCAGGAGTAACCAGGTTCCGGCTGCCAGATGAACGACGATTCCGTTCCGTCGCATGGACGTCCCTCCTCGGCGGCTGCCATGGCCGCCATCTGCCCCCACGCCGCGCAAAACCGGCCGGGGTTCGTCGCCGCGAACGGGAGGGACGTCGCGGTCGACACGAAATCAGATCGATTGTCGTGCAGGGAACGTGGCGGGGCGCCATGTGACACCAGGATAGCATGGCGCGTCAATGATTTTTGGCAGCTCGCCGCTCGGGTTTCCTTGCGGCTTGTCGCCGACACCGTCCGCGCCGACGGCGTCGGCGGTCAACCTAATCAGGGCATGGGCTGTCGTTGCAGCCTCCGATCCCAAAGACGGGATCGAGGCAACAGTACGGCATGTCCGGCGAGCAGCAGATGTCGCCGCCGAACGTGCCGCAGCAGGTGCTGTTCTCGCAGCAATCGCCGTCGCAGAACGGCTGGAACTGTCCCGTGTCGACGTGGCAGCACTGTTCGTCGGGGTTGTAGCAGACGCCGCCGCAGGAACGCTCGCCGGGCGCGCAGCCGCCGCCGGGACTGCATTGCGGCCGTCCTCCACCGGGACCAGGCGGGCAACAGAAGCCGTTGCCGCAGCCAAAACCGGGATGGCAACAGATGTCGTCGTTCGGGCAGCAGACGCCGTTGCAACAGGCGCCGCCGCAGCACTCCCGTGACCCCGGGATCGACGTGATGCAGCACTGGCCGTTGCAGGCGTACTCGAACTGACTGCCTTTGCAGATCAGCGCTTCACCTGGCGTTCCCGTCGGGTAGCATCCCCCCTGGCCCGCGGGGCAACAGATGCCCTGTTCGGCCCCGCCGCCGGGCTCCGGATAGCGGAAGCAGGTGGTATCCGGGCCGCGGAGCCGATCCACGCAGCAGTCAGCGCTGGGCGAGGGCCAGCGATTCGCGCCCGAGGGACAGGGCGCGGTCGTATTCGCCCAGCTCGCGGGCGATGCCCGAGGCGAGTTGGAGTGAGCGGACGGTTCCCCAGGTCATGCCGAGGGCACGGAACCGGGCGATGGCCTCGTCGAAGCGGGCGGCGGCGAGGGCGAAGTCGCCCTGCGCATGGGCGACCATCCCGAGGTTTGAAAGGGCGGCGCTGGCGATGAACTCGCCCGTCGCCCGATCCGGGAGCGATTGGGCCAACGCCAGCCCTTCCAACCCCAGCGACTCCCCGCGCGGAACCTGATTGCGGTAGACGGCGAGTGCGGCCAGGGCGGAAACGACTTCGGCGGTGCGGGCGACCTCACCGGCCTGACGAAACAGCTCCAAGGCTTCGGTGTAGAGCGTCTCGGTCCGCTCGGCGTCGCCCTGGAGGAAGGCAAGCAGGCCGAGCACGCGGACAGCCTTGCCGCGAACGGGGATCGGCGCTACTGGGCTGGCGGCGATGGCGCGTTCCAACCACTCTTGACCTTCCCGCGGCCGGCCGCGGGCCGCCCAGAACCAGCCGAGGGAGCCGGCAAGCCGGAGACAATCGACCGGACGGGTGGCGGCGGGCTCGGCGAGCGCGGATCGGATGTGCGGCAGGTTCTCCACGAAAGCGCCCAGCGGCAATGCGCCATAGGCGCCGGTGACAGCGGGCTCGGCCCGTTCGGCGAGGGCGAGGAAATAGGAGGCGTGGGCTTGCCGCGCCGCGGCGGTCTCGCCCGAAGCGTCCAGCCGCGCGACCGCGAAGTCGTGGATCGTATCCAGCATCGAGAAGCGAACACCATCCTCGCCGGCGGTGGCTTCTCTGCCCTGATCAACCACCAGCAGGCTCTTGTCGACCAGACCGGTCAGGAGGGGGA
>JBOGUF010000132.1:0-8164 GCA_050696075.1 Thermomicrobiales bacterium
GAAGAGGAAAACGAAGACGACAAAGGCGAGGATCTGGACCGCGAGGCCCTCCGCGTTGATGCCTAATTCGCCCCTAGGTGCGACCTCCGGTCGCGGGGGATGGGTGCTGGGTTATGGGTTGCAGACGCCGATAGGTTCGCTTCTCCCGCAACCCATAACCTGCAACCCATAACCCTCGTTACACCACGAACGCGATGATGATGGCGATGACGAAGGCGTAGATGGCGACCGCTTCGGCGAGCGCCGCGCCGATGATCATCGTGGTCCGGATGGCGCCTTCCGCCTCCGGATTGCGGCCGAGCGCCTCCATGGCGCCCCGCACCGCGAGACCGATGCCGAGGCCCGGGCCGATCGCGCCCAAGCCGATCGCCAGGGCCGCGCCGATGTACGGTACCGCATCGTTGGTAATAGCTTCGCCCCCGAACATCCGGGTTCCTCCTTCACGCGCCAGGCGAGTCTACGCCGCCCGCGCTCCTGACCGCCGGAACGACCCGCTGCCGTTCCCTCGCCGAGCCCGAAAGCCCTCTCCTGTCCGCACGCCGCCCCGCGGCGATCGTCCACATGGTTGTTAGTCCCCGGCGCTCGACACCGCGGGCGCCGGGCGATGGGCCTCCTCGTGTTCCTCTTCATGGGCATGCCCATGTTCTTCCTCGGCATGCCCACCCGCGCTCGCCAGCGTGATGTAGATCAGCGTCAGCAGGGCGAAGACGAGTGCCTGGATGGCGCCGAAAAGCACCTCTAAGAAGAGGAAGACGACCGGGAAGAGCACCGGGATCAGCGCGATCTTGATCGCATTCGCCATCGCGTACATGACTGCCAGCAGCACCTCACCGGCGAAGATGTTGCCGAAGAGGCGGAAGGAGAGCGAGATGATGCGGGCGAACTCCTGGATCAATTCGAGCGGGAAGATCCACCAGGGGTCGGCCATGTGCTTGATCCGCCCGCGGATGCCGTGGGCGGAGACGCCGGCAATCTGGACGACGGAAAAGGTCAAAAGGGCCATCGCCAGTGTCATGTTCAGGTCGGCGCTTGGGGAGCGGAAGAAGGGAACGAGCACGTCGTGGTGCTCCTCCGCTTCGGACGGCGCTTCGCCGTCGGTCTGCACCGCTGCTACTTCGGTCACCGGGGCAGACGCGTGGTCGGCTTCCGCTTCGTGCCAATAGCCGATGGTGCCGACACCTGGCAGGAGGCCGGAATAATTGGCAAAGATGATGAAGATGAAGAGCCCGGCGACGAGCGGGAAAATGCGGCGACCGACGCGCTTGCCGGCGGTGCCTTCGACCAGGCCGAGCAAAAACTCGACGATCACCTCGAGGACGCTCTGGCCGCGGGTGGGAACCATTTGCGCGCGGCGGGCGAGCCAGGAGAAGACGAGGAGGATGACGCTCATCACGATAAACATCGTGAGCATCGAGTTGGTGACCGGAATCGGACCGATGTGGAAGAGCGTTTCCGCCGCGAGCTCGACGTGGACTTCCATCCTCTGGCCTTACTCCTCTTCCCGCTGCTCCGCCGAACCCGGCTGCTCCGGCCCGGCACGACTCGTGCCACCGCGCCGTGTTTGGCCCACCGGCAGCCGGCTGATTTGCCGGGTGATCGGCCCGGGCGCTCGATCCGTTCGCCCGACGCGCGTCAACTCGTAGAGTTGGTAGCCGGCCGAGACGAGGGCGAGCGCAATCCCGATCAACGTAAAGAGCGGCGACTGATCCGTTGCGCGGTCGAGGGCGATGCCACCGCCGATGAAGAGGATGACGCTCACAACAATTGAGCAGCCTAGGCCCGCGGCGGCTCCGGCTGCTCCGAGTTGGGCTCGATCCTCAGGCGAGGGCATCTGCATTCCGACCGCCTCCCCCGGACCACTTTTCCGATTGCGAATCTTATCACAATCTTTCGGCGTGGAACAATGCACCGCGCCTATGTGTTTGTGATCAGATTCACAAACTTCGCGGAAACGTGCGTCCGAGTCCTCACGCTAGCGCGTGGGCGGTTCCGGCGACGGCAGGCAACCTGTTGCTGGAACTGACTCAGCGGATGGCGTCGCCGCTATCTGACGTGGCCGCGTCGATTGCTTTGTGCGTTCCGTGTACCGAGATGTGAGCGCGGGGCCGCGAGGCAGGCTTCGGCGTCACCACGATCTGGACATTTTGACCCAGAGCGTTAAGCAGACGCATGAGGCGATCAGTAGAGAAGCCCTCCAAGCGTCCGCGCATCAACGCCGAGACTTTCGGTTGGTCAATGCCCATTGCCCACGCGGCAGTAGCTTGCGTCCAGTTGCGATCCTCAATGATCTGGGAAATGTGTCGAGCGAGTTCTGCCTTCGCCAATTCGGTTTCGGGATCGGCGAAGCCCAGGTCGGCGAATACATAGCCACTACTGACGGTGTGTCGCCGCTCTTCGTTCATCGTTTGTTCCCTTCTGACGCCTGCTTTCGCTGCCTCTAGCGCCGCCAGATAAAATCACTACAGCAGACTCCGCAAGCCCACTGTCCATTCCCTTCAGTCTACGATGCATCATTGCGAACTTGATCTCATCGATTCCATCCTGAAGGACGAAAAAAATGACAGCCACGAGTCTGGCGCGCACAGAGCTGGAAGCAATCGCCCGTCGCTGGGTCGAGGCGGGGTGGCGCCGGGGTGACGCCACGGCGGTCCGGGCAATGTACGCCGAGGACTTCGTCGACTTGAGCCACCCGAGCGGGCAACCAGGCAACCGGGACGACAACGTCGCCGGCATCGTCGAGTTGTACCAGGCGTTTCCCGATTTCATGACCGTTGTGAACGATCTGGTGATCGATGAAACAGCGGGCACGGTCGCGGTGCGCTGGTCGGCGACGGGCACGCACCGCGGGCCGTTCATGGGCGTCGTACCGACGGGACGACCGGTCCGGTTTACAGGGATCGAAACGCTACGGGTGGTCAACGGTCTGATCGTCGAGCGCGCGGGCGAGTGGAACGGGCTCGAGATCCTCGACCAGATCGGTGTCCAGTGGTCGTGAGCGGTCCGCCGCGACCTCCTCTTCGATCGCGAGCAGGTCACTGTCGGACCAGGAGGCGGGTTCTTCGATCGGCTCGACGTGGACCGTCGTTTCGGAGCGCGGGATGGCCGACTCGACGGCGTGCTCGATCCGGTTGCTCACCTCGTGGGCGCGCTGGACGCTGACCTCGCCGGGCACCAGCAGGTGGAAGTCGACGAAGCGGCGCGAGCCGGCCTGGCGGGTGCGCAGGGCGTGGTACGCCTCGCCCGGTTCCAATTCGCCTTCGATCGCGCGGCGGACGGCCGCTTCGATCTGGGGCGAGAGGGCGCGGTCCATCAAGCCGTCGACGGCGGTGCGGATGAGGCTGATGCCGGTCCAGAGGATGTTGACCGCGACCACGAGCGCGATGATCGGGTCGAGGCGCTCGACGCCGGTGAGCCGGACCAGCAGTAAGCCGACGATGACGCCGGCCGAGGTCCAGACGTCGGTCATCAGGTGGCGACCGTCCGCCTCTAAGGCAACGGATTCGTGCGCGCGCGCGGCGCGTAGGAGCAGGCGCGCAACCCCGAGGTTGATCGCGCCGGCGGCAATCGAGACGGCGAGACCGAGGTCGATCGCCGCCAGCGGCCGGGGGTCGATCAACCGGCCGACGGCGTACCAGCCGATGCCTCCGGCGGCGATCAGGACGAGGATGCCTTCCAGCCCGCTGGCGAAGAACTCGATCTTCTCGTGCCCGTAACGATGGGAGAGATCGACCGGCCGCGCGGCGTACCAGACCGCGAAGAGGGCGGTCAGTGCCGCCACCAGATTGGCCGACGATTCGACCGCATCGGAGAGCAAGCTGACCGAACCGGTGATGGCGTAGGCGACGAACTTAAGCGCCATCGTCAGGATGGCCGCCAGGATCGCCCACCGCGCCGCCCGCGTCAGCGACGGCTTGCGCAGCCGGGGTGTGACAGAGTGGATCAGTGTCTCGACCATAAAACCTTCGCCGTTCCGCGCGACGCCCAAACGCGCCGCGCCGGCCACTATAGCGACCGGATCCCGGCTTAGTCACGGGGAAATCGTCGAATTAGGACCGGCGAAGTCGGGTACCCAGTACCAAGTACCGCGTGCCCAGTGGTATGCCTAAACCCTCGGCACTGGGTACTGGGCACTGGGCACTTTGCGGCTGGAGAGGCGCAACTGGCGTGCGGACGCGGGGAATATCGAGTACCCAGTACCGCGCTGCTTAGCTGGTGCGGACGCGCGACCGGAACTCCGGCCGGCCGGCCACGCCGGGATCGAGGCGGAAGAGGGCGCCGGCCCCTGCCCCCTCGGTGGCCCGGTCCTGGCCGCCGGCCGTCGTGACATAAAGCTCATCGTAGTCCGGGCCGCCGAAGATGGCGCTGGAGACCTTCTTGGCGGGGAAGGGGATGCGGAGGACTTCGTCGCCGTTGGGCGCGTACCGGTAGAGGGCAGAGCCGTCCCAGCGGGCGGACCAGACGTAGCCGTCGGCGTCGACGGTCATCCCATCGGGAACGCTGCCGTCGTCCGGGGTCTGGACGAAGATGCGCTGATTGGTCAGGTTGCCGGTGGTTTGATCGTAATCGAACAGATAGATCGTGCGGGCGGTCGAGTCGGTGAAGTACATGCCGCGCAGGTCAGGGGTAAAGCCCATGCCGTTCGGCACGCCGAGACCGTCGAGCACCTTCACGTAGCTGCCGTCGGACTCGACGCGATAGAGATAACCGGGGTGCGTGTCGGTCGGCATGGTGCCGCCGAAGACGCGACCGGCCGGGTCGGCGATGACGTCGTTGAACCGGCTGTCTTGAACCTCCGGGATCTCCTCGACGACCGTTGTGAGCTTGCCGTCGCGCCAGGTGCGAACCGCGCCACGGGCCATGAGCAGCAGAAGCGATCCATCCTCCTGCACGGTCAAGCCGCCGATCGCCTCGGTTGCGAGGACGCGTTCGTGCGTGCCGGTCGCCGGGTCGTAGCGGAAGAGATGCCCTGCCGGAATGTCGACCCAATAGACGTGGCGTTCATCCGGGCGCCAGAGTGGGCCTTCACCGGTTTGGCAGCGCGTGTCGGCGATAGGTTCAGGTTCCTGGATCCGCGGCGGGTTGGACATTGGTCTCCCCTTACGTCGGCGGTTCGTGTGCGTCCGTCTTGGCGCGACATCATAGCAAGGGGCCGGGCGCATCGGGAGATGGGTCTATGTAATGAGCGGCGATCACCCGCCAGCCTGGGAGCGCCTCGACACGGTCCTGCCCTTCCGTCTGGAGAGCGAATTACGTAGGTCATCGCCCGACAATGGGTAATCCTCTCCATTGCCGTCGCGGGTGCGCGGGAGTACTTAATCACTAGCCTGGTCTTGGTCCGAGGCGGACCGGCGTGGAACGACGTGGACCGCGACGGAGGTGCTGGCGATGGATGGGCAACGCTTTGACGACCTGACGCGGTGGCTGGCGACCGGCGCCTCCCGCCGCGGCCTGCTGAAGGGGGCACTGGCCGGTCTGGTCGCCGGGGTGGCCGGCCAGGGCGCGCGGCGGGTCGCCGCCGCCGGCCAGGCGAACGGGACGCCGTGCTCCCGTTCCACCGACTGCGCCTCCTACCGTTGCGTCGACGGCGTCTGCTGCAATAGCGGCTGCACCGGCCAGTGCGAGGCGTGTAACCTGCCCGGCCTGGCTGGGGTCTGCTCCCCGGTGAGCGGTCAGCCGGTCGGTCATCGCACGGCGTGTCCCGGCACCGGGCCGTGTAAAGGGAGTTGCGACGGCGTCAAACGGAGTGCCTGCGCCGCCTTCCCCGGCGCCGAGACGAGTTGCGGCGCCTCGACCTGTTCCGGCGGTTGGCAGACGACGTATGCCTGCGCCGGGAACGGCGCCTGCGCGCCCAGGACCACCAGTTGTGGTCTCTATTTCTGCAACGCGAGCGGAACCGCCTGCCTGACCACGTGTAGCGGCAATGGCGATTGCGTCGGCGCGGCGCATTGCGCGGGCGGGATCTGCCAGGGCGACAAGCCGCTGGGCCAGGGCTGCGTGGGCGCCGACCAATGCCAAAGCGGCGTCTGCGTCGATGGCGTCTGCTGCAATACGGCGTGCAGCGGCGTCTGCCAGGCGTGCAACGTCCCCGGCAACCTCGGCTTCTGCACCGAGGAGGCGAATGGAACCACATGCCAAGGCGGAACCTGCTGCGACGGCAAGTGCGTCAACATCCAGACCAGTCTGCAGCACTGCGGCGGATGTAACCGTGCCTGCCGGCTTAGTCCAACCGCCGAGTCGTGCGAGATGAGCCCTATCTGCGTGGCGGGGAGTTGCAGCTTTACCCCCCAGCCGCAAGGGACAGTTTGTCGTCCGTCAGCCGGCGACTGTGATGTCGCGGAGGTCTGCAATGGCGAGTCGCTGACATGCCCGCCGAATGCGTTCCGGCCCAATACCTTCGAGTGCAGAGTGGCGGTCGGACCGTGTGATGTGGCCGAGTTCTGCACGGGAAGTTCGGCGGCTTGTCCGGCCGATGCGTTCCATCCGAATACTGTCGAATGCCGGGCGGCGAGCTGCACCGCCGGTGTGGCGACGCCGCGGGCGACCTGCCCGGGCAATGGCGCTGCCTGTCCGGCGGAGCAGACCCAGAACTGTGCGCCATATGTGTGCGGTCCAACCGCGTGCCGCACCACCTGCACTGACGACACGCACTGCATCGCCAGCCACCACTGCGACAACGGGCAGTGCCTGCCGGATGTGGGGTTGGGCGAGGCATGCGATGAAGACAGCAACTGCCAGAACGGGGTCTGCGCCCAGGGAGTATGTTGCAACCGGGCGTGTGCGGCGCCCTGCAACGTCTGCTCGGCGGCGACGGGAGGGGTCTGCACCTCGGTGAGTTGCGCCATGCCGGGCGAGTGCGAGATCGGACCGGGCGCCTGCAACCCGCTGACCGCGGCCTGTGAATATCCGGCGGCGGCGGGCGGGAGCGCCTGCGGCGGAGAGATCGGCGGGCGCATCTGTTGCGACCGCACCTGTTGCGATAGCGGCGAGACGTGCGTCGGCAACACCTGTCAAGCCGCCTGCGTGGCCCTGGGGGCGACCTGCCAAGGTGAAGAGGAGTGCTGCCAGGACGGTCTCACCTTCTGCGAGGGCACCTGCTGTCACGACCTCGACGAGACCTGCGTCTCCGACGCGCAGTGCTGTTCCGGGCGCTGTGGTGATGACGGTCAGTGCTGCTCACCGCCCGGGTCCAGCTGCGGCGACGACGGCCAGTGCTGCCGGCGAGAGCTGGGAGTCTGTGATTTCAGTCCAAGCGGACGAATCTGCCGCTGCTCGTTGGTGGGGGAGCCATGCCGCACCTCGGGGGAGTGTTGCGGGTTGGAAAGCTGCGTCAACGGGGCGTGCCGAGCCGGCGCGTGTCTTTCCCCGCAGGCGTCGTGCCGTAGCGACTTCGACTGCTGCTTCAACGGGCCGACCATCTGCGAGGTTGATAATTTTCGCTGCTGCCGCGCCGCCGGCGGCGCCTGCGCCACGACCGGGGATTGCTGCGCCGGGTCCGGGACGTGCCAAGGCGGCCGCTGCTGTTTCGCGCAAGGGACGGCCTGCTCAAGCGACTCAATCTGTTGCCCTGGGATGACCTGCCGCGGCGGATCGTGCCAGTTCCCCTGCCCGCTGGGGGCCTTCCCCTGCGGGGCGACCTGCTGCGGCAACCGTCAGCATTGCGTCAACGGGACCTGCCAGTGCGTGGAGTTGGGGGGAACCTGCGACTCCGCCAACAACCTCTGTTGCCTCGACGAGGAAACCCACTGTCCGGAGTTCAATCCCTTCGGGAACCGCAACACCTGCTGCCGGCCCCAGGGCGGCCATTGCGGCTCCGCCGCCGACTGCTGCTTCGAAATTTATGAGAGCTCTCCGTTCACGCGCGACACCTGCGGTGACGACAACATCTGCGGCGGCGACGGCGCCTTATGCCAGACGGCCGCCGACTGCGTCGACGGCCGGTCCTGTATTGGTTTGTGCTTTGGTAAAGGTCTCGGATTTCACCTATGCTCCACCAACGCTCAATGTCCGGAAGACGTCGACGGCAATGCGACCAGCTGCCGGCAGAAGCGGTGCGTCTATCCGAACGAGCTACCGGATTGACCGGCGCCGGGCGGTCGGCGCCGGCGCGAACCTCAATCGAACCACTCCACACCTCGACCGACGGTGACGGCCGGCTGTCACCGTC
>JBOGUF010000133.1:0-37369 GCA_050696075.1 Thermomicrobiales bacterium
GGGTCGCGCCCCGCGCTGGCCGGTCTGCCGCCGCGGACCGCCAGCGCCCGCGGCCGCCCCCTAATGCCCCGTTCACCACCACCACTCCGCGCTCCGCCCGAGCCGCTCACGCTCCCCGGCACAGACCAGTTTGTCCAAACTCAAGTCAGAGTGCTGTCCGGCCAACGGCGCTTGCTGCAACGGCGAGTGCTGCGGCGACGCGGCAGACAGGAAGTGCTGCCTTGGCCCGACGATCCGAGGCGTCAAGTACCCCGATTACTGCAGCGACGTCGATCATTTCTGCTGTTCCGGTGAGCGATGCCGCGGTGGCTGTTGTTCCTTCGACGAGACCTGCTGTTCCGGCACCCTAAAGAGCCACTGCTGCGGTCCGGACAAGCCGTACTGCTGCCAGGGGTTTTTTGGAGAGGCATCCTGTTGCTCCGTGCCGTGCGCGATCCATCCCAGCGGCCAAACCATCTACTGTCCGGAATTCGGTAGCTAATATGTCGTTGTCCTCCGGTCGCGTCATTGCTCTTGGATGGCCGCACGACGATTGTTGGTCTGCTCCTCTCTGAGGAGCAGACCGCGAAGGCAGAAAGACGAACAATGATGGTGAACGTCGATCTTGACGACGATTTGGTGGCCGTCATGCAGGCCGAAGACGAACCACTCAACCGCCGGGCGCGGGAGCTGATCGTGATTGAACTGTACGGCCGCGATGCGATCTCGGGCAGGAAAGCCGCCAAATTGCTCGGCATGTCATTGCGCGACTCCCTCCACTACGCGTCCGACCTGGGTATCCCGTATCTTGACATGACCGACGACGAATGGGCGGCGGAGCGCGCGCGCATCGACGCCTGGATTGCCGGCCGGTGAGCGACGAGTTTGTTGTCTCGGATACCAGAGCGCTTTTCGGATTCGAGTGCGGAGACACGTGCCCGTTCGTCGTAGGGGAGGGCACAGGTCCCTCACTGCCCGACAGTTTGAAGGAGGGCGACATCGCGCAGATTTGCGAAACTGGATGGTGATGAGCCGATTCAGCGCGCAAGGAGTCTGCCGATGCCGCCCCGCCCGCAATTGTTGCCTGAATGGACCGCGCAGATGACGCGGGTGCTGCCGGATGTCCGGGTCACCCACGTCCGTCCCTTGGCCGCTTTCACCCTGGGCATGCTCTGGGCGGGCCGGGTCCATTTGCCGGCGGTGGCCGCCGCCTTGCCGTTGCCCGTGGCCGATGCCAGCATCGAGCAACGCTGGCGGCGGTGGCTGGTCAACGAGCGGGTCGACGTCGAGCGGCGGTGGCAGGGCTTGCTGCCCGCGTTGCTGGCCAGCCGAGTTGGGCAGGAGGTGCGGTTGGTCCTCGATCCGACGCCGCACAATGGCGCGGCGACCATCCGCAGTTGGGGCGTGGGGTGCCGGCATCGGGTGCTGCCGGTCGCCTGGCGCGTCCTGCCCCAGCAGACCTGGTGGCCGCAGTCGCAACTCACCTACCTGCGCGCGATGTTCGCCGAGGTCGCCGCCGCCTTGCCTGGGAATTGTACGGTGACGGTGATCGGCGATCGGGGCTTGCCCAGTGCCGACCTCGTCGATGCCTGCCGCGCGGTTGGCTGGGAGGCGCTCTTTCGGCTCAGTGTCGACGAGCGCCAAGGGCATACCGTGCGCCTGGCCGATGGGACGTGCTGCCCCCTGTGGGAGCGGGTCGAAGGACTGGGCCAACGCTTCAGTGGCCCGGTTGACCTCTTCAAAGCGGCGGGGTAGCGCCGCGTGGACCTGACGATCCGCTGGGATCGCGGGCAGCCCGACCCCTGGGGGCTGGTCTCGACCCGCCCGGGTGGGGCAGCCCGCGTGCGGGAATACAAGCGCCGCGCGTATGCCGAGGCGACGTATGCCGAGTGCAAACGCCGGGGATTTCAGCTTGAAGCGAGTCGGATCACCATCCTGGAGCGATTGAACCGGGTGCTGTTGGTGCTGCATCTGGTCCTCTGGTGGACGACGCAACTCGGGTTACGAGTGCTCAAAACCGGCGAGCGCTGGCGCTATGACGGACGCGGCCCCCGGGCGTTGAGCGTGATCCGCATCGGCCGGACGGCCTTGGCCGATCGGCTCGATCGCTTGCTCACGCGACCGCCCTTTCCCTTTCGTCAAACCGCCGCCGGCTGGGTGTTTACGTGGCTCGCCTAAACTGTCGGGCAGTGAGGGCACAGGTCCCTCCCCTACGACGGATCCCCACCGCCGTCCTAAGAGGCTGACAGGCACCCCTTGCGGATACGGGGGTTCCCAGGCCGCGGCGCGGTTGCTATGATCCCCCGGCGCCACCGCGCCGAGTTCACCGTCGGCGTCTCGCGATCGCGCGGGATCGTCGGCATCGACGCCGGCTCCGGTTGCCGCGGGGCAGGCGGCCTGTCCGACGATTCACGTTCCACGTCCCAAGTTCGAGGAGGAGACGCGCTCGTGAAGATCACCGACGTTCGCACCGCGGTCATCAAAGGCAACTTCGAGTGGGTCCTGGTTCGGGTCGACACCGACGAGGGGGTCAGCGGGCTCGGCGAGGCGTATTGGGGCGCCGGGGTGGCCGAATTGGTTCATCTCGCCAAGCCGCTCTTGATCGGGGAGAACCCGTTCAACGTCGGCAAGCTCTTCGAAGTGATGGTCCGCTGCCTCTCCGGCGCGGGCTCGCAGGCCGGGGCGACGGTGACCGCGATCAGCGGCATCGAGCTGGCGCTCTGGGATCTGGTCGGCCGGGCGCTCAACACCCCGATCTACAACCTCTTCGGCGGACGGTTCCGCGACAAGATTCGGATCTATGCCGACTGCCACGCCGGCGAGGAGCCAACGCCCGCCTCCTGGGCCGAGAAGGCGAAGCGGGTCGTCGATAGCGGCTTCACCGCCCTCAAGTTCGACCTCGACGCGCCGAACCCCTACACCGACGACATCTCAAACGACCCGCACCCGCGCCGGCCCTGGTTCGAGCCGTTCAACCGCACCATCTCGAACCGCGAGCTGCGGCACATGGTCGCGTGCGTCGAGGCGGTGCGCGACGCGGTCGGGCCGGACGTCATGCTCGGCATGGACGCGCATTGGAAGTACGCGGTCAACGACGCGATCCGGCTGGCCCAAGCCCTGGAGCCGTACAACCTGCTCTGGTTGGAGGACGCGGTGCCGCCGGAGAACATCGACGCCCAGGCGGAGGTAACGCGCAGCACGCGAACGCCGACCTGCACCGGCGAGAACCTCTACCGCAAGCACGGCTACCGCGAGCTGATCGAGAAGCAGGCGGTGCGGATCATCGCCCCCGACATCCCGAAGATGGGCGGGCTGCTGGAGGCGAAGAAGGTCGCCGACCACGCCGACACCTACTACATCCCGATCGCTCCGCACAACGTGGCAAGCCCGATCGGCACCGTGGCCGGCGCTCACGTCTGTGCCGCGATGAGCAATTTCCTGGTGATGGAGTTCCATGCCGCCGACGTCGACTGGTGGGACGACCTGGTCGAGGGCGAGCCGACGATCACGCGGGGCTTCATCCACCTGCGCGACGACCTGGCGGGGCACGGTTTGACGCTCAACGAAGCCGTGGCGCGGGCGCACCTCAAGCCGGGCTACGGCTTCTTCACCGAGACGCCCTGGGCGTGATGGCAACCAGCGTGATTGCCGATCAGCCAGAAACACTCCGAGTGAATTGACGTTCATAACCGCGGTTGGTCGCCCCATCAGTCACGCGTTCGATTCATACGAGATTGAACGGGTGTTTCGGAGGCAGGCATGTCTCGCGTGAAGCAGTTGACCGACCGCGACGCATCGGATTGAACATTGTCGCTGGTGAGGAAGGGGATCCGGACCTCGACGACGACGTCTAGCGCATCGCTGGGATACGGGCTGCCTGCTACGTTTTCGCCCGGACCAACCCGCTCTCGTAGGCAAAGACCACCGCCTGCACCCGGTCGCGCACGCCTAGCTTGGTGAGCACGTTCGAGACGTGCGTCTGCACCGTCGCCTCGCCGTCAAAGAGGGCGTCGCCGATTTCGGCGTTGGTCATGCCGCGGGCGACGAGGCGCAACACCTCGACTTCGCGCTCGGTGAGCTTCAAAGGAAGCTGGACGAAGGGCATCTGGCTCTACTTCGAACAAGGAGCGCACTGATGAAGGGGCTCATCGCTGCCGGAGTGGTGCCGGCGTTGTTGATGCTCGGTTCGACGGGCGGCACGCCGGAGGCATCGCCGGTTCCGGGTCCGGTCGTGGCCGCCTACGACGAGGTTGGGCCGGCCTACGAGGCGGCGCGCGAGGACATATTGGCCGAGGGGCGCGAGGTCGTTGACCTGCTGCGCGAGGGCGAGACGGAGACGCTCTACCCGCGGCTGTCACCGCAACTGCAAGAGCTGGTGACCGCGAATGCCCTGGGTTCGGTGATTCCCGACCTGGAGACCGATCGCGTCCACTTCGAACTCCCTGAGTTCGGCGTGATCTTCGACGGTCACGTGGACGGGAGCACGATCGAGGGCTTCTTCTACCAGGGTGGGCCGGGCAGCTTCCGGATCGAGTCGGTGGAGCCAGCCGGCACACCCTCTCCCGGCCAACCAGCTCAACCGCTCGACGGGCGGTGGGACGGCGTCATTTCCGCCGGCGCAACGGAACTGGGGATCTCGATCACCTTCGTCACCGTCGAGAACGACCTTCAAGCAACCATCCACATCCCGGAACAAGGGCTCACCGACCTGCCGCTGACCAACGTTGCCTATCAACCGACGGCCGCGCTGGGCGAGGTGCTTGGCGAGTACGCGCTGCCGCATGCGCCGACCAGCGGCATCTATGTGGCGGAGTACGCCTGGGGTGACGCCGCGTTGACGATCTCCTTGAACGTCGACGGTCAGGGCGGCATCGCGGGCATGCAGGTCGCGCCGCACTGGCCGCTGCCGCCGGACCCCGCCGCCGGCATGGAGGCGGCAGCGGCCTTCCGTCTGCCGTTCGACGGCGTTTGGTGGGTCGTCTGGGGCGGCGAAACGGTGATCGAAAACTACCACGCCGCGCATCCAGCGCAGCGCCACGCCGCCGACCTCGTCATCTGGCAGGATGGCGCCACGTACCAGGGCGACGGCACCGAGAACACGGACTATTGGGCATGGGGCCAGCCGGTGCTGGCGCCGGCGGACGGCGCCGTGATCACGGTTCGCGACGGCATCGCCGATAACACGCCGGGCCAACTCAGCCCCGAGCCGCACCCGGCGGGGAACCACGTCGTGATTCAGACGGCCGGGGACGCATACGTCTTTATCGCCCACCTGCAGCAGGGGAGCATCCGGGTCGCGGAAGGCGACGCCGTGGCGGCGGGCGACCTCATCGGGCTAACCGGCAACTCCGGGAACTCCTCCGAGCCGCACATCCACATCCACGCCCAAAACCGGGCCGACTATTACGCCGCCGACGCCATCGGCCTGCCATTGCGCTTCTCCGGGTATCTTGCCAACGGCGAACCGGTGACGGAAGGCGTGCCGGTGCAGGGGCAGTTCGTCGGGAACGGATAGGGCGGCCTTCACCCCCTGACCCCCACTCCCGATGCGCGGGAGTGGGGAACCGTTGCGGAGGAAGGACTCGATCAGATGAGGGTGAGGCCGGGGATGTCGTTGTAGTCCGCCGTGTTCCGGGTTACGAGGACGAAGCCGTGCTCCAGCGCGGTGGCCGCGGTCAAGAGGTCCAGCGCACGGGAGCGGACGCGACGGCCGCGTTGCCGAAGTTCCTCGCGCAGCTCGGCACAACGGCGCGCGATTTCTACCGAGAACAGGATGATTTCGACGCCAGCCATAAACGCGTCGAAATTGGCGAGCATCGCCGAATCGCGGCTGCGCAAATACCCCTCGTAGACCTCCATGTAGGTGACTGTGCTCACCGCGAGACCAGCGCTTGCCAGCCGGTCCAACAGTTGCAAGGCAGTTGGATCTGCCGTCACGTGATCGATGACCACATCTGAGTCGACAAGATAGGTCATCACTCGGAAGGTCGCCCGATACTATCCTGTTCGCGTTGTTCCCGAAGATCACGCTTCAGGTCTTCCACGTCTACGCCGCGTAGGGTGCCGAAGCTCCGACGTAAGGCTTCTCGTGTTCGCTCGGGATCGTGGTTGGCAATGCGGTCTTCCGACTCGCGGGTGAGGCGGAACCGCTGGCCATTCTTCTCCAGTAGGATCGGCGCTTCAGCCGCCTGCTCGACGACGGCGGCGAGTTCGCTATCAGGTTCGACGATGATCGTCTTCATCTCGGTTGCCATGGGAACTTCGTCTCCTTCGTTCAGGCATGAGTACCGTGATTGCTAGTGAGCGCCCATGCGCGGGTCGCGCGAGACTGGTGGTGTTCCGACCGCCCGTCTCGCCGAGGAGTCCCGCGCATGGACGAGGATCTGATTGTAACCGCCTACGTCGTGATCGCCGATGTGCTGGTGGCCGCCGGCCACCGGTCCCACCCCCTGGCCGGCGTCACCGACGCCGAGGTGCTGACCGTGGCGGTGGTGGCCGCCGCCTGTTTTCAGAACCACCAAGCGGTGGCGCTCGCGGTGATGCACAAGGGCTACCTCTCGGGCAAGCTGAGTGTCTCCCGCTTCAACCGCCGCCTGCACGCCCTCGCGGGGTGGTTGGCGGGCATCCTGGACCTGCTGGGCGACCTGTTCGCCACCGGCGAGGCGTTCGTGCTCGACAGCCTGCCGGTCCCGGTCTGCCGCCGGGCGCGCGCCCGGCGCTGCCGCAAGGTCCGGGGCAAGGTGTACTGCGGCTACTGCGCCGCCAAGCGGGAGAAGTTCTTCGGCTGGCGCCTCCATCTGGTGATCACGCCGGCTGGGGTGCCGGTGGCCTTCACCCTGCTGCCGGCGGCGTTGCACGACCTGACGCCGGTCCACGACCTGACCGTCCGGTTGCCCGCGAACGCCGGGGTCTACACCGACAAGGCGTACAACAGCGCCGCCGACGAAGCGAGTATCCTGGCCGACACCGGGGTGCGGCTGGTGCCCATCCGCCGCGCGAACATGACGCCGAATACCTGGTTGGAGAAGGTGGCCCTGCGCGAGCACCGCAAGCGGATCGAGACGACCAACAGCCAACTGGAGGCAATGGGCCTCCAGCGGCTGCGCGCGCGGACCAACCCGGGCTTCGAACTCAAGGTCCACGCCTCACTGCTGGCGCTCGCCTTCACCAACGCCCACTAGCAATCACGGTATGAGTATATCGCGTCGCCGTGTCGAAATTGTGGCCGCGGAAGCGGACGGTTCGGCCCCCCCGCCCCCCCAATTCTGGGGGGAGCACGACGGACGGCGACGCGCAATCGTCTCCCCCCAGAATTGGGGGGCCGGGGGGGCAAAGGGAACCTTCGGCCGTCCGCGACGTTTCGTATAATGGCAGGCGCCCGCGCATTCGCACCTGGAACCGGTGGTCCCGGCGTCGCCGTGTCGAGCGTCGCGAAACGGAGGGAGGAACGATGCATCGAACTCGCGTCGTGCTGACGCTGTGCCTGCTGGGCCTGACCGTCGCGGGGGCAACGTTGGCTCCGGCGACGATCACTGCCCAGGAGGACGAGGCAACCGTCGTCCTCGCGGAGGACGCCTTCGACGATGCCGCGACCGGGATGTTCTTCGAGAGTGAGACGGAGGATTTTCGTTTCAGTTACGACGAAGGGCGCTTCGTCATGGAGTCGATCGGCGACTTCAGCGGGAGCCTGAACGCCCCGCTGCTCGACGTCGTGGCGGACGGGACGATCGCCGTCGACGCGCGACTGCGCGGCCCGGTCGAGGGGCGCTACCTCGTCGTCGGCTGTCGCGGCAACCATGCCGGTCAAGCCTATGAATTCCTGCTCGATCCCACCGCCGGCACCGTCGCCCTCTACACCGGCGTCGGCGAGGGGAGCGTCGAGCTGGTGCCGCAGACGGTGCATGACGCCGTCCACACCGGCGCCCGCACCAACCGCATGGAACTCGTCTGCCTGGGCGAGACGATCACCGGGCGCATCAACGACGTCGACGTCTTTTCAGTCACGGATGGAGGATACGAACAGGGCAGCTTCTACGTCGGTGGCGCCACCTTTTCAGGCGTTACCGGGTCGCTGGAGGCGGTCTTCGATAACCTGCTGGTCACCGTGCCCGCCGAAACGTCGGATCGGGCCGCGCGGGATGGCGTCCGCGAGCTTGACCGGTTGCGCGACGACGCGACGGCGGGGGAGAGCCTCTTCGGCCCGGCGCGGGGTGAATTGCGCCCCTCCGCCAGCGACATCGCGTTCCGGTCGAGCGGGGTCGACCTCGCCGACTTCTACGCCACCGCCACGTTTGTGGCCCCGTACGACGCGACGGAGCACCACTGGGATGCGGGGTTCGCGTTCGGCGACGTCAAAGATGGCCCGTACCGGCTGATGCTCCTCTCGACCGGCCGGTGGTATCTGACGGTCGGCGCTGGGTTGCCGATCGCCTCCGGACTGATCGACGGGCTGGAGACGGCTGAAGGTGGCGAAAACGAGATCGCGCTCGCCGTTACCGCCGACATCGGCCACCTCGAAGTCAACGGCGACTACGTCGCCGCCATCGAGCTGCCCGAACCCTCGCGCGGCGGCGACGTCTGGATCGGGACCGCCTTCTACGCCAACAGCTTCGTCGAAGGCGAGGCGACCACCTATCGTGGCTTCGAAGTGTGGGCGCTGGGTGAATCCGCGCAACCGGACGAATCGGACGCGGACGAACCACCGGACGAGGAGGGCGAGCGCGATCTGCCGCGCCTTCCCATCCCCGCGCCCGGGCCGTCCGGCGATGTGCCCGGTCAAGACGTGGACGAGGGGCCGGAACCGGCGCCTGCCACCGACACCGTGACCGTGCCGCTGGCGGAGATGGACGGGTCGGGGCTGACCGGACAGGCAACCCTGACCGCGGAGGCGGATGGAACGAAGGTCGCCCTGCGGGTGCGCGACGTGCCGGGAGACACGATCGCGGTGATTCAGGAAGGACCCTGCACCGCGCTCGCGGAACCGACCTTTCAGTTGAACCCGCTCAACGACGCCGGCGTCAGCGTGACGCGGCTTGAGGTGGCGTTCGACCAACTGCTGTCGAGTCGCCACGCCATTGTGGTGTACGACGCGGCCGGCGGCGAACCGACGCTGCCGTTGGTCTGCGGCGAGATCGAGGGGCGCTGATCGAGAACGCGCCTCGCGCCGGCGGGACGGCGCCGTACGACCGCTTCGAGGGCTGGGAGGTGGGCGCACGCGCGCCTACGCTGGGGCCCCTAACGCCTAACGCCTAACGCCTACACGGTTGACCGTAGAAACGTCACCACGCGGTCAAGGAAGAAGCGCTCGAAAGCCGGCGCGTCGACGGCAACCGAGACGGCGGCGACGGCGTCGTGCGCGCCCTCCTCGGTGGGAGTGACGCGGAAGAGCTCGCCGTCGACCGCGTAGCGCAGGCGATGCGGTGCGAGCGTCAGCCAGTCGCCGGGGAAGATCGAGGCGATGGCGAGGGGATCGTGCAGGCAGGCGACGGAATCCTTCGGCACAGGAGAGGGCGCACCGGGTAGCGCCGGGTGCTGCCGGAACCAGTGGTCGCTCCAGCTTCGTCCCATGCGGCCCAGCGCCTCGCCCAGCGGGCTGCCGGTTGCCGCAATCGCGTCCAATCCCCGACGCGTCAACGGGGTGCGGAGGGTGATCTCCACGGTGACCCAGGTCATCGGCACGCCGGCACGCGCCACGGTCAGAGCGGCAGCCGCGTCGCAGGCGGTGTTGTAGTCGACGGCGGCCAAATCGTCCCCCGCCTTGGTGTAGTAGCGGCGCCAACGCTCCCCGAAGTGATCGGGAAAGACCATGCCGCCCATGACCGAGAGGTGGAGGAGCCGACCGGCGAAGGACGGGTCGCGTTGGACGGCTACGGCGATGTTGCTGAACGGTCCGATGGCGGCCAGGTGAAACGGCCGGCGGCGCGACTCCTCGATCAGCCAATCTGGCGCGGGCGTATCATGGATCGTCGCCGTCGGGCCGTCGTACGGGTGGTCGAGCAAGCCCGTGCCCTCGCTGCCGAGCATCGCCGGCGTTTGCTCCTGGTCCTGCATCCGCGAATGCGACACGCCGCGAAAGATGGGAACCTCGGCGCGGCCGGCCATGCCGAGGATGCGCGCCACCATCCGCGCCCGCAACTCCACGTCGCCACTGACGGCGGTGACGCCGATCAGGTCGACCTCAGGCGAGGCAAGGGCGAGCGTGATCGCCAGCGCGTCGTCGATGTCGCTGCCGGTGTCGGTGTCGATAACGAGGGGAATCGGCGCGGTCATATGGGTACTCCAATCGACGGGTGCCGGCGCCGTTTCAGCGGGCGTGCATGCTGCCCGAGCGTGGCAAGCTGGATTGTGCGACAGCGCCGACGATCCGTGAAGCCCGGCAGCGTAAGGTGGCATTGGCCGGGAACGCTTCCGGCAGGCGGCCATCTCGCTAGGAGGAGATGATGCCGGAACGCTTGCACCGACGTTGGCTGTTCTCGTTGGTCACGCGACGACCCAGGATATCTATCAACGATGACGCGACCGCGCGCGAAACGGCCGCGTGCCCCACGCTTGTGCCGCCCGTTCGTGTCAGGTTGCGGCCGCCGATCGCGCTTATTCGTCTGTTGGACGCCGATTGCGTTTCATGCCGCGGCTACGGCTGCGAATCGTGCGCCTACACCGGGCTGTACTGACCGCATCATGGCTCGACCCTATCTGGCGTCGATCCGTTCCCCACCGCCGTATTTGGCGACGGCATCCGAATTGAGGCGGATGCCCAGTCCGGGTCCGTCCGGGATGGGCAGCATGCCGTCGGCGTCGAGGCGCCAGGGGTCGGCGACGAGGTGGTCGACGTAGGCGGAGCCGGCGATGTATTCGACGAGGTCGGTGTCGGGGAAGGCCGAGGCGAGATGCAGATCGGCGGCCAGGCCGATGGCCGTGTTCCAGCCGTGAGGAATGAAGCGGACGCCGTGCTCCTGCGCCATCCAGCCGATGCGGCGCTCCTCGCTGATGCCGCCGACCTTGGTGACGTCGGGTTGGACGATGTCGAAGGCGCCGGCCGCCAACCAGGGTTGGAACGACTGGCGGCGGGTGAGGACCTCGCCGCCGGCGATCGAGAGTCGCGCGGCGCGACGCAAGGCGACATAATCGTCGAGCGCGTCCGGCTTGAGTGGTTCCTCGAACCAGGCGACGTCGTAGTGGGTGAGCATCTCGGCGGTGCGCAGTGCCCACTTGTAGCCGTTGGGCCAGAAGGCGTCGCTGCCGCCGGCGTCGACCATGAGCTGGGCGTCCGATCCGACCGCGTCGCGGGCGGCACGCACAATCGCCTCATCCAGTTGGTCACTGACCCGGCCGAACGGCCCCCAGCCCATCTTGAAGGCTCGAAACCCTTGCGCCTTGATCGTTAGCAGGCGCTCTGCAAGCGGTTCCGGCTGGTCCATGAGTAGGGAGGCATACGGCCGCACGCGCACGCGGTAACGCCCGCCGAGCAGGCGACCGACCGGCTGCCCGGTCGCTTGGCCGAGGATATCCCAGAGGGCGATGTCGATCCCGCTGATGGTGTGGGTAATGCTGCCGCCGCGGCCGAGCCAGAAGGTGTGCTGGTGTAGCTTCTCGCTGACGCGCTCCGGTTCCAGGGCGGTTTCGCCGCGGTAGATCGGCTCCAGGATGCCGAGCGCCCCCTTCACCAGCGCCACGTCAGTGAAAACGCTGCCGATGCCCGCGATCCCTTCATCCGTCTCGACGACGATGAGGGTGTGCAGGCTGTCGGCCGGTTGCGGCTCAAGCGTCCACCCACCCTCCGGCGTGGCGCCGGAGAGACCGATGGCGCGGATATTCGTGATGCGCATGAGTGCCGCCCGATCCTATTATGGCGTGACGCCAACTGGTTCGTAGCTATACTGCGGTTCCCATGCCCCCGCGCCACCGCTGAGCAGGTCGAAGATGCGCCAGGGGGCGCAGTAGTCGTCGCCGGGGCCGAAGAAGTCGCGGCCGACGCGGGCGATGGAGCCGTCGGGGTGGCGACGGAAGGTGGAGAAGCCGGGCCAATAGCCGTCGTCGGTCTGGAACCCGATGTCCTTGGTGAAGGTGCTGCCCTGGCTGGAGAGCATGCAAAAGCGCCAGCCGCGCTCGTCGGCGAAGGCGGCCTGGGTGGCGGGGTCGTCCGGGGAGACGACGACGAACGCGGCGCGGTCCGCCAAATGCGGCACGACGCCGTTGAGGCCGTCCGCCCACATCGTGCAGTAGGTGCAGCCGCGGCCCATGTTGTGGACCACAATCAGGTCGTCCTTGTCGCCGAAGAGGTCGGAGAGGTGAACGGTGGTGCCGTCGCGATCACGCAGTTCGTAGTCGTCGACCGGTTCGGCGGGGCGACGTCGTCGTGCCGCGGACAGCCTCGTTTTGAGCTCGGTGATCTGCCGCGACAACTCGTCGATTTCGTGGTCCATGCGCGTGCTCCTTCTGTGTGCTGGGGCACGTGCATTCTAGCAGGGGCGGGAGGCGAAGGCGATGTAGTCTCGCTCCCTACTCGCGGTAGTCGACGATCCAGCGAACGAATGAGAGCCGGCCGTCTAGTTGACTCAAGAGCCGTTGATCGGCGGTCCACATGTCGCACGCGTGGGTCTGGGCGAGCGCCACGAAGTGCGCATCGTAGGCCGCGGGTAGATTGTAGTCAGCGGCTATGAACAACGCCTGTCGGTAGAGGTCGTCGGGTTCGGTGATGGTGATCGGTAGGGAGAGGAATCGATCGAGGGACACAAGTGCCTCATCGCGCGTGACGTGGTCACGGCGCAAGCGCTGGCGGATGGCATTGGTCACCTCGCTTCGCAGAAGCGGAGGGGCCAGAATGGAGCCACCCGCGAGTTCATGTGCGAGCAGGGCAAAACTCTCGACCGTGTGTTCCTCCTCGCGGAAGAGCCATTTGACCGCCACCGACGTGTCGACGACGATCATGAAAGCTCGGAGAGTTCGCGAGTTCGTTCATCCCGCATGTCGTTGATGAGTTGCCAACCGGGTGAGAAGGGCTTTCCGCCTCGCTTTTCCAGCATCCGTTGCTGTATCTGCTTCAGCTCCTCCAGGATTTCCAAACCGCGGCGACGCTCCTCGGGCGTCAGCGGGCGGATGGCAGGGGGTTCGGGGGACTTATTCGTGGCTCCTCGCTCCTCGACTTTGTGTGCAGGGCTGATCTGCGCGACGAGGTCCGCCTGTCGAATGGCCACGCGCCGCTTGCCGATGCGGTAGGCGGGCAGGTCGCCTTCGCGAATCCAGCGCCGGATCGTCGAGGGAGCGACGTGCAGTTGGTCGGCCGCCTCGGCGACCGTCAAGAAGTCGTCTACGAGTGTCCGCGTCGCCATATTGCCTCCGCTCCGTCTCATACCCATGAGCGCTCATAGTGTACAACGAACGTCCATTGCGCTCGATTTGGTCGGGTGCGATCGACGATCTGCTGTCTATTGACGGACCGGTCCTGTCGTCCTACCATCATAGTCGGCGTCTCCCACGCCGAACCTCCGATCCGGCGCTCACGCCGCCGGCCCGTGGGGGCAAAGGGGCTTCGCCTCGGGAGTGTGTCTGGTCGTTTCCCCTGGGCCGTCGTCCCGGGCGCGTGAGTCCCACGACCGCCGGCCGGTAAGGAAGCGACGATGACCAGCAACAAGGCCCAAAAGCAGGCTATCCGCGACCGCATGGCGAAGACGGGCGAGCGCTACGCCACCGCCCGCCACTACCTCCTCGATCACCACCTGACCCCATCGGACGACAATGCCGCTGAACCGATTCCGGAACCGAAGCCGGTCACGGCCGAGCTACCGCCGCGTGTGGCCGAGCCCGGCGTCAGCGACGACGCGGTCCAGCGCGCCACCGGCAAGACCTGGGACGAGTGGTTCACCCTCCTCGACGGCTGGGAGGGAACCGCGCGGACGCACCCGGAGATCGCGCGGCACCTCGCCGAGTTCCACGGCATCGACGGCTGGTGGGCGCAGAGCGTCACCGTCGGCTACGAACGGGCACGGGGCATGCGCGCCATTCATCAACAGGCGGACGGCTTCTCTGTTAGCGCCAGCAATACCGTGTCCGTGCCTATGGAGCGCCTATTCGCCGCTTTCGTCGACGAGGCCACCCGCGACGGCTGGCTGGAGCCGGGCACGCTGCGACCGCGCACGTCCCAACCGCACCGTACCGCCCGCTTCGACGTCCTCGCCAACGGCACGCGGATCGAGGTCTACTTCACGGCCAAGTCCGATTCAAAGTCGAGCGTCCAAATCCAGCATGTCAAGCTGCCGGTCATAGAAGACGTCGAGCCCTGGCGCGCGTTCTGGAAGGAGCGCTTGGCCCGGCTGGCGACGATGCTGACCGCTGACTGAGGCGGGTGGGCACGGGGCGTGGTGCTGGTCGATCCTCCTCCTCTGTCCCGCCCACGGCTCAAGACCGCGGACTGAGCCAACGAACCCCCTTGAAGGGGGCTGCACGGGGACTGCTCTATTCAGCCGGCTTTAGCCGGGTTCGTTGGGTGAGCGCGGGGATTGATCCCCGCGCGGCAAACTCAGACAACGCGGCATTGCGTCAACCCCGCCGAAACACCATCGCCTCCGGCACAAACGTCGCGTCCGGCTCCATCGGGTACATCGGCCGGCGACAGCGGGTGTGGCCGAGAGAAGGGAGGTTGGCGCTGGTCGAGCCGGGGGCGTCGACGCCGATCAGTCCGCTTGCCCAGGCGGCGAAGAACTCATGGCGGCAGTGCGGCGACTTCTGGACGACGAGGTCGAAGCGGCGCGGATCCTGACCGTTGGCGAGGAAGAGGGAGCGGTCGTAGAGGCTGACCGGGCGACTGGTGACGACGACGGTGTGCTTGCCGACATCGAGTACCGCGGTGGCGCCCGCGAACCACTCGGTGCCGTGCGACTCGTTGACGAAGCGACCGTCGGAGAGAAGGCGGACGGCGCCCTCGACTGGCAGCGGCGCAAATCGACCGGGGTCTAGTGTGGCGCCGAGCGTGGTTGTCACCCGATTGCCGACGCCGGCGGCGAAGGCGTCGCGCACGGCGGGCGCATCGACGATCGGGTGGAGCGAGCGGCCCTGGTAGCCGTGTTTCATCAACCCCCGCAATATGGCGTTGCTGTCGCCGGAGGCGCCGGAGCTGGTCGCATCGGCGGCATCGACCAGGACGACGGTGCCCTGGCCGACGAGTTCGGATGCCTGCCGCACGGCGTCGTCCAGGCCGACGAGTGGGGCCTGCATCGCCGCCCGGTCGGCCCAGAAGCGTTCGGCGATGGCGACCGCTTCCCGGCTTGCCCACGCCGCGTCGTCGTCGGCAATGAGCAGGCTGTATGAGCAGAGGTCGGGCACGTCGGTAAAGGGATTGCCCCAGAACATGTTGCCGGCCAGCCCGCCGGCAGCCTCGAACGCCTGGCACTCGCGGATGCGGCCGCCAATCAGCCCGGTCTCGGTGATCAGCTCGTCGCCGCGGACCAAGGCCGGGATGCGGACCATCGCCGTCACCGGCTTGACCTCGCGCCGCACGATCCGCAACAGCAGCCTGGCCGCTCGCGCGCCGGTTTCGGCGAAGTCGTTGTGGGGGTAGGTGTGGTAGGCGGCGAGGGCATCGACGTGGCGCAACATACGGTCGGTGACGATGCCGTGCAAGTCGATCGAGAGGACGATCGGCACGGCTTCCCCGACGATCCGCCGCGTCGCTTGGAGCAGATACCCTTCGGGGTCAACGTCGTTGGCGGCGCACATCGCGCCATGCATGGCGAAGAAGACGCCGTCGATTTCGCCCGTGCCCCAGGCCGCCGCCACGCCCGCGAGGAAGTCGCGCGCCAGCCGATCCCAATCGGCCGCCGCCAGCGTCCCGCCGGAGGTGATCGCCCGCGCGCTGAAGGCCCCGACCGCCTCGACCCCCGCCTCGGTAAAGACGCCCAACGCCCCGCCGACCTCGCTCGACAACCCCAGGTGGTACGAAACGACCTCGCCCCCGCAAGACGTTACGAAATCACCGTAACTACTTAGCGCCGGGTTGAAGGTCGAGACTTCCTGCTTGCATTCGGCGATCAGGATGCGCGTCAACAGCCACTCCTTCAGCCGGGCGGTGCGTCGTCCCGGTATGGCGTCCAGTAGTTTCGGGGGTCGGTCTTGCGCCGGTATCCGCGCCTGGGCACAGGCAGCGGATCTTGCACGCGCATCATCCAGCCGGCCAGTTCGGCGAGCAACTCAGCCTGAACCCCCGCCAACGCGACACCCCCATAGATGTTGTTCAGCTCGAACGGGTCGGCTGCCAGGTCGTAGAGCTGCCCTCGGCCCTGCATGTCAAGCAGCAGTTTCCAGTCGCCTTTGCGCACCATGCGCAGCGTGCCGCTTTGCGTGCAGGCGTTGAGCTCGTCGAACGCCCGCCACTCCTCCTGGATGGTCAGACCCGGCCACTCCTCCCGCGTGTCGTCCGGCGTAAAGTGCCGTCCACCGACGCCCTGCTCGGCGTAGACGCTCGTGAACTCGGCGGCCGGGTACGTCTGGCCGGTCAGCAACGGCCATAGGCTGCGACCCTGGACACCGGCTGGCAGCGGGATGTTCATCCCGTCGCAGAGCGTTGGGAAGACGTCCACCAATGAGACGAAGGCCGCATGCGGCGCCGCGTTGGCCCGAATGCCCGGCCCGGTGAACGACAGGGGCACGCGCATCAGCACCTCAGGCATTTCCGCGCCCTTGCGCGTCAGGCCGTATTCGCCGACGAAGTCGCCGTGGTCCGACATGACGACCAGCAGCGTGTTGTCGCGCAGGCCGTGAGCGTCGAGATAGGCGAGAAAGCGGGCGACCTGATCGTCGATGAGGCGGAGCATGCCGTGGTAGTTGGCGCGCGCCCTCGGGATGCTGGCGGCATAGTCGGGGTGTGCCCGCTCGCCGATGTCGCGCAGATAGCGCCAGGGATAGGACTTGTTGGCCAGCACTGCTTCTCCGGCGGTCAGCGGAGGCAGCGAGTCCGGCGGGAAACGCGAGAAGTACGGCTCAGGCGCCTGGTAGGGATTGTGCGGCTCGGGGAACGAGAGCCACAGGCAGAAGGGGGCGCCGTCGATCGAGGCGATCCAGCCCTGCGCCTGGGTAACGATCCGGTACGGCGCTTGGCATTCCAGCGGGAAGGGCGTTGGCTCAAGGCTCACCCGGTGATGCAGATTGTGGAGCCAGCGGTCGAACGCCTGCTCCTGCCGCGAGCGGTTTGCCTCCAGTCCGCCGGTGTGCATATAGCGGGATGCGTAATCCAACCGCTCGGTTTGGATGTGGGAGTGGTTCTTGCCAACCAGCGCCGTCGCGTAGCCATGCTCGCGCATGACGTCGAAGAGGTCCCGCTCGTAGGTGGCGTGGTCGGTTCCCTGGTTTTCGCGCACCCGCGTTGCGCTCGGATACCGCCCGGTGAGCAGACTGACGCGGGCCGGCGCGCAAAGCGGTGTCGGGGTATAGGCCCGATCGAACCACGTTCCCCGGCGGGCCAAGCCATCGAGAAACGGGGTCGTGTCGAGCGGATACCCCTCGCGCGCCGCGAGATCCACCCGCTGCTGGTCGGTCATGATCAGGACGACGTTCGGTCGCGAGCTCATGCGGCCCCGCGCTCCACCCCTACGCCTGCCCCGGCCAGCGCAGCACGACGACTTCCTCGCGGAGCTGATCTTGGGTGGCGGTCGCCAGCCGGGTGCGGAAGAGGTCCACGTTGACGACCTCGTAGCCGAGACGTTCGGCGATCTCCGCTAAGAGTTGCCCGGTGCGGATCATGACGCGGAGATACGACGCCTGGTCGCCGACGACGTAGGCGAGGTGGGCGCCGGGTTTGAGGATTGTGCGCAGGTCGGCGAAGTGCTTGGCCATGCCACCGAAGTAGAGTCTCGTCACGCGGTGGTAGAGGCGCTCGAAGCCGGAGGTCTTGCCGAGCTCGACGCGGCGTGCCTCGATCTCGCGGGCGATGCGCTCGACCTCCGGCACGCTGCTGACGTACTGGTCGTCGTCGTCACCCTTGTAGACGGTGCGGGTGTTCGAGCGGACCAGACCGCGCTTGATCGCCTGCAACTCCGCTTTCGTTTCCGCAAAGCCGAGCAGCACGGTTTCGAGCCGGGTGGTGCGGGTGTAGTTCTTCTCGTTCGGATAGGGCGGCGAGCAGATGACCGCGTCGACCGACGCGGGTTCCAGCACACCGATGAGGTCGCGTGAGTCGGCGTTGATCACCTGGGATGGGACGGCGGCAAGTCCCGCCTCCTGCAAGATCGCAAGATCGCGAGCCATCGTGCGGACGTTGCTGAGCCATGGCTCGACGACAGATGCATCGGCCTTCGGCGTGCCGACGCCGACTTCGGGGCCAAAGTGGAGATTGGAAATCGAGTAGACCAACGCCTTCGCCAGGGCGAGTCGTTCGTGCGGCGTGAAGCGCGCGTCATCTTGCGCTCGCAGCACGTCGAGGAGTCCGAGCGTCTTATGCAACGGGCGTGGGCTGATCGAGTTAGCGAGCAAGAGTTTGGCTGCCTCGGCGGACAGGGAGAGCAGGTGCGTATCGTCGCCGTTGAGCGCGAAACACTCGGTGGTTGCGGCCGCAATTCGCTCCGCGTGCGTGATCAGTTCGGCCGGGTCGGGCCGCCAATCGACCTTCACCGTACTAGCCAAGGCGGTCATTGGATGCGCCTCGATGCCGATCGAGCCGATCCCGTGCTTCTTGCATTCAACCAGCGTCGTGCCGGTGCCGCAGAACGGGTCGAGGACGGTCGAGCCTTCGTCGACGCCGAAGCGGTCGAGGTAGTGGCGGACGAGATGCGCCGGATAGGAGAGGACGAAGCGATACCAATCGTGTGCGGCCGAATCCGCGTCGGCCAGCCGGTTCATCGTGGAGTTCGGCGCATCGAGGATCGTCGTCGCCACAGCCGCCTACGTCTCCTGTGTACGTATAGATCATCGGTTCGATGCGATCCTATCCGGACCGGATAGCATTGTCAATCGAGGTTGTTCGGCGTTCGGCGCATCGAGGATCGTCGGATATCAATGTCGAACGTCGAACCGGTGGTGGCATCGCCCGTGCGTACTGGTGCCCATCCGGCGGCGACGCGATGGGTCGATTTTGCGCAGCGTGTCGCGGATTGTTACCCTCTACGCGTGTGGAAGCGATGCCGGCGTTGGCCGGTCGGCCGGATGGCGGAGGAGGCGAGGCGTGACGGAGCAGCGGCATACAGCCGCGTTTGTCGTCGGCGCGATCCTGGGCGGCATCGCCGGGGCCGCGGCGACGCTCTGGACGACGCCGAAATCGGGCGCGCAACTGCGGGCCGAGTTGATTGGCGCGGTCGAATCGGCGGTCTTGCGGGTAACCGAGGTCGGAGAACGGGGCCGGGAGGCGCTGAGCGCTATCTCGCCGCTCCCGACGGCGGAGCCCGAAACCGGGACCGCGACCACCCCGATCGGCGACGTGCGCGTATCGGCCGAGCCGGCCGCGGCCGGGCCGGCGGTCTTCCCGTCATTGGTCGACTTTGCGCCGCCCGGCGTCGACGTCGAGCGTCCACCCGAGTCCACTCGCCCGGCGCCGCCGGCGTAATCGTCAGCGGCGTCGTCGTCGACGCGCCGTGACAGCAAAGGAGCCGTTCATGATCGGACGCGCCAAAACGGCCGCCAAGTTCTTCACCTACGGTCTGCTCGTCGGGGTCTTCTTCGCCCCTCGTAGCGGAGCCGAAACGCGCACCATGGCTATCGATTGGGTCAGCAAGACGGTCAAGGGCACGATCGGCATGAGAGGATAGGGGTTAGGCGTTAGGCGGATGTGGACGGCGCGTTAGCCGCCTTCCGCCTTCCGCCTACGCGGGAGACGCCCGTGTTCCTGATCGGCGACGAGAACCGTGGGCAGCGACTGACGCCGTGGGTGAACTACACCCTGCTGGCGCTCAACGTGCTGATCTTTTTCTATCAGCTCTCGTTGTCCGAAACAGAACTGGTGCGGTTCGTCGTCCGCTGGGGCGTCATCCCGGACGAGGTCTCCGGCGGCGAGGACCTCTACACCCTGATCTCCGCGATGTTTGTCCACGGCGGCTGGTTGCACCTGATCGGCAACATGCTCTTCCTCTGGGTCTTCGGCGACAACGTCGAGGACACGATGGGGCACATCAAATATCTGCTCTTCTACCTCCTCTGTGGGTTCGCGGCGAGCGCCGGGCAGGTGCTGTTCAACACGGGGAGCGCGACCCCGATGGTCGGGGCCAGCGGCGCCATCTCCGGCGTGCTGGCCGCCTATCTGGTCATGTTCCCCACCGGCAGAATCAAAACGCTGATCTTGCTCGGTTGGATTCCCTTCATCTTCCTGGTGCCGGCCTGGGTCCACATCGGATTCTGGATCGTCTTGCAGTTCATCAACGGCATCGCCGCGCTCGACGTGCGCACGGCCGAAACGGGCGGTGGCGTCGCCTACTTCGCCCACATCGGCGGCTTCGTCGCCGGCCTCGCCCTGGTCTGGCTCTTCCGTGACCGCGACGCCTACGAACGCCAGAAAGCCGCCCGCGAGGGGCATCACGCCTGGCAACGAATGCGCTGGGGAGAGCAGCAATGACTCCGACCTTCTTCGCGACGCCCGAGGAGTTCCGCGCCTGGCTCGAGGAACACCACGAGACAGCCCAGGAACTGCTCGTTGGCCTCTACAAGAAAGGATCGAGCCGACCGGGAATGACCTTGCCCGAGGCCGTCGAGGAAGCGCTCTGCTTCGGCTGGATCGACGGGATAGGACGGCGCATCGACGACGTCAGCTACTCCGTCCGCTTCACGCCCCGGAAGCCCCGCGGCACCTGGAGCGCCGTCAACATTGAACGCGTGCAAACGCTCATTGAGCAGGGGAGGATGCGTCCTACCGGTCTGGCGGCGTTCGAACGGCGGACCGTCGACCGCATGGGCGTCTACTCGCACGAGCAACAGGCAGTCGCCTCGCTCGACGAGGCGGCCGAGCAGCAGTTCCGCGCGAACGGCGACGCCTGGACCTACTTTCAATCCCAGCCACCCTCCTACCGCAAGGCCGCTATCTGGTGGGTCGTCAGCGCCAAAAAAGAGGAAACCCGGCACAAGCGCCTCGCCACCCTCATCGACGACTCCGCCCACCGCCGTACCGTCAAGCCGCTGACCCGGCCGACAAAGGCGAATTGACAGATGAAGCATACGGTCTGCCACTACATCCAGGTGTAGATATTGAAGTCGAGATGCGCTCGTCGCGGATCCTCATCCATCGTCACGATGTCGAGAACACCCAAGCGATCTGCTTCGATCAGCATGGCCGCGTCGCTTGTGTCCAGGCCATAGTGGCCGATGAGACGCACCAGTTCGACGTCAAAGGGCAGGCCAGAGCGAATCGGGCCGAAGGTGTTCGTATCGGCGACGACGATGTTGGCTGCTATGAGGCGTCGACGAAGCTGACTCAGGTCAGCGGCGTGTTGTTGGGCAATCGTAGGATCGCGCTTGAAAAGATCGGTCCACCTGCTGATCCGTGCGCCATACCGCGCGTGGATGGCCGGCCGGTTGAGTCTCAGTTCTTGTTGATAGCGGATGCGGATCGAGACGTGAAGCAGTTCGCTGTAGGCAGTCGGCGTGAGGATCGCGCGGCGATTGCTGGCCAAAAGATCGGAGAAGAAAGCTGCCGCTCGTAGCGCATGCACCGGGTCGGTCCGAACGGCAGGCACGAGCATGGCGGCCACGACGACGTTGGTATCGACGACGGTTGGGTCTGGCAGCGGCCTAGCGTGCTGAGAGAGATCGACGAGACTTCCCCTCATCGATGAGGTCATCAGCATCCCACACGTTGCCGCCAATCAAATCTTGAAATGCCGCGGCGAGCAATTCCTGGTCATAGTGCTCGCGCACGAAGGCCGCGAGTGCTTCTTGGGGGTCGCCGAGTTCCCGACGTAGCTGCTCTGCTTCCAGACGGTGACGTTCGAGCAGCCGCTCGAGCGCCGGGGTGCGTTGTGATCTCGTGACTGAAACAGCCATCGGGCTCTCCTCTACGGAGGGTTCATCCCCACCCAGGCACGATCCTAAGCGAATGGATACGCGGATACAAGGGCCGTAAACGGCTATGCTGACAACAGCTATGTGCGGGTCGCCCGAGCGATCGACGATACGTCGGCGTTGATGAGGGCGATGAGTACGGCGATTGTCTGTCCTTGGTTCGACGAGGACATGCAACAGAGTTGGCGGCTGAGGCGCGCCGCGAGGATGCCGCTGGCCAGACCGAGCAGTCGACCGACCACTGGTGAAGTCCCGAACTACCACATGCTTTCGCGAGATGCTCGCGGCGCTGCCCGATCCGGTTCAGCGGCAGGCGCGACATGCGGACCGCTCAGGTCTCCTGAGATACGCTTTCAATCGCGCCCGTGTGATTACCCTGGAACACGATGTTTAGCGCCAGACTGAACACCCGCACCGTGCCCGTCACCAACCCGCTGGCGATGTGCTTTGAGACGAACGAACAGGCGAGGTGCTCCCCCTACGATGGCGGCAGCGAAATGGGCCGACCTTCGCGGTACGACCGCTGGGCGGCGATGGCGATGGCGAGAGCGGCGCGGCCGTCGGCGCCGGTGACGGCGGGCGGCTCGCCGGCGAGGGTGCGCCGCGCCCAATCCTCCAGTTCATTCCGGTAGGTCTCGCCGAAGCGGATCAACCAATGATCGACGCCGTCGGTGGTGATGCCGTCTTCGGTCGCCAGCAGGCAGTCGGTCCCATGCGGGCGGCCGATGAAGAGCGTGCCGTTCGTGCCGACGATCTCCGTCCGCACGTCATAGGCGTACCGCGCGGCGCTGACGCCTTCAACGTGGCCCAGGCCGCCGCGAACGAAGCGTAGCGTGCTAAGGGCAAGGTCAATCGGGTCTGAATGAGGATCGGGGTCAGACTGCCGGGCCATCACCGCCTGCACCTCGGCCACCTCGTCCCCGATGAGCCAGCGTGCGTCGTCGTAGTCGTGGATGGAAGAGTTGACGAAGACGCGGTCGTCCGGCTCAGTCGTGGCCGCCATGGGCCCGGTGCGATTGCGATGCACCGCCTTGAAGAGGATCGGCGCGCCGATTCGACCAGCGTCGATGTGGCGCCTGGCGGCGACGTAGGCCGGGTCGTAGCGGCGCATGAAGCCGATTTGCAGCCGCACCCCTGCCTCGGCAACGGCGGCCAGCGCCTGGTCCGCCTCCTCCAGCGTGGTCGTGATCGGCTTCTCGCAGAAGACATCCTTCTTATGCGTCGTGGCGGCGATGATCCCCTCGCCGTGCGCCTGATCGGCTGAGGCGATCACGACCGCCTCGACGTCCGGGTCGGCGGCCATTTCCGCCGCCGTCGTGTACCAGCGCGGCACGCTGAGTTCCGCCGCGACCGCCCGCGCCGTCTCCGGCACGGCATCGGCCACGGCGACTAGCCGCGTGCCGCCGATGCGGTGCGCCAGGTTCTCCGCGTGCCGCCGGCCAAGCATGCCGACCCCGATCACGCCGACGCCAAGTTGTGTTGCCACTCAACATCCTCCGGCAAGAAAGCCGTCCTAAAGCGGATCGGGCGCCACACGAAGGGCAGGGATCTCCTCTCATTGTTATGGCGAGACAGATCCATAGACTCGCGCTATTCGAGCCATGAGGAGATAGAGTCGACCTTCGATGCTGGTGAACGGTTCGAAGTCGAATTGTTGATAGAACCTGCTCGCGTTTGCATCTTTCGCATCCACAATTACGGCCATCGCGCCTACGTGTTCGCTGAACCCACGGGCGAGCCGAAGCGCGTGGATGAGCATCAGTTTGCCCACACCCTGCCCCTGATATCGGGAGTCGAGCGCAAGCCGCCCAAGCAGAATGGCCGGCAAAGCGGGATACCGTGGAAGCTTACGCACTATCTCATGGGGCAAGTCCGGTGGAAGGATGGAAGAACAACTCAACGTAAAGTAGCCAGCGACCTGCTCTGCCTCTGAGTCTTGCATGACATGCACCGCGGCCATGTGGCTGCGGACATCTTGGCCGGCTCGCTCGCGCAAGTAACGATCGAGGAGTTCGAAGCGATAGCGTGCGTCTGCCACCGACTATTCACCAAACACGTCGCGATAGTGTTGGAAGGCCGCGCGCAAGCGCTCGCTCGGTTCGCCGGGATCGTCTAAGCGGTCGATGATCCGCTCGTACTCTTCAGCGGAAACACGGGTGGCGACGCCCGGATAGGCAAAGATGATGTCGTTCGCTTCTGCTTCGAGAACGGTCACAAGGAACTCCTCGAGCGACAGCCGCTGAACGGCCGCCGCATGTTCAAGGAGAGCCTTCTGCTCTGACGTTATCGCTACGGTAATCGTGTGCTGATCTGGCCTCGTTGCAACTGTTGTTGCCATATCCGACAACCCGCCTACTTGCTCGACTCCGCTTTCAGAACTCTACGATGAACGGAGAAGAAACACCATAAGGGTCGTCTATGTGTTCGCTTCGGTACTCCTGCGTACGTGCGCGTCCGCCCGCTCCGTTACCTCTGGCCGCAGCTTGGTCCCCAAGCCCGGACCCGGCGGCGGCGAGCAGACACCGTTCCCAATCGACGGCAACTCGGTCACCAACTCGGTGTACCAGCCGGTGTAGAAGGCGCGGACCGTCTCCTGGATCATCGCGTTCGGGGCGTTCAGCGAGAGGTGGGTGGAGGCGACCAACACCACCGGACCGGTGCAGTCGTGGGGGGCGACGGGGAGTTGATATGCCTCGGCCATGGTCGCGATCTTCTTCGCCTCGGAGATGCCGCCGCACCAGGAGAGGTCGAGCATGATGATCCGCGCCGCCTCCCGCTCCATCACCTCGCGGAAGGACCAGCGGGTCGCCAGCGTCTCGCTGGCGACAGTCGGCACGTCGGTCGAGGCGGTGAAGGTCGCCAGCGCGTCGATGTTGTCCGCCTTCAGCGGGTCCTCGAACCAGAAGGGTTCGAAATCCTCCAGCGCGCGGGCGATCCTGATCGCCGTCGGCAGGTTCCAGAGCGAGTGGAACTCGACCATGACGTCCATCTCGAGTCCGACCGCGTCGCGAATCCGGCGGAAGGGTTCGAGCGCCTTGTCGAGATCCTTACGGGAGATATACGTGCCGTCGCTCGCCTCGGCGTAGGGGTCGAAGGGCCAGATCTTCATCCCGGCGATGCCCTGTGAGAGTAGGCTCTTGGCCAACTCGTCAGCCCGGTTGAGGAAGCCGTCCAGGTCCTCATACGGCCCTTCGCAAAGCTCGTCGGCGATGCCCCAGTTGGTGACTTCCTGGCGGGGGCGGGCGCGGACGTAGCGGTAGCCGGCGCAGGTGTTGTAGATGCGGATCTGCTCGCGGCTGGGTCCGCCGAGCAATTGGCAGATCGGCTGGTTGGTAACCTGACCGAAGAGATCCCAGAGGGCGATGTCGACCGCCGAGTTGCCGCGCATCTCGACGCCGCTGCCGCCGTAGCCGACGTAGCCGTAGAGGGCGCGGGCGTGGCGGTCGATGTGGAGCGGGTGCTTGCCGATCAGGTACGGCGCGACGCTCTCATGGATATATGCCTCGACTGCCTTCGCCCCGAAAAAGGTCTCCCCCAGCCCGACCAGCCCGTCGTCGGTGTGGACCTGGACCCAGAGCAGATTCGGAAACTCGTCGAGGCGGATCGTCTCGATGGCGGTGACCTTCATGGATTCTTGCACCTATATGCTTGCATCGCCGGCCGGTCGCACGACCAACAGACGCGGCTCGTATGGACCGAACGGTACCCGAATCTCGCGCAACCCGTCGCCCGGCCCAGCGTAACGCGAATCGACCTCGACCGCGCGATCGTTCCATGCGTCGTACAGCGTGTATTCCCCGGCATTGAGGCCCAACCGGTTCGGGGCGAGCGCACATACGGCCTCGGCCGGCTGATCCGAGAGGTTCACCAGCAGGACCGAACTGTCGCGGCCGTGGCGGCGAATGACGGCGTAGATCGCGTCGTGGTCGGCGGCGACCGCGTCGTAGTCGGCGGTTCCATGCCCGATCTCGGGCAGTGTCGTGCGCAGGCGGTGCACACGGCGGATCTCCTCTTCCAGGCCGCACTCGCCGCCGACGAAAGTCATGTAGGCCCCGCCGCTGAGGGCGAAGACGGCCAGCAAAGCGCGGGCCGCCTCGATGCCGTACTGCTCCCGCCGCCATTTGTGGCCGGGGAGGGGCCACCAGAAGGTGTCGTGGCTGTCGATGTGGTGGGCGATCCGCGCGCCGCGCGGGAGAACGTCGTTGCGGTCGCGGAACCAGGCGGCCAGCTCTCGCCCATTCCGGACGGCAACGCTCGTGGTCCGATCTTCAGTCGCCGGGTGGAGCACGGCGTGGACCAGCCACTGCTCATCGTAGTTGTAGACAAGGTCCATCACCTCGTAGAAGAGGAGGCCGCTCGGTTCGGTGTAGAGCAGAGCGTCCCCCTTGAGGCGCTTCAGCCGCGGACGCAGGCGCGCGAAGAGTTGGAGGCAGCCGAGGGGGGAGTAGCTGGCGCGGTGTTGGGTCGTCGGTGACCAGTTGGGAAGGGCGTTGTAGGTCGGAGCGTCGAAGCGGAAGCCGTCGACGTCGAGGCGACGGACCAGATCCAGCGCGGCCTCCGCAAAATACTCTTGCCAGGCGACGTTGGCGACGTCGAACGCCTTGGTGTAGATGCCGATGATCTCTCCCGCCGAGTCGCGCATGAACCATGCCGGATACTCGTCGGCGAGGGGGTGACGCGCCGGGGAACCGCCCGCCCAGTGCGGCTCGAAGTCGAGGATGTGGCGGCACCATGCGATCTGCATCTGCTCGTTCCCGGAGAGCCCCGCGCCGAACGGGTTGCTCATCGCCTCGTCGAGCCGGGCGAAGAAGAGCCCGGTACGCACGCGCTCGGCCGTCTCGGCCATGACCTCCTGGTCGATCACGCCGTGGAGAAGGAGATCAAGGATGACGCGCATGCCGAGCGCGTGCGCGGCGTCGACCAATGCCTTCAAGTCGGCCTCATCGCCATACGAGGTCGTGACGTCGGCGTAGTCGTGGACGTTGTAGCTGGGATACGGCTGGCGAGGCATGATCTGGAGGCAGCTGAAGCCGAGCCCCTTGATCCGACCCAGGTCGACGATCAGGTCGCGGACGGTCGGGTAGGGGCTATATTCCCAACCGCCGCGGAAGACCGAGTAGCCGATCTGGACCTCGAAGATGCTGACCGCGTCGATCCAATCCGGGCGATCGTTCGGCGTGACGATACCGAGCGGCGCGTACCAATCCGGGACCCGATCGCGGACTTCGGCCCAGGTCCCGTCGAGGACATCGAGGTGGACCGCGCCGTAGTGCAGTCCATCCCCCGGCGAGAGGCGGCCGGCAAGTCCGGTGTTCAGGGAGAGCCGCAACGCGCCACGGTCGGTCTGGAGGCTCAATTCGCCGATCTCCGTACGGCAGATCGGCCAGACCACGACGATCCGATGGTCCGCGGGGTGATGTACGGTAACGAGACCGGTCGAGCCGCGCACGCCGCCGGCGGGAGAAATGGCGACCGGTTCGACGAGGGCAGCGGCGCAGACGCCCGGCCGAAGGTGGTTGCCCGGTGCTTCCACCCGCCAGGCGGGTAAGTCGGGTAGCTGGAAGACGAAATCGAGGTGAAGGTTGCGGAGTGTCGCCGGGTCCGTCGCCGCGGGTGGCCGCACCACGACGCTTAGTTCCAGCCGCGGGTGGCTCTGGCGGAAGGTGTAGCGCCAATCGATCATCCAGCCGCCGGCCGCGGTCGCAACGGTGAAGGTTTCGGTTGGGCCGTCGTCCTCGTGGGACGCCGTGTCACCGAGGAGGCAGAAGTCGTCGCAGCGAATTGTGTTGACATACTCAAGGCCACGAGGCTGTCGGTATCGCTCGTCGCCGTTGGTTTCCAGACAGGCGGTGATGGAAAGGGGCATGGCGTCTACCTGATCCTGACGCCACCGGATGAGCGAGGTCGGCAGGCCGGTTGCCGGGTCGAGCCGGACGCCGATTCGTTTGGTGCGATCAGAGAAGCTAAGCTCGTTCATCGTCTTCCCGTCATGAGCCACATTTGATCTTCAGTGCACGCCACCATTCGTCGACGGATGACGGCCCACCCCCGCTACTTCAACCCCGACAACCCGCCCATCGCCACGAAGAACCGCCGCTGCAACACCAAAAACAGAACGATGACCGGGAGGGCGGCGACGACGGCGCCGGCCATTAGCAGGTGCCACTCAGTGCCATATTGCTCCTGGAACTTGGAAAGACCGACGGTGAGCGGGCGGTACTGGTCGGTGGTGGTGACGACGAGCGGCCAGAGGAACTCGTCCCAGTAGGTGACGAAGGTCAGGATCGCCAGCGTCGTCAGCCCAGGCCCGGAGAGGGGCATGACGATGCGGAAGAAGATGCCGAACTCGCTCGCGCCGTCGACACGGGCCGCATCGATGTAGTCGTCTGGAATTGACAGCATGAACTGGCGCATGAGAAAGATCCCCAGCGCGCTCATGGCGAAGGGGACGATCAGCGCCTGGTAGGTGTTGATCCACTTGAACTCCCGGATGATCAGGTAGAGCGGGATCAGGATCGCGGCGAAGGGAACCATGATCGTCGAGAGGATGAACCCGAAAATCAGGTTCTTGCCGGGGAAATCGAACTTGGCCAGGCTGTAGCCGACCATCGAGCAGAAGAGGACGTTGAGGGCGACGATGCTGCCGGTGACGAAGGCACTGTTCAGGAAATAGTGGTCGAGGTTGAAGTCGGTGAAAATCTCGACGTAGTTGCGCGGCCGCCACTCGGGCGGAATCAGATTGACCGGCGAGGAGAGGATGTCCTGCCGCGTCATGAACGACGCCGACACCATCCAGATCGCCGGTAGCAGGAAGACGAGCAGCCCGGCGGTGAGCAGCAGGTAGAACAACGCGGTACGAGCGGCACGTTTGACGTCGATGGTGGTCATCGGGCGCTCCTTACTCTGGCCGTGCACCGAGCAGGCGGAACTGGATCAGCGTCAGGCCGAGCAGCATCAGCAAGAGCAGCATCGACGCCGCGCTCGCGTACCCCATCTTCAGGAACTCGAAAGCGTTCTCGAAGATGAACATCGGCAGGACGCGGGTGGCGTTGCCGGGGCCGCCGCCGGTCAGGATGTAGGCCGGGGTGAAGACCTGGAAGGCGACGATGATTGAGATCACCGCCACGTACAGCATCACCGGCCGCAGCAGCGGCAGCGTGATGTCCCGGAACTTCTGGAGGCCGTTGGCCCCGTCGAGCGATGCGGCCTCGTAGTAATCGGTTGGGATTCCGCGCAGCCCGGCCAGGTAGATGATCATGTAGGCAGGCGTGCCCTTGACGACGCTGAGCAGAATCAGCGCCGGCATCGCCAGGTCCCGGTCGTTCAACCAGCGGACGTAGCCGAAGCCGAGCGGCTCGCTGGCGAGCGTCATCAAGCCCCAACTCGGTTGGTAGACGAGGACCCAGAGCAGGCACCAGACAAAGAGCGATATGACCGCTGGGATGTAGTAGGCAGAGAGGTAGAACTGGCGGAAGCGGAACGGCCGGTTGAAGACCAGGGCCAGCCCCAGCGCCAGAACCCAGATCGGGATCACCGTGCCAAAGACGTAGACGAAGGTGACCTTGATCGCGTTGATGAACTCCGCGTCGGCGAGCAGTTGCCGGTAGTTCTCCAGGCCGACGTACGTCGGGTCGTTGAGTAGACCCCACTCGTTGAAGCTGATCCAAACCGCCCAGCCCAGAGGGAAGATATAGAAGACGCTGAAGAAGATCAGCGCCGGGGAGGCGAAGATCAGACCGTAGCGCGTCTTCTTGATCGGGCTACCGCGCCGGGCGACCGGCCGGATGCGGCCGCGGATCGACGTGGTTGCGGCTCCTGCTCGTGCCATCGGGACATCCTCGTGGCGGAATGCGGAGGACGACTTGCCCCACTCCCAGCCGCCACCCAGAAGGAACCAAGCCCGTGCGCAAGGGCGGCTGGGAGTGGGGCCAACTCGACGAACTACGGCTTAACCGTCCGGCCGCCGTCCACCGGCAGCAGGGCGCCCGTCACCCAGGCCGCGTCGTCGGAGGCGAGGTAGCAGACGGCGCGGGCGATGTCCCAGGGCCGCCCCGGCCGGTTCACCGGCAGGCCGGGGTTCGTCCAGGGCCGGTGCTCCCAGAGATGCCGGTTGATGTCGGTCGGGACGCCGCCGGGGAGGACGGCATTAACGCGAATGTGGTGCTCGCCCAACGCCACCGCCATCGCGGCGGTCATCGCGTTGACGCCGCCCTTCGTCGCGCAGTAGTGGACCATGTCAGGACCGCCGATGTAACTGGAGACGCTCGAGACGTGGACGATCGCCCCGCCACCCTGGTCGCGCATGACCGTCGCCGCCGCCTGGCTCGTCACAAACGCGCCGTACAGGTTCGTGCGGATCGTCTCGTTCCAGATCTCGTCGGTGATCTCCCAGAACGAGCGATAGGCGCAAATGCCGGCGTTGTTGACCAGCACGTCAAGCTGCCCGAACCGCGCGACGGCAGCCGCGACCAGCGCCTCGGCGTCCCCCCGCCTGCCCACGTCGGCCCGTACCGCCGCCGCCGATCCGCCGCGCTGGGTGATCTCGGCGACGACCTCGTGCGCGCTTTCCTCGGCTCGGACGTGGTTGACGACGACCGCGGCCCCTTCCCCTGCCATCTCCAGCGCGATCCCCCGTCCGATCCCTCGCGCCCCGCCGGTGACGATCGCGACCTTCCCCTCAAATCGTCTGCTCCTCACGGTGTTCCCCTTGGTGATCGTCCTCTTCGCAAGTCACGCCTTGGGCACTCGGGACTCGGCACTGACGCCTATGGCTCGTCCGGGTTGGTCGTCTGAGGGGACGTCCCGAGTCCTACACGTTTGTATTCTCCAGCACCTCCTTGACGTCGGCGCCTTCCATGATCTCCTGGAAGGCGCGATTCCAGGCGGCGGAGATCTCGAAGTACCTGGTGGAGCGGAACTGATACTGGCCGTGCGGGAAGTCCTCATTGAAGACCGTCATGGCCGGCAGGGTCTCGACGTAGTAGTCGGCCAGCGGCTGGCCGTCGACGGTGATATCGGTGCGCGGCTGGATGTAGCCGGCGCTGTCCCACCAGAGCTGCGCCTTTGAGGTCAGGAAGGAGAGGAAGCTCCACGACCAGCAGCGCTTCGCGTTGGAGGTGTCGGCGTTGACGAACCAGGACCAGGCGTAGAGCGTCGTCACGCGCTTGGCGCCCTCGAAGACCGGCAGCGGTGCGGCCGCGGACTTCGCCCGCGGGTTGATGCCGGCGATGCCAGGGAATGCCCATGGACCGGCAACGATCATCGAGACGCGCTCGTTGGCGAAGTCGTCGAGCAGGTCGACGAGGAAGGCCGGGTCGTTGGCGTTATGCTTGAAGCGGAGATCCTGCGCGTACTGCATGACCTGGATCATCTGCTCGGAGGCAAAGTTCGGTTCGCCGCTCTCCGGGTCGATCAGCTCGCCGCCGAGCTGGCGCAGCATCGGCTCGAAGAGGAGGACGGTCCAGATCGGGGTGACGTAAATCCACTCGATGCCACTGCGCTCGCGGGAGTCGCCGTCCATCTTCGTTAGCTTGCCGGCGATCTCAGCGAGTTGCTCCCAGGTCATCGGTTCGGTGGCGGACGGGAGCGACAGGCCGGCCTCGTCAAAGTGCGACGGGTGGTAAATCAAGCTGAAGGTGTTGTACTCGGAGATGCCCCCAGTCAGGATCGTGCCGTCGACGGTGAAGGCGTCGAGCGCGCCCGGTTGGAAGAGGGCGGCGAACTCCTCCGACGTCTGCACGCCGTACGCCTCCGGCATGACATCGCCGACGATGCTATTCTCGACGAACTGCGGCACCATCCAATCGCCGGCCCAGAAAACGTCCGGTCCCTGGCCGCCGGCGAAGGCGGTGAGCACCTTCTGTTCGAAGTTTTCGTGTGGCGCGTGGTCCCAGGTGATCTTGACGTTCGGGTAGAGTTCCTGGAACTCCGCGATCAACTGCTCGTTGGTCGCGTTCGCCGGGTCGAAGTCGTGCGTCATGTAGAGCAATTCGACCTCGTCCTCGGAGCAGAGGTCCTGCGCGGTCCCCTGGGCGGCGACGCCGCGCGGGGTGAGGCCGGCGCCGATGACCGGCACGCCGAGGCCGAGGCCGGCGAGACCGCGCGTCAGGTCGCGACGGGTGATGCGACCGCCGAGTGAGCGGCCGAGCAAGCGGCTGGTGCGTGTGTCGTCCATGGTCTCCTCCTGCTGAGCGTGCGTCCTCAGATCGCGAGGTATCCCCAGGGATGGCTGCCGGTATGCGGGTGTAGATGCGCCTCCTTTCTGCGACAGGCGATCCTATCGTTCGCTCGTTGCCCGCCGTTCCTGACCGATGGTTTCTGCCAGCAGGTCGTCCAGCGTGACGCCGGGCGGGAAGAGACGTTGCACCTCGCGGCGGGCGATGCTCTCGATGCTGCGCTCGTAATCTTCCCCATAGAGCGTGGCGGCGACGGCCAGATGCGCCTCCATCAGCGATCGCGCCTGCCGCGGGTCTCTGGCACGGATCGCGTCGGCGATCTGGCGGTGATAGGGGAGGGAGACACTGGCAACATCCCAGTCGCCGAGACTGCGCAGCATCAGCTCGACTGCCAGCCCGGTGATCGAGCCGAACATCGTCTCGACGACCGGGTTGCGGGCGGCGCGCACGATGCCGAGGTGGAAGGTGAGGTCGCAGCGCGCCTGCTCGATGATGTCGGTTGCCCGGTCGAACTGGTCCAGCGCGGTTTCCAGCGCCGCCAGGTCCGCTGGCGTCGCGCGCTGGGCGGCGAGCGAGGCTGCGGTGCATTCGAGCATGGTGCGGGCCTCAACGACGTCGCGCGCCGTGGCCTGGGTCCGGCGGAAGACGGCTTCGAGCCGGCCGGCGGCGTCGCTGAGGCGCGCCCGCCGCACGAACGCGCCGCGCCCCGGTTGCACCTCGACCAGCTGCCGCTCGACCAGCGACCGCAGTGCCTCTCGCACCACCGGGCGACTGACACCGTAGCGCTCGGAAAGCTGCCGCTCAGAGGGGAGCTTCTCCCCGGCGGTCAGTTCGCCAGCCATGATCCGCCGCTCGAGGTGGGCGGCGAGCGTGTCGCGGCTGACGAAACCGTTACTTGTCAGACTGGTAAGACCGGTCATAGCGCGATCATGATAGCGACCAGCCGAGTCGACGTCAATAGGGCGGCGATGCAGGGATAGGCGCCCCACCCTTGCTCAGGCGGTGACCTTCACGGTCGGCTCCTTGGGTCGGGCATGGCGCCGTCCAAATCAGGCACGGCGGCTTCGATCAAGTCGTCCAGCGTCATTGTCGGCGCCAGGACGCGTGCCAGCTCGCGCTGCGTTACCGTCTCCAGGCTACGGTCGAAGTCCTCGCCGTAGAGGCTGGCGGCGACCGAGAGGTGCCCGGCCATTGCCGCGCGGGCGCGCTCCGGGTCGTGATCGCGGATCGCTTCGTAGATGGCGCGGTGGTAGGGAAGGGCGGTGCGCGTCACCTCGGGATCGGCCAGGCTACGCAGCATCAGCTCAACGGCCAACCCGATGATCGCCTCGAACATCGTCTCGACCACCGGGTTGCGCGCGGCGTGGGCGATCGCCAGGTGGTAGGCCAGGTCGGCGCGGACCTGGTCGAGCAAGCCACTCGCCCGGTCGAATTGAGCGAGTGCGTTTGCCATCTCCTCGACGTCGCCCGGCGTCGCGCGTTCGGCGGCGAGGGCGGCGGCGGTGCATTCGAGCGCCGTCCGCGCCTCGACCATGTGGCGCGGCGTCACCTGCCGGCGGCGAAAGAGGGCATCGAAGCGGTGGGCGACGTCGCTGGTGCGCGTCTGCTGCACAAATGCGCCCCGCCCCGGCACCACCTCGACCAAATGCCGCTCGATCAGGCTACGCAGCGCCTCCCGCACCATCGCCCGGCTGACGCCGAAGCGCTCGGCCAGTTGCCGCTCGGAGGGCAATTGGGTGGCCGGCGGCAGGCGGCCGGAGACGATCTGCTCTTCGAGATACTCGGAAAGCGACTCGCGGGTCATCGCGAGGGTCCGCGTGCGGTGCTGGTCCTGATCATCCATCGATTCGTCCATCCCGATTAGGTGCTGTCCCGGCGTGGAGTCGGTTGGGCACTATACGCGGCGTCGGGCGCCATCGGCGGGCTGACCGCGCGCTTACCGTCGCCGTCCCGCGCCTCGATCCAGTAACGGACGGCGCCATTCGCGCGCAATGTCCCGGCCCAAACGCCACGGCCGCGCCGGGTGAGCGGGAACGATGCGTGTCGCTCCCCATCCAATGACGCCGTATGCACTGTGACCGAAGCAACCTCTGCCGCTCCGGCGATGGCGACAAGCTCCGTCTCGTCGTTGCCGATGAACTCGGGTGGCACGGGGACAAAAACGCGCAGTGGCGTGGTCGCGCCCGCGCTGAGGTCTGGTCGCGAGAGCGCATCTGGGTCGTGGGCAACCTCCCGTAGGGCGTCGTAGCGCTGCCAGCAGGCGCGCACGACGTACTTCTGGTTGAGCGAGGCGAGGACGCCCAGGTCGGCGGTCGTCGTCATCACCGCCGCGAAGCCCTCGATTGCCGCGCGCACGGACGCATAGAGCGATTGGAGGTGGGCGGTGGCCGTGCCCGTTTCGTCGGGCGTAAGTCGCCGCCCACCCGCGCGGGCGGCGCACACCAAAGCGTCGATTTCCCGCGCCGCCTGTTGCGACTCCACGTACCGCTCGACGAATCCGACGTGCGCGCGGTGGTAGGCAAGGCGTTCGTGGGCGGCCGGGCTATTGGCGGCATTGAGTGCGGCGTCGAGGTGGGCTGCAAAGGTGGTAAATGCGCGCCTGACGTCGTCCGGCACCGGCAACGGTTGAATGCCTCGCCGGCTTCGTTCGAGTGCCCGTGGTCCCAATCGGGCGTCGACACGAGCGTCTCGTCCAGCCAACCGGGCCAGCCATGCATCCGGTCGACCTGATCGAGCGCCTGGGCGAGTTCAGGCCCGGCGTCCGGGCCGGCGAGGAGCGACGCGTAGGCGCGGTAGAAGTCAGCGGGCGCGAGGTCCGGCTGCCAGAGGGCGCGGGCGAAGTAGGCGGCGATGTGATCGATGACGCGCGTGCGCCAGTGGACGCCGATCATGCCGTCGCAGCCGAAGCGATGGGCGCGCATCACATCGTTGTGGAAGCGATGGACGTGGTACTGCGGGTGCCACAGGGTCGCGTCGTCCTCCAGCCACGGGATTGGCCAGCGGCCGCGCTCCCCAAGCCGGCTATAAACCTCGTCGGTCTGGCTGGAGCCGAGGTAATGGGTAAGGGCGCTGAAGGCGACGTCGGGCGGCAGCTCGGCGTGGAGCTGGTCGAAGTGCTGGTGTACCGCGCCCCAGCCGCTGACGACCAGTCGGACGTGCGGCGCCGTCGCCTTCAGGTAGTCGTAGGCCGCGTTCAGGTAGGCGGCGTCGAAGGGGAGGACGTCGCCGCCCTTGCGGCTGGTCCAGGCGGCGTCCTCGTTTTGCCAGAGCCAGATCGCGTCCACCATAGGGTACGTCTGGAGGAGGTCATCGAGCCGGAGGCGAAGGATCTCTTGCGCCGCCGCGGATTGAGTGTCGAGCGTGTATTCGGTCGCCTCCATGCCCAGGATCGGGCGGATCGCCCGTCGTGCATTCGCCGGCAACGCACGCAAAATCTCGTCCGGGATGGCGGACGGCTCGAAGCCGACGCAGACGCGTAGGCCGCGTTCCTTCGCATACGTCAGCGCGTCGTGCAACAGCGCCTTGGCGCGTGTGACGGCATCGAGCGGACCGGCTGCATCAATCGCCGCGTCCGCGCCGAAGAGGTCGCGATCGAAATAGCGATCAGTGCCGTAGGCGAAGTCGGCGGTCCGCATCGGCAGGTAACCCCAGCGGCTCGTTTGAGTGGTGTCGATCACCGCGTCGTGACCAACCCCGTGGTAGGTGAACGACAGGAACGGCTCCGCCCCCTGCGAACGGGTGACCGACCCCTTCGAATAGACGTGCAGCCCAAGGAAGTTCAACCCCATGCGGACCATGCGGTCGACGTAGAGCCGGTAGTCGGGCAGGTTCCAGGCCGAAGGGCCGGAGAGGAAGTCGTACCAGGGGAGCAAGCCACGCGTCGCGAAGGCCGGGGCGCGACCGACGTCGAGCGCGTCCGGCACGAGCGGCATCGTCCCGCTTGGCACGACTTCGCTGCCGAGGAAGAAGCCGCAGCCGTAGGCCGCTTCCAGCAGGGCGTACGTGCCATAGATCGCGCCCGCCTCGTCGTGACCGACGACGGCGACGATGGGGCCGTGCTCGTCGTCGAGCCGGCGCAGCGTATATCCTTCTGGACCTGGCGCCGGCGCAACTTGCCCAGCGGCCAGCAGCGCGTCCGCGGGATCGCCATCTCCCGCGTGGCCGGCGACGAACCGGACGCCTCCGCCCGTCAAACGCGCGGTGTCGTCCACGGGCAGGTACGCGCCGGTGGCCTCGCGCAGGTAGCGTTGCAGGTCGGCGGCGGCGTGCCGAACCCGCGCCGAGGCGGCCGGGGCGATGACGATACGGTGTGTCATCTCGAGCGGAGCTCCTTTCGTGTGGTCTAGGCCTTGATCGCGCCGGCGGTGAGGCCGGAGATAATGTGATTCCGGGTCCAGAGGAAGAGGGCAAGGATCGGCAGCGTGGTGAGGATGGCGCCGGCCATGATCATCCCCCACTCGATGCGGTAGAGACCGCTGAGCGTGGCGAGACCGATGGGAAGCGTGAACATGTCAGGACTCCGTAACGCGATCAGCGGCCAGAGGTAGTCGTTCCAGGCGCCGAGGAAGGAGAGGACGGCGAGGACCGCCAACCCGCCCCGCGCCAGGGGCAACACAATCCGCCAGTAGATGCCGAACTCGGTCGCGCCGTCGGCGCGGGCCGCATCGAGCAGGTCGTTCGGCACCGCCAGCATCACCTGGCGCATGAAGAAGACGCCAAAAGCATTGATCGCGCCAGGCACGATGACCGCCCAGTAGGTATCGAGCCAGCCGATGTCGATCATGAGCTGGAAGAGCGGAACGACGGTCACCTCGAAGGGGATCATCAACGTCAGCAAGGTCAGGAGGAAGAGCAACCGCTTGCCAAAGAACTCGTACTTCGCAAACGCAAACCCGGCAAGCGACGCCAATATGACCGTCAAGATGGTCTGCCCGACCGCGATGATCGCGCTGTTGGCGAACTGGCGTAGGAAAGGGATTTGCTCGCCGGAGAGGAGATCCCGGTAATTCTCCTGCGTCCAGACGCGCGGTAAAAACTGGACCGGCGCCCGGAAGATGTCGGTGTTTTCCTTGAACGACGCCAGCAGCGTCCAGACGAACGGGGTCGCCATCACGACGACGCCCAGGACGAGCAGCACGTAGAGCCCGGCCCGCCCCGGCAGTGTCGCGGCGTGCCAGGTCGCCGCTCTCGCGCGGCTGGTAGTGGTCAGTTCCTGAACGGCCATTGTCTCTCCTGAGACGCGAGTCGTG
>JBOGUF010000134.1:0-4846 GCA_050696075.1 Thermomicrobiales bacterium
ACGCACGACCCACGGCCGCGGCGGCGGCGGCCGCGTCGAACCCGCCGGTGAAGACGGCCAGGCGGCGGAAGACGCGCTGCTCCTCCGGAGAGAGCTCGTCGTAGCTGGTGGCGACGACCGCATCGAGGCTGCGATGCCGGGGCGGGGGGGCGCGACCGGAAAGGGGAGCCGCTGTTCGAGCCGGGAGAGGATCGCGGCCGGCGGCAAGACGCGGAGTTGCGCGGCTGCCAGCTCGAGCGCGAGGGGCATGCCGTCAAGGCGGCGGCAGAGCGTCGCGACGGCTGGGGCGGTGGCGTCGTCCAGCGCAAAGTCGAGGTCGACCGCGCGGGCGCGGGCGACGAAGAGTTGGACGGCGGTGGCTTGCTCGACGGTCGCCGCGGTGGATCGGGCAGCGCGCGACGGCACACCGAGCGGGCGCACCCGCACGGCCGTCTCGGCCGAGAGGGCGAGCTGGGTGCGGCTGGTCGCCAGGATGGTGAGATCGGGGCAGGCGGCGAGGAGCTCGCCCAGGAGCGTCACCTGCTCGCCGAACTGTTCGACGTTGTCGAGGAAGAGGAGGCGGCGGCGACCGGTGAGAAACGACCGCAACCAGGGCGCGGGCGCATCGCCGCCGGCCTCGCCGCCGACCTCGTGGACGATCGATGCGCCGAAGTGGGCGGGGTCGCGAACGGCGGTGAGCGGGACGCGGTGGACGCGGGCTCTGCTGGACGTGCTCGTCATGCACGGAGTTCCCACATGAACCGGCCAGGGCGAAGGGATCCCATCACATCAGCAGCATAGCAAATGGAGGAGTGTGGCGCGGGCACCGCCTCGTGATCATGCCTTAGGTGGTCGCCGACGACCGGGCGCGGCGAAGCATCGGCACGAGCGGCGGCGCATCCTCGATCTGGATCGTGCCGAGCGCCTCGAAACCGTGTCGTTCGTAGAGCGGGGTGTTCGCGGGGTTCGAGCTGTCGAGGTAGGCTGGCATTCGCTCTTGATCGACGCGTTGGAGTCCATGCCGGAGGAGCGCCGCGCCGTACCCACGTCCCTGTTCGATGGTATCGACGCCGATTAGCGCCAGATGCCAATGCGGCTCGGCTGGTTGATGCCTGGCCATCTGCTCGAAGATCCGCGACATGATCTGACGCTTGCGCGGGGCGACGGAGCGTTTGATGACCTGGTCCAGTCGGGCGTCGTCGGAATGAACACCAGGCGGCAGCCAGAGTGCGGCGCCCGCGAACTCGCCGGCGTAATCGGCTGAGCCACATTCGAAGGCTCTGGCGCCGAAGGCGCGGACGAGATGGGGCCAGTGCGTCAGATAGGTATGGGGATCGGGATAGATCCAGCGGGTGACTGGATCACGCACGAATGCCAGCACCATGGTCTCGACAAGGTGATCTGGCTCTTCCGCCTTCGCGATCCGTATTTCGGGTGCGTTCATTGGGCACCTCGCTTGGAACCCCGTCATGCCGATCGCGGAGAGGAATCCGGCTCCGATGAGACCGACGGTCGGCTGAGGCAAATTCCTCGTATCCTCGGAATGACGGTGGGGGCGGCGCGGCCGTAGGGGTGAGGGAGGCGATAGCGTCGCCTTCGCACGATAGGATTATGACCGTGGTTCTTAGCCGAAGGCAAACTCATCGGTCGCGGGACCAGACAGTGAAGCGGAACAAGGTGACATAGCCCATGCCCTCGTAGACGGGGCGTCCGTCGTCGGTGGCGAGAAGGAGCGAGGAGAGGGTCGGGTCGGCGAGGGTCGCGCGCCAGGTGAGGGCGGCGCCATAGCCGCGCCGGCGGGCTTCGGGGACGGTGGCGACGAGGGTGACGTCGTTGATGCCCGCCGCGACGAAGGTCGCCGCGGCGCTGACCGGCCGATCCTCCTCCCAGCCGACCCAGAAACGTTGGCGGTCGTCGGTGAGCATCTCCGGGATGAAGGCGGCGCCCGGCCCTTGCGCCTCGAGCTCGGGCATCGGGAAGCCGCGCACGATGGCGTCCTCGAAGGCCCGGAGGCTTTCCGCGGTCCGCACCTCCTCGATCCGCAGCCCTGGCGGGAGCGGCGGCGCCGTACCGCCGGCCGGACGGAGCATGAAGGGCTCATGCCCGAGGAGGGTCCAGCCGTGGGGGCGAAGATCGGGCGACGGCCAGGGACTGAAGAGAAAGACGGAGCCGGTGTTTGCGCCGGTCGAGAACCCGTAGAAGTCGTCGAGTGCGGCCACGATCTCGTCCACGCCCGCGGGGAAGAGCGGGGCAAGCAGCGTCGCGACGTTGTAGAGAGGGGCGGGGCGTCCGAGATCGCATGCCGCGAGGTCGTCTCGCCGGAGACTCCGCCCGCCGAGTAGACGTCCCGGCGCCTCATTCGCCGCCGTCCAGTTGACCAGGAACTGGCGCAGGAGGGAGTCGGTGACGGGGGTGTCCGGTTCCCAGCCAGCCCGCAACTTTGGATCAAGCACCATGACGGGCATTGCGTTTCTCCTTGACGACGTTCCGACCGCGCGGTCGATTCCGAGGAAAGAACGCGCACGCTGTCCGCGGGTGAGACGACATCCGGGCATCGTCGCCATAGATGACCTTCTGGTGAGCATCGAGAGCAGTCATTACGTACATTAAGTACTTGTAGTCATGGCCAGTCATGCTGAACAACTACACTCGCTTGCTCTGCCGAAGCTGCTCGACCGTGGACGTAGCAGGATGCACAGTCCGCGATGGCACGATTGTCGTACGTACACTTGTGCCTTTCTTCCTCGTGCGAGTAGACTCCGGACTACCTACTCCAACTGAGAGACCAGCGCGGCGTTGGCGTCGCGTCCCGGTCATGGCGGAACGTCGTTTGTCGTTCCTCGTTAGATGCAGGGAGGTTCGGAAGGTTATGGCGGACCAAAAGCACCAGGGACCCTTGTGGACGGCGTATCAAGAACTGAAGGCGGGGCGACTCAGCCGGCGGCAGTTCATCCAGCGGGCGACCGCGCTCGGGGTGGGATTGCCGGTGACGGCGTTCATCCTCAATTCGATCAAGGTCGAGGGGGCGTTGGCGCAAGAGGCGCCGTCGACGCGGCCCCTGGCCCCCGACGATCAGCAGCGGGGCGCCGGCGGCGAGGTGAAGCTGCTCCAGTGGCAGGCGGCGACGCACATGAGCCCGCACACGGCCACCGGCACCAAGGATTATCTGGCGGCGTCGCTCGTCCTCGAGCCGCTGATGTATTACCTGCCCGACGCCTCGATCATCGCGAATCTGGTGACGGAGGTGCCCTCGATCGAGAATGGGCTCGTCTCCGAAGACCTCACCACCGTCACCTATAACCTGATCGAGGGGGTAGTCTGGAACGACGGCGAGCCGTTCACGGCGAACGACGTCGTCTTCACCTGGAACTGGATTATGGTTCCGGAGAACGCCTCGACCAGCAGCGGCATCTACACGCCGATCGCGAGCGTGGAGGCGGTCGACGACCTGACGGTGCGCGTCACCTTCACCGAGCCGACGCTCGGCTGGTACATCCCGCACACGGGCACGGTCAATGGCCCCATCTACCCGGCCCACGTTTGGGGCGGCGACCCGAACAACACGGAAGCGATCAACACCTTCCGGCAGGGGCCGATCGGGACCGGCCCGTACAAGGTCGATTCCTTCGCGGAGAACGACCAGGTGATCTACTCGATCAACGAGAATTACCGCGAGGCGAACAAGCCGTTCTTCGCCAGCGTCAACCTCAAGGGCGGGGGTGAAGCGGCGGCGGCGGCGCGGGCCGTCTTGCAGACCGGCGACTGGGACTACGCCTGGAACCTGCAGGTCGAGCCGGACGTGCTGGCCCAAATGCTGGAGGGCGGCCAAGGCTCGCTCTACGTTGTGCCGGGCACCAGTGTCGAGCGCGTCTTGATCCAATTCGCCGACCCGAACACCGAGGTGAACGGGCAGCGGGCCGAGAAGAACACGCCCCACCCGTTCCTGAGCGACCTGGCGGTGCGGCAGGCGCTGGCGCTGGGCTGCGACCGCGACACGATCGCCACCCAGTTTTACGGCGAGGGCGAGCCGGCGACGAGCAACATCCTGGTCGGCATCCCGGTGATGGAGTCGCCGAACACTGCCTGGGAGTTCAACATCGAGCGGGGCAATCAGTTGCTGGACGAGGCCGGCTGGCTGCTGGAGGGCGACGTCCGGGTCAAGGACGGCGTCGAATTGAGCCTGAGCTACTCGACCTCGATCAACCAGGTGCGGCAGAAGACGCAGGCGGTCAACAAGCAGGGCTGGGAAGCGATGGGCTTCAGGGTCCAACTCAAGCAGGTCGACGCCGGCATCTTCTTCGACAGTGCCGCCGGCAACGAGCAGAACATCTTCCACTTCTACAACGACCTGCAGATGTACACGAGCAGCCCGTCGTCGCCGTACCCGACGGGATACATGGAGAGCTGGTACGCCGGGCCGGACGGGAGCAACATCTCCCAGGCCGAGAATGACTGGTCGGGCACCAACGAGTCCCGGTACAGCAACCCGGAGTACGACGCGCTCTTCGAGCAGGCGCTGGTTGAGACGGACGCCGAGGCCGGCGCCGAGCTGATCATCCAGATGAACGACATCGTGATCAACGACGTCGTCATCATCCCGCTGGTGCAGCGCGCGGCGGACAAGTACGCGGTCTCCAACCGGCTCAGCAACGACTTGATCGCCCTCGGCCCGTGGGAGGTCAACTACTGGAACATCGCGAACTGGGCGCTGGTGGAGGGCGCGGAGTAACGAGCCGTTAGCCGTCAGCCGTCAGCCGTTAGCTTTCAGCCGATAGCTTTCAGCCGATAGCTTTTAGCCGTTAGCTGACAGCTAACGGGGCGGCGTGCGACGAGAAGCCGGCGACGGCCCAGGGCAGTTGCCCTGGGC
>JBOGUF010000135.1:0-8743 GCA_050696075.1 Thermomicrobiales bacterium
ACCGCGGGGTGAGCACGATCCGGGCCTCGACGGCCAGCGCGGGATGGCAGCAGAGAAAGATCAGGCGCAGACGGTCATCGTGGACCACGGGATTGGCCGGGACACTCGCCTCGGAGGCGCCGGCTTCGACGAGCAGGTGCAGCTTGGAGCGCAAGGTGCGGTCGCGCCGCAGGGCGTCGAGGGCGTTCCGTCGGGCGACGGTGGTCAGCCAGGCGCCCGGCCTGGCCGGCACGCCGTTACGCGTCCAGGCGTCGAGCGCAGCAAGGTAGGCGTCCTGCACGCACTCCTCGGCCAGGTCGAGATCCCGCGCGACGCGCACGGTCGAGGCGAGGACGGCGGCCCACTCGTGACGGTGCGCGTCGGCGACGGCTAGTTCGACGGTGGCCATGCCGGTTCCGGTCACGCTTCCGGTGCGGCGAGGAGCGGGCGCACTTCGACGCCGCCGCGCCAGGTGGCGGGGCAGCGCTTGGCGATGTCCAGCGCGTGATCGAGATCGCGGGCATCGAGGATGAAGAACCCAGCGAGCACCTCTTTCGACTCGATGAAGGGGCCGTCGGTGACCAGATCGCCCCGAATCGAGGTGGCCGTGGTGCTCGGTTGGAGCGCTTGCGGCGCATTCAGTTTGCCGCCCAGCTCCTCGATCTGGTTGGCATAGCGCATGTGGGCCTCCATCTCTTCCGGCGGGAGGACCATCGGGTCGGCGGGGGCGGGCGAGTTGAGGAGAATCGCGTACTGAGGCATCGGTTTCCCTTTCGGTTCAGTCCATGATCGAGCCGTGGGTGAGGTTGGCAACGGTTCCCGTCATCGCGCTGGCATGATCCGAGGCCACGATGACGGCCGCGCGCGCCACCTCGTCCAGTCTCGGGAGGCGGTCGAGTGCCGTCCCGGCGGTCATGTACCCGTGCGCGTCGATGGAGACGTCCGGCCAGGTCTCCGGAATGGCGTCCGGCCGCAGACAGACGACGCGAATCCCGTGCGGCCCGAGCTCCCCCGCCAGACCGCGGGAGAGGGCTTCGATGGCGGCACAGGCCGTGCTGAAGCCTCCCGTCAAATGATATCGTCGGTCGCGGCCGGACAGCGCCGCCGAAGATGAGGAGAGGGTCAGGATCACCCCCGATCCCTTCTTGATCATCTGCCGAGCCGCCGCCGTTGCGGTCAGGAAGTGGGTCGTGACGCCCGTCATGACCGGAAGGGTGAAGTCCTCACGCGGCATCTCGACGAGCCGGGTTCCCTGCAGGTCGCCTCTGATCCAAATGGCGTTGAACGAGATATCGATGCCACCCGCTCTCTCGACCACGGCGTCAACATGCTGTTGGACGGCCTTTTGGTCGAGCGCATCGACTTGAGCTGTCTCGGCCATCCCCCTCCTGCCGCCGATATCTCTGCCGCCACCGCGTCCAGCTTCTCCCGCGTGCGCCCGGCCAGAAAGACCTTTGCGCCCTCATGTGCAAAGGCCCGGGCCACGGCGCCGCCGATGGCTCCTCCCGCGCCGTAGACCACAGAAGCCTTGTTCTCAAGCATCATTGCCAACCTCCTTAATCTGCGCCAAAGAACAGGCCGGTGTCACCCAGCCTTCAACAAAGACGACGAACCAACCGACCGCAAATCGACCCGTCCCGACGCAAAACCATGCGATCCGCGTCACCCCTGCCGCCGTTCGCCCAATGTTCGGGGACACGTCCGTTCGAGGCTTCGACGACGCGGTCACATTCTTTCGTTGGGTTCCGTCAAGGTAGTGACGCCCGATGTCCGGCCGTTCTGGCGCAACGAGTGTAAGGAGCACGGTCTGACATCTGGCCTCAAAACCGTCATCTATCCCGTCAGGGATTTGGCGCAGGAGAAGACGCTCTACGGCAGGCTCTTCGGTGTGGCGCCGGCTATGGACGAGCCGTACCACGTCGGGTTCAACGTCGGAGATCAGGATGTCGGTCTCGATCCCCACGGGCACAGCAAGGGTATGACCGAGTCGATCACCTACTGGCACGTGGACGACATCGAGCAGCGTCTCGCGCTGCTCCTTGACGCCGGCGCAGAGGCGCACCAAGCGATCACCGACGTCGGTGGAGGCAAGCTGATCGCATCGGTGGAGGACGCTGACGGCAACATCACCGGACTGCTCCAGCCAGCTTGATTGCCCGTCGTCACGCGGAGGGTGGCCGGGGTCCGTGGAACAGCCGTTGCTGATGACCTGGGTCTCGGCCTGTCCCGCGTGTCAACCGCATCGCTGGTGATCGGCAAGCACTTCATCGATGACGCGGCGGGAATTGCTTACTTCAAGGGAATTGGTGCCGGGGCGTGCGGCAAAGACAATGAGGGCCTTCCACAGTGTCCACCCACGGCCCCGCGCCCAGGTCGCGTTATCGAGGGGAAGGGCGGCGCGGAACGCCTCCCGGCTTTCCCCCGCGAAGAGGGTCCACGCAATCGCCAAATCGCAGGCGGGATCGCCCACGCCGGACGTCCCGAAGTCGATTACGGCGCTCAGCCGGCCCCGCTCGACCAGCAGGTTCCCCGCACTGATGTCACCGTGGAACCAGACAGGGGCGCCGTGCCATGTCGCCGCGAGGGCCGCTTCCCAGACCTCGGTCGCGGTGTCGATGTCGATCTGGCCGGCGAGGGCTTTGAGCGCTTGCCGGGTTTCGCCGTCATAGACGGCCGGCGGCCCGCCGCGATAGAAGTTGTGCGCCCCAGGCGGCGGCCCATCGGCAGCGTCGGCCCGTTGCAGGGCGACGAGGAATTGAGCCAGGCTCATCGCGAATTGCCGCGGGTCGGCGATAGGCGCGTATGTCGCGATCTCGCCGTCGAGCCAGCGGTAGACGGACCAGGGCCAGGGATAGCCGTCGGCTGGACTCCCCATCGCCAGCGGGACCGGGATGGGAAGGGGCAGGAGCGGCGCCAGTCTGGGCAACCAGCGCTGTTCTTTTTCCACCTGGAGGGCGTATCCCGCGGCGCTCGGCAGCCGCACCGTCATCTGCTCGCCGAGATGAAAGGTCCGGTTGTCCCACCCGTCGAATGCAACCGGCTTGATAGGAAGGTCTGCCCACCGCGGAAATTGGGTGGTGACCAACCGGCGCACCAGCGGCACGTCGATATTCACCTTGTCGGCATGCCAATCACTCGTGGACATCGGCCATACAACCTCCTTGGCGCGTCGCTAAACCTGCCGCGCGTCGCGCGGCAGGTACTCCTTGCGGTTGAGCGGGTCATGTTCTGCCCGCGCCCGCGCCGCGGTCGTAGGGGAACGCCTATCGGACGCGACTGCGCGCGAGAAGATGCATAATTATCGTATGTATTCAGACGCGGAGGCGGCGAGCCTCTATGACGTGCTCAACCCGTGGGGTCTGAGCGACGAATTCTACTTCTCCCTGGCGATGGCTTCCCCATCCGTCCTGGACGTTGGGTGCGGGACCGGGACGATGCTGCACCGGGCACGATCCGCCGGCCACACCGGCCGCCTGGTCGGCATCGATCCGGACCGGGCGGCGCTCGATGTTGCGCGGCGGCGTAACGATATCGAGTGGTTGGAGGGCACGGCCGCCTCGATGACCTGGGACCGCGATTTCGATCTGGCGGTGATGATGAACCACGCCTTTCAATGCTTCGTCACCGACGACGAACTCCGCGCCTCGCTGGCCGCGATTCGCCGCGCATTGGTCGATGGTGGGCGGTTTGTCTTCGAGACCCGTAACCCCGCGGTGCGGGCGTGGGAGGAGTGGCATCCCGGCAACCCGATCGATGTTGTCGACCCGGCGGGCCGGGCAGTGCGCATCACCTACCAGGTGCAGTCGGTTGACGGCGATGTGGTCACCTTTACCGAGACGACCAGCGACCCGGATGGCACCATGCGGCGCGTGGATCGGGCCAGCCTTCGGTTCCTTGACGCCGCTGCTCTGACGCACTTCCTCGCCGAGGCCGGATTCGTCATCGACGCACAGCACGGCGGTTGGTTCGGCGAGACGGTAGAACAGACAGCCGCGGAGATTGTCACCTCCGCCCGAAAGGCATAACTTCTCCGGAATCTACGTACTGGCGGCGCGGGGACCACCGGAGCGCGATCCAGGAGGCCCGCTCATGTGGGAGTAAGCGCTGAAGACACCCAGGCGCCCGCCTACGCCAGTACGCCCACAAGCCGAAGCAGCGTCGCCACCACCTGGTTGAGCGGCACACTGGTGTCGACTTCGTGCCCGGCGCCTCGTCTCAACATCGGCTCGATGGTTTGCCGTAGGCTCAGCACGCGCGCGACTTCCTCGGGGCGTTTCCCATACGGATTGGTCGTCCGCGTCGCCAACCGCTCGATGATCACGTCGGCGGGCGCCGTCAGCAGGACGATGTGGTCGAATTGCGGGTAAAACTTCCCCTGGTTCGGAGAGGTTCCGCTGAGGAAGAGGACGTCGGCGTCGTCGGTGGACAGCAGGGCTTGGATGCGGTCTTCTTGCCATACCCAGTCTTGCCCAGGATCGAGGCCGGTTGGTTCGTCCGCGGGGACGTTCACCAGTTCGGAGAACCCGTCGTAATCCGTATCAACGGCCTTGTAGCCGCGTGCGGCCAGTTCCTTGATCAGCGTCGACTTACCGGTGCCCGACATACCGGTGAGCAGCACACGTTTCACGACGTCACCGTACCCATCGCCTTCGCCAGGAGGCGCTGCCGCTTACACGCGGGGCAGAATATGTATCGTCGAGACCTCTTTCGCGAGTATGAACCGTCTCTCGAGGATCATATCGAGAAATGGTCAGCGTGTCAGGCGCGCGATCCTGCAATCCTGTTGGCCATCGCCTCGCCCCACGGTTCGCGGGACCGGCGTAGCCCTTGCTCAACGGCACCGCCGAGGGCATCATCAAGCATTCGAAATGACTCTTCGGCCTCGTAACTCAACACGTTGTCGAGGAAGGCGTTCAAGTCGTCGTCGAAATAGTTCGGATTGTTCGCGGGCAAATCGAGTTTGAAGGTGCCCTCAGAATGGGCTGCTAGCGTCCAATTGCCGCCGTTGAGGATTGCCCGGCCGCCTTCGTCAAAAACCTCCACCGTCTCATCATTCAGGTGACGGGAGAACGCTTGCGACATCGCTTCTTTCACGTGCTCCATGTCCACAGGCTGCTTCCTCCTTGCGCTGATCGATTCACATCTTAGCGCACGGAGTTAATTCAGCATGCGAAGCGATCATCTGTACTAGAATCCCGCGGGGATCGACAGCGTCCGCGAATTGTCGTAAGGTGTACGTACATGCCCCGCTTGATAGACGAACATGGGAAGGGGAAGTCGCGCGTGACGCCGTTGCGCTTTTACGACTTCTTTGCTGGCGTTGGTCTCGTTGAACTCGCTCTCGTGCCGCCCTGGGAGTGCGTGTGGGCGAACGACAACGACGTAACGAAGAAAGCGATATACGACGACAACTTCGACGATCCAAGGAAACTGGTGTGTAAGAACGTCGAGGATGTCAAGGCGGACGAATTGCCAACGCCTGCGGACATGGCCTGGGCATCGTTCCCTTGCCAGGATCTCTCACTCGCAGGATGGCGGCGCGGGATCAATGGAAAACGCAGCGGCGTGTTCTGGTCATTTCACGAGATCATGGCCAACTTGCACCGGCGAGGTCAACGCCCGCCTCTTATCGTGATCGAAAATGTCGCTGGACTCCTTTATGGCGACAATTTCTCCGGACTCTGCGAGGCGCTGGCCGAGCTTGACATGCAGTTCGGCGCACTGATGATCGACGCGAAGTATTTTCTCCCGCAGTCGCGGCCTCGCGTGTTCGTTGTCGCGGTAGACCGGACTATCAACATTGATGCGGTGACCGCCCGCTGGCCAACCGTCGGGGGCTGGTTCCCGAAAAGCGTCTGGCGAGCGTACGATTCGCTATCAGATGAAGACAAAGCTCTGTGGAGGTGGTGGCGGTTGCCCTGTCCCAGGGCAGCAGTACCGGCAATTGCTAGCATCATCGAAGACGTGCCGACGAACGTGAAATGGCACACGGAGCACGAGACACGCCGACTGCTTGAGCTAATGTCACCGACGAATCTGGCAAAGATCGAATGGGCCAAACGCACGACCGGTCGCTCGATCGGCTTTCTCTACAAGCGCACGCGCAAGGATGGACAACGAGCCGAGGTGCGATTCGACGGCATCGCCGGCTGCCTTCGCACGACGTACGGCGGGTCAAGTCGCCAGACCGTCGTCATCGTCGAACAGGGCGAGGTGCGCTCGCGACTACTGTCGCCGCGCGAGGCAGCGCGATTGATGGGCGCTGATGACGACTTTCGACTGCCCGATCGATACAACGATGCCTATCGGGCCATGGGCGATGGTGTGGCAGTTCCCACTGTGCGCTGGCTGTCGGAGCACTTACTGGAACCCCTGGCCCTGGCGCACCGGTTCGCGCGGCAGCAGCCCGTGGAGGCGATTGAGTTCGAAGACAGCTTAGTCAGTTTCTATGGTTCGACGAGCGACGTCATGCATGCTCGGGGCGGCAGGAAATGACGATGACGACTGCTGACGACGCGCTCGCTGAGTTACGAGCCTGGTACGACGAGCTTCGAGGCGAAGATGAGGAAACTCAACTCAATGCGTTGTTTGGCGGCATAGCGGCGCTGGAGCACATGCGAGCCAAGTTCCCGCTAGAGCGTCGGGACTTCATTACGCCCGGGTGGCAAGTGCGACTCATCCAGCGTTACGTCAAAGCGACGATGGCCCGCCACAACGAAACGAGGCGACTGCCCTCTGAGATGGGGCGAACGACCCGCTCAACAGGCGACCGGGCGGAGGCCCTGGTGAATCGACTCAACCGACTGGACGCGCTGGCTTCGCTCGATCCGGTCGAGCGCGACACGGTGCTGATGGCGCTTCAGGACCGACTCGTGCGCGACGTTCAGCGCTACCTCGACAGACAGGCGATCAAGGTTCAGATCAATCTATCGCTCTCGGGACCACTGATTGCTCAAGAGATTATTGACGCTGCGAACAGGCTCGGCTATGGCGGCCCTGTAGCACAGCATCTTGTCGGCGCGAAGCTCGCGATTCGCTTTCCGGAGATACCCGTCGAGAACCATCCGTTCACCGCGCCAGATGTCCAGACGGGACGGCCGGGAGATTTTCTGATCGGCAGTACGGTTTTTCATGTGACCGTGCATGAGCAGGAGCGCGTGTTCTTGACGTGTTCCGACAACATTCGCGCTGGCTTGAAGCCATACCTACTCGTACCCGAAAGCCGAATGCTCGTCACACGCCAGTTGATTGCCGATCATCACCTGACGGGAAAGGTCGTGACATCAACGTCAATCGAGTCGTTCGTCGGTCAGAACATTGACGAGATGAGCGAGTTTGCAGACGATCAGCTCAAGGCAATGTTTTATCGGTTGCTCGTCGAGTACAACCGTCGTGTTGAGGAGGTTGAGAGCAATCGGGGGCTGCTCATTGAGATCCCGACGAATCTTGCGTAAGTCTTGGCATACTATGGGCGAGGTGGCGGCTGGTCGGCTTACGCGAAGCGAGATCATGGCGCGTGTCAAGGGCAAGGACACGTCGCCCGAGATGAAAGTGCGCCGTGCGGTTCATGCTGCCGGCCATCGCTATCAGCTTCATCGTAAGGACATGCCCGGCGCGCCCGATCTCGTCTTTCCTCGCTATCGGCTTGTTGTGTTCATCCACGGTTGTTTCTGGCACTGGCACGGCTGCAAGCGATCTCGCATGCCGGCAGCCAATCGCGAGTATTGGACGGCGAAGATCGACCGCAATGTCAAACGAGATGCCGCCAATCGTGACAAGCTTGCTGGAATGGGCTGGCGGCACCTGGTGATGTGGGAGTGCGAGTTGAAAGAGGGCACGGCGCGGCTCTTAGCAGAGCTCGAATCCGAGCGAAGGCGGCGTATCGACATCGCCCGATGATGGACGCTGCTCTTTCGATGTGTCATCTTCATGCTGTTTGTCGTCGGACGTTGAAGGAAAAGACCCATGCCTCGTGAAGTCACCTACATCCTCCTGCCGCTGTTCGCCGGCGCCTTGGCTATTCTCTCGGGCATCCTGCCGCTCCAGATTGTCGGCGCCAGTGTGATTATCTTGACGCTTGTCTGGCCGGTCCTGGGTTTGCGCGACCGGACTTCGGCCGGCGACCGGGCAACGGCGACCGCAACGACTCAGGACCGGACCGAGATCGGCAGCGACGATGAACGTCCGACGATTCGCAAAACGCCCCACCCCGACCCGAGATAAAACGCATGTGCCGCTGGGTCGGCGTCGTCACCGCCGAACCCGGCTTCTTGCACCACCAATGCCCCGATTCCCGGCGTGTTCCCCGCGGGCATCTCGGTGTCGCCCGCTCGCGCCGCGTGGCATTCTGATAAAATGCGGCACGGCTTCGCTCCGCGGGCTCGGAAGCACGTCGTTTCCAGGCGCGGGGCGGGACGTTCGATGTCTATCTGTGTAGGTAATGGTAAAGGAGAGTCCCATGCGGCAGGCGTTGAAGAGTCCAGTGGTCGGCAGATTCTTCAGCGAAAGTGTGCTGCATGGCGATAGTCAATATCGGGATTCTGGCGCATGTAGACGCCGGTAAGACGACCCTCACTGAGCGCATTCTCTTCGAAACCGGCATCATCAAGGCCGTCGGCAGCGTCGACAAGGGCACGACGCAGACCGACACGTTGGATCTGGAGCGGGCGCGCGGCATCACTATCACGTCCGCCCTCGTCTCGTTCCCCCTCAACGGCCTCACGGTCAATCTCATCGATACCCCCGGGCACGCCGACTTCATCGC
>JBOGUF010000136.1:0-1924 GCA_050696075.1 Thermomicrobiales bacterium
TCCTCAAGCAGCTCACCGACGAGCACGTCGAATACATGAAGAGCCGAATCCCGATGGGCCGCGTCGGCCAACCGGAGGAAGTCGCCGCCCTCGCCGCCTTCCTCTGCTCCGACGACCTCACCTTCGCCACCGGCGCTGTCTACGACCTCTCCGGCGGCCGCGCGACGTACTAACGGTAGGTTCGACGTACCGTTGACGTGGCTCGCACCCTGTAGGGGCGCTGCTTGCCGCGACCGCGTGCCCCGGGCACGCATCGCCCGCGGGCGATAAGTTTTCGGCCGGTGGCCGAAGCGCGTCTTCGACGCGCGGGCGCAGCAAGCAGCGCCCCTACACGAGTTGAGCCTTCGGGCAAGGGCTTCTCCAACGCCAACACCATAAACCGCGGAAACCGGCAATGATACGGCAGCAACCACTGCAACCCAGCGTCAAGAAACGCATCCAGATACTCCTCCAGCGTCCTGTGATAGTACCGTGCCTTCACCCCCGCCTCCGACAGTCCGCCGTAGGTTCCCATCGTGCCGGTCGCGAAATAGTCGCTGATATGTTCACGCACCACTCCGCGTACTCGTCCCACGGATTCTCATATTGCTCCATCAGGGCACCTCCGCGATTACCTCCGGCACCACGTCTCCCCGCACCGCCGGTGTCTCCCGCATCCCGCGCACCGGCGAGAACGCCAACCACAACGCCCCCGCCGAGATTGCCGCCGACGCGATCACGATCGTCGGGCGCAGACCGACCGTTTCCCCAAGCCAGCCGCCGATCAGCGCCCCAATTGTCATCGCGCCGAAGTCGAGCACCCGCATGCTCGCCGTCACCCGCCCTAGCAACCGCTCCGGCGTCACCGCCTGCCGCAGGCTGACGACGTTCACCTCGAAAGCGCTCCACGCCGGATCGGAAATCAACTGCTGCGCGACCAGGAAGACGACCGCGACCAGGGTGACGCCGGTGGCCAGGGCGATCAGCGATTGACCAAGGCCGATGACGACGAGCATTGCCATCATCGCCGGCCCGATCCCGAGCCAGGCATTCACCCGGCTGGTCGCGAGGGCGCCCGCGAACGCGCCGATCCCGCCGACAGCCCACATCATTCCCAACACGCCGGGGTCGAACCCCACCTCTTGCGACACGTACAACAGGTAGACCGTGCCCATGCTGCGTGACGCGAGACTGAGCGTCATGCTCGCCGCGTTGACGGCCCGCAGCGTCGGGTCTTGAATCAGCCGTCGCACGCCGTCGACAATCTCGCGCCGGATCGGCGCTCGCTCCTCTGCCCGCGCGGGCGGCGGCTCCGGGCGCTTGATCCGCCAGAGGAACCACGCCGACCAGAGAAAGGTGAAAGCGTCGATCACCAGTGCGCCGGCCGGCCGGAAGAGCTGCACGAACCACCCGCCTGCCCCGAACGCCACGAACTCGGACGCGGAGGCGCTGGCGGTCAGTTTGCTGTTCCCCTCGATCAATTGATCCTTCCGCACCAGCGTCGGCAGGTACGACTGGTAGGCGACGTCGAAGAAGGTCGTCAGGACACTGACCAGCGCCGCGACGATATAGAGCAGCTCGATCCGCAGCGCGTCGAAGAGGACCCCCAGCGGAATCGTCAACACCAGCGCGGCCCGTCCCAGGTCCGCCGCGATCATGATCGGCCGTCGCGGCAACCGGTCGACCCACGCCCCGGCCACCAGCCCGATCAGGAAGGCCGGCGCCATCTCCGCAATACCGAGGAAAGCGATCTGAAACGGCGTCGCATCGAGGGTGAGGATCGCCACGAAGGGCAGCGCCGTCCTCGTCACCAGCGACCCGAAGATTGAGACCGTCTGCGCGGCCCACAACCGCACAAAGTCCTGATTCCGCCACAACCCCGTCAACCGAAGCCGCATCCCCCCACCTCACCCCCCAACCCCCTCTCCCGCGCGCGGGAGAGGGG
>JBOGUF010000137.1:0-48446 GCA_050696075.1 Thermomicrobiales bacterium
AGGCGGTAGAGGAACCGTTTCAGCACTCAGCACTCAGCACTCAGCACCCCGATGCCGCCTCCTGTCTTCCGCCTTCCGCCGCCCTTCGTGGCATCGGTAAGACGAAACACCGCTACCGCGACAAGGACGAACTCACCCCTCGCCTCAACCCTGCCCTGCTGGCCAGCCATGCCGAGGGTCTGATCCTACTCACCGGCTGCCGGCAAGGACGCCTGGCCCAGTTGATCGACACCGGGCGCTCTCGCGAGGCGGCGTGCCTCGTCGACGATTATGTCGCCTGGATGGGCGCGGAGAACGTCGTCGTCGAGCTCCAGCAGAACCTCGTCCACGGCGATACCCAGCGCATCAAGCGGTTGGTCGAACTCGCCAACGCCCGCGGACTCCGCTACGCCGCGACCGGCAACGTCCACTATCATGTCAAGGAGCGTCACCGGCTGCAGGACGTCCTCGTCGCCATCAAGCACCACACCACGCTCGACGGCTCCCACCGCGAGCGCCGGCCGAACGCCCAGTTTCACCTGCGCTCGGCCGAAGAAATGGCTCGCCTCTTCCGGTCGTACCCCGAAGCCCTCCGCACCACCGTCGCCATCGCCGAGCGTTGCCGCGACTTCGACCTCACCCGCGACCTCCGCTACGCCTTTCCCGACTATCCGACCGACGCTGGCGAAACGCCGGACGACCGCCTCGCCCGTGTCTGCTACGAAGCACTAACCGAGCGCTACAAGGATGACCGGGCCGAGGCCGAAACCCGCCTCAAGGGCGAACTGGCGATCATCGCCCGCCACAAGCTCGCCGGCTTCTTCCTTCTCTACCGCGACCTGCTGATCATGGCGCGGGAGGTGGCGGACGAGATCCGCGGCGTCGACAGCGCCCGGAGCAAGGGCAATTTGCCGCCCGGACGTGGGCGCGGCTCGTCGGTCAGCTCGATCGTCTGCTACCTGATCGGCCTCTCCCATGTCGACCCGCTCAAGCACAACCTCTTCGTCGGCCGTTTCCTCAACGAGGAGTTGCCCTCCATCCCCGACATCGACCTCGACTTCCCGCGCGAGATCCGCGAGCGGCTGATCGAGCGCGTCTACGAGCGGTACGGCGATCGCGCCGCCCTCGTTTGCGCCTTCTCCACCTACAAGCTGCGTAGCGCCGTGCGCGACGTCGGCAAGACCCTCGGCATTCCCCTGCCCGACCTCGACCAAATCGCCAAGCTGAGCGGCTCCCACTCCGCCACCGAGCTCGGCACGGAATTGGCGCGCATCCCCGCCTACGCCGGGCGCACCAACGCGCCGCCCTGGTCGCACCTGATCGAGCTCTCCAGTCAGCTCGCCGGTCTCCCCCGCCACGTCACCCAGCACGTCGGCGGCATGATCGTCTCCGCCACGCCGATCGCCGAGTCGGTCCCGGTCCAGCCGTCGGCGATGGAGGGGCGCTACATCTGCCAGTGGGACAAGGACTCCTGCGACGACGCCCGCTTCGTCAAGATCGACTTTCTGGCCCTTGGCATGCTCTCGCTCGTCGAGGAGTGCCTGGAACTGATCGCCGTCAACGGCAAGCCGACCGTTGACCTGAGCCGGATCGACCTCGCCGACCCCGCCATCTACGACATGATCTGCGCCGGCGACACGATCGGCGTCTTCCAGATCGAGAGCCGGGCCCAGATCCAGATGCTGCCGCGCACCTACCCGCGAACGCTGGAAGACCTGATCGTCCAGGTGGCGATCGTCCGCCCGGGGCCGATCATCGGCGGTGCGGTCAAGCCCTACGTCGCCCACCGCCAGAAGTCGCGCCAAGGCTTCCTCGAAGACCTCAACCCGGTCTACGACCACCCGTTCCTCGAGCCGGTGCTGCGCGAGACGCACGGCGTCGTCCTCTACCAGGAGCAGGTGATCCAGGTCGCGATGGAGTTGGCAGGCTTCACGGCAGGGCAGGCGGACGCCCTCCGCCGGGCGATGACCCGCAAGCGCTCCCTCCAGGCGATGTCCCAACTTCAAGGCCAATTTATCGAGGGAGCGCTCAAGAAGGAGGTCACGCGGCAAACGGCGGAAACGGTCTTCCAGAAGCTGACCGGCTTCGCCGCCTACGGCTTCCCGAAGGCCCACGCCGCCGCCTTTGCCCTCCTGGCCTACCAATCTTCCTGGTTGAAGCACTACTACCCGGCGGAGTTCACCTGCGCCCTGCTCAACAACCAGCCGATGGGTTTCTACCCGCCGCACGTCCTGACCAACGACGCCAAGCGCCACGGCCTGCGCATCCTCTCACCCGATATCAACGGCAGCGGCATCCGGTGCAGCGTCGAGGGCGGCAACGGTCTCCGCATCGGCCTCGGCTACGTCGCAGAGTTGGGCGAGCTGCCGGCGCGACGGATCGTGATCGAGCGGGAGATCAACGGCCCCTATCGCTCGTTGGCCGACGTCGTCCGCCGTGCGCCGACGCGAATCGAGGCGATGGAGAACTTGATCGCCGTCGGCGCCTTCGACCGCTTTGGTCTCGGCCGCCGCGAAGCGCTCTGGCAACTCGGTCTCTTCGTCCAATCGCGCCGCTTCGGCCAGACACCGGCCACCGACCCCGGTCGCCAGCTCCCACTCTCGCTCCCGGTCCATCAGGACACGGTCGAGCTCCGACCGATGGGCGCCTGGGACCAGATGGCGGCCGACTACGCCATCCTCGGCATCTCGCCGCGCTACCATCCGCTCGGCCTGCTGCGGACCCACCTACCCGCGCGGTTCGTCACGACGACCGATCTGGAGCATCTGCCGAATGGGCTCACTATCCAGATCGCCGGCCTCGTCGTCTGCCGCCAGCGACCGGGCACGGCGAAGGGGATCACCTTCCTCTTACTCGAAGACGAGCTCGGCCTCGCGAACGTGATCGTCCACCCAGCGCTCTACGAGACCCGGCGCCTGGTCGTCCGCGGCGAACCCTTCGTCCTGGCCGTGGGACGGCTCCAGAAGGAGGCCGGCGTCATCAACATCATCGCCCACGACCTCCGCCCGCTCGACGACGCCCGCGCCCACTTCGCCTCCATCCCGGTCGCGGAAGCCGAAGACCCGATCCCCACGACCGACGACCAACCAGCCGTTCGCATTGAAACCCTCGCCCCCACCTCCCACAACTACCGCTAGCCCTCCCCGTCATTCCGATCGCTCTCTCCGTCATTCCGATCGCAGAGAGGAATCTCGCCTCCATCGAACGAACGGGACGATTCCTCGCGCTGCTCGGAATGGCGAGAAAAGCCAACGGCTGAGAGCTGATAGCTCGTCACGCAAACACCACGGTTCGCGCGCCGTGGACCAATATCCGGTCCTCGACGTGCCAGACGACGGCGCGGGCCAGCACCGTCCGCTCCACATGGCGCCCAATCCGCTGGAGGTCCCGAATCGTGTGCCGGTGATCCACCCGATGGATGTCCTGCTCGATGATCGGCCCGGCGTCCAGCTCCTCGGTCACGTAGTGCGCCGTCGCGCCGATCAGCTTGACCCCGCGCGCGGCGGCCTGCGCGTACGGCTTCGCTCCGACGAAGGCGGGCAGAAAGCTGTGATGGATATTGATAATCCGATTCCGCCAGCGATCGAGAAACGCCGGCGACAGCACCTGCATGTACCGGGCAAGCACGACCAGATCAATCTGCTGTTCATCCAACAGCGCGAGCTGCCGTACCTCTGCCTCGCCCCGTCCCAGCGCCTCCACGGGGACGTGAAGGAAGGAGACACCCGCCTGCTCAGCGGTCGGCGCCAGTGCGGCGTGATTGCCGACGACCAGCGCGATCTCCGCCAAGAGATCGCCGGAACGGTGCTGCCACAACAGTTCCAGCAGGCAATGTTCTTCCCGCGACACAAAAATGGCGAGCCGCTTTGGACGACCCGCCAACGCCAGCCGCCATTGCATGTCGTACCCGACGGAGACGCGCTCGAACTCGGCCTCGATTGCCGGAGCACGGCGCATCAGATCGGGAAGCTCGAACTCGACCCGCAGGAAAAACTGCCCGCCGAACGGGTCCGTGCTGTGCTGATCCGAATGGATGATGTTCGCGCCGCGCTCAAAGAGAAAGCGCGAGATCGCCGCGACGATGCCGGGCCGATCCGGGCACGACACCAGCAGCCGTCCCCGGTCATTCAGCCCCGCAAATCCACCTGACGCGGCGAAATTCTCATCCAAAGGCGGACAGCTCCCAGCACTCAGCCCCTAGCACTCACTCAAACTTCGAGTACCATCGGCAGGATCATCGGCCGGCGGCGGGTCTCCCGGAACAAGTAGGTAGCCGTGAGGTCGCGAAGTTGGCGACTGAGGTAGCTCCAATCACCGGTCGGATCATGTCCATTGGCATAGGCCGCGAGTTCGTTCCGCACATGTGTCTTTGTCGCGTCGAGGAGCTCGGTCGACTCCTTAGCATGCACGAATCCACGCGTCAGAATCTCCGGCCCAGCCACGACCTCGCCCGTTCGCCGATCGACACTGACGACAACCATCAGGATGCCGTCGCGCGACAGCGCCCGCCGGTCGCGAATCACGACGTCGCCAACCGCGCCGACCGTCACGCCGTCGACGTAAACGAAGCTCGCGTCGATTCGGTCGACGATGGAAATCTGATCCGGCGTGATCTCAACAACATCTCCAACCTCGGCAAAGTTTACGTTGTCGCGTGCGACGCCCTGCTCAACCGCCAAGTCCGCATACAAGGACATGTGGCGATGCTCGCCATGGAACGGCAGTACGTCGCGGGGTCGCAGCAGATCAATCATCTCCCGCAGCTCGTCACGGCTCGCGTGTCCTGAGACGTGGACCAGCGCTCGCGCCGAGTAGATCACCTCCGCGCCGGCGTAGAAAAGCTGGTTGATGATACGGAAGACCGACGTTTCGTTGCCGGGAATCGGCGTGGCGGAGATGACGACCGTGTCGCCGCTGCCGACCGCGACCTCGCGATGATCACCGTTGGCGATCCGGCTCAGGACGGCCATCGGCTCACCTTGGCTACCCGTGACTACGTAGACGATTTTGTCATCCGGTAGCTCGTTCGCATCTCGGGCATCGATCAACACATTGTGCGGGTCGGTTAGATACCCCAGCTCGAGGGCGATGCGGACGTTATTCTCCAGACTTCGCCCCAGCGTCGCCACGCTGCGCCCATGTTGCCACGCCGTATCGATCACCTGTTGAATGCGAGCGATCAGCGAGGCAAAGGTCGCGATGAGGATGCGCCCTGGCGCCGAGGCAAAGACCGCGTCGTAGGTTTCGCCAACGACGCGCTCTGACGGAGTCCGTCCCTCGGTTTCGATGTGCACGCAATCGGATATCAGCAATCGAACGCCGCGTTCGCGGAACTCGGCCAGTTTCGCGTAGTCGGTCCGACGCCCGTCGATCGGCGTGTCGTCGAACTTGAAGTCACCCGTGTGGACGAGCAAGCCGGCGGGGGTGGTGATGCCGAAGCCGACCGCGTCCGGAATGCTATGGCACACCCGGAACGGCTCGACGGTAAAGACCCCGGCGTGAAGCCGGGTCGGCTCGTCCGGATTGAACTCGCGCAGATCGGCAGATTTGAGCAGCCCCGCCTCTTCGAGCTTGACCGAGATCAAGCCGAGCGTCAGTTTGGTCGCATAGATCGGCGCGTGCAATGCGGGCAGGAGGTACGGCAGCGCGCCGATATGGTCTTCGTGTCCGTGGGTGATGAAGATCGCGCGGATCTGGTCGGACCGCTCGCGCAAGTAAGTGATGTCCGGTAAGACGAGGTCGATCCCGAGTTGATCTTCTTGCGGAAAGCCGATTCCGCAGTCGACCACGATGATCTCCTCTTCGTGTTCGAGGAGGAACATGTTTCTACCGACCTCGGCGGCACCACCGAGGAAGATCAGACGGACTGAGTTCAACGCGCCAATAGCTGGTTCCTCTCTCGTCCAGGGCGCAAGCAGCGCCGGCTAGAACATCTTCATCTGGGACGGAGATGGTTCGTCCGATTTCTCACTCTGCTCGCGTTGCTCTTCGGCTTCGGCGAGGAACTTCGGCAGCTTCGCGAAGTCCTCTTCGATCGAGCCACGGAGCGCCGCTTGATGGAGCGCGGCGGCCGGGTGATACATGGGAACGATCATTCGCCCATCGACCCGCTTCGGCTGCCCGTGTATGCGTGAAATGCGCTCGCCGGGGAACCACTTGGCCATCGAGAATCGGCCGAGGGTGACGATCACGTCTGGGTCGATCGCGGCGATCTGTCGTTCGAGGAAGGGTGCGCAGGCCGCGATCTCGTCCGGCAGCGGGTCACGATTACCAGGCGGACGACACTTCACCACGTTCGTGATAAAGACATCCTCGCGCTTGAGCCCCGCGTGGCCCAAGAGCTCGTTGAGAAATTTCCCCGCGTTGCCGACGAATGGGCGGCCCTGTTGGTCTTCGTGCCAACCCGGACCTTCCCCGATCAGCATGACGCGCGCGTTGGGATTACCTTCACCCGGTACGGCATGAGTACGGGAGCGCGACAACTCGCACTTCGGGCAGACATTGACCTCCGCCGCGACCGCCGCCAGTTCCTGTTCCGCTTCCTTCCCCGTCACCTGCCACCCCAACGCTTACGTGAGAACGCCGACCCCTTCTCGCGAGTATAGCGGAGCGGCTCCCACTGGCTCAACGCGCGTGTATCGAGGATCAAGGTTGAAATGAAGGTCCATCCGCGGCGAGCGCGGTCTGATCGGTAGGCGACAGATAGTCGTGAGGCATGGCGACCGACGATGCAGATGGATTTTCTGATGGCTCATTTCCCGGCTTCAGCGTCGTCTTGGGACCGGGCTGCACCTGGACGACCTCATCCTCATCGAGCGCGGTGTCCGACCACGAGTCGACGTCGATCTGGGTATCCTGAAGGCCCAAAGCCCATGATGCAAGCTCATCCCAATCGAGGTCTTCGGCCTGTTCATCGATTCGGCGTATTGCCGGATGCTCGCTAAACCGCAAGAGCCAGCGGTTGAGAACATTCGCCTCATCAACCGAGTCATAGTCGACCGCGCTGATGCCGGCGCAGCGATACCGTGTCCACGCCTCACCCAACCGCTTGGCCAGCGCCGGTTCTGCGTCGTCTGCCCTTGCCCGAATCTGAGACCATAGACGGCTGTGGACGACGATCAGAATTTCGCGTGCCTGAGTGTCCGCCGACGGGAGAACCAGTAACAGGGTATGACCGCGTTCCGCGACCCGCAGCCGTCGCTGCGCTTCAACGACCTGTTCAACCTGGAGCAGATCGTTGCGGAGTCGGCGTGCGCGCTCGAAGTCGAGTCGTTGCGCGGCGTCCTCGAGCCCTTGCCAGAGGCGGGCGTAGAGAACGTCACTGTCGCCGTCGAGAAAGGCACCCACGTCCCGGATCATCGCCCGGTAGCTTTCGCGGTCGGCACGGCCGACGCACGGCCCAGGGCAGCGGCCGATGTCGAGTTGAATACAGGGTGAGCCATAGCTTCGTGCGTCCTTGAAGGAGCGCGTGCAGGTTCGCAACGGTACGTTGGCGTTGATCAAATCGACCGCCTTGCGGGCGGCTGATTTGCTGCGATACGGGCCAAAGTAGCGCGCCCCGTCGTCCTTGCGCTCTCGGGCCAAGGTGAGGCGCGGCCAGGGATTCGAGATATCGATCCGTATGTAAGGGTATTGCTCGAACGAACGCAGGGCAGTGTTATAGCGCGGCTGATAGCGCTTGATGAGTTGGGATTCGAGCAGGAGCGCTTCGAGTTCAGATCCGGTCACCTCGACGTCGATTTGAACCATAGTCTCAAGTAGCCCGTCCATTTTTCGCGTGTACCCAAGCGGCTGCGAGTAGTAGGACGAGACGCGATCGCGCAAGTTCTTCGCCTTGCCGACGTAGATGACGTGCTCGAACGCGTCGCGCATGATGTAGACGCCTGGATTCTTTGGAATGTCCGCGAGCAGTGACCGATCAAGGACAGCCCGACCCCGTCCGACTCCATCTTTCGGCCGCCGCGAGGCGGGCGCGGCCAAGACTTTGAGGCGATCCCAGGCGCCATCGCCTTGCTGCCGCGCTTTTTCCTGGAGACGAATTGCCGCCTCGGCCGCCAGCCAAGCATCGCCGCCCGCCCGATGGACCCTTCGCGGATCGAGACCGACCGCGGTCGCCAGCTTGTCCAGGCTGGGTCGCCGAATGCCTGGCAACAGCTTCATCGCCAGGTACATGACGTCCAAGCGCTCGTTGACAAGCGGCGGTTGGCCCAGGCGCTTCAGTTCGGCGTTCAGGAATGAGACGTCGAATCCGAGGTTGTGGCCGACAAGCGCGGCATTTCCGACAAACCCCTGGAGGTCAGTTGCTATTTCCGCAAACCGCGGTGCGTCGGCCAAATGTGCGTCCGTGAGCCCGGTCAACTCGCTGATGTACTTGGGAACTCGCCGGTCCGGTTGCACCAGCGACTCGAACCGCTCAACCTCGGCGCCGCTTCGATACCGAATCGCCGCCACCTCGATGATGCGTTGGTGCAGAGGCCGCAAACCGGTCGTTTCGATGTCGATCGCCACGAATTCGAAGAGCGCATCTCCCTCGTTGGCGGATGGGCCGTGCGAGATCCGCCAGAAGCCGTCGCCATCTAGAATCAGGTCGGTGGTTGTACCAAGAATGGACCGAATCAGCGGCCGCCACAGATCGGGCGACGAACCGGCACCAAAAACGTGGGCAACAAGATCGTCTTCGAAGACGGCGCCACCCCGATCAACCACGAACGCGGTCGCTCGCTGCGCCAGGAAGGCATAGCCGCCGGCTGACGCCAAGTCGGTCCGCGCATCTGTGGTGCTCTGTTGAATCGATGATTCGTCCACGACGATGTCCGTTGGAGTCCGATTGCGACAGTCTCGAACAGCGCGTGCCGGGTGCTGTGCTAGAATTGTTCGAGTTGTACGTTCACTCGATTGTGCGCAATGTATACCACAGGGCGGGGAGAGAACGGCCGGATGGCTGACGACTCGGCGCCGCGTCGCATCGAGCGCCTTCGGAGCGACATCGAGCGTTGGAACTACGAATACCACGTTCTGGACCGGCCCACCGTTTCCGACGCCGACTACGACGACGCATTGCGCGAATTGCGGGCACTTGAAGAAGAACATCCTGAGCTCGTGACGCCGGAGTCGCCAACCCAGCGTGTTGGCGCGACTCCCCAATCTGCCTTCGCCAAGGTGCAGCACCCCGTTCCCCTGCTTTCACTCAGCAACGTCTTTGGTCGCGAGGAGCTAGAGGGATGGGCGGCGCGTGCCCGAAAGTTCGCCGGCGTCGACCAACTGGCCTTCGTGACCGAGCCGAAGGTAGATGGCTTGGCCGTTGCGCTCACCTATGTCGATGGTGCCCTGCACCACGGCGCAACGCGAGGTGATGGGCTCGTTGGCGAAAACATTACCCCAAATCTGCGCACTATTCGCACCGTTCCGCTGCAATTGCGCCCTTCCCCTCACGACCCAATGCCACGAACGATCGAGGTGCGGGGCGAGATCTTCATGCGCAAGGCAGACTTCGAGCGACTCAATCGAGGCATCCTCGAAAAGGGCGGCGATCCATTCATGAATCCCCGCAACGCGTCCGCAGGTTCGCTCCGGCAGCTCGACGCGAAGATCACGGCCTCCCGCCCACTCCGCCTCTTCAGCTACGGCGTCGGCTACGTCGAAGGCGCACCCGCGCCGGCGACGCATCTCGACGCGCTGGCGATGCTCGCGGACTTCGGATTCGTTACGTCACTCGATGCCCAGCTCCACGACTCGATCGACGCGTTATGGGAGCGTTGCGCCTGGTGGCAAGAGCGCCGGGAACACCTCGACTTCGAGATCGACGGAGTCGTGATCAAAGTCAACAGTGTCCGCCTCCAAGAAGAGATCGGGTACGTCGCCCGCGAGCCGCGCTGGGCCACCGCCTACAAGTTCCCGGCAATCCAGAAGACCACCGTGCTCGAAGATATCCAGATCAATGTCGGGCGCACGGGTACGCTCAATCCGCTCGCCATCCTCCAGCCCGTCAACATCGGCGGCGTCCTCGTGCGCCGGGCGACCTTGCACAACGAGGATGAGATTGCGCGCAAGGACATTCGCATCGGCGATACCGTGGTCGTCCAGCGCGCCGGCGATGTCATCCCACAGATCGTGATGGTCGTCACCGAAAAGCGAACGGGCAAGGAACGGGTTTTCACCATGCCCGAAGCTTGCCCCGTTTGCCAGTCGCCGACGCATCGCGAGCCCGGCGAGGCGATGCGCTATTGCACCAACGCTGCCTGTCCGGCCCAGCTCAAGGAGCACCTCCACCACTTTGTGGCCCGCACCGCGATGGACATCGCGGGGATGGGATCGAAACTGACCGACCGTTTCGTCGATTTGGGCTGGCTGAAGGACGCCGCCGACCTCTACTATCTCGACTGGGAGGCCGTCGCTAGCCTGGAGGGACTCGGCGCGAAAAGCGCCGCCAACTTGCGGTCCGCCGTTGAAGCGAGTAAGCAGCGCCCGGTCGCGCGGCTGGTCAACGCACTCGGCATCCGACACGTCGGGGAACGCACGGCGTCGCTGCTGGTCGATCGGTTCGGCTCGATCGATGCGCTGCTCGGCGCCTCGCTCGACGAGATCAACGCCGTCGGCGGCATTGGCGAGATTGTGGCGAAAAGCACCTTCGACTTCTTCCAAGAACCGCGCAATCGTGCGATCATCGAAAAACTTCGCGCCGCGGGCCCGCGGTTCGAGGACGACGGCGGACCGCGAGACGGGCGGGCTCCCCTGAGTGGCCTGACCTTCGTCATAACCGGCCGCTTGGAGTCGATGACCCGGCCGCAAGCCGAGGAACGCCTGCGCCGTGCCGGGGCAAACGTCACCAGCTCCGTTTCGAAGAAGACGAGCTACGTCCTAGCCGGTGAAGAGGCGGGGAGCAAAGCAGATCGGGCGTTAGAACTCGGCGTGCCGTTGATCGACGAGCAGGCAATGCTGGCCATGCTTTCCGAATCAACACGCACGGCGACGACGCCGAACGAGGGAAACGAGTAGCCATCCCGCTCCAAGGCGGGGCGCGGCTGTTGCCAGGAGGCAGAGGATGAGTGGCTACTCGGTGCCGTCCCGCGAAGATGACCCGGTCCATACCGTGCGCACGATCGGCCGCGTGGCGCAGATGATCATCGAGTTGCGCAACGAATACGTCGAACAGCCCCGCCCCGAAACCTTGCGTCAAATCGAACAGCGGCTAGAAGACTTGCATCTCTTGCTCGAAGAGTTGCGCAATCGGATCGCGGCGCATCCTGAGCGCAACGAATGACGCGAAGATAAGGGTCTATGCAGTTGCGTCCACGAGCGTGGTGTACCACGTGCTCGGTAACGGGCGTGGCGTCCCAGATGTGAGACGGCCACCGCGTGATCGTCAACGAGATCTGCTCAAGGAACTCGGGACGAGGAGACACGACGATGGCCACTGGGCCAAGTGTCGACCTGTCTGGCTGGTTGGTGTTCTTCCGCGACCTGACCGCCCGCGGCCTGACCGGCGTGCGGCTGGTCACCAGCGATGCGCGCCGCGTCCTGGCAGCGATGCAGGACCCACTACACGGCCAACCTCATGTTCGTCACCCCGAAGAATGCGTGGGGCTGGGTCACTGCGCAGTGGCACAGCGTCTACGACCAGCCCGACGCTGCCTCGGTGCGCGCCCAGTTCGACCGGGTCATCGACGCCCTGGCCGAGAAGCTGCCCACTATCGCCGAGTACCGCGACTCCGCGCGTGCGGCCGGCCTCGCCTTCACCGCGTTCCCCAAGGCAATCTGGCGCCAGTTCTGGTTCAACTACCCGCAAGAACGGCCCAACCGCGAGATCCGCCGCCGCACCGACATCGTCGGCATCTTCCCCGACCGCAATGCCCTCTTCCGTTCTTCCGGTTTCTGCTTTGCGTGGCCGATGGCCCTGGCTGGGCGATGAAGGCGGCACGCATCGTGGCCATCGACCGCCACTCCTCGCCGGCCGCTATCTCGGGCCAGATCTGCTGTCGCTCGGCGAGCTCACCCGTGCCGCCAGGAAGTCCTCCCAGGTCCGCCGGCCAACAGCCCGGTCCGGGGCCAGGTTCGCGCCAGCCCGGAACGCGCGGGCGGCCTTGCCTGGGAGCCAGAGAGGCAGGATCAGCCGGTGCTTGCGACTAGCCCGCAGATACCCGCGGAGCAGGTCGGCGAAGCTGAACACTTGTGGACCAGCTATGTCGGGCACCAGGCCGGCCGGCGTGTCGAGCGCAAGTTCCACGAGCCGGGCCGCCACCTCACCGGGGTCGACCGGCTGGAACCGGAACCCGGCCGGGACCGGTATCACTGGCAGCTTGGCCATCTGCCGCGCTGTCAGCAAGGTCAGGTCATGGAACTGGGTGGCGCGCAGCGTCGTCCATGGCAGACCGGAGCCGGCCACGGCCCGCTCCGCGGCAAGCTTGGATCCGAAGTAGCCGAACATCGCGCGGTCGATGCCGCTGACGACCGGGATCCTGTCGGCCCCGACGACCGAGATGTACACCAGGTGCCGCGCTCCGGCCCGCGCCGCGGCCCTTACCAGGTGCCGCGCCTTGTCCTCGTCGCCCTTGGCGCTGCCCGCGCAATGCACGATGACTTCGGTTCCAATCACAGCGGCTTCGATCCCCTCGCCCGTGGCCAGGTCACCAGTCACGAACTCGATACCCTCCCCATCCTCGCGGCTGCTCCGGCTGAGCACTCGGACGTCGCGCCCGGCGTCCCGCAGCCGCGGGACGACGAGCCGCCCCAAGGTGCCCGTGCCGCCGGTGACCAGAATGGGTGATGCCATGGTTGCCTCCTAATCTCGTGAGCCGTCCGGCGAAGGCCTGTTCCGGCTCGCCCGCGAGAATTGATCATCGTCGCGCGCGAGCAGCGGGAAACTGGCACGCAGCAGGACGAGCTTGATCGACTTCTACGGCAGGCCGCCTCGCGCCCCTGCCTATCCGAGCGCCTGGAGGGCGTCCTTGACACCAAGCGCGCTCATCACCGGGTTGCTAGATTCGAGATTTCATAGCGCGTCTCCTTGTCACATCTCTCGTGTGTGAGGGTCACTTCTATGACACGTCACTTCTATGACACCTGGCAACGAGAGGATGTGACCGATGGACGAGAACGAGTGGCTGGCAGACCGCTTCGAGGAGCGCCGGGCCTATCTTCGGGCGGTGGCCTACCGGATGCTCGGCTCGCTCACTGAGGCAGACGACGCCGTCCAAGACACCTGGCTGCGCCTCAGCCGGGCAGGAGCCAGCGAGGTCGAAAACCTCGGTGGGTGGATGACCACGATTGTTGCCCGCGTCTGTCTGAACATGTTGCGGTCGCGCAACACTCGACGCGAGGAGTCGTTCGGTTTCCACATCCCCGATCCTGTCATCAGCCCCGAGGGAGTGCTCCAACCCGAAGAGGAAGCGTTGCTGGCGGACTCTGTCGGCCTCGCCCTCCTCGTTGTGCTCGATACCCTGTCACCGGCGGAACGGCTCGCGTTCGTGCTCCACGACATGTTCAAGCTGCCATTCGAGGAGATCGCTCCCATGGTCGATCGATCTCCTGCAGCAGCGAGACAGCTCGCCAGCAGGGCACGGCGACGTGTCAAAGGCGCCGAGATACCGGCTCCCGACCCCGATCTCGCTCGTCAACGAGACGTGGTCGACGCCTTCTTCCTGGCAGCACGTGGGGGTGACTTCGACGCCCTCGTCGCGCTGCTCGACCCCGACGTCGTGCTGCGATCCGACTTTGGCGCCAGGCGGCCCGCCGCCTCCAAGGTGATCCATGGCGCGGCGGCCGTCGCCAGGCAGGCACTCATGGGCGCGCTCCCGGCTGCCCACCTGCGCGCCGCGCTGGTGAACGGAGCAGCCGGAGTGGTCGTCACCGTGCGTGGACGGCCTTTCGCCGTAATGGGTTTCACCGTCGCAGAGGGCAAGATCGTCGAGATCGACGCGATCGCCGATCCCGCACGCGTCCGAAGAATCGCCGCGGTCGTTCTTAGCGACGAGTAATGGCAACCGGGAAGTGCTCGGCGGGGATCCGGCCGAGCTTCTTGACGTCGAGGTGGACCAGCTCACCGGGACGTTCCCGCTCATAGCGCACGCCGGTGGCTTCCGAGGCCCGGATCACCGCACCGGCGGGAAAACCCCATCGCCGCGGCGATGTGCGCCTTCTTCCACCCTCGCTGATGCCGCCGAACGATCAACTGCCGGCCATGAACCGTCGTGCGGGCGTTAGCGTTGGACACGAGAACTTCCGTGGTGATGTGAGCCCTTGTCGAGATGCAGCGGAGCATGCACGTCCGCGCCTGGCGGACTCTTCACAATCCGCCGCGGCCGAATCGGGTCCGAGAAGGAGGAGTGGAAGGGCCGAAGGCATAGCAATGGGCACTGCCGGCGGGTCGAGTCCACCCTGGTCATCGCCGCGCGTACCGCGGCATATCCGGGTGTTCTCCGGGGGCCGTTCGGGGCGCGCCACCTCAGTCACCGGGGAGCAGCCGAGCCTCGGCGCTTGGCAGCTTGCTCCACCAGTGGTCGTAACGGCGGTAGACCTCCGGTTCCCGGTCGGCGAGGAACGCCACCAGCGACCGGGCCTCGGCAGCGAGTCTCTCCCAAATGTCGTCCGGTAGGCGGTGGAAGGCGGTCGCCTCGATTCCTCCCTCGACCGAGCGCCACACGCCGGCGACGTAGCCGTCGACCAGCAGGGTCGGCAGCACGTCGCCGTTCATCCGGGCGACAAGTGTGCGGTAGTTGGGTGGAATGATCCGGCTGCGGTCGGAGTAGGCCAGCAGGACGCTGTCCCACATGGCCATCAGCCGGGGCGGCGCCGGCGTGTCCTCGTCCCGGTGCACTGCGCCGGGGATATCGAACAGGTCCTCGCCGTTCGGCCCCTCCAGCCAATCGAGGTCACCGGCGAGCGCTTGCAGCGCCTTCCTGGCCCTGGCCCGCTGAACCTGGGCGAACTGGGCCACATCCGCCACCGATGCCGGCCCGAATCCCTCGAGATAGCGCAGGACCAGCGTCTGCAGAGACCCGGCAGACACGTCCGGGTCCGCCAGCACCGGCCTGGTCCGGGGCGCGACGTACGACGTCCGAGAGTCGAACGACCACGGACCTCCGGTGGGCGCGCGCAGCAGCGGCGCGTACTGCCGCAACCCCCACCACGCTCCGGGCTTCGGCCGCGTGCCCAGCCGTTGCTCGAGCCACGCCTCGAACTCCGCGGCCGTTCGAGGCTGGGCGGCGAACGCCAGCACTTCCGGGACTAGCATGTCGGCGTCCTCGACGGTCAGCCCGGACACCGTAAAGCGGTCGTCGAGCTTGGCGGCACGAAGCGACAGCTCCAGGGCCTCCCGGAACGCCTGGTAGTCGTCGGCGAGGACGGCATGCAGCGTCATCCGCACCATGTTCGACTTAACGACCGTGCCGTCGGCGAAGGCGACGTCGAGTTCGGCCGGGTCGAAATCGGTGAGCCGGTTCCAGAGCGCGAGGTACGGCGAGGCCGCCTGTTGCGCCTGCAACGCCGAGGGACTCCCGCTCCAGCAGCAGCTGCCGGCCAAGCGTGGCGCGGTTGAGTTCCCGTGCGGTGGCGGTGATCCTCATCTTGGGATCGTCTCGTTCGTCATGTCACGCAGAACTCGTTGCCCTCTCGGGAAGGGAAGACACGCTCATTCGCGGCCCATCCAGGTGGCCACGCAAACCTCGTTGCCCTCGGCGCCGGCCAGCACCCACCACGCCGGCGCGTACCGGTCAGTCACCAGGTGGCCGCCGGCAGCGATCGCCGCCGCGATGCACTCCTCGGCCTGGTCGTGCGGCACGGAGACGTCGATGTGGATGCGATTGCGCTGCGCGCCAGAACGGCAACACCTCGGGGCCGACGAGCGCGTCGATCGTGACCTGGACCGTTTGCACGGCGGTCGGGTCGGCAAGCACGTCCAGCTGACGCGCTGCCGCCGAGATCTGCCGGGCCAGCGCGACGTCACGCTCGCTCAGCCCGTCGATGTCGAACGTCTTCAGACGCACCGTCTCGCCCTCGGACCTCAGGTCGACCTCGGGGTGATGGTTCGCGGCGCCGGCCGGCCTGCCGATCGCGTCCACCAGTGCGACGCCCGCCGCGAACGACCCGGTACGGAAGTGCGCGCACACCCCTCCGAACATCACCCGCCAATCCTCGACGCCGGCGGCCTCGTGAAACTGCCGCGGCGAGATCCGCTCGGTCATGCCCCAAACCTAACGCCGTGGGTCTGCCCGCCCCTATCCCGACGATGAAAGGCCGCCCTCAGCCCGGCGGATCCTGCCCGACGAGCCCGTCCACCGACTCCCGGATCAGGTCGGCATGGCCGTTGTGCCGCGCGTACTCCTCGATCATGTTGAGCAGGATGTAGCGCAGGCTGGGTGACTCACCGCGAGCGTCGGTGATCCTCGTGCCCGGCCGCTCCAGGCCTCCGTCGGCCAGCGCTTCGGCGATCAGCGAACGGGAGCGGGCCACGGCGTCCCGCCAGAGCGCATACAGCTGCTCCGGGGTGTCGTCGGCAGCCGTACGCCAGTCCCATTCGTGGTCGGCGTCCCAGTCCACCATGTTCCACGGGGGCCTCTGCTCTCGCCCGTGCAGCCACTCGGAGGACATGTCGTCCTCGAATCGGGCCAGGTGCTTGAGCATCCCGCCCAGCGTCATCGACGAGGGGCCGAGCGTCGCCCGCAGGGCGGCCGCGTCCAGTCCCTCGCACTTCCATGCGAAGGTGGCGCGTTGGCGCTCCAGGTAGCCCAAGAGGGTGGCGGCCTCGTCGCCCGCGACGGGAGGTTCAGGCCTGCGCTGCTCATCCACGCTGGTCATGGGCGGTGAATCGACCGGCGGGGCCGCCGTTGAGCCCAGGATCGCCCGCCCGAGTTCCTCGGGCCGGGTGAACTGCGGCCAGTGGCCGGTGGGTAGGTCGACGTAGGCGACGTCGCGGATCTTCGTAATTTCCCGCACGGGTTGCTCGCCCTGCTCGATCCAGTTCCGGAGCGTCTCGCTGGTGAACTCGGTCGAGATGACGGTGACGGGCACGTCGTAGCGGCGTTCGTCGGTGAGCTGCTGCGGGTCGCGGGTAACGCGCTCGGGCGAAGGGATCGCGCGCTCGCGGAACTCGGCGCGCGCCTTGTCGTCGAGATCGGCGAGCTCATCGTCCTCGAAGGCCGACCAGTCCGGCAGCGGGACCTCGCCGTTCTCGGCCGGGAACCCGTCGGCGACGGCGTCTCCGTCGCCCGTGGGGAAGCCGCCGACGTAGACGACGCGGGCGACCCGGTCGGGCCGCGCGTCGACCGCGGCATGGGCAATCGCGGCGCCGGCGGAGTGTCCGACGAGCACAACCTTCCCGTCGGCGAGGTCGACGGAGTCGATCGCCGTGATGACCGCGTCGATGTGGTCGCGCAGGGTGATCCCGGAGCGGTCGGCGTCCTGGGACTCCATACCGGGCAACGTGATCGGGTGGGTGCGATGACCCGCCTGCTCGAGGACGGGGACGACCTTCGCCCACGACGATTCGTCGAGCCAGAGGCCGGGAATCAGGATGATGTCCATGCTCGCGACGTCCCTCCAGGTGTGATGCGAGTCAGGTGAACCCGCGGCCTACAATCCACCGCTACAGATTGGTCCAGCACAGCAGACCGGTCGGGGAGGGAGCGGTCGGCTGCGGCGTCTTGGGGGAGCGCCGCGGGCGGCGGGAGGACGCCCTAGAACAAGTGTACGGACTCTTGCCTGCTTGTCAAGCTCCTCTGGCGGCGAGTTTAGAACAGGTTTTCGGGGTCAGGTATGTCGAGCACTATTGAGTTTCCGGCGTACGACCTGGCGGACGACATCGATGCGCCACTCCGCCCAGCCGGGGGCCACCAGCGACCCGCTACGCCTCACGCTCCTCGACCTCGGGATGGAGCGGGCTGCCACGGTAACCGAGCTGGCCGAGGCGTTCGACCGGCCGGACCGAGGACTAGGGCTGGTGGTCCGCGACCAGCCGTTCGAGGAGTTCCACCGCGCGGTCCATCCCGGGAAGCGCGGCGATCTCGTCCCGCGGCCGCGCCGCATTCGTCCGATAGGACGGCTCGGCCAGCACGGCGCGCACCGCCGCCCGGATGACCGCCGGCGCGCGCTCCTCGGGGCCGACGACCCGACCCACGCCGAGGTCCGCGCAGCGTCGGGCGTTGCGCGGCTGGTCGCCCTGCACCGGGATCACGACCAGCGGGACGCCAGCGGCGAGGCAGCCCATGACTGTGCCGAAGCCGCCGTGCGTGACCACGAGGTCGCAGCGCGGCAACAAGACGCCGTGCGGCACCTGGTGCTCGACGCGCACGTGGGGTGGCTGGGGACCGAACGCCGCCGGGTCGCGGTGGCGCCCGACAGCTACCACCAGGTCGATCGGCTCCTCGTGCAAGCCGGCGAGGATCGCCTCGTACAGCCCTGGCGTGCTCGTCACCTCGGTCGTGCCGAGCGTCGCATGCACCAACGGCCGACCGACCGGCCGGGCGTCGAGCCAGGCGGGCGCCGCCCCGTTGCTCGCGGGACCGGCGGGACAGGCACGGTCACGCGGATGACCGCCCAACGACGGGCCGCGGCCACGAGAACGTCAGTATCCACGTATCTTACCCGCTCGGGTGTTGCAACACGCTCTATAGCTTATCAACCATGGTCGAAGTGGTAGTCGCAATACACCACTCCCGTGGGAGTGACTGTCTATGCTCCTGCACCGACCGGGGTGGATGTTCCCGGCTTGACCAATGGCGCTCCATCTCGGCACAACGGGCAGGTTGCTGGTTCCCAAGATGCAACATCCGCTGTCGCAAGCGCGGATAGCGGCACCTCACCAAAGCTGACCCTGCCGCCGCTGCGATCAACCAGAACAGCCACGGCCACAACCTCAACAGGCAGCTTCTTCAACGCGGCTAGGGTGTCTCGCACCGATCCGCCGGTCGTCAGAATGTCGTCGACGACAAGCACCCGCTGGCCACGCTCGAACGTCGTGCCGCGTCGAAACTCGCGCCCAGGAGAGCCGTCGCTCTTCCGCTCGGCATACGCCGCGGCGACACCAAGCTGTCGACCGACTTCGTAGGCGAGAATGATGCCGCCGGTGGTCGGACCGACCACGACGTCGACACCCGCTTCGGCAAATCGCTCCGCGAATCCGCGGCACACCGCTTCCGTCTGCCGCGGCTGGCGCAGCAGATCAAACTTTTCGACGTACTGATCGCCGTGTCGTCCGGACGACAGCAAAAAGTGGCCGTCCTTTAGCGCCCCGACGTCGCGCAGTATCTGGAAGAGACCGTTTCCGTCCATTCCCCGTCTTGATCCTCCTTCGTCGTCGTTCACCCGGCGGCGACCGCGGTCGTCAACGCGCGATCCAGTTCCAACTGCCCGGGCCGATTCGGATGCGCCACCCCGACGATCTCGTGCAGACATTCCACGCCGTTCTTGTCGAGCCACTCGCCGAGGTCGTCTATCAATTGGGTCAGCATCGTCGGCTTGACGAAGATGGCGGTCCCAACCTGGATCGCTGAGGCTCCGGCCATGAAGAACTCAAGCGCGTCCTGGAGTCCCATGATCCCGCCCATGCCGATGATCGGGATCCGCACCCCGGCGGCCACCTGGTAGACCATCCGCAGCGCGATCGGCTTGATCGCCGGCCCGGACAGCCCGCCCGTAATGTTGGCCAATATTGGACGCCTTCGCTTGACGTCGATGGCCATGCCGACCAGCGTGTTGATCAGTGAGATCGCGTCCGCGCCGGCCTCTTCGACCGCCTGGGCAACGCCGACGACATCCACGGCGCCGGGGCTGAGCTTGACAATGACCGGCAACGTCGTCGCGGCGCGGACCGCACGGGTGACGTCGGCCGACATCTCCGGATCCCAACCAAAGCAGTAGCCGCCCCGCGCAATGTTGGGGCACGAAATATTGACCTCGATGCCGGCAATGCCCGGCTGCTCGTCGAGGATCCGCGCCATCATTGCGTAGTCTTCAACTGCTTCGGCCGAGATGTTGACGATCGCCGGCACACGCCAATTGACCCAGATTTTCGGGTACTTCTTGACGAAGCCGTGGATTCCGGGGTTCTGGAGACCGATCGCGTTCAACATGCCGCCCGGCGTCTCTGCAATCCGGGGCATGGGGTTGCCGACGCGAGGAAGCGGCGTGATGCCCTTACTGACTAATGCGCCGAGGCGCTGCACGTCGATCACGCTCGCGTATTCGAGGCCGTAGCCAAAACAGCCAGATGCGGCGATCACCGGATTCGACAGTCGCAACTCACGAGGGTTGTTCGGGGCCAGGTCGACCGAGAGCGCACCAATATCCATCGCGGACCTCACCACACGACGTCATCCATGTCGTAGACCGGACCTTGTACGCACGAGGCCGACATACCGGTCTTGGTCTCGACGACGCAGCCGAGGCAGGCGCCAAGGCCACACGCCATCGACCGCTCCATCGACACCTGCACAGTCGGCGTGCGACCGATCCTCAGCGGCAGGATCACGGCTCGCAGCGATCGAAACATCGCCTCCGGCCCGCAGGTGAAAATCTGGTCTGCCCATCGTACATAGTCGGGGATGAGATCGGTCACGAACCCCCGATGGCCACGTGAACCGTCGTCCGTAGCTACGACATACTCGACCGTGCTCGGCAGTTCAGACGATGTCAGCAGACCGCTTTCATCGGCTGCCCCCATGAGATAGGTCACACTCAACCCTCGCGCCACCGCGTCTTCTGCCAGCATGACCAGCGGCGCCGCGCCGACGCCCCCCGCAACCATTAGCAGATTGCGCGATGTTGTCGCAACGGTGAACGTGTTGCCTAGCGGACCAAGGACGTCCATCTCCTCCCCAAGCCGGCGCTCGACTAACCACGCGCTGCCGCGCCCAAAGGGTCGAACGAGAATCGTCAGCGTTCCATCCACCGGTGATGCCCGGTAGATGGAGTAGGGACGGCGCAGGAGCGGATCAAACGATTCATTGGAGCGGCAGAGGACGTCGATGAATTGGCCAGCTCGCACCGTTTCAGCCATCGGACTCGGCGCCTTGAGGGACAACAGCGCCGCATCTCCCATCACCGGTTCGATCGCCACAACGCTGGCCTGAAACTCCCGTGGCCGCATTGCCACTCCATCAAGCGCCTGAGGCGCCAGGTCGACGCTCATGAGGAGCATGCCAGTCCGATTCCTCACCGCTTGGCAACGCGGGCAAAGTGAACCAAGCTAGTAGCCAAACGCATGACGCCGGTAATCCGGCAATGGCTGAACAGTATAGACGGCACTTGCCATCGCCATAGCGTCCACCATCGCTCGGGCGGTGTCGATCGACGTGATGCAGGGGATGCCACGTTCGACCGCCGCCCGTCGAATCTCCAGCCCGTCCAGCATCTCTTTGTCGGCGGGTCCGGGCGTGTTGATCACGCCGTCGACAACGCCATGGAGAATGACATCGAGCACGTCAGGCTTGCCCCGACCGATCCGCTTCGTCACCATCTGGACCGGCATTCCCGCGCGCTCGACGAGCGCCGCCGTGCCCTCGGTCGCGAAGAGCTTGTAACCCATCCGGACGAGCTGCCCGATCATCTCCAGGCAGTCCGCTTTGTCCTCATCCGAAACCGAAAGCAAAATCGACCCCCGCGGCGGCAGCGCTAGGCCCGCCGCGAGCAGCGCCTTGTAAAACGCCGCCTCAAAGGTCAAATCGATCCCCATCACTTCGCCGGTCGACTTCATCTCCGGCCCGAGGTGGACTTCGACGCCGCGCAGCTTCGCCATCGAGAAAACGGGCGCCTTAACGGCCACCAACGGCTGCTTGGGGGCAAGCCCGCCATGGTACCCCTGTTCCCGCAGGCTCTTGCCCAGCATGATGTTCGTCGCCAACTTGATCATGGGCACGCCGGTCACCTTGCTCAAGAACGGCACGGTACGGGAGGATCGCGGGTTGACCTCCAGCACGTAGAGCCGGCCGGCGTGGATGACGTACTGAATGTTGATCAGACCGCGGGCGTCGAGTCCGAGCGCAATCCGCGTCGTGTAGTCGACGATCGTTTCGATTTCAGCCGGGAAGAGCCGGATGCCGGGATAGATCGCGAACGAGTCGCCGGAGTGGACCCCGGCGCGTTCGATATGCTCCATAACGCCTGGGATCAATACCTCATTACCGTCTGAAATGGCGTCGACCTCAACTTCCTTGCCGAGCAAGTATTTATCGACCAGCACCGGGTGCTCGGGTGTCATGCTCGTGGCGTTGCGAATGTAGCGGGCTAGGTGTTCGGGGCCGTAGACTACTTCCATGGCGCGTCCGCCGAGCACATAGGATGGTCGCACGAGGACGGGATAGCCGACGCGCTCTGCCACGGCTTGCGCGTCGGCCAGCGATGTGACCGCGGCGCCATGTGGCCGCGGGATGCCGAGCCGGCGCAAGAAGTCCTCAAAGCGTTCGCGATCCTCGGCCAAATCAATCGAATCGAGCGAGCTGCCGCGAATTTGCACGCCCAACTTCGAGAGCGGCGACGCCAGATTGATCGCGGTCTGACCGCCGAACTGGACGATAACCGGCGGCATACCGTCCGCGCCGCGCCCATCCGCCTCGTGGCGCAGGATCTCGTGCACGCTCTCGGTGTCCAAGGGCTCGAAATAGAGGCGATCCGACGCGTCGAAGTCGGTTGAAACTGTCTCGGGATTCGAATTGACCATGATCGAGGCGACGCCCGCGTCGTGCAGCGCCCGCGCGGCCTGGACCGAGCAGTAATCGAACTCGATGCCCTGACCGATGCGAATCGGGCCAGACCCAACGACGAGCGCGCGCGCTCCTGCTAGCGGAGTTGCCTCGTCCTCGTCCTCGTAGGTCGAGTAGAAGTACGGCGTGGCGGCCGCGAACTCTCCCGCACAGGTATCAACCATCTTGTAGACCGGCGCCATCCCTAGATCATCGCGCATCGCGCGAACCGCGACTGCCCCGCGCCCGGATAGCCGGCCAATCTGCTCGTCGGAGAATCCGGCGCGCTTCGCGGTCCAGAGTAGATCACCGTCGAGCGATTGGTTAGCAAGCCGTCGCTCAAGTTCAACGAGGCCGTTGAGCTTGTCAAGAAACCAGCAGTCGATCCTGCTCGATTTGTGCATAGCAGTTGGAGAAACGCCGCGACGCAGCGCCGCCATTACCGCCCACAGCCGGGAGTCGTTCGGGCGGCGAATTAGTTCCTCAATTGTCGCTTCGGTCCAGGCCGGGTCTTCCCAGCCGAGGTCCTTCGCCGTCGTCTCAAGTGAGCGGACCGCTTTCTGCAGCGCCCCTTCGAACGACCGGTCGATCGCCATCACCTCCCCGGTCGCCTTCATTTGGGTGCCGATGGTGCGGTCCGCGCGGGGGAACTTGTCGAACGGCCAGCGAGGAATCTTGACCACAACGTAATCGAGCGCGGGCTCAAAGGCCGCGGTCGTCTTGCCGGTGACTGCATTCGTCAGTTCGTCGAGCCGCCGGCCGATGGCGATCTTGGCAGCCATGCGGGCAATTGGGTAGCCGGTCGCTTTCGATGCCAGCGCCGAGGAGCGGCTGACGCGGGGATTGACCTCGATCACCGCGTACTCGAACGAATCCGGATTCAGCGCGTACTGGATGTTGCAACCGCCTTCGATGCCCAGCGCGTCGATGATCCGCAGGGCCGAGGTGCGCAGCATCTGGTATTCGTAGTCCGAGAGGGTCTGCGAGGGTGCGACGACGATGCTGTCGCCCGTATGGACCCCCATCGGGTCGAGGTTTTCCATATTGCAGATCGTGATGCAGGTCCCATTGCCGTCCCGCATCACTTCGTACTCGATTTCTTTCCAACCCGCAAGCGAGCGTTCGAGGAGAATCTGATTGATCGGGCTGGCGTTGATCCCGGACGCCGCAATCAGTTCAAGTTCCTCCGGCGTACGGGCGACACCGCCGCCGGTGCCTCCGAGCGTATAGGCCGGCCGGATCACAAGAGGCAGCGGCACCTGTTCTGCGAACACATGCGCTTCCTCGACAGAGGTCACGATCCTGCTCTCGACAATCGGCTCGCCGAGACGCTCCAGTAACTCCTTGAACAGTGCGCGATCCTCCGCGCGCTTGATGGCCATCAATGGTGTGCCCAGGAGACGGACCCCGTACCGTTCGAGAATGCCGAGGTCGGCGACCTGGACGGCGAGATTGAGGCCGGTTTGGCCTCCGAGCGTGGGCAGTAAGCCGTCAGGCTTTTCTCGCTGGATGACGCGGCGGACGACGTCGGGCGTCAGTGGTTCGATATAGACCGCGTCGGCGACGTCCTCGTCCGTCATGATCGTCGCCGGATTCGAATTGACGAGAATGGTGCGCACGCCCTCTTCATGCAAGGCGCGACAGGCTTGCGTGCCGGCGTAGTCGAACTCGGCCGCCTGGCCGATCACAATCGGCCCTGACCCCAGGACCAGGACGCTGCGAACCGCCGTCGTCACTCGTCAGGACTCCGTTTCCGCGAGGTGGACGCCGCCGTCCCCGATCATGGCAAGGAAGCGGTCGAAAAGATAGCCATTGTCCCACGGTCCGGGCGACGCCTCAGGATGGAATTGCACCGAGAGCACCGGCAGTCGTTCGTGTCGCAACCCTTCGACCGAGCGGTCATTGAGATTCACCAGCGCGACCTCCCAACCGCCTTGGGTTGGCAGGGTCTCGCCCATCACCTGAAAACCGTGATTCTGGGCGGTGATCGTAACGCGGCCGCTCTCGATGTCCTTGACCGGGTGATTGCCGCCGCGGTGCCCGAACTTGAGCTTGCTCGTTTCCGCGCCGATGGCGCGGGCGAGCAGTTGATGACCCAAACAAATGCCGAAATATGGCGTGCCCGATTCGAGAAGCGAGCGCACCACGTCGAGCCCAGCGTCCAGATTCGCCGGGTCGCCAGGGCCAGGAGAGACGATCACGCCGTCCGGCTGCAACGCGACGATGTCCGCGAAAGGCGTACCGTACGGCACGATGGTGACGCGCGCATTCCTCTCGACCAACGAGCGGACAATATTGCGCTTGACACCGCAATCGACGATGACCACGTGATGACTGTTTCCCGCCCCGATTGACTCGACGGCGTCGTTGGCCACTTCACCGACGACGTCTTGTTCGCCCGGCAAAAGCGCACGCTGCGCCTGTGCCGCAAGTTCCTCGTCGGATAGCTCTGTAGCCTGATGGACCAGCACCGCGCGGAGGTCACCGACCGAACGGATATGGCGCGTCAACGCGCGGGTGTCGATGCCGAAAATGCCGGGGATACCGTGGTCCTTGAGGTAGTCATCGAGTGTGCCCTGCGCCCGCCAATTGCTCGGCAAGTTGCAGTGCTCGCGGACAACAAGGCCGGCGATCCACAGTTGCCGAGATTCATCTTCGCCGGCAATCACTCCGTAGTTGCCCATCAGCGGATAGGTCATGCAGACGATTTGACCGCGGAACGAGGGGTCGGTGCAGACCTCCTGATAGCCGGTCATCGTCGTCGTGAAGACCGCCTCACCGGCCGCGGTGCCCAACGCACCGAACGCCTGGCCACGGAAGACGCGCCCATCCGCCAACGCCACCGCCGCGTCGGACTTCGGCCGGAATCGGCGGCGGCTAGTAGCAGGTTCAGGCACGAAATCGCTCCTCTCCATCGACGAGCGTGAGCTGCACGCGCCCTCTCAGTTCCATGCCCAACAACGGCGTGTTGGGGCTCTTCGTCTTGAGATTCTCGGGAGTTGGCTGCCAGCGCTCTCCAGGATCAAAGACCACGACATCGGCCGGAGAACCGACCTTTAACGTACCGAAGGGCATGCCTAAGAGACTTGCCGGCACGGTGCTCAGACGGTAGACAAGCTCGCTAAGGGGCAGATGACCGGCTCGCACAAAGCCGAGCATGAGCGGTAGCGCGAACTCTAGGCCGCTCATACCGAATGCCGCGTCCTGATAGGCTGAACCTTGCTTCTCCGGAACCGCGTGCGGCGCGTGATCGGTGGCAACAACATCGAAGTCGCCGTCCTTGAGCGCGTTTAGAAGTTGCTGAGTATCGGACGCGGTCCGCAGCGGCGGATTGACCTTGGTATTCGGATCGGCGGGTGGCGCGGGATCGCCCGCGGGTTCGTCCACATTCAGGAGCGTTCGGTCTCCGGCGACCCATGCATCCGACATTGTCAGGTGGTGCGGCATGACCTCGGCCGTTACGCGCATTCCCGCGGACCTCGCTTGCCGCACAAAGTTGGCGCCGCGGCCCGTGCTGACGTGGCAAACGTGCAGCCACCCGCCGGTCAGCTTGGCCAAAAGTAGGTCCCGCGCGATGATGATTTCCTCGGCTTCGGCGGGACTACCCACGATGCCGAGCCGTCGCGACACCTCCCCTTCGTGCATCGCGCCGTGTGCTAGCGCCTTGTCCTCGCAGTGGACCATTATCGGTCGATTGAGGCGCGTGCTGGCTTCGAGCGCGCGCCGCATGATGGCGCTGTCCGCCGTGGTGTCGCCGTCGTCAGAAAAGCCGATCGCGCCCGCGGCCGCCAGCGCATCAAAATCAACTTCTTCCTCACCGTGGCGGCCGACAGTGATCGCCGCGATCGGATAGACCCGCACGACGGCGTCCCGTTCGACGCGCTCGCGAAGATCACGCAGCGCCTCAACACTGTCGAGAGCGGGTCGGGTGTTTGGCATGCAGCAGATGGTAGTGAAACCGCCTGCCGACGCCGCCGCGGTTCCCGTCGCAACCGTTTCCTTTTCCTCGAAACCTGGCTCCCGCAAGTGTACGTGGAGATCAATGAGACCTGGCGCCACGACACATCCGCGCGCGTCGAAGACCTCCGCGCCCTTCACGGCGCCCAAGCCGCCGACCGACTCGATCCGGCCGTTTTGAATCACCACATCCGCGACCGCATCATGTCGCGTTGCCGGATCGACGACGCGCCCGCCGCGGATCAACCAGTTGCGCGTTCGTTCGGTCATATCCGCTTCCATCTCATGTCGTCTCGCGCACAAAAAAAGAGCCCCGAGGCCCACGATGGACCTGGAGGCGTACTGTACGCGGCGTTCAACTGTAGCGACCGCAACCCAAACCTCGACCACGTCATCAGCGTCGACCCCCCGAGTATAGGCCGTTCAGCCTTCGACCGTCAAACTTTGCGACTCTGTCGCACGCCCCTGCACGAGTCCGCCCTTGGCGAGGATCGAGACGACGTTTACGCTTTCACTTTGAATGTGATGGCCCACGGACGCTCGGTCAATCCGGCCGAGCGTCCGAGATACGGGCACTGCCCGATTGCGGATTGCTATGTCTATCTACGACGGCTTACCGACAATTCACTCGTCGCTTCGACATCCGACCAACGGTGAGACAACGCTCTACCTGGTCCGGCATGGGCGCACTATGAGCAACGTGTCGCTGTTGCTGCACGGGCGAACGAACGTGCCCCTCGATTCGCTCGGCGTGCGACAGGCCCATCTGGTCGCTGAACGCATCGCGGACGAAGTGGGTTCCGTCGATGCCCTGTTGTCCAGCCCGCTAGCGCGCGCGCTAACGACCGCGCGGATTATCGGGGACCGGGTGGGCATCGAACCGGAGATTGTGCCGGGACTCATCGAGATGGACTTCGGCCTGCTCGAAGGCGTAACCATCGAGGTCATCCAACGGGATCACGCCGACATCGCGCTGAGTATGGCTGATCCCGACAATCTCGACGCTGGCTGGCCGGAAGGTGAATCGCGGGTAGGTTTTCACAGTCGGGTGCTGGCCACCTTTCAGTCAATGCTGTCCGAGTATGCCACGCATTCGGTGGTGGTCGTTGCCCACGGCGGTGTCATCGGCTCGTTTCTCGCGCAGGTCCAGGGCCTTTCACCCAATAATCTTGTGGCCTACGATCTCTCGAACTGCGGCCTGACACATCTGACGATTACGCCCGATCACACCGCCGTTCATCTGCTCAACGATGTCCTTCATCTCGACGTCCTCTCCGGCCGAAGAGGCAGAAGGCTGATCGTATGACGTTGACCGTACTGGGAGGAAGCGCGGCCGGCGTCAATACCGGCGCCGGCTGCGCGGGATATCTCATCGACTCGGCTCTCGCGCAATTCGTGCTCGATCTCGGACCGGGCACCCTCCAGGAGTTGCGCAAGCACGCCGACTTTCGCCGGCTCGCGGGCATCGCCATCTCCCACCTGCACCTCGATCACGTTCTCGATCTTGCTGCCCTGCGCTTCGCGCTTGCCTACAACCCGGACCCGCCGCCATCAAAGGTCCCGCTCTGGATGCCGCCGGACGGCGATGCGTTTCTGCGGCGGTTCGCCTGGGTCTTCGCCGAAGCATCGAAGCAGGCGGAGTTCTTTCACGATTACTTCGAAGTCAAGGAATACGACCCTTCGACCTCCGTGCCCATCGGCGACGCGGTGATCGAGTTCACACCGACGGTTCATTATGTGCCGTGCTGGGCTATGCGGCTCGCGATTCCCGGCTCAAGCGGTGATCTGTTCTACACCGCGGATACTGGGCCGGCCGCGAATCTCGTGTCCAGAGCGAAAGGCTGTGCCGTGGTCGTTGCCGAATCAACACTGCTCGAAGCGTCGCCAGAACCATACGAAGCGCGCGGTCATCTCACCGCGCGAGAGGCGGGAGCATTGGCGCGCGACGCCGGCGCGCGGACGCTCGTACTCACGCACATGTGGGAGGAACTTGATTTTGCGGCATATCGGCACGAGGCGGAGCAAGTCTTCGATGGCCGGATCGTGCTTGCTCAACCCGGCGTGACCATCGAATGGTGAGCGCGAGGGGCCCGCGGTGACAAACACCTACCCCGCGGTCAACGAGGGTATTCACGTGTCGGTCGGACACGACACCGATACGACCGCGCTGACCGGCTGCACGGTCATCCTCTTCGATCGACCGGCCGTCGCGGCGGTGGACGTGCGGGGCGGCGCCCCTGGAACGAGAGAGACCGATCTCTTGGCCCCAGGGCGATTGGTTCGCCGCGCCGATGCCATCCTGTTGACCGGCGGCAGCGCGTTCGGACTCGCTGCCGCGGACGGCGTCATGCGGTTCTTGGCGGAAGGCGGGCGGGGCGTCCCAACTCGGGCAGGTCGTGTACCGATCGTGCCCAGCGCGGTCGTCTACGACCTCGCCGTGGGATCACCGAACTCGCCAGATGCCGCTTCCGGTCGACGCGCGTGCGAAAACGCTGTATCCCTATCTCGCACCGCTCGCGGTCAGGTGGGCGCGGGCGCCGGCGCCACGACCGGCAAGATTTCCGGAGCGGAGCCCTTCAAGCGGGGCGGCCTGGGCATCGGCACATGGACGTGGAGTGATGGGCTGGTCACCGCCGTCGCGGTGGTCAACGCCTTCGGTGAGGTGAAAGACAACCGGTGTAACGCGACGGAGCGCGTCGATGCATTGCAGTCAGTGTTCGCCGCTTCCAACTCCGTCGAGTACGGACGAGAATCGACGACACTCGCGGTCGTGCTGGTCGATGCGCCGGTCGATCATTCGACGCTGGTGCTCTGTACGGTTGCGGCACACGACGCGATGGCGAGAACAATCGTGCCGTGCCATTCGATCTTTGACGGCGACGTCGCCTTTGCCGTTGCGATCCAGGACGCGGCAAGTGTCGCCCCCGCTGAAGCGCTGAGAATCGGCACAGCCGCCGGCATCGCCGTCGAACGGGCGATTCTCGACGCCGTCGCGAAAGAATGACTATGACTCAACGGCTCAGCTTTGCCATTTCTACTCAAGCGAGCGCCTGGCAGGCGCTCGACTGGTGGCGAGAAGCTGGACGAGTTGCTGGCATATCGGCGCTCGATCTGGAGCTTTCTAATGTCCTCCGCCGGTACCGACTCGGCATCGATTCGTGGCGCGACGCGCTTCTGCGTCCGAAAGTGGCCAGCGTTTGGATTCGCGCCCACCAGATCGGCGCACGACGAAACGAGAAGGCCGAAGACGCGGTCGACCTCTCGGTCATCTGCCCACCGAATCGGATCGTCTGCGTCGCGCACGACGCCGTCGCCAACCCTGCCGGAAGTCTGGACGTCGCCGTCGCCAGTGCGGCCAGGTTGCGGGCGACACTCAACCCGTCAACGCGGGTGGCGTTGGCGATATCACCGATCAATCCTGACGGAGGACGCGAACATCTCGTCCGCCTTCAGGCATTGCGCCATCAAGCGGCCGAATGGGACGTTGATCTCGCGTTGGACTTGACCGGCAAACTCGACGAGACTTGGGAGGCTGAAGCAGCCATGTTACGGATCGCCAAACGCCTGGCGATCATTCGTCTGGCCTATCCTCCACCGACTGCACCAGGGTCCGCTCAGTGGAAACTGGTCCGCCGTATCCTTTCGGCTGGATTCGACGTCGAGTTCTCTGGAGTGGTGGCGCTGTCGCCAAGCCTCCGCCCGTGGCGATTGGCCGGCGCCGGAGACGTCGCGCTCCAGTTACGACAATCGGTCGCCGAGCTGAGGTCTGACTTCCGCGCTCACTCGTCATCCGTCTACGAGTCCACGCGGCGGCGTGGTCCGGGCTGACGGCGGAAGTGCGCGCGGAGGTAGCCGAGATCGGCTACCTCCGCGGAACGATCACTTTTCGAATGCGAACGGCAACGTAGTTTGGCGGCTACCGTTTCGTGTACTGCGGCGCCTTGCGGGCTCGCTTGAGACCGACCTTCTTCCGTTCCTTGACGCGCGCGTCTCGGGTGAGTAGCCGTTCCTTCTTGAGCGTCGCGCGCAGCTCTTCGTCGGAGCGAACCAGCGCTCGCGCGATTCCGTGCCGGACCGCGCCGGCCTGACCCGAGATGCCGCCGCCGACGACCTTCACGATCGCGTCGTAGCGATCCAGCGTGCCGGTAAGCTGCAACGGTCGTTGAATCTGCGCTTGATGGATAACACGGCCGCCAAAATATTCGGGCGACGACTTGCCGTTGACCGTAATCACACCGGAACCGGGATAGAGTCGCACACGCGCCACTGCCGACTTGCGACGGCCCGTTCCGTAGTGATAGCGGGTCTTGGCGCCCTTGGTGGGCCGTTCCGCCTTTTCGACCTTTTCCGGCTTCTCAGCCGCATCTGTCACGTCCACTGTCTCTCCCATCTCGGATGCGATCCCGCTCGTACCAGCCGGGGATTAGAGCGGCAGTTCCTTCGGTTTGTGGTTGGCGTGCGGATGGGCCGGTCCGGCATAGACCTTGAGCTTTTTGAACTGCTTCTCGCCTAGTACGTTATGCGGCAGCATGCCCCGCACCGCCGATTCGATGATCCGCTCCGGATGCCGCTTGCGCACGTCTCGCAGCATGATCTTCTTAAAGCCGCCCGGATATCCGGAGTGCCGATAGTAGAACTTCTCGGTCTCTTTCTTCCCAGTGACCGCGATCTTGTCGGCATTGATGACGATGACAAAGTCGCCCATGTCCATGTGCGGCGCAAAGGTCGGCTTGTGCTTGCCGCGCAATGTCCGCGCAATCGCGGTCGCCAAGCGCCCGAGGGTCTTGCCTTCCGCGTCGACCACGTACCAGTCGTGTTTGGCCTCGCCCGATTTCGGCGAATAGGTTCGTCGCTCCATCGTCGTCTTGCTCCCCGATCACCGCCCTCGGCAGTCGCCTGGGCAAAGAGGCTTCATTCCGTGTTTCAAGTAGAGGGCGGCGAATCGTCGCCATACCCCACCCGCCAAAGGATCAATCCGTGCGGCGGCGCGGTCATCCCAGCCTGCCGTCGATCCCGAGCCGCTAAAAGCGCTTCGATCCAGTCCAGACCGCGCGACCCGCGCCCGATCTCAACCAGCGCGCCGGCGACGTTACGCACCATCCGCGGCAAAAACGCATCGGCGACGATGCGAAGCTCGAAGAGTGTTCCGTCTTCTACGTCCGCCTCCCACCATGGATCCAGTCGATGAATCTCCGCGGAGTAGACCAGCCGGACCGTTCCTCGCGGCGCGTGCCGCCGTTCCGACCACGGCACCCCTTCGCCGCCACTGGCGAAGGCGGCAAAATCGTGCTCGCCTACCAGACCACTGCAGGCTCGTCGCATCGCCTCGACGTCGATACGCCCTGTGACCCGCCAAACAACATCTCGTGCAAGCGGTGCGCGCGTGCCCGTCCACATGCGGTAGCGATACTCTCGCCAGCGTGCGTCGTAGCGCGCATGAAATGCATCGTCAATGCGTTCGATTCGGCAAATCGCCACGTCCTCTGGGAGGATCGCATTGAGTGCCCGCGCAATCGTCGCCGCCGCCAATGCTGGCTGCCGGTCCGCGACGCTGACGACCTGACCCGCGGCGTGAACACCGCGATCCGTCCTGCCGGCAAACGTGGCACGCTCTTTGGTTCCATAGACGCGCGCAATCGCGTCCTCCAACACCTCCTGCACCGTCCGCTGTCCGGATTGGACCTGGGAGCCGGCGAATCCCGCGCCATCATAGGCAACGGTCAACTTCAGCGTCGCCGGTGTTACCGGACCAGACGCCTCGTTACTCGACAAATTCGATCAGTGCCAGCGGCGCGGCATCACCCTTGCGCGGTCCGAGCTTGGATATCCGCGTGTAGCCTCCGGGCGTCGACTCGTACCGCGGTGCGATGACCTCAAAGAGCTTCGCCGTCGCTAACTCGTGATCAATGCGCGACATGACCAACTTCCGATGGTGACGTGAGTCCTCACGGGCGGTTGTGACCAGCTTTTCAACGACGCCGCGCAGCTCTTTGGCCTTGGCTTCGGTCGTCGTGATCCGCTCATGCAAGATCATTGAGATCGCCAGCTGCCGTAACAGCGCGCGTCGTTGGGCCGGATTGCGCCCGAACTTGCGCCCCGCCTTCCGGTGCCTCATCGGACTCTACTCCTCTCCCTCGTCGCCCTCGACGCCACGGCCTTCGCCACGAAGGGAGGCAATGGCTTCGGCGACCTCTCTCGTGTTGTCTTCGTCCTCGCCGCCGGCGTCGACCCCATCGTCATCCGCGCCGGACGCCGTGGCGCCTGCCGCCGATTCCGGCAAGTACCCAAACTCCGCCAACTTCTCGCGGAGCTCGTTAAGTGAGCGCGGCCCAAAGTTCCGGATCGACAGCAATTGATCCGGGTCCATCATCAGAACCTGACCAACCTTGTCGATCTGGCGACTCCGCAGCGCGTTGAGCACTCGCGGCGACAGACCGAGTTCGGCCAACGGCTTGTTCTGCACTTCTTCCGAGATGAACGGACTTGCGCCGGCGCCCGCTTCCATCGGCCCGCGGTTGAACTCGGCGAAGACACGCGCATGGTCGACGAGGATCTGCGCCGCTTGCGATAGTGCATCATCCGGCTCGATTGTGCCATCGGTGAGGATTTCGAGCACGAGGCGATCAAAGTCGGTCGCTTGACCAACACGAGTGTGCTCAACCACAAAGTTGACCTTTTGAATCGGTGTGAAGATCGCGTCGATTGGGATTTCCCCAAGCGAGTACGTCTCTTGCGCCTCTGCCGGACGGTAGCCGCGATCCCGAGCGATCCAGATGTCCATATCGAGGACCGCCTCCGACGCATCGAGTGTCGCGATGATCTGATCAGGGTTGATCAGATCGACTTCCGACGGCCAGTTGATGTCACCGGCGGTCACGACTCGTTCGCCACTGGCGTCGCCGCGAACGTAGAGATGGGCGCGCGCCTCGCCGTTCATCTCCATGATTCGCTTTAGGCGAACGCGCTTGAGATTGAGGACAATCTCGGTGACGTCCTCGCGAACGCTGGGGATGGTCGAGAACTCGTGCCAAACGTTGTCAATCCGGATGCGGGAGACGGCGACGCCTTCGAGCGAGCGGAGCAGAATACGCCGCAACCCATTGCCAAGCGTCGTACCGTACCCTGGCTCAAGGGGTTCGATCTGATACCGGGCGTAGTTGAGTCCGGTCTCGATGGTTTGGATGGTGAACTGCAACTTCTCAGACAAGCGGACTCGCCTCCTCATCGGGAGTCAGGAGTCGGGGGTTGGGGGTCAGGGGAGGGCGACGACTTCGTCCCTGACCCCCGACTCCTGACTCCTGACTCCCACGTACTACCGGCTATAATGCTCGACGATCAGCGCCTCGTTGAACGGTGGCACTTCGATCTGATCGCGCGCGGGCAGATTCAGGATCTTGCCGCTCAAGTTAGCGATGTCCATCGAAAGCCACTCAGGCGCCCGCCGCGTGGACAGGACTTCGCCGAAATCCTTGAAATACTCGCGCTTCCGGCTCTCAGGCCGGACCCCGATCTGGTCGTTCGGGCGAACGAGGAATGACGGGATGTCGGTCTTCCGCCCGTTGACGACGAAATGGCCGTGGCGCACAAGCTGCCGGGCCGCTTTCCGTGACTCGGCAAAACCCATGCGGTAGACGACGTTGTCGAGCCGCGATTCCAGGATTTGGAGCAGGTTGTCGCCGGTCACGCCGCCGCGGCGCTCGGCCTCGACGTAGTGCTTGTGGAACTGGGTTTCGAGTACGCCGTAGTAACGCCGCACCTTTTGTTTCTCGCGAAGCTGCAACCCATACTCAGACGGCCGCCGAGTGCGCCGCTGCCCATGCATGCCGGGCGGGAAATTTCGCGCGGGCTGTCGCTGTGTGATGGGACACTTCGGCCCATCGCACCGCGCTCCCTTCAGGTAAAGCTTCATGCCTTCTCGCCGACAAAGCCGGCAAACCGGGCCGGTATATCTCGCCATCCTCTAAGTAGGCCTCCAAGGTATCGGGTTCGACGTTCGACGTTCGGGGTCGAACCTCGAACGCCGAACTCGTTCCTAGACGCGCCGGCGCTTTGGCGGGCGGCAGCCGTTGTGCGGAATAGGCGTAGTGTCGGTGATCGAAATGACGATCAAGCCGCTCGCTTGCAACGAACGGATGGCCATCTCACGTCCGGAGCCAGGGCCGCGAACGAAGACGTCAACCTGGCGCAGACCGTGCTCCATCGCCTTCCGCGTCGCCTGCTCAGCCGTCACCTGCGCGGCATACGGTGTACTCTTCCGCGAGCCTTTGAAGCCGTTCGAACCGGCGCTCGCCCACGCGATAACGTTGCCTGCCGGGTCAGTCAAGGTGACAATCGTGTTGTTGAAGGTGGCCTGCACGTACGCCTTCCCGCGAGGGATATTCTTGCGATCCCTCCGGCGTACGCGTGTCTTACCTCGCGCTGCTCCAGCTCCTCCGCGCCGACGCTCTGCCATGCCTGCCGTTTGCCTCCTCGTGTGGTCGCGTTGGCGACCTCACCGTCGCGCGTCCGGTCTCTCCTGAAAATGGGTTCGAATTCTTACTTCTTCCGGCGAATGCCGACGCCACGCTTCGGACCACGTCGGGTCCGGGCGTTGGTCCGCGTTTGCTGGCCCCGAACCGGCATACCGCGACGATGGCGCAGTCCCCGGTACGAACCAATGTCCATCAAGCGCTTGATATTCATCGAGACTTCGCGGCGAAGATCGCCCTCGACGCGCAGTTCTTTATCGATGATGTCGCGCAGCCGATTGACTTCGTCGTCTGTCAAGTCCCGCACTCGGGTATCCGGGCTGACATTCGTCCGCATCAAAAGCTGCTGGCTCGTATGCAGCCCAATTCCGTAGATGTACGTCAGACCGACCTCCACTCGCTTTTCTCGCGGGAGGTCAACGCCGGAAATTCTCGCCATACCGTCTCCCCAGTTCGGCGTTCAGCGTTCGAAGTTCGGCGTCGTTGTTTCCGTCGAACGCCGAACGCCGAACCTCAAACTCGTCTAGCCTTGGCGCTGCTTGTGTTTCGGGTTGGTGCATATCACGCGGACCACGCCTTTGCGGCGGATCACCTTGCACCGTTCGCAGCGGCGCGTCACGGACGCTGAAACCTTCATCACGTACTCCGCGGTATCATCGACCGCAACAGTCTCCGTTACGGCTATCCAGAACGTCTCCGTGCGGTCTGCCTTGACGGCGATTCCGCCACGCACGGCAACGGCGCATGCCTCTGCGACATGCGCCCGAACCGCTATTGTACCACCCTGGGCAGGCTTTTGGCCAAACCTTGCAGCTTCGTTATTGTACCTGTCGCTGCCACCCTTCGCTCCCGATCCGAGTCATCCATCGCCGCTTGCCGTCTATGACGCTGCCGCGCCTAGCCCCAAGGCGTGCACGATGTCTGCCGTGACGTCGTCGACTGGGCGATTGCCATCAATTGAAACCAGCAATTCGCGTTCGCGGTAATACGCGAGCAAGGGCGCCGTCTGCTCGAAATAGAGGTCGAGCCGGCGCTGTACTCCCTCTGGCGTGTCGTCGGCGCGCTGAAGCAATTCGCCTCCGCAGCGATCACACACCCCCGGCTGCTTCGGCGGGTCAAAGTCGACGTGGTACGTGGCGCCACATTTGCTACAGACTCGTCGCCCGGCCAATCGCCGTACCAGAACCTCCGTCGGCACCTGGATCTCGACCACGATCGCTATGTGCTCGGCTCGATCGGTGAGCAGGGCGCCCAGCCCCTCGGCCTGGGCCCGCGTGCGGGGAAAGCCATCGAAGAGCGCCCCCCGCGGACCGTCTTCCTGGCGCCGCGCTTCGGCAATCTCCTCCAGCTGCTCCTCGACCAGCCGCAACGTAATGTCGTCCGGGATTAAGTCACCATGGTCGTAGATCGGTTTGATCTGGCGACCAAGCGCCGTCTCCGCCGCCATCGCGGCGCGAAAGAGATTTCCGGTCGAAAGGTGCTCAAGGTGCAATTGTGGAACCAGCCGTTCGGCCTGTGTTCCCTTGCCTGAACCTTGCGCTCCCATCAAGATGACGTGCATCGAAGCCCTTTACCTTCAGCCTTCAGCCGTCAGCCGACGATCTCAGGCCGTGAACCCCTAAAAGGGCTGACGGCTGACGGCTATGAGATAAACCCCTCGTAGTTACGCATCATGAGCTGGGCTTCGAGCTGGCGCATCGTGTCAATGGCGACGCCAACCACGATCAGCAGCGACGTGGCGCTCAATTGCAGCGCCTGCACGTCAGTGATCATCGAAGCCAGATACGGCATGATGGCGACACTTCCGAGGAAGAGCGCCCCGACGAGGGTGATCCGATTGAGGACGCGTTGAAGGTAGAGTTGGGTATTTCGACCCGGCCGCACCCCAGGAATGAACGCGCCCTGCCGCTGCAGCGTCTCCGGGATGCGCTGCTGCTGGAAGATCACCATCGTGTAGAAGTAGGTGAATCCGACCACCATGAAGAAGTAGACGAAGTTGTACTGGAAGGAGGTCGGACTAAAGAACCCGGTCAAGTCGCCCGCGAAGTCGCGCAACCCACTCCGTTCTGACCCGGTCAGGAAGTTTGCGACCATCCCCGGGAAGACCATGATGCTGACGGCGAAAATGAGCGGGATCATGCCCGCGGAATTGACCTTCAGCGGAATATGCGTCGTCGTTCCGCCGTACACGCGCCCAGCGCGTACACGCTTGGCGTGATGCACTGGGATCCGCCGCTGCCCCTCGTTGATCAATACGATGCCGACGATGGTGACAAGTGCGATTAGGACGAAGAAGATCGTCCCGATGACGTTGTCAGTGGTGGACCCCCCGGAGACGAGGTTTCCGACGTTACCGGGCAGCGACGCGATGATGCCGCCGAAGATGATGATCGAGACGCCGTTGCCGATTCCGCTCTCGGTGATGAGTTCGCCAATCCAGACCAACAGCATCGTGCCGGCCGTCATCGAGAGGAGGATCGCGATTGTCGGCAGAAAGGTATCGCTGTCGAAGAGGCCGAAGTCGGCAAGCAACGGCTGACCGTCCGGTCCCGGCGTGTTCGAGAAGAGGAGCGCTTGGCCATAGCCCTGAAGCAATGCCAGCGGCACCGTCAGCCAGTGCGTGTATTGGTTGATGCGGTTGCGTCCCTGCTGCCCCTCCATCGACAGCTCGTTGAGCCGCGGCACGATCGGCGTCATCAGCTGCATGATGATTGACGCGGTAATGTAGGGATAAACGCCGAGCGCGGCAACAGAGAAGTTCGTCAGGCCGCCACCTGAGAACAGATTGAGCATCCCGAGGAGCTGATTGCCTTCGATGAAGTCCTTCAATCCCTCGCGATCGACGCCGGGCACGGGGATGCTGGCCATGAATCGGAAGATCACCAGCATGGCCAACGTGAAGAGGATCTTCCGGCGCAGATCGGGGATTTTGAACGCGTTGACGACGGCCTCGAGCATCTCCGTTGCCTCCCTAGCCCTCGGTCACGTCCGAGCGCTTTTGTGGGCCGCCGACCTTGCCAAACCGGACTTGCTTCAGCTCGCGGCTGAGGGGGAGCCGCCGGCTGCGTGGCCGCGCGGTAACCCACCGATCGGTTCGTTCGAGAATGGCCACCGTCCCGCCGGCCGCCTCGATCCGCTCCTTGGCTGACTTCGAAAAGGCGTGAGCCGACACGTTGACCGCGCCTTCGATCTTGCCGTCACCGAGTATCTTGACGGGGAACTCGAGGCCGCGCGTCATGCCCAACTCATGCAGCGTTTCCGGCGTGATCGGGCCTTCGACGCCGATCTCGGCCAATCGCCCGACGTTCACGACTTCCCATGGCGTCTTGTAGATATTGGTGAAGCCACGTTTGTATGGTAGCCGCTGCTGGATCGGGAGCTGGCCGCCCTCGAAGCCACGGCCAGTCCGCGGGCCGGAACGAGCTAGCTGGCCCTTCGTGCCACGTCCCGAGGTCTTGCCGTGGCCACTACCGGTGCCGCGCCCTACGCGCTTTCGTTTCTTGTTCGCTCCCTTGTTCGGGCGCAGATCGTTCAAATTGAGAGGCATGGTCTATCTCAACCCTCTTGGGCCGGTGTTGTCAGATTCCCCGGCCGATGCTCGGTCACTATGCCGAAATCTCCTCGACTTCGACCAGATGCCGCACCTTGTAGATCATGCCGCGCACGGACGGCGTATCTTGCTGCTCCACCGTCTGGTGGATCTTACGCAGGCCAAGTAAATGAACGGTATCGCCCTGGTCTTTCGGTCGCCCGATCAAGCTCCGCTTCAACGTGACGCGCAGTGTGCCGGCGCGCTCTGCTGTCTGCTCACTCACGCGTTGTCACTCCTGCGGCCGCGCCCCTGGCCGCCGCGCCCGCCCCGCCGGTTTTGCTGAGGCGATGCCGTGTTCGGCTGATACCCACCGCCCTGAACCGGACGAGGACCGACAGGCGCGGCATCAATCGTGACACCGACCTTCCGCACGATCGGCCGCTTCAGCCCGCGTCGCGCGGCAACGGTTTCCGCCGATTCCAACAATTGCAGCGCATTGAGAGTCGCGCGTACAACGTTGACCGGGTTATTACTGCCCTGCGACTTCGACAAGACGTCCTTGATCCCAGCAGCTTCTAACACGGCGCGCACGCCGCCACCGGCGATCACGCCGGTTCCTGGCGCGGCCGGCTTGATCAACACGCGCGAGGCGCCGAACGACTCTTCGACCTCATGCGGGATTGTTGTGCCCTCTAAGGGCACGCGAATCATCTGCTTCTTCGCCTGCTCGACGCCCTTGCGAATCGAGTCCGGGACCTCTCCGGCCTTGCCCAAACCAACGCCGACCCGGCCTTTGCCATCTCCCACGACGATAAGGCTGCCAAAGCTGAAGCGCCGTCCGCCCTTGACAACCTTCGCCACACGGTTGATCTGGACAACCCGCTCTTCGAATTCGCTTCCTTCGCCGTCACCATCGCGGCGGCGTCGACTGCGTTCATCTCGATCCATGCTCTGCTCCGGTTCTCTGATGCTGCATCTGAACGCCGATCCGTCTAGAACTGTAGACCCGTTTCGCGAGCGCCTTCCGCCACGGCGCGAACCCGCCCATGGTAGAGGAACCCTCCCCGGTCGAACACAACGGCTTCGATTCCGAGATCCTTGGCCCGCTCCGCAATCACCTGACCGACGACCTTCGCGCGCGCGGTCTTGGCGGCGTCAGTTCCCGCGCGTTCGCGGATCGCTTCTTCTAGATCGTTCGCCGCCGCCATCGTTCGTCCGGCGACGTCGTCGATCAACTGTACATAGATATGCGCCGAGGAGCGGAACACGTTCAAGCGCGGTCGCTGCGCCGTGCCGCTCACCTTCGCCCGCACGCGCACATGCCGTCGCTTCCGCGGGCTCAGCTTCTTTCGATACTTGAGTCGCATTACAGTCTCCAGGCGTTAGGCGTTAGGGCTTAGGCGTTAGGGGAGAACGACGTGGCTCCTAACGGCTAACGGCTAACGGCTAACGGCTATTTCGCCTTCCCGGCCTTCCCAGCCTTGCGACGGACATATTCTCCTTCGTAGCGGATGCCCTTGCCCTTGTACGGTTCAGGCGGGCGCACGCGACGAATGCGGGCAGCCTCTTCGCCCACCTGCTGCTTATCAAAGCCGGTCACGGAGATGCGGTTATTCCCTTCGAGTGTGAACGAGACGCCCTCCGGCGGCGTAATCCGCACCGGGTGAGAGAAACCGACGTTCAACACCAAAGTCGTGCCGTCCATCGCCGCGCGGTAGCCGACGCCTTGAATCTCAAGGCCCTTCCGGAAGCCGTCCGTGACGCCAACGATCATATTGTTGAGCAGCGACCGCGTCAGGCCATGCAGCGACCGATTCTGCCGGAGATCGTTCGGCCGGGTAACCGTGATCGTCCCGTCCACTCGTTCGAGCGTGAGCGACTCAGCGAACTTGGCGCTGAGTTCACCCTTCGGTCCATTGACCACAACCAGGTTCCGATCGTCAATATCAACGTTGACGCCGGCCGGCACAGTTATCGGTTGTCGTCCAATTCGCGACATCTCTGTCTCTCCTTACGCCGGCCGACGCCGACGTCTGCTCCGTCGCCTAGAAGACGGTGCAGAGCACCTCGCCGCCGATGCCGCGCCGTCGGGCCTCGTAGCCGGTCAACACACCTTGCGGGGTGCTCACAATCGCGATTCCCAGGCCGCTCTTGACGCGCGGGATACTGTCCTTTCCGGCGTACACCCGCAGTCCCGGCTTGCTCACCCGCTTGAGCTCCTTGATCGTGTGGTGCTTGTCGGGACCATAGCGCAGGTTAACCACGAGCTGGTTCTGCGGCTTCTTCTCGATCACCTGAAAATCGGCGATGTAGCCCTCTTCCTTGAGGATTTTGGCAATCGCCACCAACACCTTCGTCGACGGCATGGTCGTCTCGGATTTGCGGGCCATCCCGGCGTTGCGAATCCGAGTGAGCATGTCGCTGATGGGGTCGTTCACACTCATGCGTACGTCTCCGTCCTCCTGGACCGTGGCGACCCGTCTACCAACTCGACTTCGTCACACCGGGCAACTTGCCCTGCGTCGCCAACTCGCGGAAGCAAATACGGCAGGTGCCGAACTTCCGCATATACGAACGGCTGCGGCCACAGAGTTTGCAGCGATTCACCTGGCGTGTCGAAAACTTGGGCGGCCGTTGCGCCTTGACGATCCACGATTTCTTTGCCATTGGCTTCCTGGTCTCCTTAGTTCTGCGTGCGCGCGAACGGCATACCCAACAGCGCCAGCAGCCGTCGCCCTTCTTCGTCGGTCTTCGCGGTCGTCACGATGCTGATCTCGAGACCGCGCGTCTTGTCGATCTTGTCGTAGTCGATCTCCGGAAAGACGATTTGCTCCCGCAGACCGAGCGTGTAGTTCCCACGTCCATCGAACGAATTGGGCGAAACACCGCGAAAGTCGCGGATTCGCGGCAGCGTGATGCTCGTCAGCCGGTCATAGAACTCGTACATGCGCTGGCCACGCAACGTGACCATCGCGCCGACCGGCATACCGGCGCGCAGCTTGAACGCGGCAATCGACTTTTTCGCGCGCGTCACCACCGGTTTCTGCCCGGTGATCTGCGCCAAGTCACCAACCGCGGCCTCGATCGCGCGGGCGTTTTGAATCGCCTCGCCTAGACCAATATTGACGACGATCTTTTCGAGCTTGGGTACTTGCATCACGTTCTTGTACCCGAACTCGTTCTGTAACTCCGGAACAAGCTCGCTCCGGTATCGATCCAACAATCTCGCCATCGCGGGCTCCTTTCACTACCTTCGGAGTTCGTCGCCTGGGTGTTCCCGCCTGGTCCGCCATCCGTGGGCGCTCAGGCCACCCTTCAATTACCCGGCGATCCGCTCTAGCCGTTAGTCGTCGCTTGGCCGCGCGATCGTCGCATCGCATTTCTTGCAATAGCGCTCATTCTTCTCCGCCTCGTTCTTGCGAATGCCCACCCGCGTTGCCTGATTGCAATTCGGGCAGATGAGCATGAGCTTCGAAAGGTGGAGCGGCGCCTCGACTTCGACGCGACCGGCCTGCCGCGCCCGTCCCCGCTTGATGTGCTTGATGACGATGTTGACGCCTTCGATGATCACGCGGTCCTCGCCCACCAGATTGACCCGGACCTTGCCGGTCTGGTTCTTGTTCTTCCCGCTGATCACCACGACTTCATCGCCGCGCCGGATCTTTTGCATGGCGTTTTCGCCCCTCCTTCTTCCAGGCGGCGCCTAGAGCACTTCGGGCGCGAGCGAGACGATGCGCATAAACTGACGCTCACGCAATTCGCGACCGACCGGTCCAAAGATGCGCGTCCCACGCGGATTGCCCTGCGGATTGATCAACACCGCCGCATTGTCGTCGAACTTGATGTGGCTCCCGTCCGGCCGACCGTACTCCTGGGCCGTCCGCACGATCACCGCGCGTACAACTTCGCCCTTCTTGACGCCGGCATTCGGTTGCGCCTGCTTGACCGCGGCGATGATGATGTCGCCAACTCCGCCGTATTTGCGCGCCGAGCCGCCGAGGACGCGGATGCACATGATCTCCCGGGCGCCGCTGTTGTCGGCCACCTTGAGCCGTGTTTGTGGCTGAATCACCGCTCGCTCCTCTGCCCGCTTAGATCTCGACGCCGCGCTGAATAATCTCGCGGACGATCCATCGCTTGCGCTTGGAGAGCGGCCGCGTTTCCTCGATCCGCACGATGTCGCCCGGCTTACACGCGTTTTGCTCGTCGTGCGCCATGAACTTGCTCGTGCGGGTAATCCGCTTGTGATACAGCGGATGCCGACGCACGTACTCGACGGCGACGACGACGGACTTGTCCATCTTGTCACTGACCACCCGCCCGACCTTCTGCGTGCGTGGCTTCTGGGCGCGCATCACCGGTGCATCGGCGGTTGGGGCCCCGGCGGTTCCGGTTGTGGCCTGTTCGTCTACCATGCTCGTCCTCGTTCCTTAGGCCTCGGCCTGGTCGGCGCCTGCCAGCGCGGCCCGCATTGCCGCGTCCAAGCGCCGCTCGGTGCGAATCGTGTGGATCCGCGCGATGTCCTTGCGGATCTGGCCAATACGCGCGGTGCCGGTCAGTTTGCCAACCGCTTCTTGAAACCGCAGATTGCGCCACTCGGTATGCAACTCTTGGAGCGTCTCCTCGAGTTGCGGTTCCGTCATCGCGCGAAGCTCGGCGGGCCTCATGCGACCTCTTCCTCCTCGGCCGCCGGCGCGCCCGGCGTCTGCCGTGTCAATACCTTGCACTTCATCGGCATCTTCATCGCCGCGCGGCGCAACGCTTCAGTCGCCAACGCCTCGGAGACACCGCCGACCTCGAAGAGCATGCGACCTGGTTTGACCACGGCCACCCAGTATTCCGGGTTGCCCTTGCCCGAACCCATGCGCGTCTCGGCCGGCTTCTGCGTTACCGGCTTATCGGGAAAGATCCGAATCCAGACCTTTCCGCCACGCTTCAAGTAGTTCGTGATCGACCGCCGGGCGGCTTCGATCTGGCGACTGGAAACCCAGGCCGGCTCAAGCGCCTGCAACGCGTACTCACCGAAGACGATGGTCGAGCCACGGATGGCTTTCCCCTTCATTCGCCCCCGCATCATTTTGCGGTGCTTGGTTCTCTTCGGCATCAACATCGGTATTGTGCTCCTGTCGGTGCGGTCCGAGGACCGCCCTATCCGGCGGACGTCGCCGCCAGATCGGCCGTGAGCGTCGCTTCGGTGACAGGCGCCCGCTCCGGCATCACGTCACCCTTGTAGACCCAGACTTTGACGCCGATCCGCCCATAGGTCGTGTGGGCGTGGACGACGGCGAAGTCGACGTCGGCCCGGATCGTCTGCAACGGAACCCGGCCGTCCATCTCAGTCACCGACCGGCTCATTTCGGCGCCACCCAAGCGGCCAGACAATCGAATCTTGACGCCCTTCGCTCCGCGCCGCATCGCGGTCTGAACTGCATGCTTCATCGCGCGCCGGTACGAGACACGACGCGCGATCTGCTCGGCGATGCTCTCGGCGATCAACCGCGCGTTGGTCTCAGGCACCTTGATCTCTTCGATCTTGAGATGCACCTTCTTGCCGACTTCCCGCTCCAACATCTGGCGGAGTCGTTCGACGTTCGCCCCCTGCTTGCCGATCACGATGCCCGGCTTTGAGGTGAACAAGGCCACGTCGACCTTGTTCGCCGACCGCTCGAGCTCAATCTTGGCAATGCCGGCGCGGGTTAGCTCGCGCATGATGAGCCGACGAATATGCAGGTCCTCGTGGAGCTGCTCAGTGTAATTGCGCTCGGCGAACCACTTGGACTCCCAGTCGGTGACGATGCCCAAGCGGAAGCCGACCGGATTGACTTTACGACCCATGGCTAACGGCCTCCTCTAGCGTTCGGCCGGTCCTCGGCGACGACCGTAATGCTGCAACTTCGCTTCAAGATTCGGCCGACGCGGCCGCGAGCCTTTGGCTTGAACCGCTTCATCGTCGGGCCGTCATCGACCCAAATCGCCTTGATCCAGAGTTCCTCCGGATCAAGGTCATAGTTGTTCTCCGCGTTGGCGGCGACGGACTTCATCAACCGCTCTACTTCAACCGCGGTCTTTTGCGGCATGAATTTGAGCTGCGACTGCGCGTCGAGCACCCGCTTGCCACGGACGGTGTCCACCACAAGTCGCGCCTTGCGCGGCGACACCCGAACTCGCCCAAGACTGGCTCTCACTTCCACCCGTCACATCCTTCCAGACGGCCTAACGCCGCGACCGCCGGTCGGCGTCTTTGCCGTGACCGCGGAAGGTGCGGGTCGGCGAAAACTCGCCCAGCTTGTGGCCAACCATTTGCTCGGTGATGAAGACCGGCACGTGTTGGCGACCGTTATGCACGGCGATCGTGTGACCGACCATGCCGGGAAAGATCGTGCAATCCCGCGCCCAGGTCCGGATCACCCGCCGGTCATTCGTCCGGTTCAGTCCGTCAACCTTCTTCTGCAACTTGGGGTCGATGTACGGCCCCTTCTTCGATGACCTCGACATCTGTTCCTCCGAGCTTCTAGCTCTTAGCTCCTAGCCGTTAGCTTCTGGCCCTCGCTATCGCCTTAGAAGGCTAGCGGCTAGAGGCTCGTGGCTAGCTGCCCATTACCGGCTTCGTCCGCGATTTGCCGGGCGATGGCGGACGATCATGTTGTCGGTGCGCTTGCTATTGCGCGTGCGCTTGAACGCGGGCTTGCCCCACTTCGTCTTGGGCTGTCCACCAATCGGGGCCTTGCCTTCGCCGCCCCCGTGCGGGTGGTCGCGCGGGTTCATCGCCGAGCCGCGCACTGTCGGTCGCTTACCCATATGGCGCGATCGCCCCGCCTTCCCGATGACGACATTCTCGTGATCGACATTGCCGACCTGACCGAGCGTCGCCATGCATTCGAGCAACACGCGCCGCACCTCACCGGAAGGCATACGCACCTGTGCATACCTGTCTGCTTTGGCCATAAGCTGGGCAGACGCCCCCGCCGAGCGGACGAGTTGGCCGCCCTTCCCGGGCCGCAGCTCTATGTTGTGGACCTGCGTACCGACCGGGATATTTCGCAACGGCAACGCATTGCCCACGCGAATCGGCGCCTCCGGTCCCGCGATCACCATATCGCCAACCTTTAGGCCCAGCGGCGCCAGCATGTACCGCTTCTCGCCATCGACGTAGAAGAGCAACGCAATCCGCGCGGACCGGTTTGGGTCGTACTCGATCGCCGCGACCTTCGCCGGAATCGACGTCTTGTTTCGCTTGAAGTCGATGATGCGGTAGAAGCGCTTGTGGCCTCCGCCTCGATGGCGCGTGGTAATGCGACCGATATTGTTGCGGCCGGCGTGCTTCTTCAATGGCTCGATCAGGTTCTTCTCGGGCTTCTTCTTAGTAATCTCCTCGAAGGTGCTCACGCTCATCGAGCGGCGACCTGGCGAGGTTGGTTTGTACTTGCGAACCGGCATGACGATCCTCTCTCCCCGCTGCTAGACCTGCTCGAAGAGGTCGATATGATGGCCTGGATGCAGCGTGACGTACGCCTTCTTCCAGCCACTTTCGTGGCCAACAATGCGCCCACCACGACGACTGGCCATTCGCGATTTCGCCTTCGGCTTGACGTTGAGCGTGTTGACCGCCTTCACTCGTACGTTGAAGGTCTGTTCAACGGCCTGCTTGATCTGGATTTTGTTCGCGGCTGGGGCGACCTCAAAGGTGTACTGCCCTTGCTCCATGAGAAAGGTATTCTTTTCAGTAATCAACGGGCGTCGGATGACGTCCTCGACGCGCAATTCGGCCATCCTAGGTCTCCTTCCTGGCTGCCATCCGCCGCAGCTTCCACCGGCTCGGCGTGCGCTTCTCGGGCGGCAGCGCCCAAAGCGCTTCGATCGTCTCAATCGACTCAGGAGTGGCCACCAGTCGCTCGTACTTGAGCACTTCGTGGATGTTGAGATTCGCCGCCAGGATCGTACGCACGTTTGGCAAGTTGCCCGCGGCACGTTCGATTGATGCCGTCTTCTCAGGAATCACGATCAGAAACGAACGGGCCGCGGGCAACTTTTCAATGACCGCCTTCATTGCCTTGGTTCGCGGTTCGATCTCCGCCAGATCCCGCACAATCGTGAGGCGCTCGTCCCGCACTTTTGCTGACAGCGCGGACCGGATCGCCAAGCGCCGCATTTGCCGAGGCATGCGCTGGGTGTACTTCCGCGGATGCGGCCCCCAGACGACGCCGCCACCCTTCCAATGCGGCGCGCGGATCGAGCCCTGGCGTGCCCGCCCCGTCCCCTTCTGCCGCCACGGCTTGCGACCACCGCCGCGCACCTCGCCGCGCGTCTTGGTCTGATGGGTGCCGAGTCGCGCATTGGCGTGCTGTCTCACCAGCGCTTGGTGCATCACTGCAATGTTGGGCTCGATGCCCCACACGCTTTCGTCCAGCTCATGCTGGGCGACGACCGCGCCCGTTGTGTCGTAAACGTCGACTTGCATCGTTCCGCTCCGTGCTTTCGGCTCCTGGCTCCGTCAAACGCGGAGCCCGTCCGGGGTTTAGCGTTTCTTCTGGCCTTTGATGGCCCGGCGCACGAGCACCAAACCTTTGTTCGGTCCGGGCACGGAGCCCTTGACCAACAGGAGATTGCGCTCCATGTCTACCCGCAAGACTTGCAGGTTCTGCACGGTTACACGCTCGTCGCCCATATGACCGGCCATGCGGAGCCCCTTAAACACCCGGCCCGGAGTCGCGCTCGAACCAATCGAGCCGGGAGCGCGGTGCCGGTCCGACTGACCGTGCGTCTTCGGTCCACCGCTGAACCCGTGGCGCTTTACTCCGCCCTGAAACCCGCGGCCCTTTGACGTTCCGGTCACGTCGACGATCTCGCCGATCTCAAAGCTGTCCGCCTTGAGCACCTGTCCAACCTCGAACTCGGCCACTTCGTCGGCCTTGAATTCGCGGAGGTGTTTCGACATGTATCCGCTGGCCCGTCGATGTCCTTGCTCCGGCCTATTCAGCCGCTTCGAAATGCCGTAGCCAAGTTGGACAGCCTCGTAGCCGTCGTTCTCCTTCGTGCGAATCTGGGTGACGACATTTGGCTCGCACTCGATTACCGTCACCGGATGCACGACGCCTGTGTCGTCAAAGATTTGTGTCATCCCGAGCTTGCGCCCGATGAGTCCCTTGATCATTGGCTCTCCCCTGGTTCCTCAGGAAGCGGTAGAAGCTCCTCGGCCGTTACCGCATTCAGAGCTTGAAAGGCGTTAGGGCTGAAGCGCTAGGCGTTAGAATCTACTTCGTTCGCCCTAATGCCCAACGCCTAGCGCCTCGCTCACAACTTAATCTCGATATCGACGCCGGCCGGCAGGTTCAAACGCATCAGCGCCCGAATCGTGTTCCCGCTCGGCTCAAGAACGTCGATCAGGCGCTTGTGCGTCCGAATCTCGAACTGCTCCTGCGAGTCCTTGTCGATAAACGGCGAACGAATCACCGAAAATTTCTCGATGCGCGTCGGCAGCGGCACCGGCCCGGCGACCTTGGCGCCGGATGCTTCCGCCGTCTCCACGATCTTTCCCGCCGATTGGTCGAGAATTTTGTGATCGTAGGCCTTGAGCCGGATCCTGATTTTCTGGCTCGGCTTCCGTGCGACCATGGTTCCTCCGTCAGCTTCCGTTCCCACCCAGTTCAGTGCTCGGGTGCAATCCGGGCGGGGCCGGGACCACACCTTGCCCCACTCGGTCTTGATGGCCGCTCACGCCGTGATGGCCGTCACCACGCCGGCGCCGACGGTGCGGCCTCCCTCGCGGATGGCAAAGCGCAACCCGTCCTCGATCGCCACCGGCACCAGCAACTCCACCCCCATCTGCACGTTGTCTCCCGG
>JBOGUF010000138.1:0-123126 GCA_050696075.1 Thermomicrobiales bacterium
CGAGGCCGCGGGCCAGCACATCGGGCTGGTGCCGGGCGGTGGACCGCAAGGCATGACCTCACCGGTGGCCTACTGGCACGTGCCGGACCTCGAGGCGAAGCTGGCCGAGGTGACCGCCGCGGGTGCCACCGTGAAGGAGCCCGCGCACGACGTCGGTGGCGGCCGCCTGGTGGCCACCGTCACCGACCCTGATGGCAATGTCCTCGGGCTGCTTCAGGACCGATGAGTGCCGACCCCCGCTCCCGCGCTCAGCGTCTTCGCGCCACCCCGGCCGACACCGCCGATCAGATAGACAGCGACCGTTGCCGCGACCGCGCCGACGAAGGAGAATCAGACGTACTGCTCGAAGCTGGTTAGATCGAGCCAGGCGGCGCCGACGGAGACCGCGAAGGCGGCTCCGCCTAACAGATGGAGACACGATGAGCATGGCCACGAGGACGGATACGCGGTCGCCCGCGCTGCACGTTGCCGACATCCACGATTTGATTCGCGTGCACGGCGCGCGCGTGAACAACCTCAAGGACGTCAGTGTCGAGCTCCCGAAGCGCCGGCTGACGGTGTTCACCGGCGACTCCGGCTCGGGCAAGAGCTCGCTGGTGTTCGGCACGGTCGCCGCGGAGTCGCAGCGGCTGATCAACGAGACCTACAGCGCCTTCGTGCAGGGCTTCATGCCGACGCTGGCGCGGCCCGAGGTCGACCTGCTGGAGGGGCTGACAACGGCGATCATCGTCGACCAGGAGCGGATGGGCGCCAACTCCCGCTCCACCGTCGGCACCGCCACCGACGCCAACGCGATGCTGCGGATCGTCTTCAGCCGACTCGGGCAGCCGCACATCGGGTCGCCCAACGCGTTCTCCTTCAACGTCCCCTCGGTGAAGGCCAGCGGTGCGATCACCATCGAGCGCGGCGCCGGCAAGACGAAGACTGAGAAGGCGACGTTCAACCGTCTCGGCGGCATGTGTCCGCGCTGCGAGGGCATGGGCTCGGTCACCGACTTCGACTTGTCTGCGCTGTATGACGACAGTTTGTCGCTCAACGAGGGCGCGCTCACGATCCCTGGCTACAGCATGGACGGCTGGTACGGCCGTATCTACCGGGGCTGTGGCTTCTTCGACGCGGACAAGCCGATCCGGAAGTACGCCAAGAAGGAACTGCACGACCTGCTCCACAAGGAGCCGACCAAGATCAAGGTCGACGGGATCAACCTGACGTACGTGGGCCTGATCCCGCAGATCCAGAAGTCGTTCCTGTCCAAGGACGTCGACGCGCTGCAGCCGCACATCCGGGCCTTCGTGGAGCGGGCGGTGACGTTCACGACCTGTCCCGAGTGCGACGGCACCCGGCTCAGCGAGGCGGCTCGCTCGTCGAAGATCGAGGGGATCAACATCGCCGACGCCTGCGCGATGCAGATCAGCGACCTGGCCGAATGGGTCCGCGGCGTCGACGAGCCGTCGGTGGCGCCGCTGCTGGCGACGCTGCAACAGACTCTCGACTCGTTCGTGGAGATCGGGCTGGGCTACCTGTCGCTCGACCGGCCGTCGGGCACGCTGTCGGGCGGCGAGGCACAGCGCACCAAGATGATCCGCCACCTCGGCTCCTCGCTCACCGACGTCACCTACGTCTTCGACGAGCCCACCACCGGCCTGCACCCCCACGACATCCAGCGGATGAACGACCTGCTGCTGCGGCTGCGGGACAAGGGCAACACGGTGCTCGTCGTGGAGCACGAGCCGGAGACGATCGCGATTGCCGACCACGCGGTCGACCTCGGCCCCGGCGCCGGTACGGCGGGCGGCACCGTCTGCTTCGAGGGGACTGTCGAGGGGCTGCGGGCCAGCGGCACCATCACCGGCCGCCATCTCGACGACCGGGCCGCCCTCAAGGAGACGGTGCGGACGCCCACCGGCACGCTGGAGATCCGCGGCGCGACGGCGCACAACCTGCGCGACGTCGACGTCGACATCCCGCTCGGGGTGCTTGTCGTAGTTACCGGCGTCGCCGGCTCCGGCAAGAGCTCGCTCGTGTACGGGTCGATCCCCGCCGGCGCGGGTGTGGTGTCGATCGACCAGGGCGCGATCCGCGGCTCGCGCCGGAGCAACCCGGCGACGTACACCGGACTGCTCGACCCGATCCGCAAGGCGTTCGCGAAGGCCAACGGGGTGAAGCCGGCGCTGTTCAGCGCCAACTCCGAGGGCGCCTGCCCCACCTGCAACGGCGCCGGCGTGATCTACACCGACCTGGCGATGATAGCCGGCGTCGCCACCACCTGCGAGGAGTGCGAGGGCCGACGGTTCCAGGCATCGGTGCTGGACCACCACCTCGGCGGGCTCAACATCGCCGACGTGCTCGACCTGCCTGTCGAAGACGCGGTTGCCTTCTTCGGCGCCGACGAAGCGCGTACGCCGGCCGCGCACGCGATCCTGAAGCGCATGACCGACGTCGGGCTCGGCTACCTTAGCCTCGGCCAGCCGCTCCCTACGCTGTCCGGCGGCGAGCGGCAGCGGCTCAAGCTGGCCACCCACATGGCCGAGAAGGGCGGCGTCTACGTCCTCGACGAGCCGACCACCGGCCTCCACCTCGCCGACGTCGAGCATCTGCTCGGCCTGCTCGACCGGCTCGTCGACTCCGGCAAGTCGGTCATCGTCATCGAGCACCACCAGGCGGTCATGACGCACGCCGACTGGATCATCGACCTCGGCCCCGGCGCCGGCCACGACGGCGGCCGGATCGTCTTCGAGGGCAGACCCGCCGACCTCGTCGCCGCCCACTCCACCCTCACCGGCGAGCACCTCGCGGCCTACGTCGGCACCTGACCGAGGCCCTCGCGGACACCGTGAGACGAGTTCTCTCATCTGTTTCGACCTAGTTCTGCGACGATGGGCTGCCGTATGTCGTCCACGTTGATGTCATATTCAACGGTCAATGGCTGTGTTCTTCAACGGTGGGTGGCACCGCTGAGAAAGCAACGAGCTCTACTGATAATGTCCAGGGGGAATGCGTCTTCTACGGAGAGTGGTGCTTGACCGACCGTGCGACGGAGCACACCTCGACGGGATCGTACTGGCTCTATCTGGCCGCGGTGATCACTGGGCACTCGCCCTAGGATCATCGCGGCATGCGCCGGACTGGTGCACCCCCTCCGACGAGCGACCTCGCGGCAGAAACCCGGATCGCTCTAGGCGACGGGTTATGCCTGCTCGATTGTTTCCACGATTCCGGCATGGGCGAAGATGGCACGGAGGGAGGACCGTGTCGCTTGCAGTCGCGCCTCGTCCGTCGGCAGCGTGTCCAAGCCGCATTGCATCGGCTCGGCCATCACGGGTCCCTGATAGCCGATCTCCGCCAGCACGGACAAGAACGTCACGATGTCGATGACGCCGGTGGTGCCCGGCAGCGCTCGTCTGTTGTCGAGTTGCTCGTCGATCGGGACACCAGCGGGGGCGTCGTTCACGTGGACGACAACGACGTCGTCGCGACGCAGCGCCCGCAAATCGTCGGCCGTCTCGTGCGCCGTGTACCAGTGCCAACAATCGAGCAACAGGCCGACGTTCGGACCGACGTCTTTGCACAGCGCCAGCATCTCTCCGCTGCTGGTGATGAAGGGAAAACGGAAGCGGTCGCGCAGCGTTTTCGGACCGAGGAACTCGAGCCCCAGCGAGACCCCGCGCTCGGCCAGCGCCGCGGCGATCGGCGCCAGACGCTCCACGTGGAAGGCGCGATTCTCGTCGAACGAGCGTTCGTCGGAGCCCGACCAGATCCACGTCGCGGCGCGGTGCGCGCCGACCGTTGCCGCGGCGTCGGCAAGGCGGGGCATCTCTGCCACGAGACGGCGCCAGTCGTCGACGTCGCCGCTCCAGCGGGTAGGTAGCCCCCAACCGGCGGGGACGACGTTCGCGTCGGCGAAGCGCGACCGGACCGCAGCCGCGCCCTCGGCGTCGATGCGATCGGCCAATTCGTGGATGTCGAAGTGGACTCCGGCGAACCCGGCGACACTCGCGAGCGCGATCTCCTCGGCGAGAGAGCCGGTCTTGACGCCGATCGCGCCCATCGCAACGGATGAATACACCTAGACCCCCTTCCGCCCAGACGCATGTACGATCGCCGGCCGCGATCTCGGCACGGCTAAACGGAGAGGCCGAGCTCGTTGACGAGATAGCGCTTGCTCATCGCGACGCTCTTGTACGGCGTGCGGCGGGTGTAGTCGAGTTCGATGGTGATCCATCCCGGATAGTCGTGTGCCCGAAGGATGTCGATGCACCCGCGCAGGTCGACTCGGCCCTCGCCGAGTTCGACGAAGTCGCGAATGATCGCGGTGCCACCCTCGCCGGTCGCCTCCGGCGGCAGGTTCGGATTCCAGTCCTTGAGATGCACGTATTTGATGCGGTCGACGTACTTCGCGAAAAGCTTGGTTTCCGCTCCCGATACCGAAGGGTTGCCCTTGGCGAAGTGCGCCGTATCGGCGGCGACGGCGACGACGGCCGGATCGAGACGATCGAAGACGTAGTCGATTTCGTCGATCGATTCGACCACCGTGTTGATGTGGGGATGGAGGCACGCGAGGACCCCGAACTCGGCCGTCTGCGTCCCGATCTCCGTGGCGCAGGCGACCAGCGTGTCGAGCTCCTGCAGCGTCGGTGCCTGGGTGCCGCGTCGACCAGGTCCCAGCACTAGCCGATTCGCGCCATTGAGGCTTAGGAACTGGGCGATCCGAAGGTTGCGCGCGATGATCGCATCGACTTCGGATGCGACGTGCATGTTGCCGCCGCCGTAGAGCGCCACGAGCTCCAGCCCACGCTCCTTCAGCAGCTGTTGGAATTTCGCGAGCTTGTCGCCCTGGTAATCGTCCATGACCGACGCGAAGGTCTCGAATCCGCGGAATCCTAGCGCGGCAACCTCGTCGATCGCGGTACGAAAGTTTTCCTGACCCCAGGTGATCCCGTGACACGCGATGCGCATTCCTTCGATCCTTTCCCTTGCACGGTGCGTAATCGAGCGCCGCCCGCTCGGCAGATCCGTCGGCAGGTGTTCAGGAGAGCGCAGTTTTCGAGAAACGTGCTGATCGCTGGGCAGTCAGTGGACTGCTCACGGTCAGGTCATGTCTTGCTCCAGCACGGCGAGGATGCGGGACCGCCCGGCGTTCAGGTGATCCTGCATCGCGGCGGTCGCGGCCGCCGGATCGCCGCTCGCGACCGCGTCGAGCAGGTATTGATGCTCGTCGAACGTCTTCCGCCGGTCTGCTTCGGATAAACCGTGGGCCGTCAGCGCGAGCTGTCGCAGAGCCTGCCGGCTCAGGCTTTGCAGGAACGAGGTGATTCGCGGACGGTTGGTCATCGACCAGAGGTGGTGGTGCAGCGCGAAGTCGGCCCTTGCGAAACCTATCCCGTTGGTGGACTTCCGTAGCTCCAGGTTGAACCGGTAGCAGATGTCGAAGGCCGAGGGCTTGGCGTTGCCCGCGGCGTACCCTGCCATGAAAGGTTCGAGGCCCAACCGGATCTCAAAGATCTCGTCGATGTCGGAGCGACGGATTGGGGCGACCACGGTGGAAGTGTTGGGGAGCGTGATGATGAGACCGTCTTGTTCGAGTTGCCGGAGCGCTTCCCGCAACGGGGAGCGGCTGACGCCGAGCTCGGCCGAAAGCGCCGACTCGACCATGCGGTATCCGGGCGGCATGCTGCCGTTGAGAATGCTTTCGGTCAGCTGGTTGAGCACCCATTCGCGCAGTGTGCGCGTTTGGGGCCGGGAAAGCCCGTTGCCTTGAGGGAGAACTTCGGGAGGAACCACGTTGGCGGCCATTTGTCGCCATCCGCGAGTGGGCAAACTTCGTGCATTGGCTAGCGTACGTGAAGATCCGGCGCCACGGGTAGTCACCTGCGGAACCTCGTGTCTGATTTGGGTTGCACGAAGCGCGAACACCTCTTGCTTCAAGATGTTGCATTGTCGATGATCGATCGTATATCATGATACCACGGTCTTCGAAAAGCGGCATTGCCGCGGCACTGGAATGGCTAACGCGGTCCGCGATTCACGGGGTGCTCCCTTGGTGGTTGTGGAGCACGGGACCGGCCGTCTACTCGCAAAGGGGGACGTATGTCATCGGCACAGAGTCACGAGGACGTGAACCGTCTGAAGCAACCCGCCCAACTTTCGCGGCGCGCACTGCTGCGGGGCGCGGGAGGGGTCGGGCTCGCAAGCGTCGTCCCGGCGCTCGCCGCGGCTGCCCGGCCGTCGGATTCTTCGGCCGCGCCCGGCACGACCGCCGCACCAGCAAGGGCTCCCCACCAGGACACCGTCGAACTGAAGTTCAATGCCCGCAGCGGCGCCGAGCAGCAGATCTTCGAGGGCTTCATTGCCCAGTTCACCGAGCAGAATCCGAGCATCAAGATCACCGGCCAGTACTTCGCGGGGGCCAACCAGGAGTATTTCCAGAAGGTCGCCGTCCTCATCGCCGGTGGAACGCAGGGCGATCTGATCTGGATGTCGAGCATCGAGGGTTACTACGACTACGCCTCCGCGGGACCTGGCTCGCGGTCGATGACTACGTCGCGGCGGACGCGATCGACAGCGCGCAGTGGTATCCCGCGGCGGTCAGCATGCTCAAGGTCGGCGACGCCACCTACGCGCTGCCGCTCTGGTCGCACCCGTCCATCGTCGGGCTCTACTACAACAAGGATCTGTTCGACCAGAACGGCGTCGCGGTCCCGGACGGCACCTGGACGACCGAAACGCTGGCCTCGACGGCCGCCCAACTGACCAAGCGGTCCGGGGACACCGCCGATTTGCTGGGCTATGCTCCATCTGTCGGCTACTTCAACGGGCTGTGTCAGGTCATTCCCAGCTTCGGCGGCGAGCCGCTCTCCGCGGACGGGAAGACGATGACCTTCACCGAGGAAAAGGCGAGGGCGGCCATTCAGTGGCTTGCCGACCTCTACGTCACGTCCAAGGTGGCGCCGACCCCAGGGCCCGACACCGACGTTGGCGTCCTGATGTCGAGCCAGAAGCTGGCCATGAACGCTGGTGGCTACTGGGGTCGGTGGGGCGCCGAGGCGACCTGGGAGTTCAACTGGGGCGTCGCACCGATGTCCAACGGACCGGCCGGCAACAACGGCGCCATGCTGCAGACGGACTCGGTGCCGATCTCGAAGGATACCAAGCATCCGGACGAGGCATGGCTCTTCCACAAGTTTACCTCGACCAAGGAAGCGGGGATGTTCCTCTGGGAGCAGAACTACCTGCCCGGTTCGCGTCCGGATGTCTGGGAAGATCCAGCCCTCATGGAGGACCCGACGCACACCGTCTACGCCGACCTGATGCAGACCGCCAACCCGCTCTACTACCCGGCCAATTTCCGCTTCCGCGAGTTCGAGATCGCCATCAATCAGGCGATGACGAATGCCTGGCTCGGGCAGAAGAGCGTCGACGAGGCGATCGCCGACGCGACCGAAGCCGGGCAGGCCATCCTCGACCAGGGACCGGCCTAGTGCATGATCAAGCGGCCTCTTGTGGAATAGAGAGGTGATCTTCGTGCGGGCAACCGAAGCAATCGCAGACTCGGTCGGCGAGTTCGGTGGCGGTGAGTGTGCCGTTCGGCTCCACCATCTTCCGCTTGCCATGCACCCACTTGGGCTCGATCGGGTTCAGCCACGGGGCTTTCTTCGGCAGCAGACAAGGCACCATCCTCACCCCCCGGCCGGACTCCTTGACCTGCCGGTTGTGGTCCCGTATCCACGCGCGCACGGCCTTGCTCTCGTGCCAACTCGCGTTGTCCCACACCAGCAGCAGCGCCTGCTTGCCCACCGCCTCCAGCCGCTGGCAGCACCAGCTCAGGAATTGCGTGGTGATCTCGCTCACCGGCCGCCCATCCACGAACCGCAGCCACATCTGCTCGGACGTCTCCCCGCCTGCCGCCCGCAGCCGCAGCCAGAGTCCGTAGCACGCCAATGCCTTCGGGTCCTTATCCGTCTTCGCGACCGACTGCTCCACGAGCCGCAAGGGCTCCTGGCCCCACGAGTGCAAGCTCGGCTGCTCGAAGCGACTCCACCACGTCTCGTCTTCATAGCCCAGCGCCCACTCGGGATGACGCTCCGCCAGGCCGATCAGCCGGTCGCGCTGCCTTTTCCTTATGTACCCTGGGTCCGGGCTGGTGATCCACCGCTTGGCACGCTTCCAGTTCACGCCCAGCCGCTTGAGCGCGTTGCGGATGGTCTCGTCCGATACCCGCTCACCGGTCAGTCCCCGTTCACAGCTCACGTCTGCTGCCAGGTTCAGCGTCCACACGCTCGTCTCACGGCCGAATTGCCGCGGGCTCTGGTGCAAGAGCGCTCTGAGTTCCTCCACCCGCGCAGCCTCGAACGCCCGGTGGATGGTCCTGGGGCGAGATGATGTCCTCCCCAGCACCGCCAGGCCCCGCTCGTTGAATCCGCGAATCACGTTGCGGACGCTCTGGCTGGCGCAACTCAGGTGCGCGGCGATCCCCGGTGCCCGCTCACCACGGCTACTCGCCAGGATGATCTGGCATCGTCGGAGGACAAAGGCATCGGACGAGCGCAGGCCGGCCTCCAACGTCGCGCGCTCGGCGTCCGTCAGCGGACGCACAAAGATCGGAGCTTTCATGGCGACGACTATAGCCCATCACACACTACCTGCTTTGGAGATGCACTAGCGACGGGCAGCCGCCTATCATCGTCACGGGGCGGACGCGTCCGGCGCCCGCCCCGTTGATCGGCTCAGGGGGAATGCGTGTGCGCGTCGATACCTTGACCCAAGCTCGCGCGGTGAGAGCGCCTCGGGTGTCGCTGCGAACCCGGGAATTCCTGGTCGGCTACCTCTTCATCCTGCCCGGGATCCTCGGCTTCCTCATTTTCGCCCTTGGGCCGCTGATCGCCGCGCTCCTCATGAGCTTCACCGACTACAACATGATCGAATCGGCAAATTGGGTGGGGCTGGCCAACTACTCCCGTGCGCTCCACGACGATCCGCTGTTCTGGCCGTCGATCAAGCGGACCGTCATCTTCGCCCTGCTCAACGTCCCCCTCGGCATCGCGCTCTCGCTTGGGGTCGCGGTGCTGCTCAATCAGCGCTTGCGCGGGACGTCGCTCTTCCGGACGCTCTTCTTTCTCCCGTCGGTTGTCCCGACGGTTGCGGCCGTGCTGTTCTGGGTCTGGTTGCTGAATCCCGACTTCGGCCTGATGAACTTTCTCCTTGATCAGCTCGGGATTGACGGACCGAAATGGCTGTCGAGTCCCCATTGGGCATTGCCGTCTCTGGTCTTCATCGACTGGTGGTCGACCGTTGGCGGCACCAGGATGATCATCTTTCTCGCCGCGCTCCAAGGCATCCCCCAAGATCTCCTCGATGCCGCGGCGCTGGACGGCGCGAGCCCGGTGCGGCGCTTTTTCGGCATCACGCTGCCGCTGATCACGCCGGCGCTCTTCTTCGTCACGATCCTGACCGTGATCACGTCCCTGCGGATCTTTACCCCGGCGTACATTGCCACGAATGGTGGTCCGAGCTACGCCACCTGGTTCTACGGATTCCACTTGTTCAAGACGGCGTTCCAGTTCTTCGAGATGGGCTACGCCTCGGCGCTCGGCTGGCTCTTCTTCCTGGCGGTTCTGGTGCTGACGATCCTGCAGTTCTCGCTGCAGAGTCGGTGGGTCCACTACGAAGGAGGGCGATGATGAGCGTGGGAACCGTCGCAACGCCGACCACTCGCGGGCGGCACGCGTGGCGCGTCGTCGGACGATTGTCGCTCTACCTCATCGCCGTCCTCCTCGCCATCGTCTTCGCCATTCCCGCCTATTGGACGGCGGTCGGTGCGCTCAAGTCGGTCGCGGAGATTCGCCACATCCCGCCCGTCTGGATACCGAGCCGTTGGCGGTGGGAGGACTTTCAACTAGTCTGGCAGAACGTGCCATTCGGCACCTTCTACCGGAACACGCTCATCGTCACCGGCCTGGCGACGTTGGGCCAGGTCCTCACCGCGTCGATCGTCGGCTACGGCTTTGCGCGCTTCCGCGTGCCGGGCGGCAACATCATCTTCATGCTGATTCTCGGAACCATTATCTTCCCGCCGGAACTGACGTTGGTTCCGACCTTCGTGCTGTTCAAGGAGCTCAACTGGCTCGATACCCTTAAGCCGCTCATCGTCCCGTACTGGTTCGGCGGCGGGGCGTTCTTCATCTTTCTGTTCCGTCAATTCTTCATGTCGCTTCCCCAGGAGCTGATCGACTCGGCGCGGCTCGACGGAGCAGGCCATCTTCGGGTGTTTTGGGAGATCGCGGCGCCGTTGACCATGCCGGCCTATGCCGCCGCGGCGATCATCTCGTTCTTCTCCCACTGGAACGACTTCATCAACCCCCTGATCTACCTCAACAGCACGGAGAACTACACGCTCGCGCTCGGCATCCGCGCCTTCACGATCGGCGAAGTCGGGCTGTCCGGCGTCCCCCAGGACAACCTGTTCATGGCGGCGGCGCTCATGATGACCCTGCCGACCGTGGTCGTGTTCATCTTCGCGCAGCGGTATTTCATTCGCGGCGTCGTTGCCACCGGCTTGAAAGGGTAGTCATGCGCGTCCAACGGGTTCTCTTTGCCCAGAAGTCCGAAGCGGTTCTCCGCGCCGAAGACCTCGGCGACGGGAATTTCGGCCCGAGCGAGGTCGTGATCCAGACGGAGGCCAGCCTGGTCAGCCCCGGCACCGAAACGGCCACCTACCTCGATCTGCCGCTTCCGGACCGGATCGTTGCCTCGTCGTTTCCGCGCCGCGCCGGCTACGCCAACGTCGGCCGGGTCGTCGCAGCAGGCACCGAGGCGAAGGTCAAGACCGGCGCGCGCGTCTTCTCGATGGGCAACCACGTCTCCGCCTTCCGCCTGGATACGGCGCGCGAGCTCTGCCTGCCAGTGCCCGAGGGGTTGGCCTCCACCCACGCGACCTTCGCCCGGATGGCCGTCGTCTCGATGACCACGCTGCGCACCACGACCGCGCGATTGGGCGACCAGGTCGCCGTGATCGGGCTGGGGTTGGTCGGAAACCTGGCCGCCCAGCTGTGCCAGATCGCCGGGCTCAAGACGGCGGCCATCGAACTCGATGCCGCCCGGCTCGACATCGCCCGCAACTCCGGCATCCGCGACGTCGGCGAGGCGGCCGGTGACGAACTCCGCAACGCGTGCCAACTCGTGGTGGAGGCGACCGGCTCGACCGCCGGCGGCGTCACGGCCGCCCAACTCGTCCGCCCCGGCGGCGAGGTCTCGCTCGTCGGCACGCCCTGGGGCGCCGGCGATCCCTCGTTCACCGCCCATGCGCTCCTCGGTCGGATCTTCGTCGGCTATGTCACCGTGCGGAGCGGATGGGAGTGGCAAATCCCGACGTTGCCGACCAAGTTCGAAGCGAGTTCCCTGGAACTGAGCGCCTCCTCGATCCTCGGCTGGCTCGCGGACGGACGGATTCGGGTCGCCCCGCTGCTGACCGACGTCGTTTCCCCGGCCGAATGCGGCCGGATCTATGCCGATTTCGCCGCGCGGAAGGGCGGAAGGCTCGGCGTGGTCTTCGACTGGACGGCGGTGTCTTGATCGGCGCCCGATCTGTGGCGGCGAACACGAGGGACCGGACCTTGAGCGATGGGTCGATCCTACAGGGTGATCGGGCGCGAAGGGCGCTTGCCTATGGCGGGCGCACGATGACCGCGTTGCTGCGCCCGACGTTGGGTCCGCTCGCGCGAACCGTCGCCGTCGCCGGCGCCGTTGATGGCGAGCGCCCGGAAATCCTCGACGATGGCGCGACGATCGCCCGTCGCACGGTGCAACTCGACGAGCCGTTCGCCGACATGGGCGGCATGATGCTGCGCCACCTCGCCTGGAAGATGCACGAGACCGTCGGGGGCGGGGCGACCACCGCCTGTCTGATCGCGCAGGGGCTCGTCGACGGTGCCGCACCGTACGTTGCGGCGGGCGGCGATCCGCTGCTCATGAAGCGGGCGTGGCAGTGTTTACTCTCCGCGGCGCTCGGCGAACTGCGGCGGCAGGCGGTCAGCATCGACGAGGTTCGCAACTTGCAGGCGATCGCCCGCGGGTCGTTGCGCGAGCCCGACCTGGTCGCGATGGTGGCCGAGGTGATGGAGGCGGTCGGTCCCGACGGCTCGGTGTCCGTCGAAGACTCGGCGACATCCGCGTCCGGGTTTCATTTCCTGGAGGCGACGACCTGGCAGGAAGGGTGGGCCTCGTTCGGCCTCGCCGCACAAACCGACTCGCGGATCGAACTCCAAGACCCCGCCATCTTTCTCTCGGAACTCCCGCTGCTAACCGGCGACGAGTTACTACCCGGCTTGGAGGCATGCCGAGAGGTGGGCAGCCGCAACCTGGTCATCATCGCTCCTCAGTTCGGGGACGGGGCGATCAAGCTGCTGCTCATCAATCGGGAGCGGGGCACCTTCGATACGGTCGCCGCGGCGCGATCCCCACTGCTCGGCCGCCAGCAAACCGAGGCGATGGCCGACCTCGCGGCGCTCACCGGTGGGCGCAGCGTCAATCGTGCTTCTTGGTCGGTCGGTGACCGGGTGCGGCCGGAGGATATCGGGCACGCCCGCCGGGTCTGGATGACGCGCAAGGAGTTCTGCATCATCGACGGCGCCGGCGATCGTACGGGCATTCGCGACCGGTTGGCCGCGGCGAGAGCCACGCTCCGTGCCGTCGGCGATGCGGACCAATCCGAGATCGAGGCCATCCGGGCACGCATCGGGCGGCTTGGCGGCGTCTCCGCCGTCGTGCGGATCGGGGCACCGACCAAAGCAGCCCGGGCGGAGCGCCGAGTCCGCTTCGAGGCGGCGGTCAACTCGCTCCGGGCGGCGCTCCGCGGCGGCGTGGTGGCGGGTGCGGGTGCCACGCTCGTGCGCTGTGCGGGCGCGCTTGATCGCCTCCCGTTGCCGGAGGGACAGGAGCCAGCGCGCCGCATCTTTGCGCGGGCACTCGGCGAGCCGATGCGGGCGATCGCCGAGAATGCCGGGATGGACGCGAGCATGATCCTTGCCGACGCCCTCGCCGCGCCGCCCGGTCAGACGTTCGACGTCGTGCGCCGGCGATGGGTCGACGCCCTTGAGGGCGGTATCCTCGATCCGCTCGAGACGATCGAGGCGGCGCTCGAACGGAGCGTGAGCATGGCCGGCATGGTGCTCACGACCGAAACGCTCGTTCGCCGCCCGCGCCCGCCGATCGCCGATGCGCCGTGACGCGGAGACCATGATGCAACCGGCCTGGACGACACTCCTTCGGGTTGACGGAGGAACGGTCAACTGGCTAGCGACGCACCGCGCGTCGGGCGCGGCGGTCACCACGTTCGCGGCCACGCCAGTGGGCGTCTTCGCGACGGCCGACGGTGGCGCGTCCTGGCGGGCAGTCGCCGTCCACGGCACCCCGATGGGGTTCGCGACGCTCGCCGCCGCGTCCGATCGCGACGCGCACCCGTTGTTGTTTGCCGGCAATGAGTACGGCGTCTTTCGCCTGCGGGCGGACGACGAAACGTGGACCCACCTCATCGGCGACAAGCAGATCAATGCCCTCGCTGTTGCCGACGCTCTCGACGGCGAGCGAGCCGTGTTCGCCGGCACCGAGCACGATGGCGTACTGGTTTCCACCGACGACGGCGCCGCCTGGACGGAATCGGGCGTCGGCTTGCTTGACCGGACGGTTCTCACGCTTGCCCTGTCGCCCACGTTCGCCACCGATCGCACCGCGTTTGCCGGCTGCGCGAGCGGACTCTACCGCTCGCGGAATGGCGCCAAGTCGTGGACAACGATGGAGTTGCCCGCCGATGAGGTGGCAGTCCAATGCCTCGCGTGCTCACTGCGGTTCGGGGAGGATCGAACCCTGCTGGCCGGAACGGAAGCGCACGGCGCGTTCCGTTCGCGAGACGCCGGACGCACTTGGGAGAGCGTCGCCGACGGCATCGGTGGTGTCTCTGGACTCTTGTTCTTGGACGGCGGAGGCCAGCGAATGATGCTGACGACGGATTCGCAGGTCTTTGTCTCCCCGGACGCGGGCGATTCGTGGCGTATCGCCGGATCGTTGCCCGCGCCCGTGATGAGCATCACCGGTGGGACGAGCGGGGGTGACGAGCGCGTGTTGGCAGCGTTGGCGATGCGTGGCGTCGCGGTCTCCGCCGACGCCGGGAGCACCTGGCTCCCCTCCAACGCCGGGCTGTGCGCCTCGCCGCTCTCGATCATCCGGACCGTCCCCGCAGGAGCCGGCGGCCATGCGGTGTTCGTCGGTGGTCCGAGCGCGGGCGTCCGGCTCTCGTTGGACGTTGGAGGGTCGTGGCGCGACCTGTCCGATGGGATACTCGGGTTACTGCGCGATCTCGTCGTCTCGCCTCGATTCGCGCGTGACCGCTCGGTCTTTGCGCTCACGACCGACGGGGTGTTTGTCGGCGTAGCCGATACCTGGAGGTGGGAACAGGTCGGGGCCGACTGGCATGAGCTGCCGATCGGGCTGGCGATCGCCGATATGCCAGCGACATCGGTTCGCCTGGTTGCCGGCTTCGCGAATGGGGACCTCTGCTTTTCGCGCGATGGCCGGGTGTGGGAGACGATGCCGAGTCCATTCGGCGGTGAACGGCTCGTGGCGCTGAGCCAAGTCCAGGACGATGCCGACACTGTGGTACCAGTCGCGATCACGGTGTCGCCGGAATCGGGTGAGGAACGACCCACGATCTGGGTACTGGCCGGAGAGGGACGTTCCTGGAAACGGCTCCTCACCTTGGACGAGGCGGGGGTCGTCGCGCTCGATCCCGACTCATCGGGCGGGATGCTTATCCTCGGCTGTGGGAACCATCTCTATGCACTCGATCGACGTACGGGGCAAGGACGCAAGCGACGCCTCGCGGTCGCATCGCGGGGCGGTGGCGAGACGTTGGAGCCTCGGGTCTTGGGCCTGAGCACGATCCACGGATCCTCCCGTCATCGAGTGTTTCTCGTAGCGACCGATGTGGGCCTCCTCTCGTCCCACGACGGTGGGAGCCAATTTGAGCGTTGGCAGACCGCACATGCAGATGACACGGTGCTGGCGGTGGCGACGTCACCGGCCGTTGGAGCCGATCGCAGGATCTTCGTGGCCACGGCCGGTGGAGCGCTGCTAGCGTCCGGCGCCGGGGCGGTCGACCTGCTGCTCGTCGACGAGGCCGACCGCCTCAAGATGCCGGAATTGGAGGAGATCCGCGACCGCTACGACTGCGCCAACTTCGCCGACGGGGCGGGGGTGGTCCTGATAGGCCTGCCGGGGATCGAGAAGCGGCTGGCCCGCTACCCCCAGCTCTACTCGCGGGTCGGGTTCGTCCACCACTTCCGGCCGCTGAGCGAGGACGAGCTGCGCTTCATCCTGGCCCACAAGTGGCACGAGATCGGGCTGACCGTTTCGCCGGACGACTACACGGACGCCGAGGCGCTGGCGGCGATCGCCCGCATCACCGGTGGCAACTTCCGGTTGGTGCAGCGGCTGTTCAGCCAGATCGCGCGGATCCTGCGCATCAACCACCTGCAGACGATCACGCAAGAGGTCGTCGAGGCGGCGCGGGAGCAGCTCGTGATCGGCCACCTGCCCTGATCGAGCGACGGGCATGGGGGTGCCACTGAGCGCTGAAGATCAGGGCCACGTAGCGGTGAAGATGACAACGTCGATGTACGCGGCGCGGTCGCGTTCGACTGTGAGGGCGCGTCCGCAGGTCGTCTTCCCGACTGCTGGGCCGCCGGTCAGGATCAGTGGTCGCATCGTCGCGTTCCTTCCTGGTTCTCGTCCCCAGGAGCGCGTGTTTCGTCACCTGGTTGTTTCGGTACACGGTGAGGGATCCCTCACCGGGAACTCGTCACTCGGTCCCGCCCGGCGCGAATTCGAGTGTCTTGCTCAGCGTGGTGCGAACAGGCGATCGTTCAAGACGGGCGAGTAGGGCGCTTCGGTGGCCTTCGAGCTGAGGCGGCAGGATCAGTGTGTAGCGGAATCGGCTCACGGCTTCCTCTCGCTCAACCTCGACTGCCACGCCCACTCCCGTGTCGTCGAGGCCCTGTTCAGCGAGTTCCATGCGGGCGGAGATACTCATGCAGCTCGCAAGCGCGGCTTCGAGCAGTTCGTGAGGCCTGGGGCCCGCGGAACCGCCCGTGCCGAGCTTGAAGGTGTCGGCTATCCCGGAATGGTCTCCGGATGCGTACTGTGCCTGCCACCGCGTAGCCAGTGCCTGTGCTGAGATGGTCATGACCACATTCTCGCCCTCGTCGGCTCGTCGCTCTGGCCGCGGGCTCATTGGCGGTTGTCCACCCAACCGACAACCGTCCAGAGGGAGCCCGCAATCCGATCCCCCAACGTGCATGCGCCGCCAGCAATCGTTGACCGCTTGCTGAGGTGGTTTTGGGGGAAATGGTGTCAGAGATTCCGGGGCACCATATAATGGCGGTCCCCGCACGAAACTGTCCGAGCGCCGCATTTGACTGCTCGTTGCGGCAAATGCGTGCACATGCCCGAGTGAAGCCGCCTGTGATCCAACGCGACAGCAGCGAACAAAGCGCCTCAGCCCGTGGCCGGCCGCCTACCAACTGGAGCGGGCGTTGATCTGGCTAGAAACCAGGGTTGGGCATGGTGGCCGGGTGGTTTGGACGACCTGGGTCCTTGTGGCGATAGTGGCGGTGCTGCCGGCGTGCAGCCTGTTCGATGAGAATCGGTCGGAAGAGGAGCAGAGGTCGGCCTCCGGGCCAATCCCGACCGCTCGCCAGGTGGATCCACCCGCGGCTCGCCTACCCGAGCGTACCTATCAGTATGCGGATGCGCCGCCGGAGATGGTGGCCGCGGTCGATGAACTTTTGGCAGGAGAGGACGGCGTCTACGGGGTCGTTCTGATGCGCCCGGATGGGGCGCTCCTCTACAGCGCCGGTTGCGAGGTGCCGTTTGTCGCGGCCTCCCTGTATAAGCTGGTGCTGCTGGCCGACGTCTACGCGGCCCGCGAGGCCGGCGAGCTGACTTTCGCGCAACAGATAACCTTGGAGCCCGACTACTTCCCGACCGGCGAGGAACCTGCCGACAGTTACTTCAACCCGAGCGCCAAGGATGGACGTGTGACGGTTGAGGAGGCGGTCTTCGCGACTGGAGCCTACTCCAGCAACGTGGCGGCGCGGGCACTCATCCAACTGACGGGAGAGGACGCGATCGAGGCGATGGCGATCGAACTAGGACTGACGCGCACGCATTTCCTGGTCGAGCCGCCGGACCTACCAGAGTGGCCGCCGAGGCCCGCGGCGGATACCTCGCTGCACGACGCCGAAGCGGCGACGTCGTTCGCGAACGCCGAGGCGCGTACCGGACCGGTTAACCTGACGACGCCGTGCGATATGGCGCGTTTCTTCCAGATGTTGCTCGCGGGCGAAGTCGTCAGTCCTGAGGCGAGCGCGGAACTGCTCGCCATCTTGCGGCAACAGGCCGTCAACGATCGCTTCCCGATCCTCTTGCCGCCTGGGACCGAGATGGCGCACAAGACCGGCAATCTCGAGCACGTCGTCCACGACGTCGGCGTCATCTACGGGCCGGACGGCCCGATCATCCTGGCGGCGCTCTCGGAAGGGATGACCGACGACGACCGGGCGAGGCAAGTTATCCAGCGCCTCGCTCTGGTTGCCTATGGTGAGTACGAGGTCCCGCCCGTCGAGGACGCGGCCAGCTAATCGCTACCGCATTGTCGAGGGCAGGATGCCGAGTTCGTTGCGATACTTGGCCACGGTGCGGCGGGCAATGCGGATCCCCACGTGTTGGAGCCGATCGCAGATCTCGCGATCGGTGAGGGACCGCCCCTGGGACTGCTCCTGATGGATCAGTTCGCGCATGACGTCCTTGACGCTGAGCGACGGCGTGAAGAAGTCGCTGAACGGGATAACCTTGCGCGATGGTAGCATCACGTACTTGTCTGCGGTAGCGCGGCTGACGGTCGACTCGTGGACGCCGACTTGTTGGGCGACCGTCGCCCGCGTCAGCGGGCGCAACTCGCGGACTCCATCACGTAGGAAATTTTCTTGCAGCTCGCAGATGCACTTCGTGATGCGGAGCAGCGTATCCTGACGTTGCTGGACGTTGGAGAGGAAGTTCTTGGCGCGGGTTGTGTACTGACGGATGTGCGTCCGATCGTCCTCCGACGATTCGGGGCGCGCGTCGTGGCTGTGACCATTCGGTGAGGGTTGCTCGCTCTCCCGATGAACACGCCGCCGACCGAGGTCGATCGCGAGTTCCTCGTACAAGGGATTGACGCGCAACCTGGCCCGGCCGCTGTCGACAACCTCGACGTAGAGAACATCGTCTTTGATTGAGATAACGACGTCTGGCGCTACGTAGGTCGATCGCGATGGGCTGCGCCAGGAGCGGGCGAGTTGCGACTGCAACGGCGTCGGGTTGAGATGAGCGCGGATGAAGTCGCGCGCCTCCTCGACCTCTTCGGTCGAGACGCCAAGGTCCTTGCCGATCTTGCCGAACTTATGCAGGGCAAGATCTTCGAGATGGCGGTCAACAATCGCGTGGACCACCGCCGGTACGGTCTGTTCTAGGTTTTCGAGCTCGCGGATCTGGAGCTGAAGGCACTCCCGCAGGTCGCGCGATCCCACGCCGACCGGCGCTACGTCCTGGACGACTTCGAGCACGGTCTCAACGGTGGCGGCGTCGACACCGAGCGCTTGGGCGACTTCGTCCAGCGACGCCGCAAGAAATCCGCGTTCGTCGATGGCGTCGACGAGATACTCGGCGATCGGTTGCTCGTCCGGTTTGAGGATGGTCCGAGCGTCTCGCAGGATTGTGGCGCGCACGTTCTCGTCATCGGCGACCAGGGCAAGGGGATCGAAGTCGTCGTCGCGCAGCGAAGAGGATGACGTCAGGCGTTCGGCGAGGGAGTCGTCGCGGTCCGGCAACTCGGGTCTGATCGATTCGACTGGGCAGGTGGGGCAGACTGATCCCTCAAGCACCGCGCCGCAGATGGCGCAGAGCGGCTGCTCGTCCAGTTCCAGGGCCGGATTGATTTCTACCTCCGCCGCGATGATGTTTTCGAGTTCCATGCGCGACAGACTGAGGATGTAGTTCGCTTCGATGAGGCTCGGCGACACCCACGGCCGCTGCTCCTGGGAGAGATCGTAGCCGTGCTCCATCTCCATGTGCGGGTCCTCATCTCATTATGCCCGGTGCCGCTGTTGTCGGCTGGACGGCGTAGGGCGCGGTCAGGCGTCTTGTTCACCGAACGTGCGAGCAATCGACCAAGCGCGGCGCTGGAACGAGAAAGCCCGTGGTTGGGAGCGGCCGCCATGCATTGTCGACCGTCGCGAATGCCGCAAGTGTACGGCAAGCGCGGAAGTGATGGCAAGGAACTTGCTGAAGTTCGCCGGCTTGTCGCCAACCCCTGCGTGCATCGCGGCGCCAACAACAAGAACGTTCGCTATATCGGCGCCTGATTGCGCGCTGGAAGCAGTATCAGCTGGCCTGCCGCGTACGAACACCTGTACAGGGTCGGGGCCGATTGGTATCATCCATGCTGCATGGTCGCCGCATCTTATGGAAATGCAGCGTATCAGTATGACGCAAACGGCGAAGGATTTAGCGGAGTTTTGCCTCGTAACCAGGGCGCAGCAGAACACTCTAGGCTTGCCGAGCGATCGGCCTCGCGGGACGCGGTAGGCGATGCTACGGTCATTTACCATCACGCGAGTGCGGGACATCGAGATTCGGGTCCATCCGAGTTTCTTGCTTGTCGTGCTCTGGGTGGCGTTCCACTGGGGCGTGATGGACGATCGTGGCATAAGCGCCCTAATCTACGGCGCCCTGCTCGTCTTCTTCATCTTCTGCTGTGTCGTGCTCCACGAGTTGGGGCACAGCTTCATGGCGTTGCACTTTGGCGTCAAGGTGCATGACATCACTTTGCTCCCGATCGGGGGCGTTGCCCGGCTCGAACATCTCCCATCGCGCCCGACGACAGAAGCGTTGATCGCGATTGCCGGCCCGCTGGTTAACGTCGCGATCGCCGTTGCGCTGGTGCCGCCTCTCTTGCTCCTTGGCGTCTTCAACGGATACAACTCGCTGGTCGACTATCTCTCGTATGTTGACGACATCGCGCCCGGTGGGCTACTGATCTATCTCTTTTTTACGAACGTCATGCTGGTCCTCTTCAACATGCTGCCGGCCTTTCCGATGGATGGCGGGCGCGTCGTGCGGGCGGGTCTCTCGGCGGTGGTCGGGCGGGAGCGCGCGACCGGCTTTGCCGTCCTACTCGGTCAGGCGGCGGCGGTGGTGCTCGCAATCCTCGGCATCTGGTGGGGCGATTATCTCTTGCCGCTGATCGGCCTCTTCATAATCGGCGCGGCCTATGCCGAAGGCCGCGCCGTCCGGCTGGAGTCGGCGATGCGGCGTCTGCGGGTCGGCCAGTTTGCCTTGTGGGACATGGGCGGCATCTCGGCGCACCACCCACTCACCTACGCGCTGCGCGGCGGTCCGCGCGACGTCGTCGTCACCGACGGCTCGCGAGTGATCGGCATGCTCTGGCGGCACCAATTGTTGCCGGGACTGAACGGCGCCATCGCCGGCCGCACGGTCGCTGACGTGATGGATCGCGACGTCGAGACGGTCGACATTCAAGCGTCGGTCTATGACGTGCAACAGAAGATGCACGAGCTGGACCGCTGGGCGCTGCCGGTCACCGAAGACGGTCTGTATCGCGGCATTTTCACCGCGGACCGATTTGTCCACGTCTATCGCTACCTCAACGCGCAGTCCGGCGGCTCCCGCTTTGCCGCAAGCTGGGCCGTTGCCATCGGTAACGCCTTTCGCGGCTTGATCCGGTAGGTTCGCGTATCCATCATCACGCCCGCGCGGCTATGGCTCCGCGATCGTCCTTGACCTAACGCTTCCCAAAAGGTAGGATGCGACGAGAGGGTTTCTGCCCTCCGCGCAGGTGGAGGCGCCATGAAAGTTTCAACTCGCGGCGAGTACGGCGTCCGCGCGATGGTGACGCTTGCCCATAACTACGGCGCCGGGCCAGTGTCGATCGCGGCGATGGCCAAAGAATCGTCCATACCGTACGCCTACTTGGAACAGCTCATCGTGCCGTTGCGCAAGGCCGGATTGGTCGAAAGCAAACGCGGCGCACAGGGCGGCTATGTCTTGACCCGCCCGCCGGAACTGGTGGTGGTGGGCGAAGTGTACCGGGTGATGGAAGGGCCGGTCGCGCCCATGGACTGCGTTTCTGAAGATCCTGCCGACCAGACGTGCCCACTCATCGACGGCTGTGAGACTCGCCCGGTGTGGATGAAAGTCCGCGACTCGATTGCGATGACCATCGACTCGATAACGCTCGCCGACTTGATCAACCAGGGCAAGGAGCGACGGGCCGCGCGCGCCGACCGGCTTGTCGTTGCCGGCACCGACGCGGCCTGATCTCCCGATTTCCGCCCCGTTGATCCATTACTTCTCCCTGTATTCGCATCCCACGCCAACATCCTGGGAGTAGACCATGCTTCTTCCTGATGGTGACGACACCATCTATCTCGATCATGCCGCCACAACCCCGGTCGATCCCACGGTGCTCGAAGCGATGCTGCCGTATTTCACACGGCATTTCGGCAACCCATCGAGCATCTATCAACTAGGACAGGACGGTCGTGCAGCGCTCGACCGCTCGCGAAACGCCGTGGCGCGCATCCTTGGTTGCCAGCCGGCCGAGATCGTCTTCTCGAGCGGGGCGACGGAAAGCAACAACCTTGCGCTCAGCGGCGTCGCTTGGCAGCGTCGTCTGGCGCACCCGGAGGCCGATCCGCCGCACATCATCACGACCGACATTGAGCATCATGCCGTGCTCCACACGGCGCAATGGCTCGAACGGCAGGGTTTTCCGGTCACGTATCTGCCGTGTGATGACGCGGGTTTCGTGGAACCCGCGGCGGTCGAGGCGGCGATTCGGCCCGAGACGTGCCTGATCTCGGTGATGTACGCCAACAACGAAACTGGTTCGATTCAGCCGATTGTGGAGATCGGCGAAATCGCACGGCGCCACGGCGTCCTCTTTCATACGGATGCGGTGCAAGCGGCGGGTATCCTGCCCTTGTCCGTCGACGACCTCAACGTCGACCTGTTGTCGCTTTCGGCCCACAAGTTCTACGGTCCGAAGGGGGTTGGTCTGCTCTACGTCCGGCGTCAGACTCCGATCGCGTATCAGCAGCATGGGGGAGGGCAGGAGAGCGGGCGGCGTGGCGGCACCGAGAACGTCGCCGGCGTCGTCGGCCTGGCCTCCGCGCTCGAATTGGCCCAACGGACCCGTATGGGCTACAACAGCCACTGCGCCGGGTTGCGTGACCGCCTGTGGGCCGGCATCCGCGAAGCGATCCCCGACGTCGAACTGAACGGCACGGACGATTGGACACGCCGGCTGCCGAACAACCTCAACGTATCGATTCCCGGGGTCCAAGGAGAGACGATGCTGCTCAATCTCGACATGCAGGGCATCGCCGCATCGGCCGGCTCGGCGTGCACGACCGGACGATCCGATCCGAGCCACGTCTTGTTGGCAATGGGCTACGACGAGGCGAGGTGCCGGGCGAGTCTGCGGTTGACGGTCGGTCGGGGCAACACGACTGAGGAGATTAACGACGCGGTCGACTCGCTGGTTGAGGCGGTCGAGCGGGTGCGTCAGCTCTCGGCGGTCGGCTGAGCGACGTCGGCCTCCGCAACCGCTGCCTTCAGCGCGGTCGCCGCATCTCGGCCGCCCATGTCGCCCAGCGGCGGCAGTTCCTCAAGCGCACGCAGGCCGAAGAGCATGAGGAATACGGGCGTCGTTCCGTACTGGAACGGATTCCCCGCGGTTTGCAGCCGGCCGGCGATCTCGATCAGTCCGCGAGCGAGGAGCGTAGCGATTACGCCAGAGGTATCGACGCCGCGCACGGCCTCGATCTCGGCCCGTGTCACCGGCTGTTCGTAGGCGATGATCGCCAAGGTTTCAAGCGCGGCGGACGAGAGTTTGGCTTCCCGGTCGAGCCGGAGAAAACGGCGCACGTAGCGCGCGAACCGTGGAGCGGTCGTCAGCTGCACCGTTCCACCGTGGCGCTGCACGACCCATCCCCGGTCGGCGGCGGCGTCGATCTCCCGTAACGTTTCTTCGATCTGTTCGGCAGGCACCCCGGCGCCCTGCGCCAGTTGATCGATGGTAACCGCTTCGGGTGCGACTAGCAGCAGCGCTTCGACGAGCGCCAGGAGCTCGGGGCCGGGTGCGGGGCCGTCGAGCGCGTCGAGGACAAGCGACTCCTGGCGCGGCCCGTCTCGCCGTTCCTTGGCCGTGTCCTCGGAGTCGATCTCCTTCGGCTGCCGGCGCATCAGTCGTCGGCGGCGCGGCCGGCGTAAGGCTCGGCCAGTCGAATCGGGTCGGAGGATGACCGGCGAACATTGATGTCGCCGAAGGGGGCTGCCTGGTCGGCGTCGACGATGCGCCGCCGGATGAGGATCAACAGGGCGAGAAATGCGGTCAAGAGCTCGTGGCGGTCGGTGCAAACACTGGACATGGTGGAGAAGCGCGTCGCGCCACGGTGCGGCACGAGCGACATAACGCGCTCGATCATCTCTCGGAGCGAGACGAGGCGAGCCACCGGCAGCGCGCTTCGTGGGTTCGGCAGGACCGAAAGTCGGCGCTTGATCGCCCGTGCCAGCAGTCCAGGCTCGTGGTGCGCCAAACGGGGCGCCGACGCCTCCGGGCGCGCAATTCCACCGTCGGATCGGCCAAAGGCGTGCTCGCCGGCGGCGACGCGCTGAGCGAGGTGGCTCGCGGCTTCCTTCACGGAACGATACTCGATCAACTGATGGACGAGATCGGCGCCGATCTCGTCGTCGCTCTCCGCGGTGGGGCGCGGAAGCAGGGAGCGCGACTTCAGCAGGACCAGCCGCGAACCGACGGCGGTGAATTCCGCGACGACCTGGGGCGGCGCGGCGCCGAGGCCAACAACGTGGTCCAAAAACTGGTCGGTCACCGCGACCAGGGAGACATCGGTGATCGCGAGCTGGCTCCGCTCGATAAGCCGCAAAAGCACGTCGAGTGGCCCCTCGAAGATCGGGAGGCGGAGCTGATAGTTCTCGAGGTTGACAGGAACGGCAAGCAGAGCAGTCACGGCAGGGGAAGTGTACGGCAAACGGGTCCGATTGTGTACGGACATATCACGATCACGGTGTCCGCTCGTCACAGGCGATCAGGATCGCCAAGGCATCGTCGTGCGGCGGTGGTTGAGCCTCGTGCCGCGCAATGAGCCAGCATGTCCGAGGCGAACAGCCCAGCCGGGCGGCCTCTTCCGCGCCGAGTTGGGGATGATGGACGGCCAGCGCCAGTCCAAGGCGCCAGCGAGGCGCCGGAAGTGTCGCCAAACGCTCCAGGAGTGACGGGGCGAGGCGGCCGAGCAGCACGCGCGCTACGCGATGAACGAGCCGCACCTGCCCATGCGGTGATCGCTTGCCGAGGTCGTGGAGGAGGGCGGCCTGTAAGAGGTCCATGTCCGCTACCCCGACACGACGCAATGCGTCGAAGTCGCGGCAAAGGTGGCGCCGGTCGAACTCCGGCAGGGATGAGAAGGCGGCGACCTGCCGTGGGGACAGCCTGGCGGCGTGAATCGCGGCTTGCTCGTCGACCGGGGCGGAACGAAGCGCCGCATGTCCTTGGCGGAGGCGATGAAGCGCGATCGAGACCGCGTTAGGCAGGGATACCGTCGCCATGTCTAGAGCAACAGCCTGATCAGCAGGTCCCGCACTGGAGAGATCATGGCGGACGTGATCCCTTCGCCTCCGATCCGGCCACTGATGAAAAAGAGGACGAAGAGGATGATAAAGCCGTAGCGCTCCATCGGCGCCAGAATGGGATACCAAAAGTTGGGGAGCAGGCCAGTCAAGATCTTATGACCGTCAAGGGGCGGTATCGGGATCATGTTGAACGCGGCCAGCAGGATGTTGACCCAAAGGAACCACTCCATGTAGTACCCGAGCTCGCCGAGGTCCGTGCCATTGTTGCGGGCGATGCGTAAGGGGATCGCAACGGCGGCCGCCTGTACGACGTTCGAGAGCGGGCCCGCCACGGCGACGAGGGCCATCGCGCGCTGGCGCTGGAGGATGCCGGGGCCGCTGAGGCGATTCGGGTTGACCGGAACGGGCTTGCCCCAGCCGATGAAGCTGTAGCCAAGCGAGATCATCACCATGCCGAAGAACCCGAAAGGTTCGAAGTGCATGAGCGGATTGAGCGTGATCCGGCCAAGATCGCGCGCCGTCGAGTCGCCCAAGCGCCAGGCGGTGTAAGCGTGCATGAACTCGTGGATCGTGGTGGCAATGATGAACGAGCCGAGGACGGCGAAGATCTGCCGCGGTTCGGGCAGGGAACGACCGCCCACCACCTGAGTCACCAGGACGAGGAGAAGGATCAGGTAGAGCCCGGAGTTTGGGTCTCCCCGATTGATAAAAGAGAGGCGGTGATCGCCGGCTCCGAACGGTCGCACGACCGCGCGCTACGCCCCCGATCCCGGATACAAGTGGCACGCGACAAAATGCCCGTTGCCCTGGTCTGAAAAGATCGGGTCAACCTGCTTGCAGACCTCCATAGAGTAGGGGCAGCGCGTGTGGAAGTGACACCCGGACGGCGGATTGATCGGGCTCGGCACGTCGCCGCTGAGGATGATTCGCTCGCGCCGCTTCTCGATGACCGGGTCCGGGATGGGCACGGCCGAGAGGAGCGCCTTCGTGTAGGGGTGGAGCGGTTCCTCGTACAGTTCGGTGCGTTCTGCCATCTCGACGATTTTGCCGAGATACATCACGGCGACGCGGTTGGAGATGTGCTTGACCACCGAGAGATCGTGCGCGATAAAGAGGTAGGTAAGCCCGAACTGATTTTGCAGATCTTCCATCAGGTTGACGATTTGGGCTTGGATTGAGACGTCGAGCGCGGAGACCGGCTCATCAGCGACGATGAAGTCCGGATTGGCCGCGAGCGCGCGGGCGATGCCGATGCGCTGCCGCTGACCGCCGGAGAACTCGTGCGGATACCGGTTGGCAAAGTAGGGGTTGAGGCCGACGGTCTCCAGGAGTTCTTGCACACGCTGGGTGCGTTCATTCTTGGCCACCAGGTGGTGGATTTGCATCGGCTCGGAGATGATGTTGCCGACCGTCATGCGGGGATTAAGCGAAGCGTAGGGATCTTGGAAGATCATCTGGAGGTGGCGGCGCATGCGGCGCATGTCGCCTCCGTCGAGTTTCGTCAGGTCCTTGCCTTGAAAGACGACCTCGCCTGCAGTTGGCTTGTAGAGTTGGAGAATGGCGCGTCCTGTCGTTGACTTGCCGCAGCCGGACTCGCCCACGAGGCCAAGCGTTTCGCCGCGCTTGACTTCAAAGGAGACACCGTCCACAGCCTGCACGGCCCCGACTTTGCGCTGGAAGATGATCCCCTGGGTCAGAGGGAAGTGCATAACGAGGTCTTTGACGGTCAGCAGCGGTTCGCTGCCGTTCTGACCGGCCGACGAGGTCGGCACTTGTTGAGTCCGGCGATCGACGTCAACGGCCATCTATTCCTGCCTCCTCGGCGGCTCCGCGTCCTTGTCGACCTCCTCCCAGAACCAGCAGGCCGAGTAGTGACCCGACTGGACTTCCAGGAGTGGAGGGTTCTTCTCTTCGCACTTCTGCCGAGCGTAATTGCAACGCGGCATGAAGGGGCACATGTCCGGCAAGTCGATGAGGTCGGGCGGAAGGCCCTGGATCGGAATGAGCCGTTCTTTGCGCATCGCGTCGAGGCGGGGGATCGAGCGCAGCAGTCCAACCGTATATGGATGACGCGGGTTGGCGAAGATCTCCTCGGTGCTGGCCGTCTCGACGATGTGCCCGGCGTACATGACTTGGATGCGATCGGCCATGCCGGCGACGACGCCCATCGAGTGGGTGATCATGATCACGCCGGTGTCGCGTTCGACCTGGAGCTTGCGCATCAGGTCGAGGATCTGCGCCTGGATTGTGACGTCGAGCGCGGTCGTCGGCTCGTCGGCAATGAGGAGTTTGGGGTTGCAGCTCAGCGCCATCGCGATCATCACGCGCTGGCGCATGCCGCCGGAGAACTGGTGCGGGTACTGATCGATGCGTTCCTCGGCGTTGGGGATGCCGACCATTTTCAAGAGTTCGATTGACCTCCCACGCGCCTGTTCCTTGTTCATGCCCATGTGGAGCTGGAGGGCTTCGCTGATTTGGCGGTTGATCGTGAGGACCGGATTGAGCGAGGTCATCGGGTCCTGGAAGATCATCGCGATTTCGTTGCCGCGGATCGACCGGACCTCGTTGTCGGACATGAGGAGGATGTCGTCGCCGTTAAAGATGATCTCACCGGCGACGATCTTGCCGGGCGGGTTGGGAATCAGCCGCATGATCGAGAGACCGGTCATGCTCTTGCCGCAGCCCGACTCGCCCACGACGCCGAGCGTCTCGCCTGGCATGACGTAGAAGGTGACGTCGTCAACCGCCTTGACGATGCCGTCCTGCGTAAAGAACTGAGTCTTGAGGTTCTTGACCTCAAGCAAGGGCCGACCGTTGGCACTGCCGTTTGTCGGCACCGTCTCTGGTCGACGTTGCACGCGAGGCTCTGCCGCCATCGTCGCTCCTCTCGAACTCTCCCCGTCCACGGCGCTCGGACCCGGCTGAAGTAGGCCGGCCAGCGAACATCCGTATCACCCGTCCTCGCGCCGCCGCGCAACACCTGAATCCACGAAATCTTGGTTGCGGCGGCAGCATAGCATACGGCGTGAAACAGGCACAACAGGCGATTGAACCGGGCTTACAAGGCGGTGATTCGAGTAGGGGTCAGAATGGGCGGGGTCACCCTGACGGCGAATAGTCGCCGAACCAGATCACGTCGGGCAGATGTTCGATCCGACGGTAGAGGCGACGGTCGGCAGTGACAAACGGAACCTCGAAGCTGCTTGCGAGGGCAACGTACAAGCTATCGTAGAACGCACAGCCGTACTGATGACGATATGGAGGGCGGCAATGAGGTAATCGCGACTGCTGTAAACCTCGAGCGGCAGACTGAGCAATCTGACAACCGCGGCCTCGGCGTTTGTCGAGTCGAGCCGTGGGTTTCGGCCACGGCTCGCGTTCGTTATCGCGGATCCGACTTCGGACCAGATCACATCTGGGGCCATCAAAGCGACATCGCCCAGGAGTGCGTGAATCAATAGCACATTCGCTTGTTCGAGATCGTCCTCATCTGGAAGGTGCCACTTGGCGACGACCGATGCGTCGACGACGAGGCGCCGACCAAGATGCGTAGCGATCTTCCCGCTCCTCTCGTACCTCCCGAATGAGGTCGGCCGTCGTCCGCGGCGCGATCGACCAGCCCTTTTGGGCATCGAGGATCTCTGCAAGGAGTTTCTTTTGACGGATCTGTTCCTCGGGCGTCCATTCTACGCGGTAAATTGGCTCAATGGTGGCCTCTCGCGCCGGTCGCTCCATTCTCGCTGGCGCGACCATTGCCGCTAAGTCGTCGCGTCGTATCCTAATTTTGCGCGTGCCGACGCGAAACGCGGGCAGACGCTTCGCATTGATCCACCGCCAAACGGTTGATGGGCTGACGCCGAGCGCTCGCGCGGCCTCGGACACGCTATAATCGTCTCGATCCAACGACATTGCCATAGAATGCGCTCCCCGTTACATGCCCATTGCACTTCATATCATTTCATTCATTGCATTCATCGTCAACCGAGTTTGGCCACGATAGGCAGGTCGCAGTCTGTTAGGGCAATTGCTCGCTTACGCCGGGTGCCGTATAAACGGCACATCTGTTCGACTGATCCGGATTGGATGAGCGGCGGGGGAAAACGGTTGATGGACGTGGTGGCGCGGGACGAGACGCGCGAAGAAGCAACGCGTGCGGATCGATCGTATTGGGTTGGCTTCAGTCGCACGCCGTACATCGGTCCGACGCGGATTCGACGGCTCCTCGATCACTTTGGCGATTTGGGGAGGGCTTGGAACGCGGACGAGCGTGAGCTGCGCCGCGTGCTCGACGAGCGGTCAGCGGAGAGCGTGATCGAGACCAGACGCACGCTTGCGCTCGACCACGAAATGGAGCGCATAAACCGCCTTGGCATCGCCGTCCTCACGCTCGTCGACGACGACTACCCGCGTCTCCTGCGCGAGATTCCGGCGCCGCCGCCCGTTCTCTATCTTCGCGGAAATCTGAAGTCGGAGGATGTCACCGCGATTGCCATCGTTGGCACGCGACGCTCGACGTCGTATGGGCGAGAGGTCGCGGCGCGTATCGCCGGCGAATTAGCGGCGGAGGGAGTGACGGTCGTGTCGGGTTTGGCCCGCGGGATCGACGGCGTCGCCCACAAGGCGGCGCTCGACGCCGGCGGCCGGACGATCGCGGTGATGGGGAGCGGCGTGAACGTCGTTTATCCGCCGGAGCATCGCCAACTGGCGGAGCGGATTCTCGAACAAGGGGCACTCGTGTCGGATTACCCACTGGACCGGGCGCCGGACGCGGTCAACTTTCCAGCGCGCAACAGGATCATCTCCGGCATGACGCTGGGGACGATCGTGATCGAGGCGCCCGCGCGGAGCGGCGCGCTGATCACGACCGACTTCGCCGCCGACCAAGGACGCGAGGTCTTTGTCGTGCCGGGCAGCGTCCTGTCCGCCGCAAGTGCCGGCTGCCATCGACTGCTCCGCGACGGCGCCCGTCCGGTCACCTGCGCGGCTGACGTTCTCGAAGACTTGAACATCAACCATCGGCGGGAACAGGCCGCGGTCCAGCAGGCGCTGCCGCTTGACGAGGATGAGCGGCGGGTCTTGGCGCTCCTGTCCGGCGATCCGCAACACATCGACGAACTCGCTGCCGCGGCGAATCTCCCGACTCCGCGGTGCGGCGCGCTGATGCTGACCATGGAGCTCAAAGGATTGGTCCGCAACCAGGGCGCTCAACACTATGTGCGCGGCTGATTCGCCGACCAACGCTTGACACTGGCTGCCTCGCTAGCTATCGTTGCGGGGCTGAAAGGTAAGGAACGCCCCGCGAATCTCTCTCCTCCTTTGCAGTAGAACTACGGAATCGTCGTCGTTGGCCACCGCGCCCGAGGGCGCCATAAGTAGAATCAGCATGCCTAAAAACACGACACGAACTCGTCGGTCGAAGACCGACAGGACAATGGAAAGCAATGGCGCGGCTATGTCGGTGAACGGCCGGCGTCTCGTCATCGTCGAATCTCCCGCCAAAGCGAGGACCATCGGCCGCTACCTCGGCCGCGAATACGTCGTGCGGGCCTCGATGGGGCACGTCCGCGACTTGCCGAAGAGTTCGCTCGGCGTTGAGGTCGAGGACGACTTTGCGCCGACCTACTTGATCCCACGCGACAAGGTCAAGGTCGTCAAGGAACTCAAGGCGAGCGTGCAGGATGCCCAGGAGATCATCCTGGCGACCGACCCCGACCGTGAAGGCGAGGCGATTGCTTGGCACTTGATCCAGGCTACGAATGCCAACCGGAAGCCGATTCGGCGGGTTGTGTTTCACGAGATCACGCCCGAGGCCGTGCATCAGGCGATGCAGCACCCGCGCGACATCGATATGGATCTGGTCGATGCCCAGCAAGCGCGGCGCGTGCTCGACCGTCTCGTCGGATATGGTGTCAGCCCGTTGCTGTGGAAGAAGGTCAAGCGCGGGCTGTCGGCCGGCCGCGTCCAGACGGCGGCTCTGCGCATGGTCGTCGACCGCGAGCGCGCGATACAGGCGTTTGTGCCGGAGGAGTACTGGTCGCTCGACGCCGATCTGGCGAAGCGGCTCGCAGAGGGCACACGCAAGCCCGAAACGTTCCGGGCAGGGCTTTTCCGCATCGCCGGCAAGAAAGCCGCGCTCAAGACCGAAGCCGAGACGAACGAAGTCATTGCCGGCTTGGAAGGCGCGGCCTATCGCGTCGGCGCGGTGACGAGCCGCGAGACGCAGCGCCGACCGTCCGCGCCATTTACGACCAGCACGCTCCAACAGGAGGCCTCGCGTAAGCTCGGCTATCCGGTGCGCCGAACCATGCAGATCGCGCAAGAGCTCTACGAAGGCGTCGATCTTGGGGCGGCCGGCAGCCAGGGCTTGATTACCTATATGCGGACCGACTCGACGAATGTCTCCGGATCGGCCCAGCAGGCGGCGCGAGCGGTCATCAGCGTCAAGTTCGGGCCCGAGTACGTGCCGAGTCGAGCGCCGGTCTACGCGCGCAAGGCGAAAAACGCGCAAGAGGCGCACGAGGCGATCCGCCCCACCGCGCCGCGCCGCGATCCGCAAAGTGTCAAGTCGTTCCTCTCGTCGCAGCAGTTCCGGCTCTACCAGCTCATTTGGCAGCGGTTCATCGCCAGCCAGATGGCGCCGGCGATTCTCGACGGCACGACGGTCGACGTCCACGCCGGCAAGCCAGCCGATCCGCGTGAAGGGCAGGAGCCGCCCTATGTCTTCCGCGCGACGGGGTCGGTCGTGCGCTTCCCTGGTTTCCTCGCCGTCTATCGAGCGGGCAAGGACGAAGGCGAGACGGATGAGCTCGATCAGTCGGCATTGCCGGCGCTGACAGCGGGCGAAGAGTTGGATCTACTCAAACTCATCCCCGAGCAGCACTTCACCCAGCCGTCGCCGCGCTACACTGAAGCGACGCTGGTCAAGGCGCTGGAGGAACAGGGGATCGGGCGGCCGAGCACCTACGCACCGACGATTGCCACGCTTCAGGCCCGGTCGTACGTGACCGTGGAACAGCGCAAGTTGAGCGCGACCGAACTCGGCATCGTCGTCAGCGACTTGTTGGTCGAGCACTTCCCGCGCATTTTCGACGTGGGCTTCACGTCGTCGCTCGAAGACGAGTTGGACGAAATCGCCGCCGGCGATCGGGCGTGGGTGCCGACGATGCGCGAGTTCTACGGTCCCTTTACCGAAACGCTGAAGCAGGCCGAGCGGTCGATGGAGCGCGTCCAACTGAAGGGCGAACCGTCGGACGAGACCTGCGAGAAGTGTGGCCGACCGATGGTGATCAAGCTCGGCAAGTTCGGCAAGTTCCTGGCGTGCAGCGGCTTCCCCGAGTGCCGGAACTCCCGTCCGCTCCAGGAGCGGATCGGGGTGAAGTGCCCCACTTGTAAGCAGGGGGAGGTCGTCGAAAAGCGCTCGCGGCGCGGTCGCACCTTTTACGGCTGTGACCGGTATCCGGACTGCGACTTCGTCTCCTGGAACAAGCCGGTCGATGCGACATGTCCGCGGTGCGGTTCCTTCATGGTCCAGGCCGGGCGCAAGGGGCAGATTCGCTGCCCGAAGTGCGCGCACGACGGCAAGGCGCTGGCAAAGGCCGGCTAGGATCGCGGCGACGGGGTCAATCGGGTACAATTCTTGATCGGGCGCCGCGCGGCGCCCGATCTTTTCGGCTGGTCGGCCGTGATGCTGGCCGCCATACGACGGACCCCCGAACCAATGACCTCCTCCTCTACTCCCGACCGATCGCGGCGCCTACGGGCGACGACGATTCTTGGCGTCAGACGCGATCGAGCAGTGTCGCTGGCTGGCGACGGGCAGATCACGCTTGGCGACGTCGTGCTCAAGCATGGGGCGCGCAAGATTCGAACGCTCTACGACGGTCAAATCCTGGCCGGATTCGCCGGCGCCGTCGCCGACGCCTTGACACTCTTTGGCAAGTTCGAAACGCAGCTCAAGGCATGGGACGGCAACCTACGACGGGCCAGCGTCGAACTGGCCAAGGAGTGGCGCACCGATCGCTACCTGCGCCGGCTTGAGGCACAGTTGATCGTGGCCGACCCCGAGACGCTGCTCGTTCTTTCCGGAGAAGGCGATGTCATCGAGCCGGATGACGGAATCGTGGCGATTGGCTCGGGCGCGCCCTATGCGACCGCGGCGGCAAAGGCGCTCCTTATTCACACCGATCTCGATTCGCGTGCGATCGTCGAAGGCGCGATGCGGATTGCCGCCAATCTCTGTATTTATACCAACGACCAGTTCACGATCGAGAGCGTACAGGCTGAGGAGGAGACGGGGACGCCAGCCGGCGAGCCAGTTCCGTCGCTGTTGTCGCTGACCGACACGCCGACGCCACCGGTCGACGACGATGACGAGGACGATGAGGAGCTGGAGGACGCGGCCGTCGGGGAACGGAACCCCGCACCAGAGGACGATGACGCCTAAGAGGAGGGCAGGACAGAATGGTTGAGGCTGCCCGCAAGCCGGCACAGACCGGCACGACGAATCGGCAGGGCTCCGACCGGGCCGACGGCACGGCCATGGAGAATCTTACGCCCGCGGCGATGGTCGCGGAGCTCGACAAGTACATCATCGGGCAGCAGGACGCGAAACGGGCCGTTTCGGTCGCGTTGCGGAATCGCTACCGGCGGCAGCGGCTGCCGGACGAGATGCGGCACGAGGTGCAACCGAAGAACATCCTCATGATCGGCCCCACCGGCGTCGGCAAGACCGAAATCGCGCGTCGCGTGGCGCGCATCGTCGAGGCGCCGTTCATCAAGGTCGAGGCGACGAAGTTTACCGAGGTCGGCTACGTCGGGCGCGATGTCGAGTCGATTATCCGCGACCTCGTCGAGATCGCGATCAGCATGCTCCACGGTCAGCGTCTCGAGCAGGTGAAGGAGCAGGCGACGCAGGCGGCGATTCAGCGGTTGGCCGAGATCCTCGCCGAGCAGATCTTGGAGAAAAAGCCGACGAAGAACGGTCGGCGGACGGCCGCCGAACAAGGCACGCCGGACGATTCGGAGGCGCTTCACCGGCAGGAAGCCGCCACGAAGCGCCGCATGCAACGCGAGCGCAAGCGCCTGCTGCAGTTGCTCGACCAACAGGCGTTAGAGGAAGAGACCGTCGAGATCGTCATTGAGGCCGATGCGGAGTTCGACGAGTTTAGCTCACTCGACTTCGTGGCCGGCATGACGCCGGAGGACCTTCACGAAACGTTCCAGGACTTCCTCGAGGGCTTCTTGCCGAAGCGCAACATGCGACGGCGCGTCTCGGTGCGGGAAGCGCGCCGCATCTTGACGCAACAGGAAGCCCATCGTCTGGTCGACTTCGACTCGATCATCGACGAAGCGATCCAGCGGGTCGAAGACACGGCCGTCGTCTTCATCGACGAGATCGACAAGACGATCACGAGCAACGGCGACTACGGCACCGATGTCTCGGGCGAGGGTGTCCAGCGGGACTTGCTGCCCATCGTCGAGGGTTCGGTCGTCATGACACGGTATGGACCAGTCAAGACAGACCACGTTCTCTTCATTGCCGCGGGCGCGTTCCACAACGCGCGACCGTCCGACCTGATTCCGGAGTTGCAAGGGCGCTTCCCGATTCGCGTCGAGCTGAGCAGTCTCTCGGAGGAGGACCTCTACGCGATCCTGACCGAGCCGCAGAATGCGCTGACGAAGCAGTATCAGGCGCTCCTGGGAACTGAAGGGCTCGACTTGCGGTTCACGGAGGACGGCCAGCGGGAGATGGCGCGGCTGGCCTCGGAAGTCAACGCTCGGACGGAGGACATTGGGGCGCGGCGATTACAGACGATCATCGAGCGGGTGCTCGAAGAGATCTCGTTCGACGCCCCGAACTACGTAGGGCAGGTCGTGACCATCGACCATGCGTTCGTCGCGGACCGGGTCGGCGAAGTGGCCGCGAACGAAGACCTGAGCAACTTCATCCTGTAGCGAGTTCGAGGGAAGCACGCGATGGCAGGAAGAGAGCGGGTCATCGGTATCGACCTCGGCGGCACGAACCTTCGCGCCGCCGTTGTTTCGTCGGATGGGTTGCTGAGCTGCCGGCAGAGCGTGCCCAGCGGGGCGGCGGATGGGCCCGACGCGGTCATCGAACGGATGGCGCGATTGATCGCGGGGGTCGCCGCCGACGCCGATCTGGAAGGCGATGCGCCAGTTGGAGTGGCATCGCCTGGACCACTGAGCCCGCGTACTGGCATCGTGCATTTCACGCCAAATTTGCCTGGATGGCTTGACGTGCCGTTGCGCGACCGATTGTCCGCCGCAACGGGCCGACGCGTTGTCGTGGACAACGACGCGAACTGTGCGACGGTTGGAGAGGCGCGTTTCGGCGTGGCGCGCGGTGCATCCGACGTTGTCTACCTCGGCCTCGGCACGGGAGTCGGTGGCGGGGTCATCACCAAGGGCGCGCTGGTCGACGGCGCGTTGGGTCTCGGAGGCGAGCTCGGTCACGTCGTGGTCTCGATAGACGGTCCCCGTTGCACCTGCGGCAGCGTCGGCTGTCTCGAAGCCTTCGTCTCCGGTTGGGCGATCGGGCGAGAGGGCGCGGCTGTGGCGGCGACGGCAGATGGCAGCGCCATCCGTGACGCGGCGGAGGGGCAGCCGGTCACAGCCTCTGCCGTGGCGCGGGCGGCAATGGCCGGAGATGCCGCGGCACGGTCGATACTGGAGCGGTCAGGTATCGCGCTGGGCGCGGCGATCGGCGGCTTTATCAACATTTTCAATCCCGATCTGGTCGTGATCGGAGGCGGACTAGTGGCCGTGGGCGATCTCGTCTTGGAACCGGCGCGACGCACGATTCCTCGTCACTCTTTCCGCGCGTTGCGTGACCATGCGCGGCTCGTTTTTGCCGAACTCGGCGACGACTCGGGACTCTACGGTGCCGCGGCCATTGCGCTCGACCGCGTCTGAGCCGCCAGACCCGATCATGGAGCCCGCGCTTGACATGCCATTTTGGGCGGTGCTACAGTCCACCCGTTCGCACCGATTCAAGCGGAGATGGACGTCGCGGGTGGGCGGCTACGTTGGCGTGATCATGGCTTTATCGCCTTCTCGCCGTATCATGGGCAACCGTTCCTTCGAGCAGGCGAACGAGAAACAAACGTCCATCTTCCAGGCGCGCTTGGCAACGCCGTGCCAGCCGAGAACGGCCACCGGTCACCTGGAGCGAGCCGCGCATGCTCCGATTCACCTTTAGACGAGTTCTCTGGTTTGTTCCCACGCTGCTGGCGATGACGGCAGTCACTTTCGTCATCATGGAATTGACCCCCGGCAGCCCGTTCGATACGGGGGGCGCACAGGGCATCACGCCGGCGATGATCGCGCAACTCGAGCAGCTTTACGGGCTGGACAGGCCGGTCTACGAGCGCTTCGTGCTCTACCTCTGGAACGGGCTGCGTGGTGACTTCGGCATGTCCTATGCCTACCGGCCGCAAGAGGTCTCCGACATCATCGGACGCACGTTCCCGATCTCGCTCCACCTGGGGACGATGGCGACGATCTTCGCGGTCGTGGTCGGGATGGCGCTCGGCATCCTGGCGGCGGTCAACCAGAACGGCCTTCTCGACTACTTCTCGGTCACGCTGGCGATCCTCTTTTACAGCATGCCGAATTTTGTGATGGGGTTCCTCTTGCTCCTCACGTTTGCCGTCTGGCTGCCGGACCTCGGACTCGACGTCGGCTTCCGCGTGCAGGGTTGGGACGGGCCGCTCGATTGGGTGCTGCCGACGATCGCGCTCGGGGCGGCGCCGCTGGCGGTGCTGGCGCGATACACCCGTTCGAGCATGATCGACGTCATCCGGTCCGACTACGTTCGCACCGCCCGCGCGAAAGGATTGGCGGAGCGGAAGGTCATTCTGAAGCACGTCCTGAAGAACGCGCTAATCCCGGTCGTGACGATCATCGGACCGATTTTCGCGGCCGTCGGCACCGGCACCTTCTTCGTTGAGCAGGTCTTCAATGTGCCCGGCATGGGGAAGTTCTACGTCGAGAGCATGCAATCGAAGGACCAAACGATGATCCTGGCCGTGACACTGATCTACGGAGTCTTTCTCGCGCTGATGAATCTAGTGGTCGACCTCGTCTACGGCGTGATCGACCCGCGGATTCGCTATTGAGCCGCGAAGCGAGGGCAGAGGGGCGATGACGCACCCAGGCGCCGAGTACCGCGCATCCGACCGGGCGCTGGACCAAACCGATCTCTCGTTGCGGGGAGCCGAAAGCTCGGCGCCCGGCCCGATGGCCGCGGCGGAGGCCTCGCCGCTGGCCGGACTCGCCGCCGAGCGCGAGGCGAAGACGGGCCGGCAGGCGAGCTTGTGGGGCGATGCCTGGCGACGCTTGATCCGCAACCGGCTGGCGATCATTGGGTTGGTGATCGTTGTCCTCTTTGTCTCGCTGGCCATCCTGGCGCCGGTGCTGGCGCCGTACAAAGAGAGCGAGGTCGTCGACCCGCGGCTGGCGCGGTACGAACCGACCTGGACCTGGCCGATGGGTCTCGACGCCAACGGGCGGGACATTTTCAGCCGCTTGCTCTACGGGGCGCGCGTGTCGCTCCTTGTCGGCGTCGTCGCCCAGGTCATCGTGCTCCTGATCGGCGTGCCGGTGGGCGCCTTCGCGGGGTATTACTCCGGGCTGCGAGGCGACATCGTCATGCGAATCGTCGACGTCGTCTACGCGATTCCGCTGGTTTTGCTGGTCTTGCTTTTTCTGAACTGGTGGGGCTCCGGCTTGACGAACATCTTCATCGCGCTCGGTGTCGTCGGCTGGGTGACGATGTCTCGCCTCGTGCGTGCCCAGTTCCTGACGTTGCGCGAACAGGAGTATGTCAAGGCGGCGCGGGTTTCGGGCGCGGGACCGCGCTACATCGTCGCTCGTCACCTGTTGCCTAACAGCTTGACGCCGATCATCGTGGCGCTGACCTTTGGCATCCCGGAGGCAATCTTTCTGGAATCGGCGATTAGTTTCGTGGGCGTCGGCATTCAGGCGCCCCAGGCAAGCTGGGGTCAGATGGTGGGCGAGGGGAGTCGCCTTGGCTACATTCAGTCCGATCCGCATATGCTCCTCTTTCCCGTGCTGGCCATCGGCCTGACGATGCTTGGCTTCACCTTCTTGGGGGATGGGCTGCGGGACGCGCTCGACCCGAAGGGGAACGACTGACGAGTACCGAGTACCGGGTACCGAGTACCGAGTACCGAGTGCCCAGGGCTGACAGCTGATGGCTCGGCCGGGGCTGGCGTAAAGATGGCGAGTGGTTGATGGGCGATCGGGCGAGCGAGGCAACGAATGGCGTGGGGAACGTGCTTGAGGTGAGGAACCTCAAGACGCGGTTCTTCACGCGTGCCGGGGTTGTCTTTGCGGTCGACGACGTCTCGTTCGTGGTGGGCGAGGGGGAGACGCTCGGCATCGTCGGCGAGTCCGGATGTGGGAAGAGCGTGACGTCACTCAGCATCATGCGCCTGGTGCCGAACCCGCCCGGCCGGATCGTCGGTGGAGAAATCGTCCTGCGCGCCGAGGGCAAGGACAGGGATCTGGCGAAGATCTCCGACAGTGAGATGCGCCACATCCGCGGCAACGAAATAGCAATGATCTTCCAGGACCCGATGACCTCGCTCAACCCGGTCTATACCGTCGGCGACCAACTGATGGAACCGCTGATGCTCCATCTGGGGCTGAAAAGACACGAGGCGGAGCAACGAGGGATCGACCTGCTGCGTCGCGTTGGTATCCCGGCGGCCGAGGAGCGGTTCTACGCCTTCCCGCATCAGTTTTCGGGCGGCATGCGCCAGCGCGTCATGATCGCGATGGCGCTCGCTTGCAACCCGCGGGTGCTCATCGCCGATGAACCGACGACGGCGCTCGACGTCACGATCCAGGCGCAGATCCTCGACCTCATGGCGGGCCTCAACCGCGATCTCGGCACGGCGATCATCTTGATTACTCACGATCTGGGAGTGGTCGCGGAGGTCTGCCGGCGCGTGCTCGTGATGTATGCCGGCAAGATCGTCGAAGAAGGGGCGGCCAAAGATCTCTTTGCCAACCCGCAGCATCCATACACGATGGGGTTGCTGCGGTCGATTCCCAAACTCGGCGATCGAGTCAAGGAGTCGTTGGTGCCGATTGGCGGCCTGCCCCCCGATCTCCTCGCGCCACCCACCGGCTGCCGGTTCCGGCCGCGTTGCCCCCGGGCGCGGGAGAAGTGCGAAGAAACGCCTCCGCTGGCCGAGACGGCGCCGGGGCAACGCGCGGCGTGTTGGTTCCCTGGCGCCATAGGGGAACTTGATCCGGCTATCGCCTCGGCGGGCATGTCTCGTGAAACGGGCTAGACAACCGATGACTGACTCCGACCGAGCATCGACGTCGACCGCGGCCTCGCCGAGCGCCAATGGTCACGAGATTCTCAAGGTCGAGCATCTCAAGAAGTACTTCACGCTCGGAGGTGGACTCCTCGGCGGGCGAAAGTTGACGATTCGGGCGGTGGACGACGTCTCCTTTTCGATTCGGGAGGGCGAAACCTTCGGCCTCGTCGGCGAGTCGGGGTGCGGCAAGACGACGCTCGGCCAGACAATAATCCGCCTCTACGACCCCACCGAAGGCCACGTCTACCTCAATGGCGATGACATCAGCCGGCTGAAACCGCGCGCGATGCAGCCGTATCGGCGCAATCTCCAGATGATCTTTCAGGATCCGTCGGCGTCGCTCGACCCGCGGATGACGGTCGGCTCGGTTATTGCCGAGCCGCTGAACATCTTTGGTCAGGGAAGCCGGGCCGAGCGCCGGGAGCGCGTGCAGGAGTTGCTGCGCGTCGTGGGCCTCAATGCCTATTTCGCCAATCGGTATCCGCACGAGTTCTCCGGCGGCCAGCGCCAGCGCATCGGCATCGCCCGCGCGCTGGCGCTCAATCCGAAGCTCGTCATCTGCGACGAGCCGGTGTCGGCGCTCGACGTCTCGATTCAGGCGCAGGTCTTGAACCTGCTCAAGCGGCTGCAAGCGCAGTTCGATCTCACCTACCTCTTCATCGCGCACAACCTGGCGGTGGTGGCGCACATCAGCGACCGGGTTGGGGTGATGTACCTGGGCAAGCTGGTTGAAATCGGCGAGGCCCGAACCATCACCGAGAACCCAAAGCATCCGTACACTCAGGCACTCATCTCCGCGATTCCGACGCCCGAACCAGGCAGGGCGCGCAATCGGATCATCCTCGAAGGCGACGTGCCGAGCCCGGCGAATCCGCCGAGTGGGTGCCGGTTCCATCCGCGCTGCCCGATAGTGCGCCCGAACTGCGCGGTCGACGAGCCAGAGCTGGTCGACAAGGGCGACAACCATTGGGTTGCATGTCACTATGCCTAGGCGGCGTTTGCCAAGCTCTGTCATGCTGAGGCGAAGCCGAAGCACGCCCTGAGGACCCGACGGGCAGCCCCCGCGCGAAGCGCAGCGGCCCCCCAACCCCCAATCCTGGGGGAGCACGTCGGGGCGGCTTCGCCGGGGGATGCTTCGATGCCTCAGCATGACGGGGTGCCAACGCGGTCTACCGATTGGGTGTGCTTCTGGCAAGACTGACCAATGAAAGGAGGGGCCGATCCGCTCGCTTTCTGCTATGGTTCACGCTGCACGCGCAAGACAGATCGGGTCCGACATGGCTGGAGTGACCAGCCTTCCGTCTTATTGGTGGTCAACGGCGACCACGGAGGGAGTACGGATGTCAGCGGATGATCGCGATCTCACCGGCCAATTGGAGATCATGAAGCGTCGCTTGGAAGCGGGAGGGATGAGCCGCCGCCAGGTGTTGAAGGTTGCCGCCTCGGCGGCCGGGACCGCGATGGCGGGAGCGGCCGCGATTGCGCCGCGCGGTGCGGAGGCCGTGGGTGGCGCCCGCGCCCGGAGGATGAACGCACTTGCTCAGACGACGGGCGAGGAACAGGTCTTCTACAACCCCAATATCAACGACAACCCGTCGAGCTTCGACTGGAACCTCAATCTCTACTGCAATGCCGAGGTGGAGACCTTTGCCGGCCTGCTGACCTTCAACGAGAACCTCGAGGCGGTTGGTGACTGGGCTGAGACTTTCACCGCAAACGAGGACGCGTCGGTCTGGACCTTCAGCATCCGCCCGAACAACACCGGATGGTCCGACGGCACGCCGGTGACGGCGAACGACTTCGTCTGGTCGTTCCGCCGTCAACTCGATCCGGCAAACGGCGCGGCCTACGCCGGATTTCTCTTCGACATCAAGTACGCCGAGCAGCTCAATACCCAAACGCCGGTCGACGACGCTGCCGACCCGTTGAACGGCACGATCCCAACGGTTGAAGATATTGGCGTCGTGGCGCTCGACGACTGGACACTCGAGGTTACCTGCGCGGGGCCGCGCGCCTACTTCCCGCAAGTCGTCGCCTATATCGCGGCCTATCCGTCGCCCCAGTGGATGGTCGAAGAGTATGGCGACCGCTGGGCATTGGGGCAGGATATCCCGATCGTCTCCAACGGCCCATTCAAGGTCGACAACTGGGAGTACGACGTCAAGATCGAGCTGTCCAAGAACGAGGGATATTGGGACGCCGAGAGGATCCGGCTTGCCACGGTTGTCGATCCGATTTACCCGGCGGCCCAGAACGTCCTGCTCTACGAGGAAGGCTCCGGTGACCAGCGCCTCGACTGGACGACGTTGAGCGCGGCCGATTACTCCCGCTTCCAGGAGGATGCGGAGCTTTCGCAGCAGATCCAACCCTATGTCTATCCCGGCATCTGGATGCTGCTGCCGCAAGTGACGGTCGAGCCGTTCAACGACTTGCAGGTCCGTCAGGCACTGAGCCATGCCATCGATCGGAGCCGGCTGGAGACGTTGACCAATGGCCTCGTGACGCCTGCCTGGTGCATGGTGCCCGCTGGGGTGTTCGGATTCCTGGACGATCCGTCGTTGCAGGAGGTCCAGAACTTCGATCCGGCGTTGGCGATGGAAATGCTGCAGGGCACACCGTACGAAGGCGGCGAAGGTTGGCCCGAAGTCACGATGTACATGCGGGCGGACGAAGAGATCTACAACGCCGACATCATGGCGAACGACCTCGTCGCGCAGTTGCAGGAGAACATCGGTCTGGAGATCTCAATCCAGACAGTTCCCCAGTCGAACTTCAGCGAGCAGCTCTTCGAGAACACCTGGCCACTCGTCTTTATCCGCTGGTGGTACGACTACCCGGATCCCAACAACGGCTACGGCGACATGTTCTACAGCCGAAAGGCGTCAGGCAAGCGCCAGGCGTGGTCGAACGACGAGTTCGACGACCTGGTCAACGCCGGACGGGCCGAACCTGACACGGCGAAGCGCCTCGATGTCTACCTCCAAGCGGAGACGGTCATCCAGCAAGACGTCGGGTACATGCCGCTTGTCTACCGGCAGGATCAAAATGTCTTCAAGCCCTGGGTCAGGGGCGTGCCGGTCAACAACAACGGCTATGCGGTGCCGAACGGCAACATCTTCGTTCGAATGTTGACCAAGGCATACGTCGAGGGGAGACCGGCCGAGTAGGCTCGGCCCCCCCCGCCCCCCAATTCTGGGGGGAGCACGACGGACGACGACGCGCTCACCCGTCTCTCCCAAAGTTGGGGGGCAGGGGGGCCGTAGCCGGGGCGCCCAATTAGGCGCCCCGGTTATCTTTGGCCCTTTACCGTCTCGGGTTCCTTCGTGCCATACTCGATAAGGGCCGTCGCGCATGTTGTCGTTGTGCTGACGGCTGATGGCTGTTGGCTCAACGAAGGGATATGGCCGGTGGAGTCTACGCACCCGCGCGTTCTTTGGTGGAATGGCGAGCAGGTCAAGTGGGAGGAGGCGACGGTCCACCTGACCGAGATCGCCTGGTCGACGGTCGGCGCCGTCTTCGAAGGTATCCGGGCCTATTGGAACGATGATCAGGGTGAGATCTACGTCTTCCGACTCCGGGACCATCTCGAACGGCTGATGCGTTCGATGAAGCTGGTGCGCCTACCGATCCACTACTCGGTCGAGGAACTCCAGGCGGCAATCCTTGGACTTCTCCGGGACAACGAGGTTCGCGAGGACACGTACATCTTCCCGCTCGCCTTCACCGCCGAGACGACCAAGCGGCGTTACGACCGGCCGGGATTTGAGTCGTCAGTCTACATTACGACCAAGCCGATGCCTTCGCACCTGTTGACCGGGATGACCCACAACGTCCGAGTCAGCTCGTGGCGGCGGATTTCGGAAGAGGTGATGCCGCCGCGGGCGAAGAACGTCTCCAACTATCGCAATGGGCAACTGGCGCGGATGGAAGTCCAAGCCGACGGCTATGACAACGCGTTGCTTCTCAACCTCCAGGGCAAAGTGGCCGAGGCGCCCGGCGCGTGCGTCGTGCTGATGCGGAACGGCGTGATGATCACGCCTGATTTGACGAGTGGCATCCTCGAAAGCATCACGCGCGACGCGATCCTGACGATGGCGCGCGAGAAGCTTGGCTTGAAGGTCGAAGAGCGCGTCGTCGACCGGACGGAACTATACGTCGCGGACGAGGTCTTCCTCTGTGGCACGGCCGCCGAGATTACGCCGGTCGCGGAGGTCGACAAGTATCCCGTCGGCAGTGGCGAGATCGGCCCGGTGACGCACGAGTTGGAGGTGCTGTTCAACGACGTGCTTCGTGGCCGCACGGATGCCTATGCTGGTTGGCGAACGCCGGTTGGAGTTGCCGCCGCCGTAGGCGTCTGAGCGAACAGCTCGTTGTCAGGCTCTTCTTCCCATTGCACCCCGTATGGGCGAGAGGCGTAGTCGTAGAGGAACCGCGGAAAAGCCGCGCGGTCCGGATGGCTGAAGCCGCGCCACTCGGGCTTGACCTCCGAGAGTTGGATCATGAAGGTGACGTCGCCGTTGCGGTAGAAGCAATAGAGGCTCCAGCGTTCGTGGCGTTCGAGGAGCGTAAAGTCGCTCAAGAGCCGCTCTTGGTGGGCGCGCAGGTGGGCGTAGGCTGCCTCCAGATCGTCGACGACGAAGCCGAGATGGTGCCAGCTCGACGGCTGGCCGGACGAGAGCGGCGCCTCCTGACCGGCGTCGAAGAGGAAGAGCGCGGTGTGACCGGTGGCCAACACTGTCAGGTGCGCGTCATGCCGCATGACCTCCATCTGGAGGACCTCGCGAAAGAAGTCGCGGGCGCCGGTCCGGTCCACGACGGTGATCGCTAAGTGGTCGAACCCGACGTTGCGCCACGCTCCCGCCCGGGCTGCGATTGGGTGGGCGGTGGTGAAGAGCTCGCTCGTGTCGTAGTGGTCGACGACGTCGCCGATGAAGTTGTCGGCGAAGACCTCCGCGCCAGCGGGCGTGCGAAAGGTGAGGCGGTGTCCGACCGTGAGGTCGTGGGGTAATGCCGCATGGATCGCTTCGTGGACGATCTGGCCGCGTCGCATCACCGCGGAGTGTGCCGCTTCATCGATGAAAAAGTTGACGCGAACTTCGTCGTCCGGGTTCCGTACTGCCACCTATTCCTCCACGTTGTAGCGGCGCTCGACTCTGAGGGTCGGCGCCGTGGAACTATCACCTGGGTGAAAGCGTACACTTCTCGAAACCTCGCGGCGACCGCGAGGCGATGCGCACTGGCTCCCGTGTGGTCCCTTGCAGGAGATTGACTTTGGACGAAAACCAGTTCTCGACGAAACCTGCCGCACGGACGGCTGACAATCGACCTGTGCGCGGCGTGCGTAGCACGGTGACGGCGCTGGCGCTTGTGCTGGCGTTCGGCTTCGGCGTCGTCGTCGACCGCATTGCCTGGCAGGACGACTCGCGAGTGACCGCGTCCTCAAGTTTCACCGATCTACAGGAGTTCCAGGTGTTGCAAGACACGTGGGACCTGATTCATAGCGAATACGTGGACACCAGCGCGATCGACAACCAGGCGCTGATCTATGGCGCCGCCAGCGGCATGGTCGAATCGCTGGGCGACACCGGCCACTCCGCTTTTTTTGACCCGGACGAGGCCGAAGTACTGGAACGGGTGCAGGAAGGCGAGTTCGTCGGCATCGGCGTGCAGATCGACTACACGACCGGTCGCCCTGTCATCGTCAGCGCGCTCGACGACTCGCCGGCGAAGGAAGCCGGTCTCCGTTCGGACGACGTGCTGCTCGAGATCAACGGCGAGTCGACCGAGGGTATGACTCCGGAGCAGGTGGCCGATACCCTTCGTGGCGACGAAGGAACCGACGTGACACTGACGCTACAGCACGCGGAGGAGGACCAGCGGTACACGGTGACGCTGACTCGGCGTGTGATCACGATCGAACCGGTGACGTGGGGGTTGCTGCCTGACAGGACGACCCTCATCCGCATCAGCGAGTTTTCGGTCGGCGCGACCAAAGGCGTCGAGGAAGCGCTTGCCTTCGCGGCCGAGAACGAGGCACGGGCAATCGTGCTCGATCTACGCGACAACCTAGGCGGGCTGGTCTTCGAGGCGGTCGGCGTGGCGAGCCAGTTCATGCCCGAGGGCAAGACGATCTACCAGTATCAGGACCGGGACGACGAACCCCAGCCGGTCAAAACCTTGGGGCAGGGGTTGGGACGGGACTTGCCGATGATCGTGCTCATCAATGGTGGCTCGGCGTCCGCGGCGGAAATCATTGCAGCCGCCCTGCGTGACAACGGGCGCGCCGAGTTGTACGGCGAGAAGACCTTTGGCACCGGCACGGTCTTGACGCCCTTTGAGCTCGACGACGGGTCGGTGGCGCTGCTGGGCACCGGTCTTTGGTTGACGCCGAACGGCGAACAAATCTGGCATATTGGCGTCGCGCCGGACTTCGAGGTCAGCCAACCTGCCGGCGCCGACGAGATACGTCCGAGCGATGATCCCCGGGTGACACGCGCCGAACTCGCCGCGAGCGAGGACGAGCAGATGCGGTACGCCCACGGAGCACTGATGCAAAGGCTGGCAGAGGAGACGACGTCGACCGGCACGGCATGGCGCTAGACTTGCGTGCATGCGGCGGCCCCGAATGTGCGCTACGCTTTGGGGTCGTCGCTCGCGCGTTTCTTCGCGTCCACCACATGGTATGGTTTGCCGGGTTCACGACGTGGCGTGACACTTCGATGCCTCAGCCCGTTCCCCCTGAGGCCCGCGACCTGGAGGCGTACAACCCCACATGATGTCGACGGAGAGCTGGCCCCAACCGGCCATCCGCCTATGGATCCTTGCGCAACGGTTCCAGAAGTTTGTCGTCGTCGGATCGGTCGGGCTCGCCGTCAACCAGGCGATGCTCTTCACGTTCCGGGATGGGGCTGACCTCTCCCTACACATCTCATCCCCCGTCGCCATCTTCATTTCGATGGTCGTCACGTTCCTGCTCAACGAGATCTGGACGTGGCACGACCGTGGCAGTGGACCAATTCTCCATCGCCTCGGCATGTATGTCCCGATTAACACCGGTGGGTTGTTGATCAATTGGGGCGTGCTGACCCTGCTCGTCGAGCAGACGGGCCTGCACTATCTCTTAGCAAATCTGGTAGGCGCGGGAGTGGCCGCGGTTTGGAATTTCGCTCTGAACCACACGATTACGTGGCGCGCGTAACACCTGTTGACTAATCCGGCCGCGGCCGGATCAGGGCATGGTTCCTGCAATCAGCGCACCTTACAGGCGTGGCCGTCGGCGGTGGCAGGAGAGCCGTGCCAGTGGTATACAGTAGCGCGTTGCGCGCCGACTGATCCGGCGCGCCATCGTGTTTGAGCGTCCTGACGAGCGATCTTGCGCGCCTATTCCGCGGTTGAGGTTATTCACGCCGTTCCAGAGCTTTGCGGCGTTCGCCGCTCTGAGGAAGGACCGTCATTCGATGCTCATCCCCTCCAATGGCCATAGTCGCCCTGTTTCGCCCGATAAGTTGACGCTGGTGATGGGCGCCGGCCCGGCCGGTCTCTGCTCGGCTTATGTCCTGAGTAAGGCGAGCAGTCCGGCGGTCGTCGTGGAGAAAGCCCCGTTTGTCGGTGGCTTGGCGCGGACCATCCGCCGCCAGACCGAGTACGGCGAGTTCAAGTTCGACATCGGCGGTCATCGCTGGTTCACCAAGAACGACGAACTCAACGAGGTATTTCGGGAAGTCGTCGCGGACGAACTGCTCTGGGTGAATCGCATCAGCCGGATCTACTTCGACGGCAAGTACGTCGACTACCCGCTCAAGATTTCGAACGCGCTCAAGGCGATTGGACCGGTCGTTGCCGGGAAGGCGATGGCGGACTATGGCCGCACCCGGGCGCAACGTAAGGTCCGGCCGCAAGAGATCGTGTCGATGGAGGACGCCTACGTCGACCAATACGGACCAACTCTTTACAAGCTCTTTTTTCAACGCTATTCCGAGAAGGTGTGGGGCCTGCCCTGCGACCAGATGAGCGGTGACTGGGTTGCACAGCGGACGAAGGGGATGTCGCTGTGGACCGCGGTGAAGGATGCGATTGTTCCCACCAAGGGCAAAGTCGTGAGCCTGATCGATGAGTTCATGTATCCACGGAATGGCTTCGGAAGGTTCTCAGAGCGGATGGCCGACGCCATCGAACGCGCGGGCAACGAGATTCGCCTCGGCGTCGGCGTCGATAAGGTCCACCGAGAGGGGAACCGGATCACCTCGGTCACTGTCTCGACCGAGCACGGTAGCGAGCGGATCGAGGCGGCGAACTTCATCTCCTCGATCCCGATGACGATTCTGGCCAAGATCATGGATCCGGCGGCCCCGGCCGACGTGCTCAAGGCGGCAGACAGCCTCATTTTCCGCGACATCATCACCGTCAATCTCATGCTCAAAAAGCAGCAGGTGACGCACGACACCTGGCTCTACGTCCACGACCGGAACATCCTCTTCGGGCGGTTCCACGAGCCGAAGAATTGGAGCCCGGCAATGGTGCCAAGCGACGACTACACCTCGCTCGTGGTCGAGTATTTCTGCTCGATCGGCGACGATGTCTGGAGCATGACGGAAGAGCAGCTCGTCGAGCAGACGGTGAAGCACTTGGTCGAAGACATGGGCTTCATCAGCCGCGACGAGGTGATCGGCGGATTCGCCGTTCGCGCGCCGAAGGCGTACCCGTCTTACGTGGTGGGGTATGAGGAGCCGCTGACCAAGATCAAGGACTTCATCCACGGGTTCGAGAACTTGCAGTATATCGGGCGCGGCGGGTCATTCCGGTACAACAACACGGACCATTCCATTGAGACCGGCATGCTGGCGGCGAAAAACATTCTCGGTGAGCATCACGATCTCGAACAGGTCAACGCCGAAGAGGAATACCACGAGATCAAGCGGGTTCGGGAAACCGCCGGGACGGCACACGGTTAATGGCTGACCGGTGAGACGTTGAGGCGGATGGCAATCCCGCGCATCCCGCGCGGATTGGGGCCGACGAGTTGATGGATCGCGACACTCGGCCACTCGACGAGGGCAAAGCGCGCGACAGGGACTTCGGTGAGCCAGGAGTTGTCAACAATGAGTCCCCTGGCGCCGGTGATGCCTTGACGCTCGGAACGCCGACGATCGCGGTCTGGTTGGCGGTTGTGGTGGCGTTGGTCGGCTTTTTCTTGCTTGGGCGGGTGACGGTTCATCCCGACGGTTTCGAGCGCGAGATGCGCGTCGCCGACGTCTGGACGGAGATGACCGACGAGCTGCCCGGTGTCACCCGGCAGATCGTCATCGAGGTTGTCTATTTCCTGGCCATCGCGGTCACCCTCGCTGGCTCGTTCGTTGCCATCTTGATTGCGCTTGCGGCGCGCGCCCCAGATGCGGGCGTCACGCATGACCCAACAGTCAACCATGACGGCAAGGCGACGCTCGACGCACCGGAACGTGGCGGTTGATGACGAGGTTCGTTTCGGCGAACGCGACGTCGTCCGGCCGGAACAGTGCGCGCCGGCTCGTTCTTGGCTGGTGGGTGGGCACCTTCGTCGCCCTCGTCCTCTGGGTCGCGTATCGTCTTGATCTCTTCGACGTCTGGACTTGGGTGACCGCATCTGACGGGGCGCGAACCCGACTGCCGGATACCTACGCGACGGTCGATCATCCCTTCCATGCCGCGCGGGCCGAAACGCTTCGCCAATCGCTGGCCGACGGCGAGTGGCTACGCTGGATCGGCCATCATCAAGGTGGATTTCCGGTCGAGTTTTACCCGCTTGGCGTGGCGTGGTTCGAGGTTGCCTTGTGGGCGGGGTTCCTCGGTCTGCTCCCGATGGCGTACGTCCACAAGGTCGCCGTCGCGGTCATTTTTCTCTTACCGATGCTCGGCTACCTGCTCCTCGCGCGCCGAGATCGTCTCTCGCCGGGCATCGCGCTGGCCGCGTCCGCCGCGCACGTCTGCGTCAACGGCTGGTGGTGGTCAGGTGGCTTTCATGAGTTGGTGAGTTGGGGACTGATCACGAACGTCGCCGGCCACGTGCTGCCGCTCTTTGCACTTACCGGCCTGGTTTCATATCTCCATAGCGGCAGCCGTGCCAATGGGGCGTTGGCGATTACCGCGGCGGCGGGCGCGATCTATAGCAATCCACGTAGTGTTGTGCCGGTGGCGGTGGTTGGGATAGCGGCTCTGATCACGGTGGCAGCCGACCATTCGTCTACACGACCCGTTCTGGGCAGGCTGCTGGGACGGCTGGCGTTGGTGGGTGGTGCGGCGGGATTGCTGGCAGCACCGGAGCTGATCGCGCTCATTCGCTTCGACGATCTCTATTACTTCGTCCACTATCAACGGTACGAGAACGTCTCGGCGTTGCTCGACTCGTCGATCCAGGCCGTTTCGGGGCCAATCTTCGTCGCGGGCGTCGTGGGACTCGTCCTGGGGTTTGCGCTCCCTGGACGCGTTCAGACGCGGGCGGTCGCGATCTCGTTGCTGATCTACGCCTCGTTGACAGCGATCCTGGCGACCAGGTCGGTGTTCGAAGGGACGGTCGAGCAGCTTGAACTGACGCGCCTGATGCCGTTCCAGCGACTATTGACGATCTACTTGGCGGCTATCGCCGTCCATGATGCACTGGGGTGGGCGGGCCGGCGTTTTGTCCAACACCGACACGCTATCGTCGACGTCGGCCTCGTCGCCATTGCTGGACTCGTCGTGCTGCTCTACGTCGTCACGCCGCCAACCTTCATACCGGACGGTGACCGGGGACTCTATTCGATTCCGTCGGCCGCTCAACCAGAAATCGCCGAGCTGGAGGAGGCAGTGCGGGCGGCGGATCGCGAAGCTGAGGCAGGCGCCGCCGTCCTGGTCCTCGGCACGACCATCTCCTGGCACGATCAGCTTTGGGCGCCGCTCTGGAGCGACCGGCCGTTCTTCTACGACGACTGGCTCTGGTATTGGCAGACCGCGCACTACGGCGACTACGACCCGCTGGTCGAACATGCCTACCCAAATGACGCCTCGACGCTTGATGCCGAGTATTTGCGCCGCCATGGCATCGGCGCCGTCGTTGTCACGGGAGCGGCGAAGGCCGATGCCGCCGCGTCGCCCTTCCTTCGTCATCGTCGCTCGGGAGTCTACGACGTCTACGTTGTGCAGCAGCCGACGACCGTGGTGACCTTCGGTGATGACAATGCGGTCAGTTCAGCGGTCATGGGGCAACGGGTCACGGCAACCGGTGTGGGTGATGGAGGCACGGCACTCGTGCGCCGAAATTGGTTTCCACGATGGCAAGCGACGGTGAATGGCGAGCCGGCGGCGATCACGCGGACGGATGACGGGTACATGACCGTGCCGGTGCCGAGCGGGGATGCTCAGGTCGAGCTTACCTACGCTCTCGACGGATGGGACTGGATCGCGCGCGGATTGGTCGTTCTTGGTCTCGGCGTTGTGCTCTATCTGCTCGTGCCGGAACGGCTCACCCAACGCATTTCGATAGTACGGGATCATCCCGCGCCGGCATGACGGCGAGTCTCAGACCCAGGGCTCGATCGGGACGTCGATGATCGTCGGTACGTCGCGGTGGAGGGCTCGCGCGATGGCTTCTTCCATCGCCTCGGGGCTGCCCGCGCGCTCCGCCGGGATGCCGTAGGCGCGGGCAAGCTCGACATAATCTGGATTGACGAGATCGACTGCCATGGCGCGGCCGCCGCGCTCGCGGACTTGCGCCTCTTTCACAGCGGAGTAGGCGGAGTCGTTGAAGATGACGATCGGGATGCCCAATCTGAACTGGATGGCCGTCGCCAGCTCGGCCATCGTGAACTGGAAACCGCCGTCGCCGACGATGCAGGCGACCGCCGTTTCGGGGCGCGCCACCTTCGCGCCGATGGCGACGGGTAAGGAGAAGCCGAGCGTGCCGAAGCCGGACGGGAACATGAACGTCCGAGGTTCGTAGACCGGAAAGAGTCCACAGGCGACGTAGCTCATCATCGTCATATCAAAGGCCGCGATCCCGTCGCGGGGAAGCGCGCGGCGGAGTGCGTCCACGTAGTGTCGCCGGTCCGCGCCAAAGGCGTCGGCTTGTGCGCTTTGCCGGACCTCGGCGATGGTTTCGATGCTGGAGCCGGAACGACGCACGTTGTCGCCCGCGAGTAGCGATGCGATTCCTTCGATGGCTAGCGCGGCATCGCCGAGAATGCCGAGCGTCGGGCGCGCATTGAGCGTCAACTCGCGCGGATCGACGTCGATTCGGATCATCTCGCGCGGGAAGCGCATCTGGAAGTCGGAGGTCGCCTGCGCGCCCAACTTCGAACCGATCACCAACAGGCAGTTTGCCTCCTGCATGAGACAATCGACGCTATTTCCGGGGCTCCAGAGGTTGCCGAGGACGAGCGGATGGTCTTCCGGCACGGACCCCTTGCCCATGATCGAGGTGACGACTGGCGCCCCTAGGCGTTCGGCCAGCGCCAAGACGTGCGCGCCGGCGGCTGCTTGGACCGCGCCGCCACCGCAATAAATCACCGTCCTGGTTGACTCACTGAGCCGGTCGGCCGCTTGTCGCAGCAGAACAGGATCGGGCAAGACGCGGCGGTCACGGGCGGGTTCAGGGATGTGAATCTCGATGGCGGGCTCGTCAAGGACGTCGACGGGGATTTCGACGTGGACGGGCATGGGGCGGCCGGTGGTCAACCGGGCGAAGCCGTAGGAGACCGCGCCCGGCACGTCGTCGGCGCGGTCGATCCGCGTGTTCCATTGGGTGACCGCGCGCATGACGGCGAGTTGGTCTTTGAGGTCGTGCAGGCTGCCGCGCATGCCGTCGACCCAGGGCCGGTGGACGTTGGACGAGAGTACGAAGATAGGCGATGAGTCGGTGTAGGCCTCGCCCACCGCGGTTGCGACGTTGGTCACGCCGGGGCCGGTGATGACGAGGGCGACACCTGGCCGCCCCGAAGCCCGCGCGTACCCGTCGGCCATGAAACCGGCGCCCTGTTCGTGTCGTGCCAGGACGTGGCGGATACGAGAGCGTCCGAGCGCGTCGTAGAGGGCGAGCGTGTGGACGCCGGGGATGCCGAAGACGATCTCGACGCCGTTCGCTTCCAGCGTGGCGATGGCCAACTCGGCGCCGGATGCCGTGCCGCGCTCGGCGATGGCGTCGATCAGGCTCGATGTGTAGGTTGCGACCATTCGTCGGCTCCTCTACGACCCGCAATGCCGCCGCGGCAACGCGTTGCCGCGGCGTGAATTTATTTCGTTCACCGATCCGATTGTGGCGCTGGCGCATCGGCGCCGATTTCATCCGTGGGATTCGAGATTGATTCTCCCACAAATTCGTTCGCTTCGAGCCAGGCGCGTCCTCGCGCGGAGAGTTGCCAGAGTGAACGGCCGCGCGCTCCCTTTCCAAAAAAGGGTCCGATCAGTCCGCGAACCCGTGCACTCGTGAAGACGGCGTCGGCAAACGCGGGTTGCCATCCGAGCGACTCTGCTTCCGTCGCAAAGGCTGTTTGGGAGAAGCCCCGCGACTCGGCCTCCGCCCACGTCAGCACTTGCCGCAAGTACGGGTCGAGCGGCGACGGCGCGGATTGCTTGGCCGCGTCGGTTCGCGGTAACCGTGTTCGTTGTGACGTTTCGCCCATGCGGCCAATGGTAGCACCGTGGAGCAGGGGACGGACTGGTATGCTTCGGTCGTCGGTGATTCGGTTGGAGCATTGCGCAACGCGGATACCTGTCCGCGCGAGGCCGAGCACATATCTGGAAGCACTCGTGGCCGACGAGACAACCATTCGATCGTCGCTGGTTCCTGGCAGCGACCTAATCAGCGCGGTCTTGAATCGCGACGTGATGGGCCTGGCCGATCGCGGCGGCGCGAGCGGTCTGGTCGGCGAACGATGGGCAGATGTGTGCGCCGAGTGGACGGGGAGCTGGGCCGAGTACCGGATGCTAGTTCCGGATGAGAAGTCGTCGCCGCTCGTCGTCGATCGGGTGGCACGACTCGACCACCGGCCGGAGATCGAACGCGCGGCCTCGAAGCGGGCCCTGCAGAACCCCGATTTGTTACTCGTCGGGACGCGGGATGGCCGGGTGACGATCCAGGCCGCGGACGCCAAGTTCTCAGTCGAAACGGCGCGGTCCAAGCAGGTGAGCCAGGCGGTGGTCGAGGCCCTGTTGGGGTTGGGACCGCTCTTGACGCCGGTCATCGGCGAGTTGCCGGCGACGAGCGACATCGTGCCCGGGGTCTTTCTGTGCCCAGACTATCCGCTGACCCACGTCATGCTGCGCCGTCGTCAGGGAATCACCCGCGTCACGGTCAAGGAGCGCGAGGTCGTGCTCGTGCCGGCGCTCGCCAAGCGCTTCTTCGCTTCGATGGAAGGCGAGTCGATCATGCCAGTGCTCGCTGGCATCGACCAATTGCCGGTCCGGCTGGATGAGAGCTTACTCGCGGGGCTCTACTACTTCCGCCTCTCGCGCGCGGCGGTCGGTTGTTGGGTCGACTCGGTCAAACCGCTTCTTGTCTATAACGACACGACCGAAATCGACGTGGGGGCGGTCCAAGTGGAGGCGGCCAGGCGCGCGAAACGCGCGAAGTCCGCGTGGGATCTGATTCTGATCTGGAATGCGGACGTCGGGACCGTGCGAACCCAGCGAGCGGCCGTGGAACAGGTGGCGGGGCTGCCGATCACGGGGCGGGAACTCCGCGATCTCATCGGGCGCATGGCAGCCGGCGTCGAGCAACCGCCTTCGATCAATCAAGTCCGGCGCCGGCTCAGAGCGTGGTATCGGCTGGAGCTTCGAGGGCGGGTCGGTCCGCTCCGGCCACCGATCGACGATCTGCCAAGAGCGTTGCAGGCGGTTGCCGCGGCCAGCGCCGAGGTTGGGCCTGTCGTCGAGGCGCGAGCGCGGGACATCGTCGAGCAACTCATGGCGCGGGACGGGACGATCGAGGACGATATCGACTCCTGATGTTGGCCGACGCGGCTTGTGGATACAGACAAGCCGTTGACGCGGCGATATACTCAGGCCGCAAACACGAGCTACGTCGCCGAGCGGACCGACTACGAGGTAACGACGGTGGGACTCTCCATCGCCAGTCGTCACCTCATCAGCCACGACAGCGGCAGGTCACCGTTTATATGCCCGACGCTTGCTGGGGCTGACTTGCCCGTTCGGCGCGCGGGGCGACGACCCGCTAGGGGGCGGGCGGCTGGCGATTGATCCGGCAATCCGGAAAGGAGAGTGATCCCGTATGGCGAGCATGACGACCGCGCCGGCAACGGTGACGATCAACCTCACGGTGAATGGTCAAAGGCATTCTGCGCATGTGGAACCGCGCATGCTGCTCGTGCATTTCCTGCGCGAGACGCTTGGTCTGACCGGCACTCATATTGGATGCGACACGAGCCAATGCGGCGCGTGTGTGATTCACCTTGACGGACTGCCGGTGAAGAGCTGTACGGTCCTGGCCGTTCAGGCCGATGGTTCGGAGATCGCCACGATCGAGGGAGTGGCCCAGAACGGCCAGCTTCACCCCGTCCAGGAAGGATTCTGGGAGATGCACGGGCTCCAGTGCGGCTTTTGCACGCCAGGAATGATCATGACCGCTGTCTCCCTCCTCGAGCGCAACCCCCACCCGTCCGAAGCCGAGATCCGGCACGAACTGGAGGGAAATCTCTGCCGTTGCACCGGCTACCAGAACATCGTCAAGTCGGTCCAGTACGCGGCCGAGAAGATGAGCTCTTAGCTGCTAGTCGCTCGCCGATTGGGAGCCGATCTGGCGATTAGCGATTGGCTACTGACTGCACAAGGGAGGACGTCGATGAGCGCCACCTTGGAAGCGCCGCGGAAATTGGTCGGACAGCCGATCAAGCGACGGGAGGATCCCCGGCTGATCGCCGGCGCGGGGTCGTACCTGGACGACGTCAAGCTAATGGGCATGACGCACGCGGCGATCTTGCGGTCGCCCTTGGCTCACGCACGAATTAGGGCGATCGATACCGGCGGGGCCACGTCGATGCCCGGCGTGCTCGGGGTCTTCACCGCTGACGATTTCCAGGAACTCAATCCATTACCCGCGGCCTGGCAGGCGGCCGGCGTACAAAACAACGCGGTGACGCCGCGCGTGCTCGCGTCGGGCGAAGTGCATCAAGTCGGCGACCCGGTCGCGGTCGTCGTTGCGGAGAACCGCTACCAGGCGCAAGACGCGGTGAATGCCATCGTCGTCGAATACGACGAGTTGCCGGCGGTTGTCGACGCGAAGGCGGCGACCGAACCCGGCGCTCCGCAACTGCACGACGAGGCGCCGAACAACGTCGCCCTGAAGTGGACCTGCGGCAAAGACGCGGAGACGGTCGACGCGGCGTTGAACGAGGCGGAGGTCAGGCTCAGCCAGCACCTGATCAACCAGCGGCTGATCCCGACCGCGATCGAGACGCGGGGATCGATCGGGCGATACGATCCGGCGACTGGCGACTACACGCTCTGGGCAACGTCCCAGGCGCCGCACGTCCACCGGCTGCTGCTCGCGGCCTTTGTCCTCGGCGTGCCGGAGCAAAAGATCCGGGTGATCGCTCCGGACGTCGGCGGCGGCTTTGGCAGCAAGATCTTCATCTACTTCGACATGCCGCTGGTGCTGGCGCTGTCGAAGAAGCTGGGTGGCCGGCCGGTCAAGTTCGTCGAGGACCGATCGGAGAACTACCAGAGCACGACGCATGGGCGCGACCACATCACGGACGTCGAAGTGGGCGCGAAGAAGGATGGGACGATCACGGCGCTCAAGGTCACGACCTGGGCCAACCTCGGCGCTTATTTCTCAACAATTGCTGCCGGGATTCCGACGACGCTCTACGGGCGGATGCTCGCCGGCTGCTACAAGATTCCGAACATTCACTGCCACGTCACCGCGACCTACACCAACACGGCAATGGTCGACGCGTATCGCGGCGCCGGTCGGCCAGAGGCGGCCTACGTGATCGAGCGCGTTTGCGATCTGGTCGCGGACGAAACCGGTGTCGACCCGGCCGAGGTGCGGCGGCGGAACTTCATTCAGCCGGAGGACTTTCCGTACGACACCGGCGTCGGCATGCTCCCGTACGACAGCGGCAACTACGAACCGGCGCTGGATCGGGCACTGGCGCTGGTCGGCTACGACGGCGTGCGCAGGGAACAGGAGGAGCGCCGCCAGCGTGGCGACAGCAAGCTGCTCGGCATCGGTCTCTCCTCCTACGTCGAGGTCTGCGGCGTCGCGCCGTCGAAGTGGATCGGCTTACCGGGCGAGGGGTGGGGCGCCGGCCTTTGGGAGAGCGCGAACGTCAAGGTCCACCTGACCGGCAAGGTCGTCGTCACGACCGGCTCGTTGCCGCATGGGCAGGGCCACGAGACGACGTTTGCCCAGCTCGTTGCCGACGAGCTCGGCGTGCCGTACGACGACATTCAAGTTGAGCATTCCGACACGCAGTCGGCTCCCTTTGGCTTCGGCTCGTACGGCAGCCGATCACTGGCAGTGGGAGGGACCGCGATCTACAAGAGCGTGGCGAAGGTCAAAGAGAAGGCGAAGCGCCTCGCCGCGCACATGCTGGAAGCGGCCGAGGAGGACATCGTCTTTGAGGACGGCAAGGCCCACGTCAAGGGCGCACCCGATGCGGCCAAGACGATCCAGGAGATTGCGCTGGCCGCGCACGTCGCGTACGACTTGCCGGACGGCATGGAACCGTTCCTCGACGAGACCACGTACTACGACCCGCCGAATTGCACCTTCCCCTTCGGCACGCACGCCTGTGTCATAGAGGTGGACAAGGACTCGGGCCAGGTAGAGGTGAAGCGTTACGTCGCGGTCGACGACGTGGGGAATGTTGTCAATCCGCTCATCGTCGACGGTCAGATCCACGGCGGCATCGCGCAGGGATTGGCGCAGGCGCTCTACGAGAGTGCTCATTACGATGAGAACGGTCAATTGCTGACCGGCACGCTCAGTGACTACGCAATCCCGAAGGCGAGCATGGTGCCGACCTACGAGCTCGACCGCACGGTCACGCTGACGCCGACGAACCCAATGGGCGTCAAGGGTGCGGGCGAGGCAGGAACGATCGCCTCAACGCCGGCGGTCGCCAACGCGGTCGTCGACGCCGTCTCGCATCTCGGTATCCGGCACATCGACATGCCGCTGACGCCGGAGCGCGTCTGGCGAGCGATCAACGGGTGAAAGGCGGTAGGGCTTAGGCATTAGGCGTTAGGGGAACGGCGTCGTGGTTCCTAACGCCTAACGCCTAACGTCTAACCTCCCAGAGAGGAGAGTAAAGGTGTTTCCGACGCGGTTCGAGTATCACAGACCGACGAGCGTGCAAGAAGCGGTACAACTGCTCAGCGCGAACCCGGAGGCGAAGGCGATCGCCGGCGGGCATTCCTTGCTGCCGGCAATGAAACTGCGATTGGCCGCGCCGGCGGCGCTGGTCGACCTTGGCCGCATCGAGGGCCTGAAGAAGATCACAACCGATGGTGGTGTGCGCATCGGCGCGATGACGACCTACCGCGAGCTCGAGGACTCCGCCGAGTTGTCGAGCGCGTTGCCGATCATCGCGGAGACGGCGAACGTTGTCGGTGACCCGGCCGTCCGCGCCCGCGGCACGCTAGGGGGTTCGCTGGCTCATGCCGATCCCGCGGCTGATTTTCCCGCGGTCTTCCTGGCACTTGGCGGGAGCGTCACGGCCGTCGGCAGCGGCGGGGAACGCACGATTGCGGCCGACGAGCTCTTCGTCGACCTGCTGACGACCTCGCTCAATCCCGACGAAATCATCACCGAGATCAGTCTTCCGGCTCAGACCGGCGACGTCGGAATGGCCTATGAGAAGCACGCCCATCCCGCCTCCGGCTATGCCGTCGTCGGGGTAGCCGTGGTGCTCGTGAAGAGCGGTGGAACCTGTCAGTCAGCGCGAGTCGCGGTGACGGGGGCGACCTCGAAGGCGACGCGGGCGACCGCGTCTGAGGCGGCAATCACGGGGCAATCGCTCAGCGCGGAGGCAATCGCCGCGGCGGCGGACAAAGCCGCCGATGGGCTAGAGATCAACGGCGACATCTACGCGTCGGCGGAATACCGCGCGCATCTCGTGAAGGTGCTGACCAAACGCGCCCTGACGCGCGCTGCCGGCATCTAGGCCCAGACGGCGGCAATAAGCGTCGAGTTTGCTGAGGGGCCGGTCGACAACCGACCGGCCCCTCGTCGTGTCAGAAACCGAATCGACGGAGGAGGCGTTAAGCCAAGAGCAACAAGCGAGACGTCCGCATAAGCAAAGGGGGGGACCGCGATGGCGGACGAGCCTTTTTCCATGCGTTGGTCGCAAGCGTTCAACCGCCGTCGTCTCCTGCGCGGCGCGTTGGGTGGAACAGCGATCGCGGTCGCCGGCGTCGGTCCAGGATGGCTGGTCGCGCCCCATCGGACCGCCGCGCAGGAGATCAGCACCATTGCCGAAGATGTCGAGCAGCGTGGCGCGGCGTTCGCGCGGGGCGAGCGGCGGGCGACGGAACTGGAAAGTGGTAGCGGCGAAGAGCAGGAACTGGTTGCCGTGGCGAGTGGGTCCGGCCAAGAGTTCGTCTCGGAGCCGGTGCACCTCGACTTCCCGATGACGCACATCGGCGCGCATTGGCTAGCGCGCTCGTCCGGCGGCGCGCTCTTCGTCGATCTGAGGTGGTCGTCCGATGGGGCGACGTGGACCGATTGGAGTCCAACGGTTATCGACGTTCCAGACGGCGTCGCGCCGAATGTCGGCACCTTTGCGGCGCTCGTCAACGTGAATCGGGCGACTCATGCCCAATATCGCATCAGGTTCGAAACCGCGGGCGGGTCGATCCGCGTCCGGCGTTTCACCCTCACCTGTTTGAACAGCGTGGATGGTGACCGGGCGCGCATTCTGTTGCCCTCCAGCCTAAGCGCGTCCGCGGCGGTGGCAAAACCGAGCGTGGTGACGCGCGCCGCGTGGGGTTGCGTCGAGGCGTATCGGTTCCGCAACGGTCGAGAGATCTGGCCGCGCGAGTACGTCACGACGCGGAAGGTCGTCGTCCACCATACGGCCACGACGAACGGCTACTCGAACGCGGCAGCTGAAGTCCGCGCGATCTACTACTACCACGCGGTCACTCAGGGGTGGGGCGACATCGGGTATCACGCGCTCATCGGGAACAACAACCAGATCTACGAAGGGCGCGTCGGCCGCGACGGCGAGCACGTGAGCCTCGACGTCGTCGCTGGTCACGTCTTCCGTTGCAATGAGGGCACCATGGGGATCTCAAACATCGGGATCTTCATGAGCGTGGCGATCCCCAGTGGCATGATCGAGGCTGGGGCAAAGATTGCGGCCTGGATCTGCGACCAACGGGGCATCGACCCGAAGGGATCCGGTCCCTATCAGCGCGGCGACGGGACGGTCTACACCGGTTGGAACGTCCCTGGCCACAAGGAGATCGCGACGGCGAGCTCGCCGACCGCTTGCCCCGGAGATGTCGGTGTGACCCAATTGCCGAACTTCCGCGATCGAGTAGCCACCAAGATCGCGGACACGTATGTTCCGACGGCTACGATCAGCCCGACTCGAGGTACGGTCAACACATGGGTCGATTACCAGATTTCTGGGTTCCCCGCCAACGCGACGGTGGCCATCGAATGGCGGCGGACGTCAGGCAGCATGATCGACATCGATACCATCCAGCTCAATGCATCGGGAGCGGCAAGCGGAGAGTTCCGCGTGCCGGCGACTCCCGGCGGCGCCAATCAACTGATCCGCTTTTCTGCCGGGACAATTCGGGCGGATGCCTACTACGAGGTTGCGCCTCGAATCAAGGTTGTGCCCGGCTCCGCCCCGCGCGGCGCGACCGTCGACGTGTCTTTGCGCGGTTTTGGCAAGAAGGAGACCGTCCGCATTCGGTGGCGGCGCGGGACCGGATGGGTCGAACTCGATCGCATCCTCACGTCGAATACTGGAAGCGCGAACGTGGACGTCGAGGTGCCCGAGTGGGCGCCTAACGGTATCAACCCGGTACGGGGCGATGGCACGGCATTTCGGGCGCAGACCAACGCCTTCTCGGTCAATGGCGGCGTCTTCCAACCGGCCGAAGAGACGCCCTCGCCGACCCCGACCATCTCATCGACGGCGACCTCGCCGCCAACCGAGCCGACCGCGACGGTCGCACCGCCCGAGGAGACGCCCACGACCGAGCCAACCATTTCTCCCACGACGACTGCCGAACCGTCTCCGACCGGTACGGCGACGACGGAGCCGACCGCACCACCCGAAGAATCGATGGAGGACGGCGGCACCTAGCGCACGATGGCCGCCGTGTTGCTACGGGCGCCTACCCCCGTCAATCCGAGGAAACGAGGAATCTCGCCCGTGGGCCTTGCGAGGCGAGATTCCTCTCTGCGATCGGCATGCCGCCGGATTGCGTGCCAGCTTGCTAGTTTATCGCCGGCAGCAGTCGCTTCGGGTCGTCGGTGCAGAAGGCGTGAACGCCGAGAGACTTGAGACGCCGCGCTTCGTCGGAATCGTTTACGGTCCAGGCGAAGATGCGAAGGCCCGCCTCGCTAGCCACTTGCGCTGTCTCTTCTGTGATCCCGCTGTGATTGACGGCGATGTAAGGCGAGCCGAGCGAATGCGCGGCTTCGATGACGGCGGTGGTCGTGCCGGTACTGAGGGGCCACAGCTCCGCGTCAGGCGCAATGACGCGGATCCGCCGGAGGACGTTCCAGTCGAACGAGGAGATGATCCAATTCACCTCAGGGTGGCGGGACAGTGAGTCCACCACCAGGTGTTCGATGCCGAGTTGCTTCATTTCCAGATCGAGGTGGATCCGTTCGCCGACGAGGTCGAGTACTTCTCCGAGAGTCGGTACGGACTGGCCATCGCCAGCGTCGGCCTGGCGAATTTCCGCAAGCGATAATTCATCGATGTTGCCTTGACCATTCGTCGTGCGCTCCAGACCACGATCGTGGATCACGACCGGCACGCTGTCGGCCGAGGCCCGGACGTCCAGTTCGATGCCGTAGGCGCCCGCCTCGATGGCGAGGACGAAAGCGCGCAACGTATTCTCCGGCGCCGTGACCGAATCGCCGCGGTGAGCGTACAGCAGCATCTGATGGTTCCTCCCCGATTGAGCCGATCCATGTGCCAGCCTCCGATCCCGTGCATTCGCACCTAAATTGACACGGATCGTATCAATGTTTATACTTGAGGTGACGTAAACAGGGGACGGAGGCATGGCGATGCGTTTCAATGAGCCGCTCTTTGTCATCAGTGTAGCGGCCCGCCTAGTCGAAATGCACCCGCAAACATTACGGAAATACGAACGGGAAGGGCTGATCATCCCGTCCCGGACCGCGGGTAACCTGCGACTCTACTCTGATCAAGATATCGAGCTATTGCGTCAGGTCAAGTATCTTGTCGAAGACCGGGGACTCAACCTGGCGGGCGTTCAGATGGCACTCGAACTAACTCGGCGACTCAAGGACTTGCGCGACGCCGTGGAAGGATCGGCGGCAGACGGAAGCCGGGCAAGCGGGCGTGGCCGGCAGAGTGGGACAGCGGCTGAGTTTTGCAATCGTTTGGACGATCTCCTTCGACTCCTTGGCATCGACGTAACGAGTTAGCAATCGAACGCAGGACTGGCCCGCGAGCCGGCAGCATAACGCCATCGGGTGCGGTACGCCTCGCTGAACGGGGCGGGTTCTTGGCCCACGCCGGCTTGGAGGCCGGGATAGGACGAGGGAATGGCAACCAATCAGCGATTCACTGAGAAGGCGCAAGAAGCGCTGTTGACGGCGCAGCGCGCGACGGAGGAGCGCCGGTTGGCGCAACTCGAACCGGAGACGGTGCTGTACGGTCTGGTGGGTCAGGGCGACGGCATTGTGCCTCAGATCTTGCTCAAGATCGGCGCCGACCCGGCGGTCATCGAACGTGAGGTCGTGGCGGAGCTGGATCGTCGGCCGACGTTGCAGTACAGCGCGGAGGCGACCGTCAGCGGTACGACCCGCAAGGTGATCGAGCAGGCCGAAAAGGATGCCCGCCAATTTGGCGACGACTATGTTTCGACCGAGCATCTCTTGCTGGGCGTTCTGAGTGTGACGGGGCCGGCGGCGAGCCTGCTACAACGACATGGCGTCACCACCGACCGGGTGCGTGAGGCGCTGCGAGAGATTCGTGGATCGCAGCGTGTGACGAGCGTCAATCCCGAGGGAACGTATCAATCGCTCGAAAAATATGGACGCGACCTGACGGAGGTCGCGCAGCGCGGCAAGCTCGATCCGGTCATCGGCCGGGACGAGGAGATCCGGCGCGTGATTCAGGTGTTGTCGCGCCGTACGAAGAACAACCCGGTGCTGATCGGCGAGCCAGGCGTCGGCAAGACCGCCATCGCCGGGGGGCTTGCCCAACGCATCGTGCGGGGAGACGTGCCGGAAGGTTTGAAGGAGAAGCGGATCGTCGCCCTCGACATGGGCGCGCTGGTCGCCGGGGCGAAATTTCGCGGTGAGTTCGAGGAGCGCCTGAAGGCGGTCCTGAAAGAAGTTCAGGATGCCGAAGGCCAGATCATCCTCTTCATCGACGAACTGCACACCGTCGTCGGCGCGGGGCGGGCTGAGGGGTCGATGGACGCCTCGAATATGCTGAAGCCGATGCTTGCCCGTGGGGAGTTGCACGCCATCGGGGCGACGACGCTCGATGAGTACCGCAAGCACATCGAAAAGGACGCCGCGCTCGAACGCCGCTTCCAGCCGGTCTACGTTGGCGAACCATCGGTCGAAGACACCATCTCGATCCTGCGCGGTCTACGCGAGCGTTATGAAACCCATCATCAGGTGCGGATCCTCGATTCCGCGCTGGTGGCCGCCGCGACGTTGTCGCACCGCTACATCGCCGACCGGTTCTTGCCGGACAAGGCGATCGACCTCGTCGACGAGTCCGCGTCGAAGCTCCGTATGGAGATCACGTCGATGCCGGTCGAACTGGACGAGATCGAGCGCCGGATCATGCAGTTGGAGATCGAGCGCGAGGCGCTGAAGAAAGAAAAAGACTCGGCCTCCCAGGAGCGCCTGAAGACGCTCGAGAAGGAACTGGCCGACCTCAAAGAGCAGCGCGACGCGCTGCGCTCGAAGTGGGATCAGGAGCGGCAGGCGATCCAGGCGGTGTCGCAGCTTCGCGAGCAAATCGACCAGACGAAAGTCGAGATCGAGCAATCGCAACGAGCGTACGACTACAACAAGGCGGCCGAACTCCAGTATGGCAAGCTCGTTCAGCTCCAAGAGCAAGTCAAAGAAGAGGAGCGGAAGCTCCAACAGCTCCAAGCCGCGGGTCAACTCCTCAAGGAGGAAGTCGACGCTGAGGATATCGCCGAGGTGGTGAGCCGCTGGACCGGTGTGCCGGTCAGCCGCCTAATGGAGGGCGAGATCGAGAAGCTGCTCCGCATGGAGGATCAACTCCACCTGCGCGTGATCGGCCAGGACGAAGCCGTCTCGGCGGTCTCGAACGCGATTCGGCGGGCGCGGGCGGGGCTTCAGGACCCGAACCGACCGCTCGGCAGCTTCATCTTCCTCGGGCCGACGGGTGTGGGCAAGACGGAACTGGGGCGGGCGCTGGCGGAGTTTCTCTTCGATTCCGAGCAGGCAACCGTTCGCATCGACATGTCGGAGTACATGGAGAAGCACTCCGTGGCGCGACTAATCGGGGCGCCGCCGGGCTACGTCGGATATGAGGAGGGTGGACAGCTCTCCGAGGCGGTACGCCGTCGTCCGTATAGCATCGTTCTCTTCGACGAGATCGAGAAAGCCCACCCGGACGTTTTCAACGTCCTGCTCCAGATTCTGGACGACGGACGGTTGACCGACAGCCAGGGGAGGACGGTCGACTTCCGGAACACCGTCATCGTGATGACGAGCAACCTGGGCTCAACCTACATCAGTGCCGCCGGCCAACAGGGCGAGGAGGAGATGCGACGCAACGTGATGGAGGCGTTGCGCGCTAACTTCCGGCCGGAGTTTTTGAACCGGATCGACGAGGTCGTGATCTTCACCCCACTCTCCCGCGAGCAGATCGGGGAGATCGTCGAAATCCAGCTCAAGAGACTATCGGACCGGCTGGCTGACCGTCAGATCTCGGTGCAGGTGACACCGGCGGCCAAGGAGTGGTTGGCGCTGCGTGGGTACGATCCGGTGTTCGGCGCGCGGCCGTTGAAGCGGGTCATCCAGAAGGAAGTTCTCGATCCGCTTGCAATGAAGGTGCTCAACGGCGAGTTGCATGACGGTGAAACGGTCGTCATCGATGCCGAGGCCGGTCACCTCACCTTTCACTCGACGTTGACGCAGGCGCCCGTGGTCGCTTGACGCGGAGAACACGTTGGAACGGCCGGCCGTGATGCACGGCCGGCCGCTGTCGTCCCAGTCTCTGGCTCGGTACAGGGGCTATACTGATCGCCGGTCGGCTGTTGGTATCCATAACGGGCAGGTAGGCGAGCCATGGACGTTCTCGAGTCAATCGTCCGAGCCGGCGTGATGCTCGTGTTCCTGGTGGTCGTGATTATGGCCGTGGCGGCACTCTTCATGATCGTCTTCGGCATTGCCACCGGCATCGACGACAAGCTCCAGAGCTAATGGCTCGGGATCGGCCGAAACGCGTATGCTGGATGCTGGATCGCTCGGCCGGGCGCTGATGATCGCCGGGGCAATACTCATTCTGGTCGGCGTGCTGCTGGCGGTGTCTGGACGCGTGCCGATAGTGGGCCGGCTGCCTGGTGACTTCACGATCAAACGTGGTTCGACGACGATCTATCTGCCGTTTGCGACGTCGCTGCTCCTGAGCATCCTGCTCACCCTCGTGGCGCGCTTCGTCTTTCGCCGGTAGTGAGCGTCGCCCGCACATGTAGTCGCGTAACGTCAAGGGATCGTGAACGGCGCCACTGTTCTATTGACGCGATCAGGGCCACGACCTACATTTGCCCGCGCTGAGCACTCGGCGGCGAGCACTTCTCGTGCTCGCACGAGTCTTGCAGAGACGAGCGAACGTCGCCCAACGTGGGGCGACGCATGTGGAGACCGATGGCGGCGCGTCCGCCGGGAGCGATGAACGTGATGCGATCTCTCAGCGTGCCGAGGGGCCGGCGACAGCGAATGGTGTCCGGCCTGCTCGCCCTCTTAATGATTTCGACGATGGCGGCCGGGGCGGCAATCGGATTTGGTCCGGTCGTCGCGCGTGCCCAGGCCGAGGGTCTTGAAACCGCGAGCTTGGCGCCTGACACGGCCCTGATCTACATGTCGATATCGCTTGATACCGAAGGCGAGCAATGGATGCAGGCGGACGCGTTGCTGCAGCGTCTGGGCATCGAGTCGATCGAGTCGGTAATGTCCGACCCAAGCGCGGGTATGACACCGGAAGACTTGGCCGCCATTGAGGAGTTCGAAGTCTTCCTTGGCGGCGAAATCGGGTTGGTCATCACCAGTCTTGAGGCCGCGCAAGAGGCCGGAGCTGAACTGTCGGGTGGAGTGGGCATGCCGGCCGTTGCCGCCGCGCAGCCGGTGGGAACGCCGGAGGCGACTGATGCCGACGGGTCGGAAGGTTTTGCCGCTATTGCCCAGCCGGACGATGTGGCCGCTGCCTGGACCGTGGTCGAAGAGCAGCTCCAAGCGGATGCCACCGAAACTGGACAGACTGTTGCCGAAGAGGATTACCAGGGGGTGACGATCCTGTCGGTCGCCGGTGATGAAACGACCGATGCATCGGGCACAGCGGTTGCCCAAGTCGATGACTCCATCGTCTTGGCGCCCGCGGTGGTGGACGTGCAGGCGATCGTCGACGTACAGCTTGGCAACACCGGCGCCCTCGCCGACGTGGAGCAGTTCCAGGAGCTGTCGGCGGCGTTCACGGAGCCGAGGCTGGCCTTTATCTACGTCAATGGCCCGGCCGTCTTTGCCGAGTCGATGGCCGGCGCTGACATGACGGGCTTCGGCGACATGGGGCAGTTTGGCGAGATGTTTGCCAACGCTGTCAATGCCTACAGCGCCGCGACCGTCTCCGCGGTAGACGCCGGCTTCCGCTTCGACACGCTGACGATGCCTGGCGAAGGCGGTGAACTGCCGCCGATGCCGGCGAACTTCACTCCGACGCTGCCGGAGAAGGTGCCGAGCAACACGGTGCTGCTGGTTGACGGCGCCGACCTCGGCGCCACGGGCGGCCTCGATGTTCTGGCCCTGCTTTTTGTGCAGGGGATGCTCGGCATCGATCCGGCGGCGACGCCGGTCCCGACCGCCTCACCCGAGGCGTATGCGACCAGCCTCTTCGAGCAGGCGGCAATGTTCCTTGGCTTCAACATCAAGACCGATGTCATCGACCAACTCGTCGGTGAGTATGGGCTCGCCCTTTGGGGCATCGAGACGCTCGATCCGACGCAGGTTAACGCGCTCTTCGTCTCGGGCGTCAACGATCCGGCCACCTTCAACAGCGCGGTCTCTCAGATATCGCTGCTCATTCAGAGCGGCGCACAGGGCCAGATATCGATCACCACCCGGCAGATCGGGACCGACACTGTCAACGTCGTCGATCTCTCCGCCACCGGCACGCCGGCGACCGTGGAATACGGCGTCGTGGGCGGCGAGTTCGTGCTCGGCGTCAACAACGGCATCACGGAGTACACGGGCGGGACGACTGATCCGCTCTCCGCGAACCCGACCTATCAAGAGGCGTTGGCCGCGCTGCCAGCGGAGCATAATTCCGTGGTCTTCGTGAATATCAGCCAGATCGTGCCGATCTTCGAGACGTTCATGGGCTCGATGACCATGACCAGCGAAGATGCGAGCGAGAAGTGCGCCGAATACGCTTCCCAGGAGGCGGCGCAGTCGGCATACGACGAAGACCCGGGGGCGAACTGGGAGCTCGATCAGGACTTCGACGGTTCGGCGTGCGAGGACTACTTCGCGGCCGCGTCGCCGGTGGCCGAGCCCGTGGAGCCGGACCTCTCGAAGCTGACAGCATTCGCCGTCGTCGGCTACCAGCAGGATGACATGATTGGTTCGAGCGGAATCTTGGTCATTGCCGAGTAGACGACTTCACGCACGAAGTCGATTCAACCTGAGGGCGGGGCGGCAATCGAGTCGCCCCGCTCAGTCATTTTGCGGCCAAGCTATGCTACGATCCGCCGGGCTCCGTGCGGGCGGCTCGTACACGAACTAGTCGGAGAAGAGAGCGTGCCCACGATCAACCTGGATCTGTTGAAGCGCCTGTGTGAGACGCCGGGTATCTCGGGGCGCGAGGACAAGATACGCGACGTGGTCGTCGCGGAGATGCGGGCGCTCGTCGACGAATTGCGCGTCGACACGATGGGCAACGTAATCGGCACGAAGCGTGGTGACGGCGGCCCGCGCGTGATGATCGCGGCCCACATGGACGAGATCGGGTTCTTCGTTCGCCACGTCGACGACAAAGGATTTCTTCGGTTACAGCCGGTAGGCGGATTCGATCCACGGGTGCTGGTCGCCCAACGCGTGACCGTGCATGGGTACGACGGAAACGCGTACCGGGGCGTCGTTCAACCCGCGGCCAAGCCGATCCACCTCCTCGACCCGAACGAAATCAAACTGCCGAAGCTCGACGAGCTCTTCGTTGACGTCGGGTTGCCAGTGGAGCAAGTCCGCGCCGGGATCGAAGTTGGGGACATGGTGACGCTGGAACGTGCGCTGGAATCGTCGGGGGACAGCGTCGTTTCCAAGGCGCTTGACGACCGGGTCGGTCTATTCGTTATGATCGAGGCGTTGCGGGCCATCACGGGCCATACCTGCGAGATTCTGGCGGTGGCGACGACGCAAGAGGAGGTTGGCCTGCGCGGAGCGCGGACCGCCGCCTTTGCGCTGGAGCCGGATATCGCCGTGGCCCTCGACGTCACGCTGGCGGGAGACATTCCAGGCGGCAAGCCGGAGTTGGCGGTAAGCGAGCTCCGCGGCGGCGTCGCGCTGAAAGTGATGGATTCCTCGCATCTGACCCATCCGAAACTACTGCGCCACCTGCGCGACGTCGCGGACGCCAACGGCATTCCGTATCAGCTCGAACTGCTCCCGCGAGGCGGCACCGACGCGGGCGCCATGCAACTCTCTCGCGAAGGTACTGCCGCCATTACCCTGAGCATTCCATGCCGGTATGTGCACACGGTCAACGAGATGGCGAACTTGGGCGACATCGACGCGACGATCCAGCTCCTTGCTCGCTTCTTAGAGGACGCTGGGAGCCGGACCTATGGCTACGAAGTCTGAGCCAGACGCGTAACCGGCCAGGCACCCCGGACGTTCTATGGGTCGAGATGCCGACTTCGGGTGTCTCATGTATTACGCGCGCAACGGTCTTTGTCGCGTGCACACACCGCGTGTTAGCGTAGAGTGATTCTCCCGAAGGGGAGCCGGCGCGGGTTGGCGATTGCCTGTTGAGGCCGGTCCTCCGGCAGACGACCCGCGCGGCATCGAAGCGTCGCGAATGACGCGACGGCGAGGAGGCACGATCGATGGCTGACAATTTGGACAATCGGCTGGCTCCCCCGGTCGCCGGCAAGCGAAGCGAACTCGACCAACTCTGGGAAACCATGCGCAAGACTTCACCGCGCGGGTCCCGACGCGACATGCTGCGCTGGTCGGCGGTAGTAGCGGGGGCATTGGCAACGGCCCGCTTCGGCGTTGGGCCGGCGACCGCGGCGCCTGGTTCGCGATCAACCGCGTCGGCTCGATTCCAGGATGCCGAGATTCAACAGGACGCCACAATCTCGGTGCCGTTCAATCCGTTCGGGCAGCCTGTGACGCTCGATCCGCACTACACGGTGAACTGGGGGCCATTCTGGGTGGTCTTCCCCAACGTCTGGGGCGGCCTCGTCCGCTACAACGAAAACGGCAAGGTCGAACTGGATCTCGCCGAGAGCTACACGGTTAGTGACGACGGCTTGGTCTACACCTTCAAGATCCGGCCAGACGCCACGTATGCCAGCGGCAATCAGGTCGTCGCCGAGGACTTCATTGCCTCGTGGAGGCGGGCGTTGAACCCGAACCGCCCGTCGCCGATGGCCGACTTTATGCGGCACGTCGAAGGCTACGAGGACTATCTCGCCAAGAGAAGCGAGGAGCTGGGCGTGCGGGCGGTCGACGAATCGACCGTGGAAGTGACGATCAGCGAGCCGTATAGCTTCTTCCTCTCGTACATGGCCGCCTTTGTTTGGAGCGTCGTCGACCCGGCCGTGCTCGAGGCGGAAGGGGACGAGAACTTCGTTCTGGCCGACGCCGGCACCGGCCCCTGGCGCTTCACCGAGTTCGATCCGGACAGTCAATTCGTGATGGAGCCGAATCCGAACCACTACGGCGGGAATTCACCCTCGATCGTCCAAATCATCTGGCCCTTCGTCACCGGTCCCAGCGCGGATTCGGATGCGCTCAATCTCTATCGGCAGAACGAGGCGGTCTCGGCGGACGTGCCGCTCTCGCTGAAGGCGTCGATCGAAACCGATCCGGAGCTGTCGCAGGAGCTGATCCAGATCCAACCGCACGGATCGACCCGATCGCTGGCGATGGACTTCAACGCGGAGCCATTCAACGACGTCCGCGTTCGGCGCGCGTTCGCGATGGCGGTCGACCGGAGCGCCTGGGCCAACGATATCTGGGAAGGGACCTATTCGGCGACGAGCGCGTTCACGCCGCCGGTCGTAACGACCCTCAGCGAGTACGAGCCGCCGGATGGGATCGACTTCGATCCTGATGGAGCCCAACAACTGTTGGAGGAGGCCGGCTTCGCTAACGGCGAAGGGCTGCCGGAGATTACCTACTACGAACCGGCGGAGGACTCGGACGACGAGAAGGCACGCTGGCGGTCATTCCTCGACATGATCCAGGAGAATCTGGGCGTTGAGATTATTCACGACACGTCGCGGACGCTCGATCAGATCCAGGATTTACAGGCGGACAACGGCGGACGCCAGTTCGATATCGTTTGGTGGTGGAACATTACCGAGACACCGCACTTGCTGACCGAGGTGTTCGCGTCAGACTCGCCGTACATGCAGGGCGTTTTCAACTGGAACGCGGAGTTGGAGGCGTCGGGGGATTTCGATCCGGGCGCCGACTCCGAGGCATTTGACGAGCTCGTGGAGCAGGCCGACGTCGAGACAGACGCCGCGGCGCGCAACGATCTCTTCCGCCAAGCAGAGGAGTTGGCGCTCAGGAACGCGGTCTACGTGCCGCTCGGCAACTGGATTCAAATGTACGTCCAGAAGCCGTGGCTGCAAGGGACCAAGCAGGGCCCGTGGACCGGTCGCCTGCCGGTGTGGTTCGACAGGGACGTGGTGGTACTCCAGCACGACGAATAGGGAATCGGCATCCTCGCCAAACACGGGAGCAGGCAGTACTGCCTGCTCCCGTGCTCATATCATGAAGCGCGCGAGCGGAGCAGACCGCGAGACCGTGCCTGCACCTCGTCGTTTCGACGTCAGGAAGAATCACGCCTCGCAAGGCGAGCGAAGGAGATTCCTTGCTGGCCCGGAGTGATGGGGGTCTATCAGCCGCTAGGCTAGCGCCGTTGATCGTCGCCGGGGTACGGGAATCACGGACCGCCAATGGTCGGGCAGTCCGTCGTCGCTGACGGCATAGAAGACGCGGAGCGAATCGCCGTCTCGGTAGACGAGGTTGAAGCGGCGATCTCCGCCCCGCGGGGTGTAGGTTCTCCAGAAGCCGTATGGGCCTTTCCACCGAACTTTGGTCTCGTCGATCGGCTTCTGTTCGAACTGTTCAATGGCATAGCGCCAGATGCGCCGGGAGGTATCGCGGCCGACGTTGTGCATCACGGTGCGATTGCGTAGGTCGTTTAACCGGAAGCGCACCGTACCGTCCACCGTGCTCGACTCGAGAATTTCGACGCCCGAAGGTGGCGCCACCGGGTCTGACGCGGCCGGTTCGGACCACTCCGCGGTCCGCGAGGGCGTACCGGTCTCGACTGGAGTCGTGGGGAGCGCGACCTGAGGGGCGACGATGGGCGAGACTGAAACCTGCTTCGGAGGTGTGGCGGCGCGGCCGTTCGGGCCTAGTGATGGTTGACTGGATTGACCGCCGCGTCGCCGTCGCCGTCCCTGCCGTTGCTGATCTGCCCCAGTCGGTTGTTGGGCGGGCATCGCTGTTGCCGGCGCGGGCGCGCCGATGCCGGCAGCATGAACCATGCGGACGATCTCATCGCGCGAAGCGAGGCGCGTCCCGTCGTCTCCGCGAACGTAGATCATCCCGGACGACAGCGCGTACGGTTGCAGCGTGCCGGCAGGCACCCGGACGGCGATCACGGACCGGCCGTCGACGTCGATCAGCTCCAGTTCGGCGGATATCGTGGGGTTGACGTCGCGCGAGAGTGCCTCCAAGAGCTTAGCTGATACCTCAGTTGGATCAGGGATGCCGGCGATCGGACGGCGCGCGTGTGGACTCGCTCCGACGTAGACGATACCTCCCTCCGTGTTCGCCATGGCCACGATGTCGCGGAGCACCGGCGTTTGACCGTCGCGCTTCGTGGCAGCGCGTTCGTGGAAGGCGACCGTCGGGCTTTTTCCTTCATCGCGCGCGGCTTTGAGCGCGTCCGCGACGGAGATTACCGGGACGTACCGGCGCGTGCGGCTGAAGTCCTGCCCTGAGAGCAAATCCTGGATTGCGCGGAACGACACGCTTGGCAACAGCATCTCGGTGGCGCGGTCGCCCACACCGAGGTGCGTTTCCCGATCGGGATCGCGCTCCAGGCGGTGGGCGTCCGAGCCCTGGATACAGTGCATGCGACGTGGATATTCGGGCTTGGAGCCGCTGAAAAAGCGCGCGGTCGACCGGCGATTGCCGGTGACGTGGAGGTCGGTGACTTCGAGGGCGTGCAAATGCGGATCCTGGGTGTAGGCGATCTTGGTTTGGCCGCCGAAGGCGAAACCCTGCATGGCGACGCCATGCGTCGAGTTTGCGTGCGCCCCGATGACCAGCGCGCCGTGGTCGTGCAGGACTTTGTAGGCTCGTAAGACGTCGGTTGTCGCGCCGACTTCGCCGCTGCCGAACTTCTCTTCCTGCACGCCCAGCGTTAGGAGCAGGTGCTCCATCATCCGGACCGTTGTACCCTCGGGAAAGATGGCAAGAATGTGGAACCCAAACGTGGCAGTGAACTCGAACCCAGGAACTACGAGAACCCTCGCGAGTAGTCGCCGGTACTCCTCTAAGCGTTGCCGCTCGTCGTCCAAGAGGCGCTTGAGATATTCAAGGAGCTCGAGGTCCTCGATCTCCCGCCACATGTCAGCATAGCCGCGCACGGAATTGTGATCGGTGATGGCGATGACGTCGAGCCCACGCTCTTCCGCTTGGCGTAGGATGTCAAGCGGCGAAACGTTCGGCTGCTTGTAGTCTGTAGAGGCCGGCGTGTGGATATGCAGATCGACCCGTCGCCAGGCCAACTCCGGTTCCGGACGGGAAGGCAACGGCACAACGCCGAGGGCCGCCCCGTTGCGTGCAACGCGCGACCGACCGCGCTGATCTCGCGGCTCGTTCTGTGTGCGTTTCTCGGAAATGGATGCGCTCCCAAACGATGAAAAGGGCCAATCGGGTGCCTGACGATGGCCAGGGCGCCACGACACATCTTAACACGCACGAGCGACTGTTTGACAATAAGTGACACGAGGTTCGTTGCTGTTCGTGCGTGATAGGATGGGTGACGCTCGACAACGAACTGTCGGGTAGTCGGAGCCGGCGATCGGTTGGCGCGGTTGACGGGACTAGTGACCGCGTGGCACCACTTCGGTCGGGTCAAATGCTAACAAGTGAATCGAAGCGATGACGGACGCGAACATTCTCGACATCCTCCTTGGCGCGATCGTCCTCCTCGCTATGCCGCTCGGGTTTTGGCGAGGCGTAGGACGGGAGGTCTTTGTCTCGGCGGGCATTCTGCTAGGGATTGTGGTTGCGAATGCCTGGGCGGAGCGATGGGGGCGGCAGGCGGCGGACTGGTTCAGCCTCGAAGTCTCGACCGCGCGTTTTTGGACAACCATCGGTCTTGTTCTCGCATCGACGCTCGTCCTTGGTTACGGCGGCGGTGCCGTGGCTGCCTCGGAGGTGAGCTTAGGCTTCTTCGGACGAGTGGCCGGCGCCTTCGTCGCGGCCGCCAATGCCAGCGTCCTTCTCGTTTGGGCGCTGGCAATCATCGTGCGTGACATTGCCGACGCACAGGCGGTGGAGGTCCTGGATGACGCGTTTGTCGCCGGGCGATTGCTGCGTGACGGCGAATGGGTACCTTTGGCTATCGCGTGCGGCGCGGCCGTCTCCGTTCTTGCCTCCGCCGTCGCTCGGATCTGGACTCGACGGCGATCGCTACCTGTGACGGATGCTACCGCTCCGATCGGTCGCGCCGCGTCGCCCGACCGACTACGGCCGGTCCGTTTTGCGCGCGACACCGACGAAGGCAAGTTCGAGCCGGAGTCGCGGCAATTCGATCCGCGTTCGGGCCGCTTCGGTGCGGATGCCGCAGATATCTCGACGACGATGCCGTTGACCCGCGTCGACCAGTCTCGGTGGGCGCGGGATACACGAGGCACAGGTGGGCTCCCCGCGTGGGGGAGCCAACAGAACCAGGGATCACATCCCGGCAACGGCAACTTCGCCGGGCGCGATTGGTTCCGACGAGGTTCGTCGGACCCGCAACCTGATGCCGGCGGCGACCGCTCTCGATCGTGGACTCACGCGCGTTCGCCTGACGCGGGGCAGTGCGGCGCATGCGGCGCCACGACCACGGCATCCGACGCATTTTGCCCTCGATGCGGGACAGCGATCTCACGCTAGACTGCACCGCGACAACAAACGTTGCCATTTCACAAACAGACGAAGGGATCGGGACGAACTAGTCGGACGTCAGGGCATCGGTTGAAACGTAACCTCGACGAAGTTGGCCTGTCGATGCCGGAGGCGAAACCAGAGGAAGGGACCGGATCGACCGACTGGGGCAACGTGAGCTCCGTCGTGCCGTCGCTTGAAACGTCCTAACCGATTCTCGACCGCATCTGCACTTGGCATACTCAAGAGGTCGTGGCGGCGTCCGACGCGGAGCTCGGCTACCGAAACTCGCTGCTGGTCGCCAAAGCAATGGCGCTGACCGAGTTGGATTTGCTCACCGACCCGGCGCTGTTGGCCGAAGTTCGTGGGGATTTCGAGCGGGCGCGCGCTACGCGCGGTGCGATGCAGGGCAGCATCAATCCGTCGCCGAAGCATCGCCTTTTGTTCGAGAGCGTGTGCCGTCGGGAAGGCGAATGCCTCCATCGACGAATGCGATTGCTTTCGCTTGCCCGGCAAAGACGCTTGTCACTAAGAGGTCCGATCGTGATGCCGCGGTTAGCCCTTCGCGCAGCGCATCCTCCGTAACAGCATCGGCATTGACAACGACGGCGGGCGTCCGTGTGGCTTGGATGGCATCCGCCGGGTGATCACCGGTCACAATGAGTGCCGATACGGGATCATGCGGAGGCAGAAGGTCACTGATTCGGCCGTCCGGCAGGACAGCGATGCGGGTTTGGCCTCGCGCGATCATTGCCCGCCAGCCGGATCGTTGGTCGTCGAACGTCGTTTCGACAGTCACCGAGACGCCCCCTGGCAGATGATACCGTCGAGATGCGGAGAGAATCTCCAGGCGGTTATTGGGGAGGGCCAGTTCGACCGTGGGCAACCCAGGATCGATGATTGCGTATGCACGACCATGCACCGAGCGGGCGGCGTGGGCCGCGACAGTCGCGCTACGGCCCCGGCCGGCTAACAGTACAACGTCAACGCGCCGCAAGCCGAATGGCAACGCGCTGGCGAAGGCGTTGCCGAAAGCGGTGGTGTCGGTGCCGGTGGCGATGAGCAGGCGGGCTGGACCGGCGGTGACCAACACCGAGAGGTCGTCGCCGGCGCCCAGGGCGATGACGCGAGGTGTACCCGCACGGCGAGCCTGAACATTCGAGTACCCGAGCACCAGTGGGAAGGTCGCGCCAAAGGAGATGGCCGCCGTCACGACGCGGCGGCGATCGAAGCGGCGCGGGCCGGCCTCGTCCATCACCGGTTACGACTGATTCTCGTCGAGGTCCTGGTCGTAGTAGACCAGCCTGACCGACGTGCCGGGAGGGAGCCAAGAGCCGAAGTTCGCGTCGTTGTCTTGAATGCCGACGACGTCCTGGTCTTCGATGCCCGTTTGTTCGACGTCGATATTGAAGCTCTCGATGAATGCCCGATTGACCGGAATCGCATCGGTGACGACGAAGCCGAGTTCTTCCAGGGATGCCCGTGCCTCATCCAGCGGGGCGCCCTGGATTTCCCGGGGAACTTGAACGCGATCGCCGAGGCTGATGAACAGGGTAACGGTGTCGCCTGGAGAGGCGACATCGGCTGGTTCGGCGGCGATGACCCTACCTTCAGGAACTTCGGGGTTGCCTTGCTCCTGGCGCTCGACCTCGAGACCTTCTTCGCGTAAGCGATCCTCGGCTTCGTCCGCGGCGAGTCCCTCCAACCCCATAGCGGCAATATCGACCTGTGACGAGCCGCTGCTCACGACAACCGATATCGGTGAAGAGGGCGGCGCCTCGGCGTCCGGTTGTGGTTCTTGGCGAAGGATGCGGCCTTCCTCGACGTCGTCGGACGCTTCGCTACCGACCTGCTCGACCGTCAGCCCCGCGTCGGCGGCAACCTCGTCTGCTTCTTCAAGCGTCATCCCTTCGAGGTTGGGTACGACGGTGAATTCCGCCTCCTCGGTTTCGCGGGGGATGATCGCCGGTGCAGTTGGTTCAACCTCGTTATCCTCTTCTGGCTGATCCTCGGGCGTGCTGGTGGCGTCGGCGGTGACGGGGGTGCGGGTCGGGTCGTCGTCGCCGGCACCCGGGAGTCGGGGCGCAAGCTGAAAGCCGAACCATATCAGTGCGCCCAGCGCGGCGATGACGGCGATGGCGGCGAGCCAACCGGCGCAGCCTGAGCGCTGGGCACCCGCGACTGGCATAGATGCAACAGGTCCCTGAACGGGTGGTTGCAATGGCCTGGTCGCGCCGGAACTTGGCGGGGCTGCCGCCGGCGGAGCGGACCATTGTTGCCTCGGTTGGGCGGTGGCCGGCTGGGTTATCGTCGTCGCCGCCATGGCGCGCGGGATGACGTTGGTGGCAGCGGTTGAGTGCCAATTGGTGAGCGCGTTGGCGAACGCGCCGGCGCTGGCGTAGCGCGCGGTTGGATCCTTGGCGAGTGCGCGCAAGATGATCTCGGCCGCCGGCCGCGGAATGTCTGGGTTCAGCGCGGCCGGGTTCGGCGGCGCTTCATTGACGTGCTTCATGGCGATGCCGACTGGTGTATCGGCCTCGAAGGGAAGGCGCCCGGTCAGCATCTCGTAAGCAACGACGGCGAGCGAGTAGATGTCGGAGGAGGGTGTCGCCATCAGGCCGCTGGCCTGCTCAGGGGAGAGATAGTGGACGGTGCCAAGACCCGTTCCCGTTGCCGTCAGGTCGCTGTCGGCCAGCCCTTTGGCAATGCCGAAATCGACGACTCTGGCGATGCCCGCGTCGTCGACGAGGATGTTGTGCGGCTTGACGTCACGGTGGACGAAGCCGCGTTCGTGCGCGTAGTCGAGCGCGGACGCGACTTGTTCGATGAGGACCGCGACGTCGTCGGGATCGAACGGGCCCTCGGCGTTGATGATCCGCGCTAGGTTGTCGCCCGGCACGTATTCCATGACGATGTAGGGTGTCGCGTTGTCTTCGCCTACGTCGTAGATGTCGATGATGTTGGGGTGGGAGAAACTCGCCGCCGCCTGCGCTTCGCGTTCGAAGCGAGCGCGAAAGGCGGGGTCGCGCGCGAACCGCGGGTGAAGCGTCTTGATGGCGATCGGGCGATGGAGCAGGATGTCGTGGCCGAGGTAGACCTCGGCCATGCCGCCCTCGCCCAGGAGCCGGTCGATCCGGTAACGGCGATTGACGATCCGATGCTCCAACTGCGTGGCGCCTCCGGCGGTGATTCTAGGCGGCTGCCCAAATCACCGTCAAACCAACTCGACGGGTGAAACCGCCGGTATCGGTCGACAAAGAAAGAGTTCCGCCCACTGGCCGATGGCGCGTGTCAGCCCCGCGTGGATGGCCTTGGCCTGATCCGGGTCGGCTGATGCGGTGAAGTGACTCGGTCCGGCGCCGGTCATGGCGACGAACGGAGCGCCCGCGCGCTTGAAGGTATGGCGCATCTCCACGATCTCCGGAAACAGTTCGGTTGCGGCGCGTTCGAACCGATTCACCATCCGGTCCCATGGGATTGGCTTCCGATTCACGATGGATTCGGTCAACGCGGTAACGGAGGAGCCATCGGAAAAGTCCCGCGGCTGAAGGAGTCCGTACATCCCGCGCGTTTTGTTCGGCACCGAGATGCGAGGCGACGCGACGACAAACCAGACCTCGGTCAGAGGCGGAAGCGCGGTCAGGCGCTCACCTCGTCCCTCGGCAAGCATCGTGCCGCCCTTGAGGAAGAAGGGAACGTCGCTGCCAATCTGAAGCGCCAATTCTTGGAGCTTGGGATCGCTACAGGTAAACGACCCGAGCGTGCAGCTCCCTCGCAGTACCGCCGCCGCGTCGCTGCTTGCTCCACCTAGACCGGCGGCCGTGGGAATTGCCTTGACAAGGTCGATGTGGATGCCGGGGGTTGGGCCAAAGTGGTCTCGCATCAGGACAACCGCCTGGATGGCAAGATTCTGATCAGTCGCGAGCGCGGGTATCGAGCACGATAGCCTGTCGGCCGGCGCTGGGGCGAGCGTGATCTGGTCGAAGATCGACACGGTTTGCATCACGGTGCGGATCTCGTGATACCCGTCATCGCGCCGGCCGAGGATCTCCAATCCGAGATTGAGCTTGGCCGGGGCGCGGACTATGACCGCGTTCATGACAGCCAGGCCATTGGCGCTGATTTGGCCAAGGACACCCACTCGTCAACGCTCAGCGTTTGTGCCCGGCGCGTCGGATCGACTTCCGTGCTGGCGAGCCACGCGCTCACGTCCTCCTTCGGCTGATCGATTTCGAACGCAATCGAGTTCACCATCTGCTTCCGCTTATGACGAAATCCAGCATTGACCAGCCGAAAGAACGCCGCATGATCTGAGAGGGGCAGGCGCGGAGTGGAGAGCGTATCGAGGATGACGACCGCCGAATGCACTTTCGGGGGTGGGATGAAGACACTCGGAGGGACGAGAAAAGCGATCCGCGCTGAGGCATAAAACTGGGCCGCGACTGACAAAATAGACATCTCCGGTGGGGTCGCCACGATGCGTTCGGCGACTTCTTGCTGCACCATGACCGTTATCCGCGTAGGCGGCTGCTCTTGCTCGAGGAAGTGCCGGATGACGGCCGCGGCGATGCTGTATGGCAGATTCGCGACGACGTGGTAGTCCCGCCCAAGGGGGACGATTTCGGCCACGCCGAGGCGAAGGGCGTCGCCCTCGATAAGCTGAAACGCACGAAGATGACCAAACGTCTCGCGCAGATGACCGGCGAGGCGGCCATCGAGTTCAATGGCGATGACCGTGCCCGCGCGACGGAGGAGTTCCTCGGTCAGAATGCCGAGTCCGGGACCGACCTCCACCACCACGTCCTCTGCGCCGACGCTGGCAATCGAGGCGATACGGGAGACGACGCCGCGTTCGAAGAGAAAGTTCTGCCCGCGTCCCTTGCTTGGCCGGACATCGAGCCGTGCCAGGAGCGCGAGCCAGCCGCGCCGGGTGGTCGGCAAAAGCGACGCGGTATGCTCCAGATCGCTCATCCGGCGAGGAGTAGCGAGGCGGGCTCGACCGTGAAGGTGACGGGGGCGTTCCCGGCAAGCTCGCCGTCGAGCTGGACGCGCGCTGGCTCGATGCTTTCGACACGGATCGTTTTGGCGCGCAGATGGGTGAACTTTGGGTGGTTCAGGTGTTTTCCCCGATAGACGCTCGGCACGGCGCGCACGATCTCGGCCCGGCCGAGGTCGCCAAGGATGGCGACGTCGAGCAGGCCGTCCGCAATGTCGGCCATGGGAGCCATGAGCATGCCACCCGCGAGGAAGCGGGCATTGGCCACGAGCACCGACCGCGCGGTCATCGACAGAAGATGACCGTCGGCGTCAATGGAGACGTGGATGTTGCGAAATCGGGCAAGCGCGCTCACCAGGCCCCAAAGGTAGGGGAGCGTGCTTCCCGGCAGCTTGGCGCCCTGCACGCGCTCCGCGACGCTAGCGTCGAAGCCAAGCCCGCCGGCGTTCAAGAAGATGCGCGTCGAGCCGTCGGCGAAGTGCGCCCTGCCGACGTCGATCTTCCTGACCTTCCCGTTGCAGCAATGCCGCAGCGCGTCATCGACCCGGCGGGGTCCGCCGGTCGTGCGGACGAAGTCGCTGCCTCGTCCAGAGGGAACCAAGCCGAGCGGTATTTGCTTGCCGCTGACGACGATGCCGTTCGCCACTTCGTTGATGGTGCCATCGCCGCCGACGGCAATGATCACCTCCGCGCCGTCGCGCGCGAAGCGTTGGGCCACGTCCGGGGCTTCGTTCGGGCCGGTCGTGACGTGGATCGCATGCGGCCGACTCATCGTTTGCAGCGCCGCCGAGACCTTTGGCAACAGGCGTAGCGTTTTCCCGCCCCCGGAGGCGGGATTGAGGATGACGGCGATCATGCGTGGCACCCGACGTGGCAGACGAGCAACGTCGTCATGCGATGACCTCGATTCCGGCGCCCGTGACGACCTCGCCGATGCGCCACAGCAGTAAGCCGGCCCCGGAGAAGCTCGCTTCAAACGGCGCGCTCTGGTCCGCGGGAACGGTCAGCAGCAGGCCACCAGACGTTTCCGGACCGAACAGGAGTGCGGAGACGTTAGAGCCGACCGTCGTGTCGATCTTGACCCCTCCCGCTGGGTGATCGGTAAAGTAGGCGCGGTTGCGCCCTAGCCCGCCTGGCTGATGACCCTCCGCCGCGTAGCGCTCGGCACCCGGCAGGAGCGGCACGGCGGACGCGCTGATGCGGAGACCAACGCCGCTTTTTTCCGCGATCTCGAAGGCGTGACCGAGGAGCGAAAAGCCGGTGACGTCGGTGCAGGCAGTGGCAGCACCGTCCCGCGCCAACCTCGACGTGGCACGGTTGAGCGTCAGCATCGAACTGACTGCCGCTTCGAGGTCGGCATCAAGCACCGCGCCGTTTTTGTGCGCGGTGGTGACGATGCCCGTGCCGATCGGCTTGGTGAGATAGAGATGATCGCCTGGCAAGGCGCCGGCCTTAGTGAGGATGCGGTCGGGATGGAGGCGACCCGTGACGGAGAGTCCGTACTTTGGCTCGTCGTCGATTACCGTGTGGCCGCCGGCGATCACGCCGCCGGCTTCGAGCACCTTCGACGAGCCGCCTTCGAAGATCGCGGTCAGGATTTCGGTCGGCAGATTCTCCGGGAAAGCCGCGACGTTCAGCGCGAAGAGGACATCGCCACCCATGGCAAAGATGTCGCTCATGCTATTGGCCGCCGAAATCGCGCCATAGGTGAAGGGGTCGTCGACGACCGGCGGGAAGAAGTCGATTGTTTGAATCACCGCCAGATCGTCGGACAGGCGGAACACGGCCGCGTCGTCGCTCGTCTGGAGTCCGACGAGGAGGTCCGGGTGAGTGTGTCTGGTGAGCGGACGCAGCACCTGCGCCAAGGCCTCTGGGCCCATCTTGGCCGCTCAGCCGGCGCAGCCGGCGAGCGTGGTCAGCCGGATCTCATCTCGGGTCTGCATGACGATCAATCCTCCGATCGGGGCACGACGCAACGCCGTTGCGCGTCACTCTGCGCCCGGTGCAGCGATAATAGGCGGCGGATCGGATGGGCGTCAATTGCGGCGGGAGCAAGGCGGGGATGGAAGAGGAGACAAGCGGCATACGGGCAACCTACCACCTGACGCCACGATCGGTCTGGAACGACCAGGCCGCCGGGCCCCACTATCGTCCGGAAGCGTTCGAGACCGACGGCTTCATCCATTGCACCGATGGCGAAGAGCAACTCTTGTCGGTGGCGAATGCGTTTTACTTGGGTGATCCACGCGAACAGATCGTGCTGGTGATCGACGTTGCCCGGATCGTGGCTGATGTCAGATGTGAAGACCCGGAACGCATCTATCCCCACATCTACGGCCCGTTGAACGTCGACGCCGTCATCGCGCTACGCGCCATCGTACGCGACCTTGGCGGTGCGTACCTCCGCGTCGGCGAGAACTTGGATGTCTGAATCGTCGCGATGGACGTAGGTTGACGTGTTTTATTGGCTTGGGCGGTTCGCGTATCGGTGGCGATGGCCGGTAGTAGCGGTCTGGTTCGTGATGCTGGTCGGGGCGCTGCCGGTTCTGGCGCGCGTCGACGAGCCGATGAAGGTCGGCGGCTTCTCATCCGACGACACCGAGGCGGCGCGGGCCCGTACAGTCCTGGAGCAGGAACTCGGATTCAGCCCGTCGAGTCTCGTCGTCATTTATCAATCAGAGACCCTACGGGCCACCGATCCTGCCTTCCTTGAGCAAGTGGAGGAATCGCTCCGCGACGTCGAATCGGCGCCCGGCGTGACGAGTGTGATTCTGCCGTCCGCACAATCGCAACTCATTGCCGCGGACGAATCGACGGCCTATGCCATCGTCGGGGTCGACCTGCCACCGGAGGTGGCCCAACGGGACGTGCCGGCGTTCAAGGAGGTCCTGAGAGCGACGCCCGACCTTGACGTCCTCGTCGCGGGCGGGCCGGCGTTTTACGCCGACATCGAGACCGTCAGCCAGCGGGATCTTCGCCGGGCGGAGCTGATCGCCTTTCCCTTCGCTGCTTTGGCGTTGCTGCTCGTTTTTGGGTCGGTGGTTGCGGCCGCGGTGCCCCTCACCGTCGGTGGACTCGGCGTGGCGGCGATTCTCCTTTCGCTCTTCGGGATCGCGCACATTACCGACCTGTCGATCTTCGTGCTGAACCTGGCAACGATGCTCGGCCTTGGTCTTGCGGTCGATTACTCCCTCTTCATCACGAGCCGATACCGGGAGGAACTTGCGCGACGCAACGGCGACGTAGCGGCGACGGTCGAAGCGACGATCGGCACGGCCGGCCGGGCGATTTTCTTCTCCGGCATGACGGTGTTGATTGGGTTGCTTGGGTTGACCCTCTTTTCGTTCATGTTCCTGCGGTCGGTCGGCATCGCCGGAGCGGTCGTCGTGCTCTTCTCGGTCTTAGCGGCGTTGACGCTCCTGCCGGCGGTGCTTGGCATCATCGGGACGCGCATCGACCGCCTGCGCATCATCCGGCAGCCGGTCGGGGAAGAGGCGTCCGAGCGTGGGTTTTGGGTGCGGCTGTCTCGCCGCGTGATGGCCCACCCGGTCCTGGTGTTGATTCCGACACTCGCCTTTCTGCTCCTCCTCGGGGCGCCCTTTCTGAACGTCAACGTCTCCTCGCCCGACGCGACGATTCTCCCCAGCGATCTCCCATCGCGGCAAGGATTTGACATTTTGACCGAGAAGTATGGCGCCGGGGAAATCTCCCCCTTCGTCATCGCCGTGCGCGCGCCGGACACTCTTAATAACCGAGACAACGTGGGCGCTCTCTACGACTTTACCGAGTGGTTGCGGAGCGATCCGCGCGTCGTCCGTGTTCAGAGCGCCGTCACCTTCGATCCGCCCGTCAACCGCGGTCAGGCAATTGCCCTCTTTGGCATCCAGGAAGGGCTTGAGGAACTGGGTGTGGAGACCGGCGCGCGGCAGCTCGCGAACGAAGAGACCGCGATGGTCCTGGCCTATACTCGAGACTTCCCCAACGCTCCAGAGAACAAGGAACTGCTCGATGACCTCCGGTCGTATCGGCCGGGCGGCGATCTTGATTTGCTGGTCGACGGGAGCACGGCCGAGATCGTGGACGTGGTCAACGCCATGTACGGCGATTTTCCACGAGCCGTCGTGCTGATCGTCGTCGCGACCTATCTCATCCTGCTGGTGCTCTTCCGCTCCGTAGTCTTGCCGATTAAGGCGATCCTGATGAACACGTTGTCGATTCTAGCGTCCTACGGGGCGCTCGTCTTCATCTTCCAGGAGGGACATTTCGAGCGGGTGCTCGACTTCACCGCACTGGGCTTTGTCGAGGCGTCGTTGCCGGTCATCATGTTTTGCGTGCTCTTCGGCCTGAGTATGGACTATGAGGTCTTTTTGCTGTCGCGCGTGCGCGAGGAGTGGGAGCGCACCGGCGATAATCAGCGCAGCGTCGCGGTTGGATTGCAGCGTAGCGGGCGCATCATCACGAGCGCGGCGCTAATTGTCGTCGTCGTCACGGCGTCGTTCGTTTCCGCCGACGTCATCCTGATCAAGGCGCTGGGTTTCGGCATTGCGCTTGCCGTCTTGCTCGACGCCACTATCGTGCGGGCGCTGCTGGTGCCGGCGACAATGCGACTGTTGGGCGATTGGAACTGGTGGATGCCGGCGGTCTTGCGCCGCGTCATGCCGAGCCGGACCTACCTGGAGGAGCCGACCGACTTATGATCTGGCACGGCGCTCGGTCGAACGAAGTCGGGTGGCAGGCGAACGTGGAGATCCCCGGTCTCGACGTCGCCAAGGCCAAGCGATATCACCGGGTGCGGTTGACGATGACGTTCAGCGGCGCGTTGCTTGGCGCCGGTGAGTTGGCTTGGTTTGCGCTGAGCGGCCGGTCGAGTCATCTTCAATCCGGATTGCGAGTCCGATTTAGGTCTCCTATGGCCGCGACGGCAGCGTATGCGGCGATTGCGGCCGGAGGGTCATGGCTGGTCTCGCTACCCTGGTCGTTTCTTGCCGGATACCTAATCGAGCGTCGCTTCGGCTTGACTCGACAATCTCCGACCGCCTGGCTGGGCGACCGATCGAAGGGACTGGGCGTAAGTCTGGCGCTCGAGACGCCGCTGATTGTCGCCAGCTATGCGGTGATCCGACGCAGACCGCACGATTGGTGGCTGGTGCTCTCGGGAGTTGCGGTTCCGGTATCGGTCGTGCTCGGCAACCTGGCGCCTGTCTTGATCATGCCGTTGTTCAACCGATTTGAGCCGCTGGCTGACGACGAACTCGTACGGCGCATCCGCAAGCTCGCCGACCGCGCCGGTGTGCCGATCGCCGACGCCTTCCGCATGGACATGAGTCGCCAGACCGAGAAGGCGAACGCGTTCTTCACCGGACTCGGTCGCACGAAGCGGATCGTGTTGGGCGACACCATGCTCGATCGCTATGCGCCTGAGGAGATCGAGGCGGTCGTCGCCCACGAGCTTGGACATCAGGTCCACGGCGACATGTGGCGCATGATTGCGTTCGGCGGCGCGGCCATGACGGGCGTTGCCTACAGTGTTGGCAAGCTTACGCCGCGCATCCTGTGCTTGACCGCGCATCGAACCGGTGTTCGGGATGTCGGGGACGAGGCGGGACTGCCGCTCGTTGGGTTGGTGGCCGGGATGTGCGCGGTGCTGATCGCACCGGTGAGCGCCGCGCTTAGCCGGGCGATGGAGCGGCGAACTGATCGCTACGCGCTCGCACTGACGGGCAACGGGCGCGCGTATGCGTCGACGATGGGCAGGTTGGCGGCACAGAATCTCTCCGATCCGTCGCCGCCGCGTTGGATTGTCCTTCTGCTCTACAGCCACCCTCCCATTGCGGAGCGAATCGCCACGGCGCGAGCGTTCGAGGCATTGGTTGGGACGTCCGAGTTGGCCAGAAAGTGATCGCGGCAACAGTCAAGTCTGGTCCCCCTTTGCGGTAAACTTTGCGGTCCGCTGACCCGGAGCATCGCCGGCGACGTTGTGGCCGTGCCGGACCGGGGCTGGCCGCGGAGGGGAGGGGACCGATTGGAGGGACATACTTCGATCGAGAACAACGTCTTTGTCTGGCGCGAAGGGCGTGCCGAAGTGTCGGTGCTGCGCGACGGGGATGCCTGGAGCGTCGTTCACACGTCGACCGGTCGGTTGCTCGGACCGCGCATCGTCCTCTATTCAGAGCGGCACAAGGACGCGAAGCACGCGGCGTGGGACGTCATGGCCCGGGTCATTCGTGAGTCCAGCGACGAAGACAAGGGATTGCAGATCGCACGTACGGCAGTGAAGTGGATGCGATCGTCGGAGACAGCCAGCGGCGTCGATGACTGAATTGGAGACAAGAGGGACCGGTGCCGGAGCTTCCTGAGGTCGAAACGATCAGGCGAATTGTCGAGCGCGAACTCACAGGTTGCGAAGTCAGTGGCGTCCTCGTCCGGCTGCCGAAGCTGATGCGCGACTCGCCTATCCCCACGCTCGACGATCTGGTTGGGCGAACCGTCAGCGGCGCACGCCGCCGGGCAAAGGTGCTCATCGTCGACTTCAACGGCGACCTGAGCCTCTTGGCACATCTCAAGCTCGCGGGTCAGGTTGCGGTCATCCATCCGAACGGCGAGCGCCACGTGGCCGGCCATCCGGTGCCCGATCCGGCCGGACCGTATCCCCACAAGACCACTCACGTCGAGCTGCACTTTGCCGGCGGCACAATTCTGTATCTTAGCGACGTGCGGCAGTTTGGATGGCTGCGTCTCATGCCGACCGATGCGGTCGCCGCCGCGCTCGAAGCATTTCGCTTCGGTCCGGAAGCGGTCGGGCCGGAGATGATAACTATCGAGGATCTGCGCGAACGACTGGCCCGACGGTCTATTCCGATCAAAGTGGCGTTGCTGGATCAAACCGTACTCGCGGGTCTCGGCAATATCTACGTGGACGAGGCACTGCACTACGCGCGGATCCATCCGGCGACCCCGGCGAATACGGTTAACGGCGAGCGTCTCGTCGCGCTGCATGAAGCCGCTGCCTGGGCGCTAGAAAACGGCATTCAACAGGGCGGGGCGAAGATCATTCACGGCCGCGCCTACCCAATCGACGGCTTTCCGCGCGTACATGGGCGGAAGGACGAGCCATGTGTGACGTGCGGGTCCGCGGTCGCCAAGATTCGGGTTGGCGCCCGAGGCACCTACCTTTGCCCATCGTGTCAACCGCCATAGAGCGAGGGACTACTGCTGTAGGTCGGAGGCTAGCCGGACTGCTCCGTCGTGTCTGTCCGCGACCCATGGCCGTCGAGCGTTTGGTTTGGCTCGATAGTTGGCGGCGTGCTTGCCCTGGGGTCTCGCGGGGATTCCTCGGTCGCTTCGGGTTCATCATCGTGGTCGAGGATGAAGGCAATGAGCACGGCGATCAGCGCGATCGCCATCATCGCCATGACAAGCAGGTAGTCGGTCATGCGCTGGCCGCTCCGGGTGCGATTGCATGGCGGAGCGCGGACACCGCGTCCCGAATCGCGGTGACGTCGATGTTGGCGGCAAGGCCGCGTCGTTGGAGTGCTTCGACGAGTGTCTCCGTGGCGAGGTTGCCAGGCGAGCCAGGCGCAAATGGGCAGCCACCCAAACCGCCAGCGGCTGCATCGAACGTCGTGATGCCGCGATCGAGCGCGGTCTCGACGTTGGCGATCGCCTGCCCCCGCGTGTCGTGGAAATGCAGCGCGCAACGGTCGAGCGGAAGGACCTGGCCCGCGGTGTCGAGGAGGGCATCGACCTCGGACGGGACGGCTGTGCCGATGGTGTCGGCGATTGAGACCTCGTCGCATCCAAGGTCGAAGAGACGAGCGGCAACGGCGACTGCCGTTTCCGGCGCGACTTTACCCGCGTATGGGCACTCGAAGGCGACCGAGACGTATCCGCGAATCCAGAGGCCGCGTTCCCTGGCGCGCGTCACGACGGGACGAAACCGATCGAACGACTCGTCGATGGAACAGCGGATGTTAGCGTAGGAGAAGGCGTCTGTCGCCGCGGCGAAGAGGGCGATCGCATCGACGTTGGCGGCGAGCGCGCGCTCGAGCCCGCGCTCGTTGGGCACGAGCACCGGGTAGCGCACGTCCGATTTGCGCTTGAATTCGCGCATGACGTCGGCGGCGTCAGCGAGTTGGGGCACGGCGGCCGGATTCACGAAGCTGGTTGCTTCGATAACCGGCAGGCCAGCGTCGGCCAGCGCTTCGATGAAAGCTATCTTGGCCGAGGTCGGCACGACTCGCGATTCGTTTTGCAGCCCGTCGCGCGGTCCGACTTCAACCACCGTGACCGGCGTCTGTGCCACCATTGGATGCCCGTTCTCCTTGCGGATCTGAGACTTTACGTGAGACTGTACCGATTGTGGGCGCGCCGCGCCAGCGTCGCTACCGTCGCGCGGCAGGCAAAGAGAAACAGGGAGTTGGATACGTGTCGAGCGAGCAAGGGGCCCTGATCTATCACGAGGTCAAGGCAACCCAACCGAACTATGCGCTGTGGCTGGTCATCGCTGGCGGGCTCATCTTGTTGTTCTTCATGGCGACGCGGCGGCGATCTCGGTAGCAACGCCGGGTTCACTGTCGCTGCCGGCGTCGACGGGAACTCCGTAGACAATGCGTGCCCGTGCGGCAGAAACGAGTCCGTTGCGAACGTCGGCGAGCACCATCTCGGGGTCCCGGGTGCGCGGATCGAAGAAGCCGCCTCCGCCTGGGAGTTGCAGGGTGATCCGTGTATCGGGCGCAAGCTGACGTGAGCCCTTAGCCGTGATTCGTTCGCCGGTTGAAAACGTGATCTCGGCGTTGGCGCCGGGCAATCCTCCCCCGTAGCCGGCGGCGGCGTGGTGGAGCCGGTCGAAGAGCGGTGAGAAGCGAAACGGACGCTTTGTGCGAACGCCGACCTCAATCGTTTGCCCTAGACCACCGCGAAACTGGCCGGGGCCGCCAGAATCGCGGCGAAGCTCCCGGCGGTACATGACGAGTGGTGTCAATTGTTCGATCACTTCGGCCGGAACGCCGGAGATACCGCTGGGAAAGGCCGTCGCGCTGAGACCATCCTTCGTCGGCCTGGCGCCGGTTCCCCCACAGGAGAACCAGACGTAGGTAAATGGTCGGTCGTCGAGGTCGTGACCGGTGAATTGGAGGTTCCAGATGTTGGCGGCGCCCTCGGCCATGATGCGATTCGGCAGAATCTCTGCCAGCGCGCCGAAGATGACGCCCGGCAGGTAGTGACCCAGGATGTGCCGGGCGGCGACCGGCGCCGGCGGCCGCGCGTTGAGGATGCAGCCCGGTGGCGCGGTGACGGTGACGGGCCGAAAGCTCCCTTCGTTGTTGGGAACCTCCGGCGCCAGAGCGCATTTCAGGGCATAAGTCGTATAAGCGTGCGTGTAGTTGAGGACGACGTTGATGCCGCGGTGACTTTCGGCGGAACTGCCGGCCCAGTCGACCCTGAGCGTTTCGCCGCGCTTGGCAATCGCGACCTGCAGACGCACCGGTTCCTCGTAACCGTCTGCCCAGACCGCGTTTTCGTAGTCGCCGTCCGGAATCGCCGCGATGGCATCGCGCATCGCCCGCTCCGAGCGGGCGATGATTTCGGCTGAGAGGTCGTCGAGGCTCTCCAGCCCGAACTCGTCCATGAACTCGACCAGCCGCGCGCCGCCGACGTCGTTGCCGGCTGCTTGGGCGTGGATGTCGCCAAGGACCGGTTCTGGCGCTCGCACGTTCGCGGCGAGGATGCTCAGCAGTTCCCGATTGGGCGTGCCCGCGTCGAAGAGTTTCGTGATCGGGACGAAAAGCCCTTCTTCAAAGACAGAGCGGGCATCAGTGGAGAGACCGATACCACCAATATCGAGCACATGGCAGGTATTGCCGAAGAACGCGACGAGGCGGCCGTCCTTGAAGATCGGCGTGATGACCGTGAAGTCGTGCAGGTGTCCGGACGTCTTTTGAGGATCGTTCGTGATGAGGACGTCGCCCGGCAGCAGGGTGTCAGCCGGAAAGACCCGCAGGAAATGGTGGATGCAGGTCGCCATGGCGTTGATGTGCCCCGGCGTACCGGTCACCGCCTGGGCGATCATGTTGCCGTCCACGTCGAAGACGCCGGCCGAGAGGTCGCCCGCCTCGCGGACGATCGTCGTAAAACTCGTCCGCATGAGCGCCGTCGCCTGCTCGTTGACGACCGAAATGAGCCGGTTCCACATCACTTCGAGGCGAACCGGATCGATGTCGGGTGGTGTTGCGGCGCGTTGCATGTGGGAAACCACGGTTAGGTAGTCCGCATCTCTTGATGGCCCAAGGAGAGGCGGTGGCGACGATGCCATCGCCTCTCCATCGTCGTTAGGGCACGCACGCATCGGTCGGTTCGGCCGTCGGCGTTGCCGCGACGGGCGACCCGACAGGGCGGCCCTCCGCCGTTGGGCTCGGGGTCGGAGTGGTGGCGGTGGGACTGCCAGCCGGCGTCGATGTCGGTCGCGGCGTCGGCGTGCAGCGCGGAAGGTCAGGCGTGGCAGGTTCGGGAGTGGCGGGGACGACGACAGGAACCGTCGCCGTGGCGGTGGCAATGGCCGTAGCGGTCGCGGTGGGTTCGACGGTCGCGGTGGGTTCCACTGTCGCGGTCGCCGTTGGCGCGGTGGTCGCGGTTGCCGTCGGCTGGGCAGTAGCCGTTGCCGTGGGTGCGGTGGTCGCGGTCGGTGCGGTGGTTGCCGTGGCGGTCGGCACGACCGTAGCGGTAGCCGTCGGCGCGACCGTGGCGGTGGCGGTTGGCGCGACCGTGGCGGTGGCGGTTGGCGCAATCGTCGCGGTTGCGGTCGGTGGTTCTGGCGTGACGGTCGCGGTCGGTTCTGGCGTGGGAGTGGCAGTTGGCTCTGGGGTAGCGGTCGCGGTAGACGTTGGCTCAGGTGTCGCCGTCGCGGTCGGCTCCGGGGTGGCGGTCGCTGTTGGTAATGCCGTCGCCGTCGCGGTGGGCTCGACGGTCGGAGTTGGCTCGATTGTCGCCGTCTCGGTGGGAACCGGGGAGGGTGTGGCGGTCTCGGTCGGTTCGGGCGGCGCCGTCGGTTCGGGCGGCGCGGTCGGCGGGGCGGGCACCACGACCAACGGCGTACCATCTGTCTCGGAGGTCGGCGTCGGTTCAGGAGTTGCCGCTGGCTCCGGCGTAGCCGGGGCGGGCGATGCCTCGGGTGAAGCGACAGCGACCGTAAGCGTCGGTTCAGGAGTGGCTGGCGACGCTTCGGGCGCAACGACTCCTGCCGTTGGTGTGGCGACGACCGGACTGACGACCGCCGTCTCGTCTGGCGTGGCTTCGACCGGGATGACGTCAGGCGTCGCCGGCGTTGCCTTCGCGTCAGGGCTTGCTTCGATAGGCGGCGATGCGATCTCCTCCGGTGACGGCGATGCCACGATGGCCGGTGTCGCCAGGGGAGTAGCGGCTGTTACCGGTGACGCCGGGACGGTGGGCGAGCCGACCGGAACTGGCGATGCCGGGATGACCGGCGTCGCGACATCGGCCGGCGTGGCGGCTACGGCCGGCGTTGCCTCGGCAGGCGTCGCCACTTCGGGCGAGCTCGGCAGCACGGCTGGGATTGTCGGTGAGGCTTCGACCGCTGCCGTCGGTGGAATCGCCGTGGGAGCGTCATCTTCGTCGTCGCGACCGCAGGCGGCGAGGACGATAAGGAGGGCAAGCGAGAGCGCGGTGAACACGCCAACGTTTCCAACCCGTCGTCGTCCCATACTGCCTTCCCCCGTCGTTTCCGCGGAGCGTATTGCACCGGCCCATCGGCCCCGCGATGCATCGCTTGTGCGATCGATGATGGTAACGCCGACAATCCTACGGCCCGCCGCGATTTACCGCAAGCAATGATTGGCTGAAATGCGTCTGTCTCTGCACTACCCGGTCAGCGTGATGACGAGATTGCCCATGCCGTCGATAATCGCCGTGCCGTTTGGCCCGATCACCGCCGTCGATTCGCGTTCCTCGACGACGGTGGGACCATCGAAGCGATCACCTGGGGTGAGCAAGGCGCGATCGTAGACCGGGACCGGCTCGAGCCGGCCCGTCTCGGGCAGGTAGATCGGTCGATGCCCCTTGCGTGCGTTCGTCGGGAGCGCCGGATTCGGCTCGGCGAGGCGTTCGAGTGGGAGGTGAGGACGTGGCCCGGAAACCGTGACGCGCCAGTTCGTCGCCTCGATGGCATTTCCCGGCGCCGTTCGACCATACAGCGTTTCATAGGCGCGCTCGAACAGCTCGTGCAGGATGCCGACGACTGGCGTTGCGAGTGCTCCCTCGGGAAGCGATACAGCGACCTGATGGCCTTGGCCCGCGTATCGCAGTTCAACGAGCCGCGACATGCTCACCTGATCAGCGTGAACGCCGGCCGGTGCGAGCAGGGAACGACCGTCGGATTCCATCTCGAGGAGAATCTGGTTGATCTCGGTCCAATCGAGGACGTCGAGCAGTCCGAAGTAACTGCGCGCGAGATCAAAGGAGAGCGGCGCCAGGAGGAAGCCGACGGCGCTCGTGACACCCGCGCCGATCGGAACAACTACCTCGGGCACGTGCAGGATCTCGGCGACGCGGTAGGCGTGGACAGGTCCCGCGCCGCCGAATGCGAAGAGGGGGTAGGCGCGAGGGTCCTTGCCCTGTTCAATCGCGTGGACGCGGGCCGCGCCGGCCATCTGCTCGTTGACGACTTGATGGATGCCCCAGGCGGCGTCATGGAGGGAGATGCCAAGCTGGTCGGCGAGCGCGCCGATGGACGCTTCGGCCGCGGCTCGATCGAGCGGCATTGTCCCGCCGAGAAAGAAGTCGGGGTCGAGATAGCCGAGGAGAAGGTCCGCATCGGTGACGGTAGGTCGGTCGCCGCCCTGCCCGTACGAAGCCGGCCCCGGCCGCGCGCCGGCGCTCTCCGGGCCAACCTTGAGCAGACCAAGGATGTCAATTCGGGCGATGCTGCCCCCGCCGGCGCCGATCTCGATCATGTCGATGACTAGGGTCTGGATCGGCAGTCCGCTCCCTTTCTTGAAGCGGTAGACCCGGTTCACCTCGAACTCGGCGCTGATCGTCGGTTGCCCCTCGTCGATCAGGCAGGCCTTGGCCGTGGTGCCGCCCATGTCGAAGGCAAGCAGATTCGCGCGTCCGGTCGCCTCGCCGTAGTGCGCGGCCGCAATCGCGCCCGCGGCGGGACCCGACTCGAGTAGTCGGACCGGATAGCGGCGCGCCACGTCGACGGAGCAGACGCCGCCGGAGGAGAGCATGATGAAGATCGGCGCGGAAATGCCCAACGCCTGGATGGACCGCTCGAGCTCGGCGAGGTAGCGGTCGACAAGTGGTCTGGTGTAGACGTTGGCGATGGTGGTGCTGGTGCGTTCGTACTCGCGAATCTCGGGCATGACGTCGGCGGAGGTCGAAACGATCAGTCCTGGGTAAATCTCGCGCAAGATCGCCTCAATCTGTTGCTCATGCGCTGGGTTGCGATAGCTGTGGAGCAAGGCGATGGCGACCGCATCGACGCCGAGCGCCTGCATCCGCTCGGCGACGTCGATCACCTCGGCACGATCGAGCGGCGTGAGAACGGAGCCATCGGCCAGTATCCGCTCGTTCACCTCGAAGCGAAGGGGCCTCGGCACTAGTGGTTCGGCGCGTTCGATAAAGAGGTCGTACAAGTCGTACCGATGCTCGCGGGCAATCTCGACGGCGTCGCGGAAGCCGCGCGTCGTGATCAGGGCGGTACGCGCGCCCTTCCGCTCGATCAGGGCGTTGGTGACCAGCGTGGTGCCGTGTACGATGCGGGAGACCCGCGCCGGCGCGATGTTGGCTGTTTCGAGGAGATGCACGATTCCCTCGCGCACCGCGCGTGCCGGATCGTCGGGGGTGGTTAGGACTTTGGCGATGGCGAATGCGCCGACGTGCTCGTCGAACAGAAGAAGGTCGGTGAACGTACCGCCGATGTCGACGCCGATCTGCACGTTCCGCTCAATCCTCACCGCTCGTGTACCTCTCACCTGACTACCCAGCCGCCGATCTGGACGATTGTATGCGGTTTGCGAAGCGGTCAATCGGACGGCGGTTCGGCTTGACATACCGTCGGGGCCGCTGCTAGAGTGCGGCCAATCGAAGAAGCGAGACGGCAGCGAACGGAACGAGTACGCGCCGGAGACGCCGGGTCGAGCGAGCTGGGGATGGTGCAAGCCCAGCATCTGGCGGGCGCCGAATGGATCCGGGAGCCGTGGCCCGAACGGCATGCTTGCGTTTGGCAGGCGACCAAGTAGGACCCACCGGTGACTCCACCGTTATCTGGGGCGGCCCTTTGGTCTGGCATCGCCGGACCGGTGGGCGCAGAGTGGGAGCGCGGATCGATCCGGCTCCAACAAGGGTGGCACCGCGGAGCGTGTCTGAATGCACCTCCGTCCCTGTCCAGGGACGGAGGTTTTTTGTGTCCCCGGAAGTCGCTATCGGAATCAGCGGCGACCGAAGCCGCGTACGGAAAGAAGGGATCGGCATGGTCCAGCAGATCGCGCCAACTCGCACGATGGTTCGCCGCCGGGGTGAGCTCACCCCGAGCCTGGACGAACTGCGCGAGTGGCGCGGCGGCGCTGGGCGCGCGGCCAAGACCGTTCCCATCTACCGCGAGATCATCGCCGATACCGAGACGCCGGTATCGGCCTACCTCAAGATCCGCAACGGCGGCTCAGCTTTCATTCTCGAAAGCATCGAGGGGGGAGAGCGCCTGGCCCGGTATTCGTTCATTGGCGCTGGGTCGTTGCTCGACGTCACCATGCGGGACGGCATCGCGACCGTTATCCAAGACGGAAAAACGCGGGAGTTCGGCTATGCAGACCCTCTGACCGCGCTGGCGGACCTGCTGGCGCCGTATCGCAGCGAGGTCTATCCAGGATTGACGCTGCCGCGCTTCCTTGGCGGCGCGGTCGGCTATCTATCGTACGAGGCCGTGCGGCGATTCGAGCCGAGAGTCGGCGCGGCGCCGGGCGCGGGACTGGAGATGCCGGAGAGCCGATTCCTCTTCGTCGACACGCTGCTCGTTTTCGATCACCTAGAGCGCACGATTAAGGCGGTCAGCCACGTCCATCTCGAACAGGGCGACCGTATCGAGGAGGCTTACGCCGCGGCGGCGAGTCGCGTTGATGGGCTCGTCGAGCAACTGCGGCAGCCGATGCCGCCCTTGCCGCGCGGCGGCAGACCGACCGACATGCCAGCGGTCGATCGCTGTCAACCGAACACGACCCCGCAACGCTTTCGCGAGATCGTTGAGCGAGCGAAGGAGTACATCGCGGCGGGCGATATCTTCCAGGTCGTACTGTCGCAGCGGGTCGATTTACCGACGCCGGCCCACCCGTTCACGATCTATCGCGCCCTGCGCACGGTGAATCCGTCGCCGTACATGTTCTACCTCGACTTTGGCGACCATCAGATCGTGGGGGCGTCGCCGGAACTCCTGGTCAGACTCGAGGACGGCGTCGTCACCAACCACCCGATCGCGGGAACCCGGCCGAGAGGTGAAACGCCCGAGGAGGACGCTGCTCTGGCGACCGAACTCGCGACCGACGAGAAGGAACGCGCCGAGCACGTCATGCTCGTCGATCTGGGCCGCAACGACGTGGGCCGGGTCGCAGAGCCGGGGACGGTGCGGGTGCCGAAGTTCATGGCGGTCGAGCGGTATTCGCACGTCATGCACCTCGTCACTCACGTCGAGGGATACCTCAGTAAGCACTTGACCGGGCTCGACGCGCTGCGCGCCTGTTTTCCGGCCGGCACCGTGTCGGGCGCGCCGAAGGTGCGGGCGATGGAGATTATCGCCGAGTTGGAGACCGACCGGCGCGGACCGTACGCGGGGGCGGCGGGTTACGTCGATTTCTCGGGCGGGATGGATACCGCGATCGCGCTGCGGACCCTCGTCGTCAAGGACGGGGTTGCCTCGATGCAAGCAGGCGGCGGGATCGTCGCCGACAGCACGCCGGACGGTGAGTACGCCGAGAGCCACCACAAGATGCGGGCGCTGTTGCGCGCGATCGAGCTGGCCGAGAGCATGGAAGCCGGAGAGTACGCGCGCGAAGCGACGCGCCGGGAGAACGAGCGATGATCCTGCTCATTGACAATTACGACTCGTTCACGTTCAACCTGTACCAGTTGATGCGCGAGTTGGGATCGGACGTCACCGTCGTCCGTAACGACCAGGCGACCCTCGACGAGATCGAGGCGATGCTGCCGGAGATCGAGCGGATTGTGATCTCGCCCGGCCCCTGCACGCCGAATGAGGCCGGGATTTCGGTTCCGGTCGTCAAGCGCTTCGCCGGACGCCGGCCGATCCTCGGAGTCTGCCTTGGGCATCAGGCGATCGGGGCCGCGTTTGGAGGAAGAATCGTCCGCGCGCCGAGGTTGATGCACGGCAAGACGTCGATGATCCACCACCGCGGGACCGGCATCTTTGCCGGTCTGCCGGACCCGTTCATCGCGACGCGCTATCACTCGCTGATCGTCGATCGAGCGGGGTTGCCGCCGGTCTTCGAGATCACCGCCGAGAGCGACGACGGGATCATCATGGGGCTGCGCCATCGCGAGCTCGAAATCGACGGCGTGCAGTTCCATCCGGAGTCGATCCTGACGGTGGCCGGGCGCGATCTCCTCGCCAACTTCCTCGGCGCCGGCACGGCAACCGTGGTCGAAGACCGGACGCCCGTTCTGATCGGTTACTAACGAGCGACGGGAGGACGCCCATGGCTGACGAAGCTGCATTCGACATAAAACATGCCATTCGAACCGTCGTCGAGGGGCGCGAACTGACGACCGACGAAGCGACCGCGGCGATGGACGCCATCATGACGGGGCAGGTGACCGGCGCCCAGATCGGGGCGCTGGTGACCGCGCTGCGGATGCGAGGCGAGTCTGTCGCCGAGATCGCCGGGTTCGCGACGGCGATGCGCCGCCACGCCCTGAAGGTTTCCATCGCGGAGAACGGACCGTTGGTCGATACCTGCGGCACCGGTGGCGACGCGTCGGGCACCTTCAACATCTCAACCACGGCGGCGTTTGCCATCGCCGGGGCCGGGGTGAAGGTGGCCAAGCACGGGAACCGCGCGATGACTAGCAAGTGCGGATCGGCCGATGTGCTGGAGGGCCTCGGCGTCACGATCGAGCTGACGCCGGAGCAGGTGGCGACCTGTGTCGAGCGCGTGGGCATCGGTTTCATGTATGCGCCGGCCTTTCACCCGGCGATGCGCTTCGTCGGCCCGGCTCGTCGCGAGATGGGGATTCGGACCGTCTTCAACGTGCTTGGCCCGCTGACTAATCCGGCGGGGGCGCGTCATCAGCTCGTCGGGGTTGGCCATCCGGATATTGCCGCCAAACTGGCGGAGGTGCTGGGCCGGTTGGGCAGTCAGCATGCGGTCCTCGTCCACGCGGAGGAAGGGCTCGACGAACTCGGGATCTCTGGCGCCTCGGCCGTGACCGAGTATGACGCGCGGGACGGGCAAATCCGGACTTATTCGGTTTCCCCGGAGGAGTTTGGGCTGAAACGGGGGACTATCGAAGACTTACGTGGGGGTGGGGTCGCGGAGAACGTCGCCATCACGCGCTCGATCCTGAGCGGTGAAGACGGACCGCGGCGGTCGATCACGCTCTTGAATGCCGGGGCGGGCATCTACGCGGCGAATGCAGCGTCGTCCTTTGGCGAGGGAATTGAAATTGCCGCGGAGGCGATCGACTCCGGCAAAGCACTGGCGACGCTCGATGCCCTCGCCACGTTGACGCGGGACCTGACGGCCAGCGTGGCGGTGACTGCATGACCGGCACCGTCGTCGAAACTGGAACCGTGCTCGACCGCATCCTCGTTCGCACGCGGACAGACCTCGATGCACGAAAGCGAAACAGGCCGATAGCCGCGCTTGAACGGCTAACCGTCGATCGCGGGGCGCCATGGCGGTTGGCGGACGCGCTGGCTGGGACGGAGGTTGCGGTGATCGCCGAGATCAAGCGGGCGTCGCCTTCCAAGGGTCTCTTCCCGGTCGAGGTCGATCCAGCGGCGGTTGCCGCCGAGTATCTGGCCGGCGGGGCGGCGGCGCTGTCGGTCCTGACCGACGAGCCGTTTTTTCGCGGTTCGCTCGACGACCTCCGTGCCGCCGCAATTGTGGCGCATGAGTCCAAGCGGCCGGTGTTGCGCAAGGACTTCGTCCTCGACGAGTACCAACTGATCGAAGCGCTCGCATACGGCGCGGATGCCGTGTTGTTGATCGTCGCCGCGTTGGACCAATTGCTGCTGGCTCGTCTCTATCGGGAAGCGAACGATCTTGGTCTCTCGGTGCTCGTGGAGGTCCACGAAGAGGAGGAGATGCGGAGAGCGGCTGAACTTGGCGCCGAGGTCATCGGCATCAACAATCGTGATTTACGCTCGTTTACCATCGATCTCTCGGTGACCGAGCGGGTCGCGCCGCTGGCTCCGGCCGGAGCCGTACTTGTCAGCGAGAGCGGCATCTTTTCGTATCAAGAGGTGCGGCGGTTGGAACAGGCTGGGATCGATGCGGTCCTCGTGGGAGAGTCCCTCATCGTCGCGTCGGACCGCTCGGCGGCGGTGCGTGCGCTTCTTGGAGGCGACCGATGACGGTGGCGGTTGACATCGGGTTGGCGCCTGGCTCGGTGAAAATCTGCGGACTTAGCACGCCGAAGCATGCGGGTGCGGCAGCGCTGGGCGGGGCGGATTTGATCGGATTGATCTTTGCGCCGTCGCGTCGGCGTGTCACCCCAGAAGTTGCCGGCCAGTGCATTCGAGCGGCGCGACTTGCCGCTGGGTGCCGCCGACTGTTGGCGGTTGGCGTCTTCGTCAACGAGCCGGCGGTGACGATCAACGCGGTCGCGGCGCACGCCGACCTAGACCTGGTTCAACTCAACGGCGACGAGGCGCCGAGTCTGCTCGGTGAGCTGGATCGACCTGCCGTCAAGGCGCTGCGGATACCGACCGGCGGCACGGTCGGCGAGGCCGAAGAGCTGATCGCGCCATACCTGGCGGCGACCAAACCACCGCTGGCGTTTCTCGTCGACGGGTACGATCCGGTCCACTTTGGCGGGCAGGGCGTTCGCGCCGATTGGGACGTGGCGCAGGAGTTGGCGCGTCGGTATCCGTTGTTGCTGGCCGGCGGGCTCGACGGCGCGAACGTGGAACAGGCGATCCGGCAGGTTCAGCCGCTGGGCGTCGACGTCAGCAGCGGCGTCGAGACCGAGGGGATCAAGGACGTCGCCAAGATCACCGGGTTCATCGGGGCGGCCAGGCAAGGATTCGAGGTCCCGTCTACGCCGGGGAGGCGCTAATTAGGCGACGTAGCCAGGCGTGCTCGTCGCCGGGCATTTCCTGCGCGACCTGCACACCGCGTTGGGGCAATTCGCGAGCGACGCGATAGACGCCGCCCGCTCGGGTCATGAAGCCGTAGTCGACCAGTTCTCGGCGCAGCGTGGCGACGTCCGCGTGCGCTTCGCGCAACAGGTTGTTGATCTCGCGCTCTTGATACTTGCGGTTCGGGTCGAACCGGCCGAGTAGGTGTTGCAGCACGATCACCCGCTTTTTGCGCTGCGCCGGGATCTGTTTGAGGCGCGGCCCGTCGAAGAAGTCCCGGACGACTTTGGCGCGTTCCCGCTCGACCGGATCATCGGTCGCCGCGGCCCCGATGGTGGATGCCATCGCCGTTATGGGAATCAGGCTCCGCAGCGCACCTTCGTTCAGCCGGTAGATGTGGCGTTGCCCGTCTCGTTCGACGGTGACGAGATTGGCATCGGTGAGTCGCGCCATGTGATGACTGACCGTGGGCGGCCCGACGGCGAGGAGTTCCGCCAGCTCCTTACCGGTATGCGGCCGTTCCGCCAGCGCGCCGAGGATGCGCAATCGCGACGGATCGGCCAGCGCTTTGAAGATATCGACCAGTCGGTCGTGCGTTTCATCCGACATTCTCAGTCCGCCTCCTTTCTCAGATAGTTGTACAACTATCGAAGTAATCCTATCAGTGCAGGTCGCCTTAGTCGATATCAGACGTCGAGGGGAACGTGTGCCCAATCACGGCCGAAGCCGCAGAGCCAATTGAGGGCGTGTAAGCGGCGTTCGGCGATGATGGCAATCGCTTCGCGGGTTTCGGCGGAGTGATCGCGGAAGGGTTGGCCGCTGAGCGCAAAGTCGTGCGATGTATGGATTTGGATGAGCCCGGCGGCGACGGCATCGCGCGCGGTGTCGCGGATGACCGCTTCGATCTCTGCTCGTTCTGGTCCACCGGCTGTGAGGTGTTCGGCTTCGATCTCCGCGCGCCAGAGCCATAATTCGGCACGCTCGCGCTCCGCCGCGATGACGTCGTCGTCGCGAGGATGCAGACCGGAGGCAAAGCGAGCCGCGGCATCCCAAGGTGCAGGAATCGTGGCGAGTAGATCAGCCGGTGAGGCGAAACGGTCGTATGGCGGAATGACATCAACGAGGCCGACCGCCCATCCGAGCGCGACGAGCGATTCGCCCGTCACCGCGATATCGTCCACATCGGCGGGCGTCAGTGCACCGAGCGGCGCGTCCAGTACCCGCCCTTCATCGTCAGTCGCGTAGCGCTGGATGTTCTGATCGATCAACCAATGGCGTAGGTCGAAGCGTTCCCTGGCCGCGTCATCACCATCATCGGCCTCGTCTAAGTGGCCGCGTCGCAGCAAGGAGGCGAGGATGATCAGCCGACCGCTGATCTCCTCCAACGAGCGAAGCTCGATATCGATCTCGTCGTCCGGAAACTCAGCATCGCTCATTGCGTACGGCCGTCGCTAGACGTTGAAGAGGAAGTTGATGACATCCCCATCCCGAACGATGTAGGTCTTGCCTTCGCGGCGCAGCGTGCCGCGCTTACGCGCCTCTGGTAGGCCGCTGGCGGCGATGAGATCGTCGTAGGAGACGACTTCGGCGCGGATGAAGCCGCGTTGAATGTCACTGTGGATCTCCCCGGCGGCCTCGACGGCCGTATCACCGCGGCGGATCGTCCAGGCGCGGCACTCGTCCGGACCGACGGTGAAGAAGGGTATCAGGCCGAGGAGATCGAACGAGAGACGAATGACCCGGTCACGGCTCGACTCCGCGATACCGAGGTCGGCCATGAAGACCGCCGCGTCGTCTGGCTCCAAACGGCCGATCTCCATCTCGATCTGACCGGAGAGGGCGTCGACGGCGACTCCAGGGCGGGCGAAGCGCTCCCGCGCTTTCGCGACCAATTCGATGCCGGTCGATCCAAGCTGGTTTTCGCCGAAGTTGAGTAGGACCAGCAAGGGTTTTGCGGTCAGCAGGCCAAAGCCGCGCAGGATCTTGCCGTCGTCGGGATCGAGTTGGGGCACGACTTCGCGCAACGGCTTCGCCGCTTCAAGCGCACTCTTGAGCCGGGTCATAACGACCTGCTCTTGCTCGAACGCCTCGCGCTCCGCGCCTCGTAACTTTGATATCTGTGATTCCAAGCGTTGGAGGCGCTTCTCGACGATCGCCAGATCGCTGAAAGCCAGTTCCAGATCGAGCGTTTCGATGTCCCGGAACGGGTCGACGCTCTCCTCGGGATGCGGTACGTTCGGATCGTCGAATGCCCGTACGACGTGGAGCAAGGCCTCGCCTTGGGCGAGGTGGCCAAGTAACTGGCCGCTCATCCCCTTCTCGGCTATGCCCTTGGCGATTCCGGCGACGTCGTAGTACTGGACGTCCGCCGGCACCTTGCGTTGGGGGTTGAACATCGACGTCAGCGTGTCGAGTCGCGGGTCAGGCACCTTGACCGTGGCCAGGTTCGGTTCGTCGGCCGCGGCGCCGAAGCCGCCGGTCTTGGCGTCGGCGCTCGTGAGCGCGTTGAAGACGGTAGTCTTGCCGGCGTTCGGCAAGCCGATGATTACGAGTCGCGTCGCCACAGATGCCCTCAATATCGCTTTTATACCGGCACGCCGACCGGCGCCGGAGCCGCCGCATTATGGCGTAGCGTTCGGAACCGACGCCAATCTAGGTCGGTTCGTCCGCCAGATCGGCGACGTCGCCGCCGGTGAGGCGTAGGATCGTCGCCGGCGCAATGCGGACCAGGGCGTCTTCCGCGCCCGCGCCGCCGTAGGCGATTTCGAGGGCCGCGGTGCGCCGGTCCATCAGCACACGCAATTGGGTGGCGTGGCCGACCGGGGCGACGCCACCGGCCGGGTAGCCGGTCAACCGGAGAACAGTTTCGGGATCGGCCATGCGCGGCCGTGACAATCCGCTGGCGGCGGCGAGTTTGGCGCGATCGACGCGATGGACGCCGTTGCCGACGACGAGCACGGCTTGCCCGTTCCCGTCGACGAAAAGGAGCGACTTGAGAATCTGATCCTCGGTCACGCCGACCGCCGCCGCGGCGGCCGGCACGGTCGGCATCGGTATGCCGGGCTGAATGATCTCCGCCGCGACGCCATGGTGCGCCAGGTAGGCGCGGAGGCGGTCGACGCCATCGTCAGTGACGGTCATCCTCTGCCCTGGACTGGCACAAGCCGCCGCAAAACGATGCGGACTTGATGGCGGCCGACCGAAACCTGGTCCCGGTACTCACCGTCCGGGTTGGTCGTGCCGCCCGGGCCTTCGGCCTCGGTCGGCTCGACAGCGTCAGAGAGGCCGGTCGCGGCAGTCGAATCGACAGTATCGGCGAGCGTTTCGGCGGCGACGTAGCCGTCGTGCGCGGCGAGCGCTGCCACGACCTCCGGATCGGCGACGAACGAGATCGAGATGCGGTCTTCGACCCGGTAGCCGGCGCTCTTGCGCGCGTCCTGGACGCCCCGGACGAAGTCGCGGGCCAGTCCTTCCTGGATCAGCTCCGGCGTGAGCGACGTGTCGAGGACGACCGTCGCGGTCGGACCCTGGGCCGCGGCGTAGCCAGGCCGCTTCCGCAGATCGACAAGGAGTTCCGCCGGTTCGAGGGTCACGGTTGAGCCGTCGTCCAGCAAAAGGGGCAATGTCTGCCCGGCGCCGACGCACTCGGCCACCGCGGTGGGATCCTGGGCGGCAAGTTGTTGGCGGATGGCGTTCAGGCGCCTGCCGTACTTCGGTCCGAGCACACTCAAGTTTGGCCGGATGTCGTAGCTGACGACCTCGCCGAGTTCGGTCAGTGGGCTGACGTCCTTGATATTTAGCTCATCGGTGACTTGGTCTTTGAGCCGGACGACGGCTTCCATCACCGCCGGGTCCCGCGAGTAGACGAGGATGCCGGGAAGCGGCTGCCGCACCTTTATCCCAGCCTCACTCCGTGCCGACCGGGCAAGTTGGACGACCTCAAGCACCGCCGCCATGTCACGAGATAACGCCTCGTCGATCTTGTCCGCGTCGGCCGTCGGAAAGTCGGTCAGGTGGACCGACGCGGGCGTCGTTGAGTCGACGGCCCGGACGAGGTTTTGATGCACCTCCTCGGCCAGGAACGGCGTGAAGGGGGCGAGCAAGCGCGAAAGGGTGACCAGGCATTCGTAGAGGGTGTGGTAGGCGGCGTTCTTATCTTGATCGCTCACGGACTTCCAGAATCGCCGCCGGTTGCGCCGGATGTACCAGTTCGAGAGCTCTTCGACGACGAAGCGCTCGATCTCGGTGGCGGCGCCGCTCGGGTCGTAATGCTCCAAGCGATCTCGTACGTGGGCGACGACTTGATTGAGGCGGGAGACAATCCACCGGTCGAGCAGCGACCGAGCCGTGAGCGCCACGTGTGTCGCGCCATTGAGCGGGTCGAACTCGTCGAGCCGGGCGTAGGTGGCGAAAAAGGCGTAGGAGTTCCAGAGCGGCAGGATAAATCGCCGGCGAACTTCGTCGGTGACGTTGTAACCGAAGTTCAGGTTTTGGCTCGGGTTGTGGGTGGCAAAGAGCCAGCGCATGACGTCGACGCCGATCACTTCCGCGGCGTCGTCGAACCAGATGGCGTTGCCCTTGCTCTTGTGCATCTCCTCGCCCTTTTCGTCGCGCATCAGGGCGTAAGAGAAGACATTGCGGAAGGCAGGTTTGTAGGTCAGGGCGGTGCTCTGGGCGATCACCGAGTAGAACCAGTTGCGGAACTGGCCCGGAAAACTCTCGGTGATCAGGTCAGCCGGATACCATTCTTCCCAATAGGCACGGTTCGTTCGGTACTTGAGGGTGGAGAAGGCGACAATGCCGGCGTCGAGCCAGGGGTTGCCGACGTCCTTGATCCGGCTGACCTTCGCGCCGCAGCGCTCGCAAGCGATCTTGACCGCGTCGATCCAAGGGCGATGCGGCGTGTGCCCCGCGAAGTCGTCCCAGCCCTCGACGGCACGCTCCTCGAGCTCCGTCTCGCTGCCGATAACGTCGAAGGCGCCGCATGACTCGCACTCGAAGATTGGCAGCGCCAGGCCCCAGTAGCGCTTCTTCGAGATCATCCAATCGTCCATGTTCGCGAGCCAGTCGAGCTCGCGATCCATGCCGAATGCGGGCACCCAGTTGGCTTGCCGGGTGACGTCCTTCATCGGCTCGCGCAGGGGATCCATCTTGATGAACCACTCGTCAACCAGGCGGAAGACGAGGTCAGTGCCGCAGCGCCAGCAGACCGGGTAGCGGTGGGTGTACTGCTCCGCGCGGTAGAGCAGGCCCTTTTCTTCGAGGTTGCGGGTGATCGGCGTGGAGACCTCATGGACGTAGGAGCCGGTCAGCCAATCGAATTCCTCGACGTAGACGCCGAACTCGTTGATCGGGGCGACGACGGCGAGGTCGTGCTCCTTCGAGAGGGCAAAGTCCTCTTTACCGCAGCCGGGCGCGATGTGGACGATGCCGGTACCTTCGCCCGCGGAGATGTCGTTCCACGGGATGATGCGATGGGTGATGTTCGCCTCGGCGGGTAACTCGTTGAACGGCCCGCGGTAGGTCAAGCCGACAAGCTCGCTGCCTGGGAGTTCGCGCGTGACGGTGTAGTCGCCGCGCAAGGCATTCCGCGCGGCGTCCTTGGCGAGGTAGTACACCTGCCCGTCCTGTTCGACGCGGATGTAGGTGAGTTCCGGATGAACCGCGGCGGCGACGTTCGCCGCCAGCGTCCAGGGGGTGGTCGTCCAGATGAGCAGCGAGGCGTTCTCCTCTTCGACCAGCGGGAGGCGGACGAAGATCGAGAGGTGCGTCCGCTCCTGGTAGCCCTCGGTGACGATCTCCTGCTCGGAGATGCCGGTGCCGCAGCGTGGGCACCAGGGCATGACGTCGTGGCCTTTGTAGACCCAGCCGCGCTCGTGGCAGGTCTTGAGGAAGTGCCAGACGGTGTAGTTGTTCTCGTCGGACATCGTGAAGTACGAGTTGTCCCAGTCCATGAAGTAGCCGAGGCGGATCGACTGGGAGGTCATCCGGGCGGCGTAGGTGAGCACGCGTTGCTTGCAGCGCTCGACGAACTCGGCGATGCCGAACGCTTCGATGTCGCGTTTGCTCGTAAGTCCTAGCTCCTTTTCGACCTCGACCTCGACCCACAGGCCCTGGCAATCGAAGCCGTTCTGGAACCGCTGCCGCTTGCCCAGCATGTTCTGGTAGCGCTGGAACAGGTCCTTGTAGAACCGGCCCCAGCCGTGGTGGACGCCCATCGGGTTGTTGGCGGTGATCGGTCCGTCGAGGAAAGAGAATTGGGTCGGTGAATCGTCGTTCCGATGCAGGTATTGCTCGACGATGCCTGCCTGGTCCCACGAGGCGAGCATCTCGCGTTCCTGCCCCGGAAAGTCGGCTTTGGTTGGAACCTCGTTGAACGTGGGCATGGACGTTGGTGCTCCTCGGTCGCGGGCACGGCCGGCCGTGCCCTTACACGCGTTGATGAACCACAAAAATACCCGTCCTCGTCTAGAGGACGGGCGAACCCGCGGTGCCACCTCAGTTGACGCGCTCGCGGCGCATCCACTCGGGCGCGATTGCTTTCGTAGGAAAAACCGCGCTCGTTGCGATAACGGGCAACGGACCGGTCGCGTCTACTGGGCGGTTGCCCGCCGTTCGGGCGACGGCTCAGGAGGGATGCGTCGGGCCGGCGCTGGTGGCCCGGCTCTCAACGTCCCGGGCTTGCTGGGCGGCGCGCGGCGCGGGCGTGTCTCCGTCAACGCCTGCGAGGCGATCGATTGTTGACGTGAGCGTAGCATGGGCGCGCGTTACTCGTCATCCCGATCGCTTCAACTCTTCCCAGACAAGGTCAGGTCGGTTGGTGATGATGCCGTCGACGCCTAGGCCCACTATGCGCCGGATCGACGTTGGCCGATCAACGGTCCAGGCGTTGATTCGGATATCGCGTTTGTGGAAGGTGTTGACGACGTACCGCGTGCAGATGCGATGGTACAGCATGACCTCGGTGGCGCCGCATGTCTTCACCGCCGCAATCACTGGATACGGTGCAAGCGCTCGCAAAAGGCCGGTTGCGATGGCGCGGCCAAGCCGCGTGGGCGCCCCGGCCGACCAGTGTCCGGTCGAAAGCCCGAGGCGCATCCGCGGGTACACCCTCCGGAGGCGGAGCAGGAGCCGGCCGTCAGTCGACGACACCGAGGAATGCGTCTCCAGGCCGTGCCGTCGTATCGACCGGATTACCAGGTCTTCATCGCGCCGCTGCTTAACGTCGAGCAACAGTGGGGCGCGACCGGCGATCAGCTCAATGGCTTCGTCGAGGGTGAGAAGGCCCGGCAAGGAGGTGCGGAGGTCCGCTGTCGGAATCGTGGAGACCAGACGCAGCTTGCCGCTTGCAATGCGGATTTTGTCATCATGGACGAGAACCAGCTCGCGGTCGGCCGACTGTTGGACGTCAATCTCGATGCGGTCGACGCCGAGTTCCAGCGCCTTTTTAATGGCTTGTCGGCTGTTGCCGGGATAGAAATCTCCCGCGCCGCCATGGCCGACGACTTCGACATTCGAATTCATGTGGAAACCAGTCGGCGGCGGACGAAACGATACGCGGCCGTGAGTCCGGTCAGGTAGCTCAGCCCGAGGAGATACGAGGCGGAGACATCGGTGAGCCAGTGGTGGCCGAGGTAGATCCGGCTTGGACCGACGAGGGCGATAAGAGAGGAGAGGGCCGCGACGAGCGCGGCGCGAAGCGCGGCTGGCCGGACATGGGTCTGGATGAGGAAGGCAAGTGTGCCGTAGACGCCGACGTAGTTGATGACGTGTCCGCTGGGAAAACTGGTGCCGCCGATGCGCGCGGCGACGATGTTGATCGCGGGGTGGTTCGGTCGCGGTCGGCGCACGTTATGTTTTACGACGAAGGAAAGGAATCCGGTGCCCCAACCCATGAGCTGGAATACGGCATCGACGGGGCGGCCAAGGAGGAGGAAGATCGCCGGCAGCGTCCATGGGATGATCCGGCTTTGGGGCGGAAAACCGGGCCAGGAGACGAGGTGCATCAGCCGCGAGAACCAGGGCGGCTTGCGTCGCTGAAGCCGTACCGTGACGGCATGATCTAGCTCAGTGGTCCTGTTGTTGCGGACGAGGGTGAAGAGTAGGGCAAAGACGCCGAGGGCGCAGACGGTGAAGGTGACGCCGTTACGGCCCCTGGCATTCTTGCGCTTCGATCTTTGCGGCACGTTGTTTCCCAGTTGTCAAGACTCGAACAGGCGGACTCGTGGCGGGCGCTGTTTCGCCGCTCGCCCGCGTGTTGGCCGGCATCGTATGGCATTCCGCGCCCGAACTTCAATGATCGCCGCGGGAGTGGGCCGTGGTACATTCGAATCAGAGCGACGATTGAGCACGGGGCGCGAGTGCGATGGCGAGAGACCTAACGAGCCGAAGAGTTGCCGGGATCGAGGCGCCACACTATCGGCAGTTCCTCTTCCCGATGGTCGGCGCCGGCGTGGTGCTGCTCTTCTTGAGCGCGCCCTGGTCGTTGCAACATAAGGCGCATATGGCGTTGCATGGTCTGTGCGCGCAGCGGCCGAGTCATTCGTTTGTTCTTGGTGCGGATCGGCTGCCGTTCGACGCGCGAATGACAGGCATCTACGGCGGTTTCGCCATAGCTGCCGTCTATCTCGTGCTGTGTCGGAGATACCGGGCCGCGGCCCTACCGTCCAGGTGGACGATGGCACTGTTGGCCCTCTTTGTCGGTGCGATGGCGGTCGACGGTTTCAATTCGACGCTGGTCGACCTCCGTCTCTGGCACGCCTACGAACCGCACAACCTGTTGCGCTTGGCGACGGGATTGCTCACCGGCATCGCGCTCGCGGCGGTCATGTGTTACATGGTTGCGGTCACGCTTTGGAATCGTCCCGACAGCGCGGCGTCGCCGGTGCGCAATCCGCGTGAACTGGGGTTGCTGGTTGCCTTGCAGGTCCCGTTCGCCGTTGTGGTGGCGAGTGAAGCGGGACTCTTCTTTGCGCCGGCATCGCTCCTGCTGGTGCTCTCCGCGGCCTTTGTTCTGACCACCCTGATGTTGGTTGTCGTCGTGTTGCTGGCTCGGCGCGAAGGGACCTTCTCTGCCGCGAGTCAGGTGCAGGGATCGGCATCGGTCGCGTTGGCGCTCGCGCTCGTCGTGATGGCCGCGCTCGGAGGCGGAAGGTTCTTGCTCGAACATCTGACTGGTGCACCGCCGCTCACCTAATCCGACCGCCGAAACCCCTGTGTTACACTCGCGCTTACGCTGCGGCCGGTATTTCAGGGCGGGCTCCGCCGCTGCCGTGCTCCCGCCTGCCCCCTCGCGCCAGTCAGGTCTGGTGGTTAGTACCTATGCGTATCGTTCGTAACACCGCCTACGTGCAGCGACGTCGCCGGATTGCGCGGTTGAGTGCGTTCGGCGGATTCCTGCTCCTTGTCTCGACCTTTTTCATGGCATTTCGACCGGCGCTGATCCTGGTTGCCTACTCGCTCTTGCTCGTCGGCTTCGTCATCTTCAACTTCGGGATGCAACAGCTCGGCAAGTGGAGCCGGAATCCTCGCAACGACGCCATTATCGACGCGCGTCTCCAGCCGTCGGGAGACACCAAGGCGCCGCCGCTCTCCGATCGCTACGTGCTCGTCCACTATGGGCAAGTCGGCAAGCGGGTAGTGGAACATATGCTGATCTACCCCGGCGGCGTGTTGGTGCTGACCGCGCGGGAACTTCCCGGCCTGATCCATGGTCGCGGCAATCGGTGGCGGAAGCGGGGCGGCGGTCTGACGCGGTTCTTCGCCTTCAGTGGGCCGCAGCTCGGCAATCCATCCCTGGAGACCGATCAAAGCGTGGCGGCGGTCGAATCGCAGCTCGCGGCGGAGGAGCTCGAGGTCGAGGTGGGCGGAGCGGTTGTCTTCCTCAATCCGATGGCCGAACTGGACATCGAAGAACCGGACTACCCGTGCTTGCGCGGAGATGAGCTGCTCACTTTCGTTCGAACCTTAGAAGAAGACTTCAGCATCACCAACGCTGATCGAGACCAACTGGTCGAATTGCTCGGCGGCGGCGCCAGTGAAGAAACGCAGGTGCGGACGCGGCGGCCGGTCAAGGTCAAGAGGCGTGCCGCGTGAGCGATGCGGAGCGCGCCGCCGAGGCTTCTGAGGCTTCTCGGTCAACGTGGCCGGTTTGGGGCCACGACGCGGTCAAGGAGTCCCTTCGTCACGACGTCGGAACCGGCCGCGTGCGACATGCCTACGCGTTCTCCGGTCCAGAGGGCATCGGCAAGACGACGCTGGCCGCGGCGTTGGCGCGGGCGCTGCTCTGCGATTCGCCCCCGACGCCGGGCCTCGCCTGTCTCGAATGCTTGCCCTGCCGGAAGATCACGCGGGGCGTGCATCCTGACGTCCAGACGTTCAGCCTAGCGACCCAAGCTGAGGCATCAGAAAAGGCGGGCGGCAAGAACACGTCGCTGACGATCGAAACGGTGCGAACGATTGCCGCGTCAACCGCCTTCCGACCGATGGAGGGGCGCTGGCGCGTGTTGATCGTTGAGGATGCCGAAACGCTGCAAGAAGTGGCGCAGGAGGCACTCCTCAAGACGCTTGAAGAGCCACCGAGTTTCGTCGTACTGCTGCTGCTGGTCAACGACGCGGAGACTCTGTTGCCGACGATCCGTTCCCGATGTCAGGTCGTCGAGTTGCGCCCAGTCGGCGGCGGCGCGATCATGCATGGACTGGCGCTGGCGGGTGTGGCCGATGATCGCGCCGCTGAGATCGCCGGTCTTGCCGCCGGCAGACCGGGCTGGGCGATTCGCGCCGTCGCCGAACCACAACTGATCGAGGAGCGGCGGGCAACGGTCGAGCGCGCCCTGACCTGGATTGATGGTTCGAGTTTCGACCGCTTGGTGATGGCGGTTCGACTCGGTGACGGCTTCACGAAGAGGCGTGCCGAGACGTACGAAACGTTGGAGACACTGCTCGGCGTGTGGCGCGACCTTCTGTTGTTGCGCGCGTCGCTGCCCGACTACTTGAGTCATCGGGGCCAGGGAGAGCGTCTGCAGGAGCTGGCGCGCGGCTGGCCGTTGGCTGACCTTCACCGAGCCGTGCGCTCAGTCCAACGATGCATTGCCGACCTCGAGGTGAACGTCCGGCCACGGCTGGCGATGGAAGCGATGGTGCTTCAATGGCCGATCAATCACCACCGATAGCCGGAGAGCACGCGGCAGATCCGCCATCGCCACCGCGTACAGACGAAGGCACAGCCGCGCGCGTGGCGGGTGTGCGCTTTCTCGACTCCGGCCGCACGTATTACTTCGATCCGCGTGAAATCGAGGTCGAGGTGGGCGACCGCGTCGTCGTCGAGACGGTTCATGGTGGAGAAGTTGGTAGGGTCGTGATCGCTCCTCGGCAGATACGGCTGAATATGCTCCAAGGCAGGTTGAAGCCGATCGAGCGGCGACTTGGTCCCGACGACGTCGAGCAATTACAGCGGCTCAAGACTGAGGCGACACAGGCCGAGACGCGGCTATTCGGTGGCCTGGGTCGGTGCGGTCGCACGCTTGGTTGGACCTCCAGGATGCCAGTCGATCTCGACATCGCGATGAGTTTGGCGAAAGCGCGGGACTTGCCGCTCAATCCGGGCAAGGACTCCGGGGTCCGCGGCCGGCTCCTAAGCGGCTTCAGCTACGAGAACGAGCAGTACAAGCAGAAGAAGGCGGTCATGCCGCGACTCGGCCAGCGAGTCGAGACACCCCGAGGCCCGGGCGTCGTAGTGTCGCTCCAGATTCTGAAGGAACTGGTGACGGTGCGCTTGGAAAACGATGACCGGCTACACGTATTCGCTAGCGCGGAGGTGGGGTTCAAGCGGCCCGCGGCGTCGACATCGTAGACAACGGGCCCTCACACGAGAGCGGCTAAACTGGGAGTTCGACGACATGGCGCGATACTTGGTCATCCATTCCCCGGTCGATGTGGAAGACCAGACGGTGCGGCGCCCGACGGCGATGATCGATCTGGCGCGAAAACACGGAGTTGAAGCATCATCGCCGCGTTGGTTGCGTACCTGGTCGCCCGACCTCCACGATGACCGCATCTTTACCCTGTGGGATGCACGCGACGCCGACGAGATTACATCCGCGCTTAGAGCCTTCGGGTTCCTCGATCACATGGAGGCACATGCGCTGCGCGTCGAAGAGTGGGGCCCGGACGACGTGATCGCGGCCGCGGACGACGCATCCAACAATGGCGCGTGAACGAACCGAAACGATGCTAGAATCCCACGGCTACGAGAAGTCGTCCGAAGAACTTCGGAGGGAATGGATCACATGGTTACCTATGCGGCAGTTGGGCAGCGGGTGAAGCGAATCGACTCGCCCCAGAAGCTGACCGGCCAGGAACGCTTTACTGGCGATCTTCGACTTCCCGGTCAACTCTACGCGAGGCCGGTCGGGAGCCAGTACGCGCACGCGCGCATCCGCGGCGTGAACAAAGACGCCGCGCTGGCCGTGCCGGGCGTCGTGTCGGTGCTGACCGCGCACGACATGCCGATCGCGCGGGACGAACACGGCAATCCGGTCAAGGTGCCGATCGCATTCGACGAGGCGCTCTATGCCGGGCACTTCGTCGCCCTGGTGCTGGCGGAGTCGGACGCGGCGGCGCAGGACGGGGCAGCCCTGGTCGAGGTGGACTACGAGCCGCTGGACGTGGTCAATACCCTCGATCAAGCGCTGGACCGTGATGCGCCGCGCGTTCGTCTGATCGAGCAGGTCGGCACCGAGGACGAGGCCGGCATGCACAATGCCGACGCGGCGCAGCAGGCTGAAGCTGACACCGAGGAGCTTCCGCCGAACGTCTCGAACTCGATCAACTTCTCGCGCGGCGACATCGAGAAGGGCTTCGCCGAGGCGGACGAGATCGTGGATCTCACCTTTGACTCCCTGACCGTCCATCAGGGGTATATCGAAACGCAGGCGGCCTTGGTCACGGTCGATCCGCTGGGCGACTTGACCGTCTACACCAGCACGCAGGCCGCATTCCACGGCCGAAACCGGGTGGCGGAGACGGTCGGCCTGCCGGTCCATCGTGTCAACGTTGTGCCGATGCCGGTTGGCGGCGGGTTCGGTGGAAAATTCGTGCTGATGGAGCCACTGGTGGCCGCGGCAGCGGTGAAAGTGCAGCGCCCCGTTCTCCTGCAGTACACGCGGATGGAGGACTTTCTGGCGGGCAACCCGGCTCCCGACTGCCGGATTCAGCTGAAGGTCGGCGCCAAGCGCGACGGGACGCTGACCGCGTTGCAATCGCAGATGGTCTTCGACGCGGGCGCAACCGGCGGTTCGCCGCTCCAGATCGCGGCGATCCTGATGGGCGGCTACTACCGGGTCGACAACCTCGAGATTCGCGGTTACGAGGTGATGACCCACAAGACCGGCGGCGGCGCTTACCGAGCGCCGGGCGCACAACAGGGCACGCTCGCCATCGAGTCGGTGATCGACGAGTTGGCGATTCGGCTCAACATCGATCCGCTCGACTTTCGGCTTCAGAACTGTGTCGTCGAGGGCGATCCCCGGCCGAACGGCAACGACTGGCCGAAGATTGGCCTGAAGGAAACACTCGAAGCGCTGCGCGATCACCCCGTCTGGCGGAACCGCGAGGAGGCCCGCAAGCAGGGCCGCGGCGTCGGCATCGCCTGCGGCGGCTGGCCCGGCGGCGTCGAGCCGTCGACCGCAGTTTGCCGGCTCGACTCTGACGGGACGTTGACGGTCGTGCTTGGCTCGGTTGATCTCAATGGGACCAATACGACCTTCGCGCAGGTGGCGGCGGAAGCGTTCGGGATGCCGCTCGACGACATCCAGATCACGACGGCGTCGACGAACGCGGCGCCGTATGCCGGTGGCACCGGTGGGTCGAAGATTACCTATACGATCGGTCCGGCGGTGAAGAAAGCGGCGGAAGAAGCGCGGCAGCAGGTGCTGAGCATCGCGGCCCAGCACCTGGAAGCGGCAATCGAGGACCTCGAAATCAAGGACGGCATGGTCCAGGTGAAGGGGGTTCCAACCTCGGGCGTCTCCCTGAAGCAGATCGCCTCGATGAGCATGACCTTCGGCGGTAAGTACGAGCCTGTCTACGGCCGCGGATCGACCGCGATCGTCGACTCCGCGCCTGGGTTTGCGGCGCACGTCGCCGAAGTCGAGGTCGACGACCTGACGGGTGAAACCCGCGTCGTCCAGTACGTCGCGGCGCAGGACGTTGGATTCGCGATCAACCCGGCGTCGGTCGAAGGGCAGATCCACGGCGGCGTGGCGCAGGGCATCGGCTGGGCGCTCTACGAGGGAATGAGCTTCGATGACGACGGGCAGCTCCTGACCGCGAGCTTGATGGACTACGCGCTGCCGAAGGCGGAGGACGTGCCGCCGATCGACGTCATACTGGTCGAGATTCCGTCGGAGCACGGCGCGTACGGCTCGAAGGGCGTCGGCGAGCCGCCGGCGATTCCTGGCGCGGCGACCGTCGCGAACGCGATCCGCGACGCGACCGGCGTGCGCGTGACGCAGATTCCGATCAAGCCGCGGGTTCTTGCCGAGCAGCTTTGGGCGGCGAAGGTCGGCGCAAACGGTCACGGCTAGCAGGTCGTTCATCGTCATTCCGAATGTCAGCAAGGAGTCGTCCTGTCGTTCAATGCACGGGACGATTCCTTGTTGCATTCGGAATGACGGTTGTTTGTCATCGGGCATGGTCGGTCATTGGTGGCTCAACGTGCGTGGTAGACTGCCGGGTGTCCGGACGTGGGCAATGCGCGTATGACGTCGTGCGGGAGTAGATGAGGGATGACCCTGACCGCGGCCTATGGCGGCGCTAAATGGTCGGAACGCGTTGCCTCGCTGCGCGAAGAGATGGTGAAGGCGTGGGGAGACTGGGGCGTCTCATCTGAGTGCGGGACGCTGCGGGCGGTTTTGCTCCGACGGCCTGGATGCGAGCTCGACGCGGTTGAGGATTTCGACGCCGCCCAAATGCGGTCGGATCTGATTCCCGACGTGGCACGCGCCCAACATGACGCCATGGCGGACGCCTACCGGGCACACGGCGTCGCTGTCCACCATATCGAGCGCGCCCATCCTGATAAACCCAATACGTTGTTCGTACGCGACGTGATGTTGATGACGCCGGAGGGCGCGATCGTGACGCGGCCGGCCTCGACGGTTCGGGCCGGCGAAGAGCGGTTCGTGGCCGAGACCTTGGCGCGGCTCGGCGTACCGATCCTGATGACGGTCCATGGCCACGGCACGTTCGAAGGCGCGGACGTTTGCTGGATCGACCAGGACCTATGCTTCCTGGCCGAAGGGTTAAGGACCAATCAGGAGGGGGCCGACCAGGTTGAGCGGATGCTGCGCGAGATCGGCGTCCGTGACGTCGTTCGCATCGGCCTGCCATACGGCGCGATGCACCTCGACGGTTTACTCAACATCCTCGATCGCGACCTGGCGGTGGTCTGGCCGCGAAGAACGCCTTATAAGATTGTGCGAACGCTGCGGCAGCGCGGGTTCCGCATCATCGACGTGGACGACGAAGACGAGGCGCAGCACCGGTTGCCGATGAACTTCGTCGCGCTGGCCCCAGGTGTCATCTTAATGCCGGAGGGCGGTATCGGGATGCGGCGGAGGTACGAGGAGGCCGGAGTCGAGTGCCATACTGTCGACGTCAGCGAATTGATCAAGGCCGGCGGCGGCATCCACTGCATGACCGGGTCCCTCAAGCGCGACGACCTCTGATCGACCACACCAGCCGGGGAACCTCGCGATGCTGGTCGAACTCTCCATCACCGATTTCGCGATCATTGACGAATTGCGCATCCCGTTTGAGCCCGGACTGAATGCGCTCACTGGCGAGACCGGCGCCGGCAAGTCGATCATCATCGACGCCCTCGGCGCGGTGCTGGGTGAGCGGGTCGGGGCCGACGTGGTGCGGTCTGGCGCCAAGGGAGCGCGGATCGAAGCGACCTTCGACGTCGGGGCGTTGGCCATGCGTCTTGATTTTGGCGGCATTTGTGCCGAGTTGGGGATCGAGCCGGAAGAGGAGATACTGATCCTGAATCGGGAAGTCGCCGTCTCGGGCCGGAGCACCGCCAGGATCAACGGACGCGCGACGACCGCGTCGGCGCTTGCCCGCGTTGGCGCCCTGCTAGTGGACATCCACGGGCAGAGCGACCATCTGTCGCTGTTACGACCATCTGAACATCTCGACATCCTCGACCGGTATGCTGGGCTTGGCGACGAGCGCGCCGCTTTTGCGGCGATTGTGCGCGAATTGCACGGGGTGCGGGATCGCATCGCGCGGGTTGAAGGCTCGGCGCGGGAACGAGCGCAACGCGCCGATCTGCTGGCGTTTCAGGTCAACGAAATCATTGAGGCCAATCCGCGTGTCGATGAAGAAGAAGAACTTCTCCTCGAACGAACAGTGCTGGCTAACGCGGAGCGACTCGCGACAGACGCGGCACGCGCCTATAAGCTCTTGGCCGAAGACGACGAGGCCATGGGCATAGCGGTGGCGGTCGCGGCATTGTCGGGCCTGCGGCAAGTCAGCGGCGACGTTGCCGGCATTGCCGCGGTGGACGAGTCGATGACCGACTTCGCGAGCCGCTTTGCAGAACAAGTCTACCTCCTCGAAGACTTTGCCCACGAGCTTCGCGCCTATCGCGATCGGATCGAGGCCGACCCTGCCCGCTTGGAGGCAGTGGAAGAGCGACTCGATCTGCTCAAGACGCTCAAGCGCAAATACGGCGCGAGCATCGAGGAGGTGATTGCGTATGGCGAGCGGGCCGGGGTCGAGTTGGAATCGCTCACCGGTGGCGAATCGAACGTTGAGACGCTACGCGAACGCGAGGCAGAACTGATCGACGTCGCGGCTGAGTGGGCACATCAGCTCTCTGAAGCGCGACGGGACGCGGCAGCTCGACTGGCGAACGAGACCGAGCGCTCGATTACCGAACTCAACATGGGAAGGGCGCGTTTCGAGGTTGCAATCACCGACGCGGAGGACGCGCGGGGTCTTCCAGTCCGCGATGGCAATGGCCGCCGAGTGGCGTTCGACGAACATGGGATCGATCGAGTGGAGTTCCTCCTGGCGCCGAATGCCGGCGAATTTCTGAAGCCGCTGGCCCGAGTGGCATCCGGTGGCGAGATGGCGCGGCTGATGTTGGCGCTGAAGTCGATCCTCTCCGTAGGAGACGCCACGCCGACGCTTGTCTTCGACGAAGTCGACGTCGGTGTCGGCGGTCGCTCGGGTCAAGTTGTCGGCGAGAAGCTCTGGAGCCTGACCGGCGGACATCAAGTGATTGTCATCACCCACCTGGCGCAGATCGCGGCGTTTGCGTCGACCCACTTCCGCATCACCAAGGGTGAGCGGGACGGTCGGGTCACCACCAACGTCGACGTGGTGTCGGAACGAGCGCGGGTGGACGAGATCGCGGCGATGCTCGACGGCCTGCCAGTGACCGCCGCCGCGCAAGCCAACGCGGAGGCGCTGATCGAGCGCGTCGCCACATGGATCGACGGGCGGCACGTCGAGGAAGCCGGGAAGCGGCGTGTGGCGGCCGGTCGTTGAATCGACTGGTATAGTCCGTGGCGAGATGGGCCGGCCTTCGCCAAGAAAAGAAGGTTCACAACACCGATCGGTCGGAGGCGACGGCCTCTCGCACTAGAGGAGTAGCATAGATGCAGCCGAGCATGAAGATGATCCAGCAGATGCAGAATCGGCTGGCGAAAATCCAGCAAGAGCTGGCCGAGACGGTTGTTGAAGGCACCGCGGGTGGTGGCGTCGTGACGGCCCAGGTGACGGCATCGAAGGAGTTCAAAGGAATCAAGATCGATCCCAGTGCCGTCGATCCGGACGACGTCGAGATGCTCGAAGATCTCATCACCGCCGCGATCACCGACGCAATGACGCGGGCCCAGGCGGTGAGCGAAGAGAAGCTTGGCGTGCTGACAGGAGGTCTGAATATCCCCGGCTTGATGTAACGTGCAAGACAGGGCGAACACAAGAGATGCGCCATGCCAGTTCGTGGGGAGCCGCTCAAGGTCTATTTGGATGACGTGGTGCGGCTGCGCAAGCCGCACCCGTGCGGCGGCTTCGAGTGGACGGTTGTGCGGCTCGGGGCCGATATCGGTCTGCGCTGTCATAGCTGCGGACGGAAGGTGCTGCTGCCCCGGCGGGACCTCGAAAAGCGGCTCAAAGCGTTTGTTTCCCGTGGACCCGAGTTCGTGATGGTTGCATCGGAGTTGACCAGCGTCTCATCTGAGAACGCGGCCGACGTCGAGGTGCGGTGACGCGTGGACAGCAACGCGGCGACGCCGCCAGGCGGCGTGCCGACTGAAGGAGTGGCGCCCGCGGTCGGAACCGCGGCCCTCGTCCGACGAGCACAATCCGTCCCGCGCCCTTCGACGCGGGACGTTCTGCGGAATGGTCCGTTCCTGCGCCTCTGGCTGGCGCAGGCGCTCTCCCAAACGTCGACCAACATGGTGAACTTTGCGCTCCTCCTACAGGTGCGCAATATCATCGAGGTCCACAGCCTGACCCAAGCCAATACCGCGATCAGCCTGGTAATCCTGGCCTTTTCACTGCCGTCGGTGCTCTTTGGGCCGCTGGCGGGGGTCATGGCCGATCGCACTAATCGTCGTATGTTGATGGCGGCGACGAACGCCCTGCGCGCGGTGGCGGTCCTCTGTTTCCTGGTGATCGATACGAGCTGGCACGTCGAAACGATCCTGATCGCGCACTATCTGGTTACGTTCCTGTTCGGTATCGCCGGCCAGTTCTTTGCGCCGGCGCAAGGCGCGACGATCCCCTCGCTGGTGCCGCGCGTCCAATTGATCGCGGCCAACGCACTCTTCAATCTCACCTTTACCGCGGCCCAATTGCTCGGTTTCGCCACGCTAGGACCGCTCCTGATCAAGGTCATCGGTATCGACCAACTCTTCGGGCTGACGATCGTGCTCTTTGCGGTCTGCACCGGCCTCATCCTCACGCTCCCGCCGACGCCTGTCCCCGCGCGGAACGGGGGCGAGGAATCGGCCAGCCCGACGCATCGCCTCTGGCTCGATATCAAGGAGGGACTGGTCTTCATTCTCCAGGACCCGTACCTGATGAAGGCGATCGCGTATCTGACGACGGCAGCGACGACCTTCCTGATGGTAGCGGCGCTTGGACCGGAGTTCATCACGGGCGTGATCGGATTGCCGAAGGAGGACATTGGGTACATCGTCGCGCCGGCCGGGTTCGGGGTCGTCGCGGGCGTCTTTCTGGTCGGTAAGTTCGTCCGCCGGTTCGAACGCGAAACGATCATCGACTGGGCATTGACGCTCGCCGGCGTCACGCTCTTTTGCCTGGCAACTAGCAACGACCTGATCTCGTTCGTTTGGATCGGCGGGGATGCGCCGGCCGCGGTTACGACGACCGTGGCGGCGATTTTTGCCACGCTCCTTGGCATCTGCAACGCGTTTATCCTCGTGCCGGCACAGACGATGCTCCAGGAGCGCTCGCATGAGCACATCCGCGCCCGCGTCTATGCCACGTTCTTTACGATTTCGAACACCGTCTCGTTCGTGCCGATCTTCTTCGCCGCGGCCTTTGCGGACCTCTTCGGGGTCGTCAAGGTGTTGATGATCGTGGCCGCCATCGTGGCGTCGGTTGGTTTTTCAAGCGTGATCAGACGGAGGGCCGCCGAGTCGCGGCGGTGGCAACGCCCACGGACGCGCCACCGGCAGGGGCCGGAAGCCCTCCTACCGCCCAAGCGATAACGGACACGTGAAAACTATTCTCCGCCGCCGAGCAGAAGGTTGAGGAGCGCCATGCGGATGTAGACGCCGTTGTGCGCCTGGCGGAAGTAGGCGGCGCGGGCGTCGGTGTCGACGTCGGGCGTTATTTCATCAACGCGGGGCAACGGGTGCATCACGACGGCGTGCTGTCCGAGGCGATCAAACGCGGCGCGGTCGAGTACGTAGACACCGCGCGCGGCCTCGTACGCCTCCGGGCTGTCGAAGCGCTCGCGCTGGATTCGCGTTTGGTAGACGACGTCGACCTCGGATAAGACCGCGGATAGATCGGTCTCGTCGCTGAACTTGATGCCGCGAGATGTGAGGGCGCGGCGCACGTCGTCGCCCATTGGTACGGTAGGTGGCGAGACGAAGCAAATCTCTGTGCCCGTGGTGAGGCCGAGGAGAATGGCCAGGGACCGCACCGCGCGCCCGTACTTCAGGTCGCCGACGAGGGCGACTCTCAGGTTGTCGATTCGTCCGAGTTCGTGCTTGATGGTGTAAAGGTCGAGGAGCGCCTGAGTCGGGTGTTCGCCAGGACCGTCGCCGCCATTGATGATTGGCACCGGCGAGACTGCCGCCGCTCGTGCCGCCGCCCCTTGTTCGTAGTGGCGGATGACAATGGCGTCCGCGTAGCCGGCGATGATGCGGGTGGTGTCCTCGACTGACTCGCCTTTGATTGCGGAGGAAAACTCGCGGGCATTCTCGGTGGAGACGACCTGACCGCCGAGGCGGATCATTGCCGATTCGAAGCTGAGACGGGTGCGGGTCGAGGGCTCGTAGAAGATGGTCGCCAGGATGCGGCCGGGGAGCGGTACGGCGTTTCTCGGCAGTTCTCGCATGCGATCGGCGAGAGCGAAGAGTGCTTCTAGCAACGGCCGGTCGAACTGGCTTACTTCGACGACGTGACGAAGTCCCACGAGCGCCTCCCCCAATCTCCGCGAACGAACCGGCGCCAAGTATAGTGGGGTATACGGACGTCGATGGCCGAGACGCACGAGGGCGGTTGAGGTGGCAATCATCGAACTGACGGAACGGGTGGCGGTGGTGCCAGGCGGAGTCAACGTCGGCGTGGTGCGGGCGGACGGCAACCGCTGCATCATGGTCGATACGGGGCTGAATGAAACAAACGCCAAGCGGGTGTTGAAGGCAATTCGGGAGGAGCTGGGAGGCGAAGTCGTTGCCATTCTGACGACGCACGGTCACGCCGACCATTTTGGCGGCAACGCGGCGGTCGTAAAGCGAACCGGCGCGCGGGTCTATGCTCCCGCGCTATAAGAGGCGTTCCTGCGATACCCGATCCTGCAAACGGCCAGCCTCTTCGCCGGGGCCGACCCGCCGACGACGATGCGCGGCAAGTTCTTGCTCGCGGAACCGAGCCCTGTCGACGTGGTGTTGTTCTCTGGACCGTTCGCGGTTGAGGGCTTGCACATGCAGGCCATTTCGCTCGCTGGGCACTCGCCGAACCAGTTCGGCTATGTGGTCGACGGCGTCTTCTTCTGCGCGGACGTCGTTTTGCCGGAGCAGGTGCTGGCAAAGTACAAGATCCCGTACCTGTTCTCGGCAACCGAGCATCTCCAGGCGCTTGCCACGGCACGCGAGGTGGTGTGCTTACACGTTGTGCCGGGACATGGCCCTGTGCGCGGCTCGATAGACGACCTCTGTGATATGAACGAGTCGCTGTTGCATGCCGTTCTCGAGAGCGTCTTGGAACTCGCGCGTACGCCCACGACGGCCGATGCGATCCTGACTGGGCTCTTGAAGAACTACGAGGCGGACGTGGCCGATGCGCCGTCCTACTACCTGCTGCATCCGACGGTCTATGCCTACCTGAGCCACTTGCATCGCGAGCGCCGGCTGCAACACGAGGTTCGCGACGCTCAGTCGTTGTGGCGAGCGATTTGACCCACTAGCGCCGCGCCAGGTCGCCCAGGACCAATTCGGCGATCCGGTTGCCGAGGCGGACGCTGTAGTTTGTGCCGCGGTCCTCGGGATAGATCTGGCTGGTGTTGGCGAGGTAGAGATTGGCGAGCGGCGTGCGGTGGTCGGGCAGTTTTTCGCTGTAGTTGAGGGTGACGATCGGCTGGGCGGCACGTTCGCGGAAGACCCACCAGCGGTCGATCCAGCTTCGGTCGAAGTCGGGATTGATGCGTTGCAAATAGGGGATATAGGTCTCGATCAGTTGCTCTTCCGGTATTGAGAAATAGGGGTGGTCAACCTCCATGTACTTGCTCAAGTAGACGTAATGCTTGCCGCCGTAGTCTTCGGGCGGCATGAAGTTGGTGTGCTCGATGACGCCAGTGAAGGGCAGATCGCGGTCGGCGATGTTGAGCCAATAGATCGATGACAACGGGCGCGACATTTCGAGGAGGGCGACGACCGCGGCTTCGTAAGTGAGGGCGGTGAGCTTCGCCTTGTAGTCATCCGGCAGCTCGGGAACGAGCCGCGCGAGGATGGGGGAGGGGGTCGTGACGACGACCGCGTGGCATGTCTCCGGTGCGATCCCTTCGTCGAAGCTCACACGCCACTGCTTGTCGGCGAGTTGTTCGAGCGCAACAGGTCCTTGACCGGTGCGGAGATCGACTCCTGCTTGGCGAGCGCCAGTGGCGAGCGCGTCGATCAGGACGTTGAAGCTGCCGCGGATGTAGCCGAGCTTTTCCTGGTCGAGGGGTGAACGGCGCGACGTGGTTCGTAGCCAGATCTTGCCCCAAAACCAGACCATCGCGACCTGATCGTGGTAGCGGCCGAACTTCGCCTCGAGCTGTGCGCCCCAGGTTTGGCTGTAGGCGCGGTTGCCCAGCGCCCGCCGCAGCCACCGCTCGGCCGTGATCTGCTCGAACTTGCGCCAGTTGCGGAACCGCTGGAGGTAGGCGGTCACCAGTCCTAAGCGAATCCGGTCGTGGATCGGCAAGACGTCGAGTCTCAGGAGGTCGAGAGCGCCGTTGAGGGGGTAGATCTTGCCGTTCGCAAAGTAGCCGACATTGGACGGCAGCCAAACGAGGTGATCGCCGATGTCGAGTTCTTCGATCAGCGCGGCGATCTCGCGGTCGCTCTGGAAGAGGTGGTGGTAGAAGTACTCTAGCTCGCCTCCGGTGACGGAGAAGGCGGCGGCTTGGCCGCCGAGGCGATCGCCGCGTTCCCAGAGGGTCACTCGTTGACCGGCTTGAGCCAAGCGGAGGGCCGCGGTGAGGCCGGCTATGCCGCCGCCGATGACGCCGATGTGCTTCGTCGATGCGTTCATGCAGAACGTGCAACTCCCCAATGAAGTGCAAAGCGGGTGGACCAATTGCGGTCCACCCGCTTTACGTCGCTGGCCCCGCCGGTGGCCGTGTCTAAATGAAGAGCGGCGCGAGGACGAGCGTGATCGTCGCCAGCAGCTTGATCAGGACGTGCAGCGATGGGCCAGCAGTGTCCTTGTAGGGATCGCCGACCGTGTCGCCGACGACGGCAGCGGCGTGGGCGTCGGACCCCTTGCCGAGCACGTTGCCTTCGTCGTCTCGCAGGTTTCCTGCCTCAATGTACTTCTTGGCGTTGTCCCAGGCGCCGCCGCCATTGTTGAGGACGATGGCCTGCAAGACGCCAACGATAGTGCCGATCATCAGCATGCCGGCCGCGGCTTCCCAGCGGAGGATCACGCCGACCAGGATCGGTACGGCCAACGCCAACGCCCCCGGCAAGACCATTTCGCGCAATGCGGAGCGCACCGAGATGTCGACGCAGCGCGCATAGTCGGGCTTCGAGGTTCCGGCCATGATACCGGGATCGGCCGCGAATTGCCGGCGAACCTCCTCGATCATGCCCTGAGCGGCGCGACCGACGGCCCGGATGGCTAGGGAGGAGAAGAGGAAAATGAGCATCGCTCCGATGAGGCCGCCGACGAAGACCTCCGGCTCGGCCAAGTTCACGACCCGGTCGAAGTCGGCGCCGAGGTCGCCGAAGCGGACTACCTCATCCAGGAAAGCCGAAAAGAGGAGGAAGGCGGCGAGGGCGGCGGTGCCGACAGCGTAGCCCTTGGTCAGCGCCTTGGTCGTGTTGCCGACGGAGTCGAGCGCGTCGGTCACTTCCCGGACCGATTCGGGCTGGTCGCTCATCTCGACGATGCCGCCAGCGTTGTCGGTGATTGGACCGAAGGTGTCCATCGCCAGGATGTAGGCGGCGGACATGAGCATGCCCATGGTGGCGACGGCGGTGCCGAAGATGCCGCCGGAGACGCCCGCGTCCATCGGAAAGTCGACCGATTCGCCAATGGCGTACGAGCTCAGCAGGGCGGCGCCTATGGTAATGGCCGGCATGCCGGTCGTCTCGAACCCGACGGAAAGACCGGAGATGATGTTTGTCGCGACGCCGGTCTTCGACGCTTCCGCGATTTCTTTGACCGGTCGCCAGTTCCCCGCGGTGTAGTACTGGGTGATGTAGACGAAGGCAATGGCGGTAATGATGCCGATCACGCCGCAAAAGGCGAATTGCCACCAGCCGAACGGCAGCATCCACCAGCAGACGAAGAAGAGGGAGACGACGGAGAGCGCGGCGACGACGTAGTAGCCGCGGTTCAGCTCGCCCATCGGGTCGGTGACATTTGGTCCGGGGCGAACCGCGAGAACGCCGACGAGTGAACAGAGGAGGCCGAAAGCGCCGATGACGAGCGGGAAGAAGATCCAAGCGATGCTATCGTCGTTGCCGGCGCCACCTGAGGCGGTAAAGAGGGCGACGCCGAGGATCATGGCGCCGATGATCTCGGCGGCAGAGGACTCGAAGAGGTCGGCGCCGCGACCGGCGCAGTCGCCGACGTTGTCGCCGACTAGGTCGGCGATGACCGCTGGATTACGCGGGTCGTCTTCGGGGATGCCGGCCTCGACTTTGCCGACCAGGTCGGCCCCGATGTCGGCGGCCTTGGTGTAGATGCCGCCGCCGAGTTGGGCGAAGAGAGCGACGAACGACGCGCCGAATGCGAATCCGACGATCCAGAAAGGCGTTTCGGCCACGGCCGGCATCGCGCCTTCGGCGAAGGTGTAGACGACGAAGAAGACGCCGGTGACGCCGAGAAGGCCAAGGGAGATGATCAGGAAGCCGGTGACCGCACCGCCCCGGAGGGCCACGAGTAAGGC
>JBOGUF010000139.1:0-32488 GCA_050696075.1 Thermomicrobiales bacterium
TCCGCTCGCATCGCGCCAGATCGCCGGCAAAGTTGAGTGCCATCGCGATCCGATACGGATGCCCGAGCTTCCGGAGGAGCGGTAGACCTTCGTCCAGCATGACACGGGCCGCATCGAAGTCGCCGAGTGCCGTAGCCGAAAAGCTGTAGACACTCAACGACAGGCCCAGGTGGTACGTGTCCCCCAACTCCCGATACAGGTGAATAACCCGCTTAGCGAGGGTGAATTCAGTCTGATAGTCACCCGCTGCCCGCGCGCCGTGAGCCTGACCAGCCAGGGCGAAGGCGAGGATCGACTTGCCCTCGTTGCCCGCTGCCTCGGCTAAGACCGCGGCTTTGCGTCCATACTCCATTTGTGCCGAGGAATTGCCCCTGAAACCAGCTAAGAACGCCGCATAGGCGAGGGCATGCGCACGGACAACCTGCGAAACGCCCTCGTCCGCCCGCGCGAGCAGCCGATCAAGCCATGCCAGTCCTTCTTCCACATAGTCACGTATCGTCCAAAGCTCGTAGAGTGCGATGGCAATGCGCAGTCCCGCCTCGATGCGGTCGCGCTCCAACGACCAAGTCAGGGCGGCTCGGAAATTGTCATGGTCGCTTTCCAGCCAGTTCAACCAGAGCTGGAGGTATGGGCCGGTGAGCTTCGGCACCGCTTCCTCCGCCAATTGCAGGAAGCAGTGCAGATGCCGGTCGCGTATCGTCGACCATTCATCGGAAGCGATGAGCTTCTCTCGCGCGTATTGTCGGATCGTCTCCAGCAGGGAATAGCGCGCTTCGCCGCCCTGAAGCGTTGCCGCCACCACAAGCGATCTGTTGACAAGCGAGGACAAGACGTCGAGCACCTGTTCGCGCTCAAGCCCGTCCCCGGCGCAGACCGCTTCGGTGGTTGTCAGCGAGCAGCCGGCCGCAAAAACCGACAGCCGCCGCAGCATGATTTGCTCCGGAGCGGAAAGCAGATCGTAACTCCAGTCAATCGCGGCGCGCAGGGTGCGATGATGGCTATGGATGACGTGAGGTGCCGACGGTAGCAGCGCAAAACAGTCATCAAGTCGGGCGGCGATCTGCTCGACGGTCAGAACCTTGACGCGCGCGCTTGCCAACTCGATCGCCAAAGGAATGCCGTCCAGGCGGCGGCAGATGCCGGCGACCACCCCCGCGTTTTCAGGGGTCAGCGCAAAGTTCGGCAAGATGGCGCGGGCGCGCTCAACGAATAACTGGATGGCATCGAATTGACCAATGTCTGCCGTCGTGCCGGTGGGAGGCGGCAGTGACAATGGCGATACCGGATAGAGCAGCTCGCCCATGACGCCGAGCGGCTCGCGGCTCGTCGCCAGAATGCTCACAGCCGTTCCCGCCAGGAGGGTTTCGACGAGGTGAGCGCACGCGCTCAGGACGTGCTCGCAGTTGTCCAGCACCAACAGCAACTGCTTTTCATGAAGCGCATCCAATAACCCATCCACCAAGGGACGGTCTGGCTGTTCGACCACATTGACCGCTCGCGCGACGGCCTGGACGACGAGGCGTGGGTCTGCCAATCGCGCGAGCTCAACGCCATCCGCATAGTGCCGGCTCACATCTGCCGCGGCGCGCAGGGCGAGACGGGTTTTGCCGCAGCCGGCGCTACCCGTCAGCGTGACGAGGCGCGACGATGCAAGGAGCCGCGCAACCTCTGCCAGCTCTCGCTCCCGCCCGACAAAGCTGGTCAACACGGTCGGGATGGTGATGCGTGGAGCGCGCTGGGTTTTGACGTCGCCACCGATTTGGTTCATGGCATGGGGCATTCAATTGTGGGCAAGACCTAGTCGAGCAAATCCAGAGCTCTGGCCCTGGCCGCGGCTTCGGTGCGGTTGCCAACGCCCAACTTGGCGTAGATGTTGCCGGTGTGCTTCTTGACCGTCTCCGACGAAATGACCAGCCGATCGGCGATTTCCTGATTGGTCAACCCAGCGGCGATCAAACGCAAGATCTCTTGTTCCCGCGCGCTCAGCGGTTCCGGCAGCGTCCCTTCCCCGGCGGCCGGGGAGGCGAGGTCGCCGCAGGCCGCCAGCAGCCTGCCGACATAGTCCGGCATCACACGACGGGATCGCGCCTCCTGCAATAGCCGGGCCATGGGCAGGCCGAGGTCGGCGAAGAGACGCACATAACCTTCCGGTTCGGCCAGCCGCAGCGCCTGCTCCAGCGCGGTCATTGCGCCTACCCGGTCGCCCCCCTTCCACTGTGCCAAGGCCCGCAGCGCCAGCGCCTCGATCTGGACGCCCATCCGGCCCTCCGCCTCCGCCAATGCGAGCAGCCGGGTCAGCAGTGCCAGCGACCGTTCCCGGGCCGGCGCATCCCCTTTGACGATCAGCACGCGGGCCAGCGCCAATTGCGCGCTGTCGCTTTCCGGCCGTTGTTGAAGGGCATCGCCGGCCAGCGCCGCATCGGACCAATCGACGGCGGCGCGGAGCCGGTCCCGCGCCAGCCAGAGCTCGAGCTGGCCGCGCTCGAAGCGGCTGGTCCAGTCCGGAAACGACGCCTGGTCCACCAGCGGACGCGCCCGTTCCAGGTACTCGGATGCCGCCGCGACGTCGCCTTCCGTCAGCTTCAGCCGAGCCGCGATCACGTACCCGGCGATCAGCGCCCGCACGTCGCCGCCCAGCTCGGATCGCTCCAGTCCGCGAGACAGGTGGTCCCAGGCGTCCGCCAGCTCATTCCATTCATAGAGGACCTCGCCCATCCGAATGAAGACCCAGCCGATGACCGAGAGCGGCAGGCGGCCCCAATGCTCCCGCTCCTGGATGGCCGCGAGGGCCTTGCTCCAATAGCCGGCGGCTGCACGGAGCCGACCCTTTCTCAGTTCGAGATCGGCGAGCGCGCCAAACACGTGCGCCGACAGGACATGGAATACCGGCGCGTGGGCGAAGGTGAGCAGCGTCAAGTAGCAGGCGTTCGCTTCCTCCCAGCGCCCGTTTCGGCGGTAGGTATCGCCAAGCGCGCCATAAATCATCGGGCGAAAGCCGAGGTCTTCTTCCGGCAAATCCCGGAGCGCCTGGTCCGCAAAGGCCTCTGCCAGCGGCACGTCGTTTTGAAAGCACGCAATGGCGCAGCGAATCGCGGTCACTCGTGCCAACTGCCAGCGGGCATCGTCGCCCTTCGCGCCCGTCAGCCGCTGTTCGACGTCATCGACGCAGCGGATGCAGGCATCCACCGCACCGGTGAACGCCAAGAGACCCGCCCGGGCAAGGTCGAGCGCCGGGTAAGCGGCGGACCACGCCGGCGGAAGCGCATCGAGCCAGCGTTGGACAGCCGTGAACTCGCCGCAATTCAGCATGGCATTCATGTAGCGGTCGAAGATGCGGACCCCGAGGTCAAGATCATCCCCAGCAACCGCGTGCTGGAAAGCGGGTTCCGGCAGGTCCCGCGCCAGATACCACCGGGCCGCCCGGCGATGGAGACCGGCGACTTCCTCCGCGTGACGCCGGGTCAGTTCCTCCCGCAGGACGTCGGCGAAGAGCCGGTGGTACCGGAACCACTCCCGGTTGTCGTCCAGCGACACGAGGAAGAGGTTCTCACGTTCCAGGAGTTCCAGCATCTCCTGGCTGCCTGCTCCCTCGGTGACGGCGTCGCAGAGCGGTCCGCACAGGCGATCCAGGATGCTGGTCTGGAGCAAGAATCGACGGCATTCATCCGGCAGATGGGCCAGCACGTCGTCGCGCAGGTAGTCGGCGATGAAGCGGTGCCGGCCGCTGACGACGATCCCGGCCGCCGGCTCGCGGTGGCGGCGCAGGGTGAGCGCCACCAACTGCACCCCCGCGATCCAGCCTTCCAGTTGGGCGTGCAGGGGGTCGATCTCCGCCTCGGGCAGATCGAGTCCCATTTGCTCGTTCAAGAACGCCGCCGTCTCGTCCAGCGCGAAGCTGAGTTCCTCGGCTCGCACCTCCCGCAGCTCACCTCTCGCCCGGTACCGCGCCAGCGGCAGCGGCGGCTCGACGCGACCCGCCAGCACGAAATGGAGCGTGGGTGGCACATGGTCGAGCAGGAAGGTCAGCGCCTGATAAATTGCTGGGTCCGCGATCAGGTGAACGTCGTCGAGGACGATGGCCGTGTGGTCGGGAACGTCGTTGGCGACGTTGATGAACGCCGAGAGGACCGCGTCGGTGTCCGGAGACATTCCGCCGAGGAGCAAGCCCGCGGGGCGCTCGCGGAGACCCGGCAGCACCTGCTCCCACGCGGTGAGCAGGTAACGGAGGAAGCGCTCGCGGTCGTTTTCCTCCTCGCCGAGCGACAACCAGGCAACCGGGACGCGGCTGGCCTGGGCCCAATCAGCGAGCAGCGTCGTTTTGCCATAGCCGGCGGGCGCCGCGATCAGGACGAGTTTGTGGTTGGAGACATCGCGTTCGAGGGCGTCGACGAGCCGGGGGCGGCGCACCAGATGTTGCGTCCGCGGCGGAATCCGCACGTTGGTCGCCAGGAGCGCGGCATCCATCAGGTCACCACCACGTTTGTCCTTTCCTCGTGTCGCGAACCATGATACGGCGACCTGGCATCTCGACGCAGGAGTTAGGCGGTGTTTGCAAACCGTCATCCCGCGGCGTCGGGCGCCCCGTCGTCATGCTGAGGCTTCGCCTCAGCATCCCCCGGCGAAGCCGCCCCGACGTGCTCCCCCAGGATTGGGGGTCGGGGGGCCGCCGCGCTTCGCGCGGGGATGCCCGTCGGTTCCTCAGGGCGTGCTTCGGCTTGGCCTCAGCATGACGGGGCTTTGCCAACATGCCGTAGGGGTTAGGGGAACGACGTCACTCTTGTCGCCTAACGCCTAGCGCCTAGGCAATCGAGAAATCGGCAGGACTGCCGATGCCGGGCAGGCGGGCCAGATGGGACCATCACCGTCAACGGGCGGGCCATGCGCGGTCCGGCCGGTTCTCGCTTCCCATGGGAAGGACGGTGTCTTGTGTCCGGAATCCCTTCGCGTTCGCCGCTGCACACCCTGCTTTGCCAGCGCCTCGGCATCACCCACCCGATCGTCAAGGCGCCGATGGCCGGCGGCACCGACACGATCGAACTGGTCGCGGCGGTCTCGAACGCCGGCGGGTTGGGCATCTTCGGGGCGCTGATGCTGCCACCGGAGGAGGTGCGCGCGGCCATACGAGCCATCCGCGCCCGCACCGATCGGCCCTTCGGCGTCAACGTGATCGCCTACCGGGCGGAGGGGAACCAGGCGGAGACGGCGGCGCTCAACGTCGTGCTCGACGAATTGCGCGGCGAGTTGGGGCTGCCGCCGGGACCGGCCGAGGTCCACCTGCCGCCGTCGTGGCTGCCCGATCAGCTCCGCGTCATTTACGAGGAGCGGGTGCCGGTGCTCAACCCGATGGGCGACCCGACCGCGGTGATCGCGCCGGCGCACGAGGCCGGGGTGACGGTGATGGGCTTCGTGACGACGGTCGCCGAGGCGGAAGAGGCGGTCGCGGCCGGGGTCGACGTCATCGTCGCCCAGGGGGCCGAGGCGGGCGGGCTGCGCGCGACCTGGCGGCTCGACGGGCGGCACGAAGCGGCGCTGATCGGCACGATGGCACTGGTGCCGCAGGTGGCCGACGCGGTGCCGTCGTCGGTCCCGGTCGTGGCCGCGGGCGGGATCATGGATGGGCGGGGGGTGGTCGCGGCACTGGCACTGGGGGCGGCGGGGGCAATGCTGGGCACCCGCTTCAGCCTGGCGCGGGAGAGCGGCATCCCGCCGAGCTGGCGGGCGCGGCTGCTGGCGGCGAAGGAGACCGACCCGGTCGTCAGCCGGACGATCACCGGACGGCCGGCGCGCAGCATTCACAACCGCCTGGTCGACGCACAGATCGCGGCGGGCATCACGCCGCTGCCGTTTCCGCTCCAATTCCTGGCGGCGGCCGACATCCACCGCGCGGCGGCGGAGCAGGGGAGCGCCGACTACACCTACCTCGCCGCCGGTCAGGGCCTCCCCCTGGCTACTGACGGCCCCGGCGCCGCCGACATCGTCGCCGAGCTGGTGGCGGAGGCGGAGGCGGACCTGGCGCGGCTCGGGCACCGCCTGGCGACGGTCGGGTAGCGCTGGTTAGTCCGTCCCCTTGCCGGGGAATGGGTAACACATCCGTCAACAACGCAGCCCTTCCGTGACTTAAGCCAAGCTGATAGACTCATCTCAGGCAGGCCGCATCGCGCCTTATCGAGAATGATCGCCCCGCCAGCCAGGGAACACGACCGTGCTCCAGACCGTTCTGCTATCACGAGTGACGAGCGCGACGGACGCGCTCTTGGCGGTCGCGGTTGCGCTTGGGGCTCGCTTCGTTCCCGACTGGACGGACGCCGAAGAAGAGTTGGTCGCTGATCTTCCTGGACCCTTGCCACTCTTTCTCCAAGCGACACGCGATGCGATTCGTCGCGGAGAAGACCCGCTGGGTGATAGCTTCTGTCGCATTTTTTCGGCGGAGGAGCGCCGCCCCAAGGGCGCAACCTATACGCCGCAACCCATCATCGACGCCATGCTCGCCTGGGCGGGGCGAGAATCTCGCCCCGCCCGCGTCGTCGATCCCGGCGCGGGGTCGGCGCGCTTCCTCGTCGCCGCGGGACGTCGCTTTCCCGACGCCGAACTGATCGCCGTCGAGGCCGATCCCGTCGCCGCCATTCTGGCGCGCGGTCACTTGGCAGCCGCGGGGCTTATTTCGCGGTCGAAGGTCCTCCTGCAGGACTATCGAGAGATCGATCTGCCACCAGTCACCGGAACAACGCTCTTCCTCGGCAACCCACCATATGTCCGCCACCACCTGATCGAATCGCGGTGGAAGGCGTGGCTCGCGCATACCGCACGCACGTATGGCATCGAGGCGAGTCAACTCGCCGGTCTGCACGCGCATTTCTTCCTCGCCACCGCCGAACACGCGCGGCAAGGCGACGTCGGCGTGCTCATCACGGCCGCCGAGTGGCTCGACGTGAACTATGGGCGGCTGGTGCGGGACCTGCTGACCGGTATTTTGGGGGCAAAGAGCATCCACGTCATCGAGCCCAGCGCAGACCCATTCCCAGGGACACAGACGACGGCGGTCATCACGGGATTCGAAATCGGCGCCAAAACCGACACCGTCGGTATGCGCCGCGTCGCCAGCCTCGACGAGTTGGGGGCGCTGGAGTCCGATTGGCGCGTCGGCCGGGACCGGCTGATGAGCGCCGACCGATGGACGCCACTCACTCGACCGAGTGCCGAGCGGCGGGAAGGGTTCGTCGAACTTGGCGAGTTGTGCCGAGTCCATCGCGGGCAGGTGACAGGCGCGAATCGGGTCTGGATCATCAATGAAAACGAGTACGGCTTACCCGATGAAGTCCTCTTCCGGTCCGTCACCAGGGCACGAGAGCTTTTTGCCGCCAAGGATGTCTTGACTGACCCGTTGTGTCTGCGCCAGGTGATTGACCTACCCCCAGATCTTGGCGTGTTCGATACATCCGAGCGCCGCCGGATCGAGAAGTTCCTCCGGTTCGCCAAAGCACAGGGGGCCGACAACGGCTTCATCGCGCGACATCGCAAGGCTTGGTGGTCTGTTGGGTTGCGAAAGCCCGCGCCGATCCTGGCAACCTATATGGCGCGGCGACCGCCCGTCTTCGTACGCAACCAGGCCGACGCCCGCCATATCAACATCGCCCACGGTCTCTACCCTCGAGAGCAGCTGACTGAACGGCAACTCCGCGCGCTCGCGTCGCACTTGTCCCAATGCGTTCGCCTCGAGGAGGGTCGGACCTACGCCGGCGGACTGACCAAATTCGAACCGCGCGAGATGGAGCGCCTGCTTGTCCCGCGCCCCGAGTTGCTCGCCGATCAGGCGTTCCTGGATTCGCTGTCGTGAGCTTCCAGCGTCAGCCGCAAGCTGTCCCACGATCGATCTGGACTGCAACACAGCTTGAGGCTGATCGGGCCTTGTCCGAGGAGTATTTTCGTAGCCAGCGCATGGAAGAACCACTGGAAGAGTGCCTTGATCAGTTCGACCGAATGCAGGGAGTCATGGAGAACTTCCTGGTAAGCACCGTTGATCTCGCTCAACTCCAAGAGCACGCACTCGACGTTCTCTCCGATCCCGTTCTTTTGGACGCATTTCGCTACCTTGCCGCCCCACCAATCTCCGTTGACGACCTGAAGACGCTCGTCGAGGCCAGCTCACTTGCCCCGCGGATGCTCCAGAACAATCCAGAACCTGTACACCGCCTCATTCAGACCATTCGCGCCGGACTCGACCGTCGCCGTTTTCCGTGGGTGGCAGAGGGACGCAAGCCGACGCCGGAGGAGCGGACCGCGGCGGTGGTGGCGACAACCGCCTTGATCGCCACTCGGCGGACGGAGACGGCCCGCCGCACGAGTGGGAAGGTGGTTCAAGAGGAACGGGTCCGGCAGGCGCTGCTCCACCTTGGCATTGGCGAAACCACGATCCCTGGGAACACCATTGCCACGATGACGCGGGCGCCAAAGCCAGGTCAATTCTGCCGAGAAACAGTTCTCGGCGATCGCAAGGCGGATCTCATCGTCGGCCTATGGGACGGACGGATCATGCCGATCGAGTGCAAGGTATCGAACTCGTCGATCAACTCGGTCAAACGGCTCAACAACGATGCGGCAGTCAAGGCCGCCGCCTGGATCGACGACTTTGGCGAGCGCCACGTCGTGCCCGCGGCGGTCATAAGCGGGGTCTATAAGTTGCACAACCTCGAACAGGCGCAGCGCCGAGGCTTGACGATCTATTGGGCACACCGCCTCAGTGACTTGACCGATTGGATCGAGCAGACACGGACCAGGCAATAGATGCTTCTTTCGCCTCTGCTATTCCCTCGCTTCCCCACACCAACCATGTCAATCCGCCGCCATCCCGGGGAAGGGGTAGCTGTGGGCGACGCGCCCCTCGGCGCCGTCGAAGTCGTGGGAGGACTTGAAGCGCTCGAAATCGCCGGTGGCGTACGGGGCACTACGGCGGAGAATGTCGGCGCGCTCCTCGGCGGTCAGGGGATGGAAGTCGCGGGCGATGGCGAGGTTTTGTTCGAGGATCGCCAGCGTGTCCATGCCGGAGACGACGGTGGCGACCGGGAGGCTCATCGCGTAGCGCAACGCCTCGGCCGGGGTGATCGCCGCGCCGCTCTTGAAGATGTCGCCGCTGGAAAAACTCTTCATGCCGACGACGGCGATTCCTTGCGCTTGCAGGATCGGCAGGATCTCCTGCTCGAAACTCTTGGAGTGGGCGTCGAAGACGTTGAGCGGAAGCTGCACCGCGTCCCACGGGAACCCCTGGGCGAGCATCCGCTGGTGAATATCCGGGTGCTTGTGGCCGGTGAAGCCAATGTAGCGGACCTTCCCCTGCTCCTTCGCCTTGAGTAACGCCTCGGCCGAGCCGCCGGGGGCGAAGATCCAGTCCGGGTCGTCGTCCCAAACCACTTCATGGATCTGCCACAGATCGAGGTAGTCGGTTTGCAGCCGCTTCAGGCTCTGCTCCAGCTTCCAGAGGGAGTGGTGCGCCTTGCGGTCGTGGGCGCAGTCCTTCGTCATCAAGAAGGCCTTTTGGCGGTAGCCCTCCTGGGCCAGGGCCTTGCCCATCCGCCGCTCCGACTCGCCGTCGTTGTACTCCCAGGCATTGTCCAGAAAATCGGCGCCGGCATCGATCGCCTGCTGGATGATGCGAATCCCCTCCGCCTCCTCCGGCTTGCCGATGTGCGCCCCCCCGACCGCGAGGAGCGAAACCTGCTCGCCGGTTTTGCCGAATGGTCGCCGGGGAATCGTGCCGGAACCGCCTGTACTCACAGCTATCCTCCCCTGATTGGTTCAATCTTCAACGAGACGGGATCAAGCGCGAAAACCGTGCCAACACCCCTCGGGCGCGTCAAGGCTCACTCCGGCAGGTCGGCCAGGCAAACGTGCCGGAAGTAGACGTCATCGCCACGTCGCACAGCCGCGACGCCGATTTCGATCTTCATGGCAGCCAACTCAAGGTCATCGTCTGCCACGAGGATGAGGTTGACGCCATCCGGAATGTCATCCAGCAGCGAGGGATTCTGGATGACGGCCAGCCCAAAGCGACGGGCCAATTCCAGGCTTCGCGCGGTTTGTTCCCGCCCGGACGACATGCCCTCATCATTCATGGCTTCCCCTGATGCATACGCTACCGGATAAGGGCGGGTTTCCGTGTCGCCTGACCCAAGCGGCCCAGCCCATTCGCCCCATGCCCGCGCTCCCATCCGGCCCATTGGCATTCCGCCCTCATTCGGGGTAGGAATAGGCTGTGCATGCGGAAGGGGGAAGTCGCATGACGGCCATCCGTCAATCTCACGCGTTGCCGCGGCAGCTTGTCGCGGTGGCGATGTTGCTGGCGCTGCTCGTTTCGCCGGGCGCGCTCGTGCTGACGGCGGCGCAGGAGCCGCCGGAGGCCGATTTGACCGCGGCGGTGCAATCCGCGGCGGCACAAACGACCGGCGCGGCGGACGCCACGGCGATCGTCGTCTCGGTGATCGCCCAATCGTCCGATTGGGCGTTCGGCACGGCCGGGGTGCCGGCCGGATCGGACCACGGCGCGCCGGACGGGCTGACTTTCCTCGCCGCGCGGCAGGGTGGCGGCTGGGACATCGCGTTCCGCTATACGCCCGCGTTCGACGCGCTCTTCGTCCAAGCGCCGGACAACCTGCTGCCGGCCGATATCCGCGCCTCGCTCGAGGGATTCCAGGTCGCCGGCGACGGCTCGGCGCAGCTCAGCCTGCCCTGGGCGCCGGGCCTGACCTGGCGCTTCAGCGGGCCGCACCCGAACGGCGGCAGCAGCGTCTGGTCGTCCATCGACTTCTACCCGGCGAGTGGAACCGGGCAGGTCCGCGCCGCGCGCGGCGGCATCGCCTACGTCGACTGCGCCAACCTGGTGCGGATCGACCACGGCGGCGGGTTGGAGACGAACTACTACCATCTCACTAGCATCGCCGTCGGCAACGGACAGTCGGTCAGCCGCGGCGCCTATCTCGGCAACACCTCGGCGGCGATTGGCTGCGGCGGTTTCGCCACCGGTCCGCACGTCCACCTCTGGATCGAGCAGAACGGGCAGCCGGTCGCCATCGCCGGCAAGGATATCGGCGGCTGGACCGTCGAGAACGGCGCCGAACCCTACGACGGCTGCATGGTCAAGGCCGGCGTCCGCAAGTGCATCGACCCCAGTCAGGGCATCTACAATCACGACATCTACAACAACGGCGACATCGGCAGCGGCGCGGGGAACCCGAGCGCCTCGATCAGCCCGACGCGGGGCACGGTTAATACCTGGGTCAACTACCAACTCGACGGTTTCCCCGCAAACGCCACCGTGGAGATCGAGTGGCGCCGGATGTCGGGGAGCTCCATCGACATTGGCACGGTGCAGGTCAACGGATCGGGCGCGGCGAGCAGCCGCTTCCGCGTGCCCGCGACCCCCGGCGGCGATAACCAGCTTATTCGTTTCTCGGCCGGCAGCGCGCAAGCGAACGCCTACTACGAAGTCGCGCCGCGGATCAAGGCGATCCCCTCCGCCGCCGGTCGCGGCGAGACGATCGATATCTCGTTGCGCGGCTTTGGCAAAAAGGAGACGGTGCGCATCCGCTGGAAACGCGGGAGTGGCTGGGTCGAACTCGACCGGATCGTCACCTCGAACACCGGCAGCGCCAACGTCGACGTCCGGGTGCCGGACTGGGCGCCGGACGGCCCGACCTCCATCCGCGGCGACGGCACGACCTTCCGCGCGCAGACCAACGCCTTCTCCGTGAGCGGCGGGTTTGGCGCGGCCGAGGCGTCACCGGAGGCCAGCCCAACGGCTAGTCCGACGGCATCGCCGACCCCGGACCTCAGCCCGACGCCGGAGCCGACCGCGACCGCTGCGCCATCGCCCACCGTCGAGCCGACGCCGGCGGCGGAGGGCAGCCCGACCGCCGAAGCCGAGCCGACCGCCACGGCTGAGCCCGACAGCGCGCCATAGAACGGCGCCTTTTGATCCGATGCGTGTGTCCGTCAAAATCTGGTTGACAAACTTCGACGGTCAAACTACAGTCAGCGGTGAATGCGGATGAGGCGCGGAGGCGCCGCTCGTCCGCGGCTCAGTCGGGATGGCGGCACGCGACCATGGACCTCGTCTGCCGCGCAAGGAGGGCATCGGATGCCCGGCACGATGGTGCTCAACGAATTGCTTTCGCACCTGATGACGACGTTGGGAATCTCACTGGCCGAACTCGCTCAAGCCGTCGGAGCCTCAGATCGAACCGTGGTGCGCTGGCTTGCTGACGAGACCTATCCGCGGCACGCCTCTCGTGACAAGCTTGACGAACTTGATGCGCTCGTGCGGCGACTGGACGCAAACTTCAAGCCGCCGGATGGGGGAGCAACCTGGCTCCACGCCCCGAGCGGCTACTTCGGCGGCCTGCGCCCGCTCGATGCACTGGTTCGGGGGCGAATCGACGCGGTTGAAGCGGCTCTCGATGCGCTCGACGAAGGCATTTTCGTTTAGCAGGGAGTGTCAACGGCGGTGGCCGAGTCAACCCCGTGGGATGCGGCCGCCGCCGTTCGGGCATGTCGAATACGCTCCTGGTCCGGTGAGGTGTGGCGATGCCACAGCCGCAATCGCGCCGGGGACAGTGCTTCCGGCTCGCTCAAGCTTTCGGGACGCTTCAACCGCGGAACCGACAGGTTCCCTGAACACGACACTTGGGCAGCGCTGTACACCGGCATAGGACAGCATGTTGCCCTTGCGGAGCGGATCCGTCATACGACGCCGGAAGCCCTGCAACGGCTCGGTAATCAGCGCCTGAGTCGACTTTGGGTCGATCTCAATGACGTCCTCGTGGCCTGCGCGCCGACCGGATGTGCCGATCTGAGCGTGCCGGGTCTGACTCGCGACGAGATGTGTCATCCAACGGACTACACGAAAACCCACGAGTTCGCCTGCATCGCACGCGAATCCGTCGAGGCATTGCTCGTCCCAACATGCACGCGCTTCCCTGAAGGGAACCTCATCATCTTTCCCGACCGCCTGCACGCGACTTCTAGCGTCCATCTCATAGACAGTCAGGATCCCGATCTCTTTGTCGATTGGGCCAACTTCCCGTAGGACAAGGAGGCGACAGGGCGGCAGTGGCTGGTCGCCGGTCGCGGAGGTTACTCATTCACCGGCTCGCCGCCGGCGTTGCCGATGACGACGCCATACTCATCAGTCACGACCTGGCCCTTGCTCATGTCGAGGAGAACCAGCCGATTGCCCCACGGATCCTGGACAACGGCGCACCGGCCGATCTGGATGTCGAATGGCTGCACCTCGATCGTGCCGCCCACTCGTTCGATGGCGGCAGCCGCATCATCGGCGGAGGAGACAAGGAGGTCGCATTCCATCTCGTCACGAGTGGTCTGGATCACGAGTTCCGCGTCAGTCTCGGGCAGCCGCAACCCGGCGGCCGTGTCGGTCCGCCAGATCAACGCATGGCCCAGACCGTCACGGTAGAACGCGAGTCCGCGGTCAAGATCGGGCACCGGGATTTGCAAACAGTCGACCTTGCGAATCAGCGGGACGAGCGGTCCTTGTTCCATTGCCACTTCCTCGGTCCGATGCGATGCTAGCCAGGGCAAAGGCGCTACCCTGAGGATGGAGCAGCATGGCACGAGCGATGACGGATTGGCGAACAGTCGAGGAGGTCGCGCGGGCGGCGGAGGCGAAGGGCGGCACGATCGGCATCGCCGCCATCGGACCGGACGGCACGTCGTGGCGCCGGCATGGCGACCAGCAGTTCCGTGCCGCCAGCACGGTCAAAATCCCGATCATGGTCGAGAGCTATCGGCAAATCGACGCCGGGGAACGCTCCCTCACCGACCCGTACATCCTAATGCGGGCGGACAAAGCACCCGGCAGCGGCGTCTTGCAGCATTTGCACGACGAGATCGCGCTCACGCTCGACGATCTGCTCCATCTCATGATCGCGATCAGCGACAACACCGCGACCAACATCCTGATCGACCTCGCCGGCATGGACCGCGTCAACACCACGATGCGCGACCTCGGCATGATCGATTCTCTCCTGGCCCGCAAGATGAAAGGGAAACCGGCCCCGTCCGGCGATCCGGAAAACTGGGCGACGCCGGACGACTACGCCCGCGCCATCCAGGCGATCCTCACCGATGCCGCCGCCGCCCCCGCAAGCTGCGCCCGCATGGTCGAGAAGCTGCAACGGCAAGACAACGCCCGCCGCATCGCCCGCTACCTGCCCCGCGACGACGACCGCGTTCGCTGGGGCTCGAAAACCGGCACCATCACCGACGTCGCCAACGACGTCGGCTTCGTCACCACCGACCGCGGCACCCTCATCCTCGCCGTCTTCACCGCCGCCCTCCCCGACACCCACACCGCCGAGGCGGCCATCGGGGATGCCAGCCGTGCGGCGCTGTATGCGTGCGGACTTCTGCCGATCGTCTCTTTTAGGACAACCGCATGACTTTCGCCCTGTGTGCAGAGCAAGCTATACTTCCAACCACGCGAATAACAGCGGCCGGTTCACTTTTGTGAGGGATCGGTATCGGTAAGTAAGCATGGGCCTGTCACGTTGAAGCTTGCAAGTCCAATGGAGGCTCACCGTGCCTGACGAAGGATTCCGCCTGCCAGATTCATCGTATGACCAGTTGACGAAGATCGTCATGGCATATAACGCATTTTCCCAGCCAGAGTCCCCCTCGGAAGTTGCTAAAGCGATAGATATCCACGCAACGTCAATTAGCCGAAACGGCGGTTTCTTGGTCGGTGTAGGCGTTCTCGAGGGAGCTAACAAGAAGCTCCTGACTTCGCGAGGCAGATCGCTATCGCGGGCTCTCCAACACGAGATGCCCGACGAGATTCGGCGCAACTGGCGTGAGATTGTAGCCACCAACGACTTCATGCAGAAGGTTTTATCGGCAGTTCGCATTCGCAAGGGCATGGAGCGTTCCGCCTTGCAATCCCATATTGCTTATTCTGCCGGTCAATCGAAGACCAATCTCGTCTTGCGTGGTGCCAACGCAGTCATCGACATCCTCAGAGCCGCTGAGCTTCTTAAAGAGGCGGACGGCAGATTACTGGCGGTAACGGAGCAGGCTCAGCGCACTCCGGATAGTCTAGAAATCCAAGACGGTGATGATCGAGGCGCCACAGGTGGCCTAGTCAGCCAACGCAGCCTCACCGCGGACGCCATAGTCGCCACGCAGACATCCGGTGTTTCTCCAGCGCAGGGCACAGGAATAACGATCCAGATCCAGATTCAATGCTCGGTGAGCGAGGTCGAAGAACTCGGTCCCAAACTGCGAGCGATGATCGCCGAACTCACCAGATCCGCAGACATTGATGAGCCGAGTGGCGACGTTAGTCTGAACATTGACGCCCGCCTGAGCGAATAGGACCCCAGGCACATGCCCACTCGCTTCTCGCCCCCACCAACGGCGGAACAAGTTGTCCTTGCCGTCGATGCAGTCGCGGTCAACCGGCAGCTCGCCACGGTCCAATATGTTGCCGACTTCTCAGACCTCATTCCCGATCAAGCGGAGTCGGCACTCCTACTCGCCGTTGATCTCGGATTTGTCAGCCGAAGGGCAAATTCACAGTTTGAAGTGGCAAGTCCTCTCTGCCGGTTCCTGGCTTCAATGAATCAACTCCAGAAGGCTACGGCTCTAAGAGTTTTGCTTGAGTCATATCAGCCGTTCATTGTCTTCCGACAGAGGCTGGTTGCAACCGGCGTCGTTGTGGATGCGGCCAAGCAGACGAAGTCCGTTCTGAATCTTGCTGAGCACCACGGGGAAATAAGCACAACCTTGATTAGCCTCGGCACCTTTAGTCAAGCGCTCTTTACCGCAGGAGGAGGGCAGTACGAAGTCAGAGACTCTGCCGAGGAGAACGCTTTGATGCTCTTGATGGAAGGTTGCAGCCAGGCTGCCGCCGCAGAGGAGCGAATCAGAAAGCAGATCGGTTTAGATGCCGAGTCAATTGTGTCCCGGGATCAGGTCATTCTGCCGTTGGTCGACGCGTTGAGCCGTGCCCATGGTCATGACCCACGTGCTGCGGTCACCCAGGCTGGGAATGCAATCGAATCCTATCTTGTCGAGCTCGCCAACAGGCTCAGTATCGGCTTGGCGGGGAAGACCGGCATCAATTCGAAGATTGACGAAATCAAGCGGCTGAACACACCGAAGATGCCCGGAAAGCTGGCGAATGTAGGCAAGTATTTGGGACACGTCCGCAACGCCGCCGACCATGGCAACGACCCAGAAATCCACGCTCCATGGAGTATCCGCGATGCGACCGGGGTTGAATACGTGTTTGTGGCTTGCTCCTTCATTGCTGCTGCCACAGCGCTGGAACTCGGGAAGTCCCCGGAAATCTGAGATCTGCCTGAACCCCATACGAGCTACATTGTGTAATCTGGCGATGTCCAATTCGATCGATCGCGTCCTGCTGCTGTTGCAAGGCCCCGTCAGTCTGACCGAAAGGAGGAATCCGTCTCGCTGGCCTTGCGCGGCGAGATTCCTCGCGCAGTTCGGAATGACGGAGGGAGGGCGAAGAATGGAGGTTTGGAGTCATGCCGTAGTCGTGGGATACTGCGGCAGCATGACGTCTACGCTACTCAACGTAGGCCGGTCCACTGCTGGCCGTGCTCGCCGGCGACCAGCGCCGCGCCGATGAGGGTCAGCAAGACCGGCCAGGGGTAGCGGCGACCCCGCCGCTGGCGAGGGTCCGGCACGTCGCCGAGGGCGGCACGGACGTCGTTATACCGCGGGGCGTCCATGGGCGATCCTCCTCAGGCGGTGACTGTGGCAAGCACGGCCGCAGGAGTCTAGCCAATGGACTTTGACTTTGACACAGCCCTAAGCTGGAGATGGCGCCAGGGGACGGGCGACAGGGCCGGCGTGTCCTCATCCGGTACGGGTTGTCCGGTCTCACGAAGGGTGGCAACGTGTCCCGCGATCGCTTCCCGCGCACGCTCCAACGCTTCCGGGACCGTTGATCCCTGGGTGCGTCACCCAGGGAACACGGGCACGGTCACGGCGTATCCGGGTCCCTCCCGATCCCATTCCAGCAAGACGGTGTAGCGACGGGTCATCGGAGCAGCTCCCTGAACTCATCGGCGGTCAGTCCGGCCTTGCGGCCTTGCCTAGTAGAGCTTCAAGCCAGGGACACGGTCGAAGTGGCGTCGGTTACGGGTCAGCAGCGTCAGGTCGAGCGTGAGCGCGGTGGCAGCAATTTGGAGGTCGCCATCCGGAATGAGCTGCCGATGGCGTCGGAGCAGCGCGCGAATTCGGCCGAAGTTCTCCATGACATCGGGCGTCAGGGGAACGAGTTGAAATGTCGCAAGGTGGGTGCGAAACAGCGCCAACCGCGCCGACGGGTCTGGATCGCCGAACGCACCTTCAAAGATCTCACCGTACGTGACGATGCTGACACCGATGCCTTCAGCGCTCAGTTCATCCAGCGTTCGCTGAGCGGTCCGAATGCCGATGAAGGCGTCAATCACCCAATCAGTATCGACCAGATATCTCACGAACGTTCGGCCGGTCGGGTGCCTTCCTCGCGTCCGCGGTAGACGAGTTCCTTGAGGCGCTCGCCTTCCTCCACGCTTATGATGCCCGCCATGGCCTTCAAGCCGGCGCGAACCCGCTCAGGATCGTAGCCGGCCCAGATGTCCTCGATCTCATCGGTCCGGCTGAGGCGGTAGACGATACCTTCTCGTTCTAGGAGCACCGGTTCGTTCTTCGCATCGTCCAGCAAGCGGACGATGTTGCTTTCGGATGTCACTTTGACCGTTTTGCGGCTTGCAACCATCCTCTGCCTCCTGTCTGGAAACCACTCTCAGCTTAGCACGATCCCCAGCAAGCAATGCCGCAGCCCCCTCAGCACTGCCGTCGCTAGAGGTTATGAGCCTTCTCACCCACTCGACGAGCAAGGGCCAAGGCCGCGTTCTCTACCAGCAGTCGCACATGCTCCGGGTCAACGCTGGCGTCCACAGCCTCGCCGTCGATCTCGACGCGTGCGTGACGCGCAATGGAGTGCTGGACCTGCCTGCCCTCGGCAAGATGATCGAGCAGTACCTTTCGTATTCGCGAGGCCGTCTGCCCACGATGGGTGCCGGCGTAATTGCGCATACGGCGACGGAGGTTATTGGTCTGGCCGACATAGACTTCCACAGCGGACTCGGTTGGTATTCGGAATCGATATACGCCGGGTCCAACCGGAACCTGAGGAATCACGAGCTTTCCGAGCTGAGACAGCGAGACCTTTCCTAGCTCTTCCCATTCAAACTCGATCGTGACGCGCACGTTGCCCACCTCCGATGCCATCAGGTGCGTAGCCCATAATAGGACTCGTCTAGGCTGACGATGCTTCGCGGGGTATATCCATGTGCAGGGGAGTCACGGCGAGTCGATGAACGACCAGCCGCGGCATTGGAACAGCATCCATTGGCGGGAGGCGAGCCGCACGGACGCAACGGAGCCGTCGCGGTTTGCCCGCGAGTGCGCGGCGATCATGCCGCATGCATCGGCGGTGTTGGAACTTGGCCGCGGATGGGAGCAGGACGCCGCGTTTTTTGCGCGCGATTGCCTGGGCGCTGGGTTCGAGGTACTCGACGCCGAGAGTGGCAGCGAGGGGTTTGACGAGCGGCTGTCGTCCTACGTCAAGGTGTGCGCCAGGTCGCGCGCGACGCCTGTTCCGTTGCCCTGAGGTGGCCGTGGGGTGTGGCTCTATTTGGGGACGTCCTCTGAGGGGTGGATTCCTCTCTTCGAGTGGATTGACGGGGGTTGTGTAGGGGTTCGCGAAGCGGCGGTGTCGTCGGCAAGTCAGAGGGTTCTGCGCGGCGCGGCGGTGGCGGCGTCGCCGGTGTTTGGCGTGCCGGTCGACTCGATGAGGAGGACGTGTGTCTCCTCTGCCGCAAACGGCTGATGTTCGACGCCGCGGGGAACGACGTAGAGCTCGCCGGGACCGAGGGTGATGTCGCTGTGGCGGGTGCGGATGGTGAGGCGCCCCTGCAGAACCAGGAAGAAGTCGTCCGCGTCGTCGTGCGTGTGCCAGACGAACTCCTCTTGGAGTTTGGCAACCATGACGTCGTGACCGTTGAAGGTAGCAATGGTCCGCGGCGCAAAATGGTCCGAGAACTGGGACAGCTTGTCGGCGAGGTTGACGACGCTGGTCATGCTCCCCTTCCTGGCATTTCCTGGTCCGGTCTGATGCGGACAATGCTACGGTGGGCGTCCCTCGATGTGCCACGTTGGGCGGCGGTCGGTCAGCGGGCGCAGCGAGCAATAGGCGGAGGAACACGGCGTGGCGGGGCTGTATCCAGAGATCGAACCGTACGAGCAAGGCATGCTCGACGTCGGCGACGGCAATCTGGTCTATTGGGAGACGTGCGGGAACCCCGTTGGGAAGCCGGCGGTGGTGCTGCACGGCGGGCCGGGGTCGGGGAGCACTCCGGTCTTTCGGCGGTACTTCGATCCCGATGCGTACCGGATCGTCCAGTTCGATCAGCGGGGCTGCGGCCGGAGCACGCCGCACGCGAGCGATCCAGCAGTCGATCTGGCGACGAACACGACTCATCACTTGATCGCCGACGTCGAGCGGTTGCGGGAACACCTCGGTATCGAGCGATGGCTGGTCTTCGGCGGGTCGTGGGGGGCGACGCTGGGGCTGGCGTACACGGAGCGCCATCCCGAGCGCGTCGCGGAGATGGTACTGGTCAGCATCACCAACACCTCGCGGCGGGAGGTCGAGTGGATCACGCGGGAGATGGGACGGCTCTTGCCCGAAGAGTGGGCGCGGTTTCGGGATGGGGTGCCGGAAGGGGAGCGCGATGGGAACCTGGCGGCGGCGTACAGCCGGTTGCTGAACGATCCCGATCCGGCGGTGCGGGAGCAGGCGGCGAAAGATTGGTGTACCTGGGAGGGCGTCCATGTCTCCCTCATGCGGCCGGATCAGCGCTCCAGCGCGCGCTACGACGATCCAGTCTTCCGCATGGCGTTCGCGCGGTTGGTGACCCATTACTGGGCGCACGCGGCGTGGCTGGAAGAGGGGGTGCTGCTGAGAGAGGCAACGAAGCTCGCTGGTATCCCAGGGGTCTTGGTCCATGGCCGCCTCGACGTGAGCGGGCCGCCGGATATCGCCTGGGAACTCGCGCGGCGGTGGCCGGAGAGCGAGTTGGTGCTGATCGAGGACGCGGGACACTGGTCGGGCCATCCCGGTATGACCGAGGCGCTGATCGCGGCGACCGATCGCTTCGCCGCGCGCTCCTAGAACGCGGACCCGGCGTTGATGGCGTTGTCCGAGATGATCGGACCGTGGTGGACGGCGGGCGCCGCCCTGGACTGCAGTCCGGGCTCAGTGACGGAAGTCGGCTGGAAGCCGACTGGCAAGCGGACCGGGTGTGCCGATGATGTAGGCGAGTGGCAGACACGGCGGGATGAATCGACGAAGCCTCTTGCATTGTCAGGACGGGCTTTTCCAGGGCTGTGCACGACGACCGTGCATGCGGTGGATGGCGCTCTGGTCCAGCGGGAGAACGGGAGATGGTGACCATGTACATGGAGGATCTAGGTCGCGGGATCGACGCGTGGCGCCGCGCGTTCTCGATCTGGTCGAAGCGGTGATGTGCAATCCGTTTGCTGGGATCGGCAAGCCAGAGCGGTTGAAGCACCTCGATCCTGACACGTGGTCGCGGCGGATCACGCGGGGGAACCGGCTCGTCTATCACGTCGCGGCCAACCGGACTACCTTCCTCCAAGCACGTTATCACTACTGATTGGCATTCACCCGCCGGACCAGACGTGGGAGGGGTGTTTGGGAAAGAGGATGGGCAGGAGGGCGCGGGCGTCGTCGGTGGTGGCCGCGCAGTCGGGGTAGGCGTGCTGAAGCTCGGCGAGCGATCGGAATCCGAAGAGGAGTTGGAGGAAGGTTAAGTCGGGAAAGGCGGCGTCGCCTTCTTCGACGTCGACCGGCGTCCAGGGGGCGACGGTGATGCGACCTTCCTGGAACGTGAAGAGGAGACCGGCGCGGTAGAAGCTGACCGTCAGCTCGCCCGAGTAGCCGGCCTGCGGCGAGGCCGCCAGGCGTTGTTCCAGGGCGGGGACGATATGAAGGACGAAGGCGGAGAGGTCGGGAACGCGGACAAACCAGGAGTACGGCGTGCCGATCTGGGGCAGGCGGTGCGGGATGGTGTCGTAGATCGGGTGCTGCTCGCCCAAACCGAAGTGCAATGCCTCGAACTGCCCGCCGTCGCGTTTTGCGTACTCGTCGCCGGTGGCGTCCAGGTAGCGCAGCAGGCTGGGCGTGACCGACAGGAAGGGCACGCCGGGCGTGAGCTCGTACAGGCGGACGCCGATAGCCGAACCCCATAGCTTGCGGGGGTGGATCACCAGACCGACGGGCTTATCCGCGGGTTCTGCCGTCTCGATCACGCGGAACTCGCTACGCATGCCGCTCTTGTCGCCGCGTTGCTCGAGGTCGTAGCGCCAGAGTGCCTCATCGCGCGGGGAGGCGACAATGGAGCGCGCGGTTGCCTGCCGGTACCTCTCCATGATGAACGGCAGGTCGTCGGTCGTGGCCGGGCGGAAGCGGTAGGGTTCCGGCGCCCCTTCGTTCAGCGTGGGGACGTGCTGCCGGTTGCCGATGCGGTTGGCGTCGAGACTGAGCGCCATTTCGTACCCGAACTGCCGGTAGTACCAGGGGATGCCGGTGATGCCCTGGACCAATTCGCCCCGTGCCGCGCTCCAGCGGTGGGCCTCGTGCATCTGGGCACGCACCAGGCCGCGCCGGCGGTAGGCGGGATCGGTGCTAACGATGTCGGGCTGGCCAACCTTGAAGGGGATGCCCTCGTAGGTCCATTTCTGTGAGATGAGTCCCAGGGAGGAGACGATCTTCCCGGTGGTGGTGTCCTCGACGAGCATGAAATCGCCGGGGCTGAACGTGGGATGCTGGCCGCTCATCAGGTCGAGGACGAAGTGATAGAGACGTTCCAGGGGGGCCGTCTCGCCGGCGGCGAGCAGCGTGTTGGCGTGGAACTCGGCCAGCGGCTCGCGATCCGCGAGGCTCGCTCGGCGCAAGATCAGGCCGTTGCCCAGGTCTTGAAGAGTGGCTGGCTCGGCCCGCGTCTCGTCTGCCATTGGGCTTAGAACGTCTTCGCGCCGTTGACGGGGAGGAGGACCGAATAGATGGCGGTGGTGGCGCAGATAAAGAGGCGGTTGCGTTTGGGGCCGCCGAAGACGACGTTGGCGACGCGCTCGGGGACGTAGACCTTGCCGATCAGGGCGCCGTCCGAGTCGATACAGTGGACGCCGTCGCCGGCGCTGGTCCAGATGCGGCCAGCGTCGTCGCAGCGGAAGCCGTCGAAGGCGCCGACGGTGCAGGTGGCGAAGACGTCGCCGCCGGTCAGTTTGCCGTCGTCCGAGACATCGAAGACGCGGATGTGGCGGGGGTTCACTGAGCTGCCGGTGTCGGCGATGTAGAGGCGCGTCTCGTCGGGCGAGAAGGCGAGGCCGTTCGGGCGGTCGAAGTCGTCGGCGACGATCTCACAGGCGCCGCTCGAGGGATCGACGCGGTAGACGTTATTGCCGTCGATTTCGATGTCGGCGCGATGTCCCTCGTAGTCGGATTCGATGCCATAGGGTGGGTCGGTGAACCAGATCGAGCCGTCGGAGTGGACGACGACGTCGTTGGGGCTGTTGAGGCGCTGGCCCTGGTAGCGGTCGGCGATGACGGTGATCGAGCCGTCGTGCTCGGTGCGGCTGACGCGGCGGCCGCCGTGCTCGCAACTGATGAGGCGCCCCTGGCGGTCGACGGTGTGGCCGTTGGTGTAGTTGGCGGAGTGGCGGAAGACGCCGGTTGTGCCGGTGGTTTCGTCCCAGCGCAGGATGCGGTCGTTGGGGATGTCGCTCCAGACGAGGTAGCGGCCGGCGGGGAAGTAGGCCGGGCCTTCAGCCCAGCGGCTGCCTTCGGCGATCTTCTCGACCTGAGCGCTGGTTTTGACGCACGACTTGAATCGGTCGTCGATGATCTCGAAGTCGCTGTCCGCCATGCGTGCCTCTCCTTTGAGTGCGCCGATCCCGCGGACCGTGCCGCGAAGGCGCATGATGAGGTAGGCGCGGGCGAACGTCAACGAACGAGGTGGCGCGGGCACAGTCCTAACCTTGCGTGGCGATCATGCAACATGTACGGTATTCCTGTACGTGATTGGCATCGATGTCGAGGGAGACCGTGGCGTGGAGACAACGTACACCGAGGCGCGGGCGCATTTGGCGGCGCTGCTCGATCGAGTGAGCCGCGATCGTGAACCGGTCATCATTCGACGTCGGAATGGCGAAGACGTGGCGCTGATCGCCGCCGATGAATTGTCGAGCCTGCTGGAAAGCGTGCATCTGATCCGGTCGCCGGCCAACGCCGAGCGGCTGTTGGCCGCGTTGGCACGCGCCAAGGAGGGCACGACAGTAGCCCAATCGGTGGAGTCTCTGCGCGAGGAGCTTGGTCTTGCCGACCGGTGAGCGACCGCCGCGGGGGCGGGCGAGTGTCTTCGATCCGGCCTTTCGCGACGACTTGCGGCATTGGGTTGAGCGGGACCGGCGGATAGCGATGCGCATTCTCGATCTCGTCGAGGCGGTCATGCGCGATCCATTCGACGGCATCGGCAAGCCGGAGCGCCTGAAGTATCTCGATGCGGATACCTGGTCGCGACGAATCACGCAAGAGCACCGGCTCGTTCATCACGTCAGCGGCGCGCGGGTGACGTTCCTTCAGGCGCGCTACCACTACTACTCCGTTGTGTTTGCACCGCCGCGGTCCGCGCCGCGAGCGCGCATGTAACGACCATGTTCGTTCGCGTCGGCGCGGTGATGCATCCGATGTTGCCGCTCCGGGTTAGAGAGTGGCAGTGGGCGCTCACGGGGGCGCCCAAGCGATGACCCGGCGGCGACCATGGGCGAACGACGTGGTTGCCGGCGCGGAGGGATATGGGACATGACGCGGTTCATTGACGAACGAGGGACGACCATCGCGGGCGGAATGGCCAAACGGCTGATTGCCGCCAGCCTGGCGGCGACGTTGCTGCTCGGCGGCGCGACCGGCGTCGGCACGGCGTTCGCGGCCGACGAGGCGGAGGAGTGCGAGGCCGACCGCTCCAACCACTTGCTCGGCGGTCTCCTGACCGGCCCCTTGACCTTCATCTCCGATCTGCTTCCGTTCACCATCGCCGGTGAGCAGCACCCCGTCTGCGAGGACGACGCCTAGGCCGCGATTGCACCCCGTCAGGCTGAGGCATCGCAGCATCCCCGCGCGCAGCGCAGCGGCCCCCCAACCCCCAATCCTGGGGGAGCACGACGGAGCGGCGTCGCCGGGGGCTGCCCGTCGGTTCCTCAGGGCGTGCTTCGGCGTCGCCTCAGCATGAGGGAGCCTGTCAAACGCCGCCTAAGCCCCCACCATGGGCGTCGTCGACGAGCGCGGGGGGCCGGCCGTTGGAGTCGACGCTGGCAACGCGGGCCCAGACCAGGCGGTCGGCGCGTTCGCGGAACGCCGGTTCGGTCGCGGCGAAGTGGTGGGTCAGCATGTCGGTGCACCCTTTCCTCTTTTGGGCATAGCGCGCTCGACGGCGCCTGGTGGTCAGGATAGGGTGCGTAAATCGACGGCGCATGCGGGAACACACGCATTTGGCGCGTACATTCCGATGGCAGGGAGAAGGTAGATTCACGAACGAGGCGAACCGCCAAACCGCGAAACCCCGGCGTTGAAATACCGGGCTACGCGCGCCGAAGTTCCTCCGGGACCGCGGTGGCGAACATCGATCTCCACGGCCTCGGAGACGCTTCGTAGGTTAAGCGCGGCGTTGCAACGCCGTGTACGCTCAGTCCGCTATTCCTCGTCCTCCGTCGCCTCAGGGGTCGCGTCGGCGTCGGGTTCGTCCGCTTCGACGGTTTCGGCCGCGGTCGCCTCGTCGGCGGCAGGCTCCTCGGATTCGGTTTCGACGGTCTCGGTTGAGCCGACGACGGCGAGGAACTGGCCGGCGACCCAGCCGGCGCCGAAGTCGCTGCTGGTGACGGCGAACCAGGTGTAGCCGTCGGCGTCGATGGGGCCGTCGGCGACGGAGAGCTCGGCGCCGACGGGGAGGACGTCGAGGACATCGGCGTCGAGGGTGGCGTCGGCGCGGACGTTGAGGTCGCCGTCGGCCACCTGAACGGTGTCGCCGACCGCGATCAGGCTCGCCGGGTCGACCAGGAAGTCGCCGGCACTCCAGCCGGTGCCGAGCGCGGTTTCGAGTTGGTACCAGTTGAAGTCGTCGGCGGCAATCGGCCCATCGAGGACGGTGGCGCGGGCGCCGAAGGGGAGGATGTCGATCACGCCGCCGGCGAGCGTGGCGTCATCGCGCAGGTTCAGGCCGTCGGCGTCGACGGCGACGACCGCGCCAATGGAGATAGTCGTGGCGACGTTCGTTGGTGGCGTCTCGTCCGAAAAGCCGAGGAAGCCACCGGCTGCCCAGCCGGCGCCCAACTCCCCGGCGTCGAGCTCGTACCACGGCAGGCCGTCGGCGGTGACGGGGCCGCTGACGACCGTGACGACCGTGCCGGGATCCATCGTCGTCACGGTGTCGGCCGCGAGCGAGGCGTCGGCGCGCAGGTTCAGCGGGCCGTAGGCGACGACCGCCGCCGCGCCGGGAGTGAGGCCGGGGTCGATCGCGCCGAGGAGGGACATCAGATCGCCGGCGGCCCACCCGGTCGTGCCGTCTTCGAGCTCGATCTGGTACCAGTTGTAGTCGTCCGCGGTCACTGGCCCGTCGAGGACGGCCCCGACCGCGCCCGCGGTCGCCACGGTGACGATCTCGCCGTCGAGGGTCGGTTCGGCCCGGATGTTCAGTTCCTCGGAGTCGACGACCGCCGTGTCGCCGATCGAGAAGTCGGCGGCGGCGGCCAACCGCACGCCAGCGACCATCGCCACCGAGCCGGCGGCAAGCAAGACGACCAGCAGGATAGTGGTCAGGGAACGGCCGCCGCGCGGTCGCTCCTGGTCTGTGCCGTGGTGCATCGCGAGCACCTCCTCGCGCGTTGTGCAGGACTTTGCCGATCCAAACCTCGTAACCGGGTTCGGGCCGGCATCATGTGGTGACTCACCAATAACCGTGCCACCGGAACCGCGTATCGATTCCTGCCTTGGTATACGGTGCGCGGTGGGTGAGCAGATGGGCGGTGCGTAGGCGTCAGGTATTGTGGAAGACGCGGCGTTGAAACGCCGCGCTCAACCTGCGAAGTCCCTCCGGGACTGGGGCAATCGACGCTCGTATCCACAGTCCGGAAGGGGCTTCGTCGGTTCAGCCTCGGGTTTTAACCCGTGCGACTGGTTCCGAATCGAATCTGGTCGAAACAGCCTAGCACGTCAGACGTGCTGGGCGAACCAGGCGATGGTGTCGTTCCAGGCGGCGAGGGCCTGCTCCTCGTTGTAGCGGGGGCCGGTGTCGTTGTGGAAGGCGTGCTGGGTGTCGGGGTAGATGTTGAATTGGTAGGTGACGCCGGCGGCGTCGAGGGCGGCTTGCAGATCGGCTTGGCCCTCATTGGCGAAGTCGTCCGGGTCGTCGGAGTAGACGCCGAGGACCGCCGCCTGGATGTTCGGCACATCCTCGAGCGGCGGGGGAGGGCCGTAGTAGGGGGCGGCGGCCTTCAGCTCGGCGATCTGGGTCGATGAGCGCCAGGTGATGCCGCCGCCGAAGCAGTAACCGGTCATGGCGACGCGGGCGACGTCGGCCATCGCTTGCCCGGCGTAGTGGGTGAGCGCTGACTGGAAGTCGCCGACATGGCGCGTGGGGTCGGCGTCGGTGAGGGCGCCGGGGATAGCCGAGGGGTCGGCGATGGCGGCGGTGCCGCCTTCCCGGCTGAGAAGGTCGACCGCGCAAGCGAGATAGCCCTCGACGGCATAGCGACGGGCGACATCGCGGATGTGGTCGGTGAGGCCGCGGTTCTCGTGGCAGATCAGGACGAGCGGCAGCGCCCCGCCGGCGATGGGGGAGGCCATCGTCGCCTCCGGCGTCGCGCCGCCCTCACCGGAGGGCCGCGCCTGGCAGGCCATGATCGTGGCGCCGTCTTCGGCCGGGAAGGTGATCTCCTCGGCGATGACGCGGGCGTCGTCCGCCGGAACGGTGAGAGGGCTTTGCGGCTCGGACGGGCCGGTCGGCGTCACCTCTTGCGCGTAGGCGGCGCGGGTGGCCGGGGTGACGCCGAGCGAGGTGAGGACCGTCGCCGTGGCGGCGACGCCGCCGGTGATGTGGAGGATGCGGCGGACCATGTCGCGCCGCGACAAGATGCCGTCCTGATAATCCTCGACGAACTCGTGGACGAGATACCGTTGCAGGTCGGTCAACTGAACCATCGATCGACTCCCTCCGCTGGTCACGCGGCGCGCAATGCTACGCGCTTCGATACGCCCGATAGGTCGCCAGTCCGACCCTCCGTGCCCCCCGGCCCCCCAAGTTTGGGGGGAGACGATGGCGTCGGCCCCTGGTTTGGGGGGATGATGCCGCGCCGCCAAGCCTTGGGGAAGTCGATAGCGTCAGCTCCCTGGTTGCGGGAGACGACGGACGACGACGATGGGGGGAGGTGGGAGCCGGACCCGGCGCCGTGGCCGATCGGCCCCCGTACCGGTCATCGGGGCGCCGGACCCGGCTCGGTTCCCCCCGCGGTCGCGCCGGTCGCCTTGGTCCGCGGGACCGCGGGCGACATGTGACACCCCGCGCGCGACCGCCCCACCCGCAGCCTAGCGACGGCGACTGGGAGCGGCATGAGACAACGCTGGGAAATTGCTGGGAATAGGGGAGTCCGGCTCTTAGGCCGCGTTGGCACCCCGTCAGGCTGAGGCATCGCAGCATCCCCGCGCGCAGCGCCGCGGCCCCCCAACCCCCAATCCTGGGGGAGCACGACGGAGCGGCTTCGCCGGGGGATGCCCTTCGGTTCCTCAGGGCGTGCTTCGGCTTCGCCTCAGCATGACGGAGCTTGGCACACGCCGCCTAGCGACGGAGGCGGGGGAGGAAGGAGAGGTGGAAGGCGGCGAGTCCGAAGAGGAGGACGCCGTTGGCGATGTGCCAGGCGCCGGCTTCGCTGTTCTCGCGCATGCCGTAGCCGAGGCCGATCTGGGCGATGACCAGGATCACCAGGAGGGCGTTGACGGTCAGCAGTTGGGTGCGGAGCGGTCCGCGCGGCACGCCGAGCGCAATGACGAGCGCGGCCTGGGCGACGACGGCCAGGAAGAGGAGGTTGGCCACGATTTCGTGGATGTCGAAGAGGTCGTGGTCGACGTAGAGGCCGCGACCGGCAAGCAATGCCTGCACGAGGATGAGGAAGGCGGTGAGCGCCGAGATGACGACGAATGGCGTCGCCAGTTGCGGTCGCTGGAACTGATTGAGGGCCGATCCCATCGCATTCGATTGCATCTGCTTGTTCGTCCCTCCTGCCGTGCGTTGCCGCCATTTTGCTGCCAGCGGTTATACCGCGGGGATGGCGGATTCGTGCGGCAGTGATGCCGCGAACCGGGAAGTCAACTTGTCGTTGACAGGGCACGTTGGCCGGCGATACTCCGTCCGCGTCGAATCGGAGGTCGGAGAGGGGATCGCTCATGCATGTCCGCGACGAAGGGATCGTCTTCGATGCGGCGACGGCTCCGGAGGACTGCCGGTCGTGCGCGTTTACGTCGATGGCGCGGCTGGCGGACGGGGCGGTGCTGGTCGGGTTTCGGAACGGGTCGGGGCGGGATGCGCCGGATGGGCGGTTGCGGGTGATGCGGAGCCGGGATGAGGGCGCATCGTGGAAGACGCTGCACGCCGGGTTGACGGCGGTGGTCGACGGGGTCGAGGGGAATCTCTACGCGGAAGCGGACCCGGCATTGAAACGCCGGGCTACGCACGACGAAGCGGACCCGGCATTGAAATACCGGGCTACGCACGACGAAGTCCCTCCGGGACTGAGGACGACGGAGGGATCCGCTCCGGACGGTGTCCTCGCCCTGCCGTACGAAAGCTGGAAGGAGTACGACGACCCGAGCCCAGGTCGGCACGGCGCGCATCTGCGCATCTCGCGGGATGGCGGGCGGAGTTGGCCGGAGATCGCGACGGTGGCGGCCGATCCGGTGGGGCGGGTCTTTTTTTGGGATCAGCGGATCGCGGTCCACCCCGAAACCGGGCGGATGGCGGCGATGTTTTGGACGCACGACCGCGAGGTGCAGCAGGATATCGAGAACCACATCGCCTGGGGTGCGCCGGACGGATCGACCTGGACCACGCCGGTTCCGACCGGCTGGCGGGGGCAGCACCGCGAGCCGATTGCCCTTGGCGGGGAGCGGTTGGCCGCGGTTTACGTCCACCGGCACGACCCGCCGTCGTTGCGGGCGATCCTGAGCGAGGATTTTGGCCGATCCTGGCAGCCGGAGCGCAAGGTGACGTTCTACGCCAGCAGGGTCGGGGCGGAAGCGGGGACGGCGCGCGCGCTTTCGAGGAGTTCTGGCAGGACATGATGGCGTGGCGCTTCGGGCACCCGCGCGGCGTCGTGCTGCCGGATGGCGATCTGCTGGTGGCGTACTACGCCGGCGACGAGCGCGCGACGAGTATGCATTGGGCGCGGATCGACATTTGAGTGCCGCGTGCCGAGTGCTGGGTGCCGCGGGATTGGTTGGTTGCATATGGGTTCAATCGAGGAAGGTAGTGTAGCGACATGACGCGTTCTCCGGACCAGATCGCCTACGACGAGATGCGGACGTTTGCGACCGAGATTGACGGGTGGGCGATGCGGGTTGTGGCGAAGCCGGGGGTGGCGGGCTGGGAGGAGATTGGGGCGGGGACGTTTCTGCTGGCCGAGGCGGCCGACGTGTCGCGCGAGGCGCGGGTGCTGGTGATCGGGTCGGCGCATGGGGCGCTGGGGGTGGCGCTGGCGCGGCGGGCGGCGGCGGGGCGAGTGGTTGTGCTTGATCGGAACGTCGTCGTGCAACAGTGCGCGCAACGCACCTTTGCCGCGAACGAGATCGGCAATGCCAGCGTGCTCTTCGACCACACCGCTCTCGGGGCAACACCCGACGCGTTCGACGTGGCGACGCTGGAGATCCCGAACGACCGCAAGCTGGCCCGGAGGTGGCTGGGGGAGGCGTACGCGACGCTGAAGCCGGGCGGCGCGCTCTATCTCACCGGGGCGAATCGGCAGGGGATCAAGTCGATCATCAAGGATGCCGGCGACCTCTTCGGGGCCGTCGATCTGCTTCGCTATCGGCAGGGTCATCGCGTCGGGCGCGCGATCCGGGGCGACGGCGACCGCGAACCGCCGGAGTGGTTCCGCGAGCCGGGGATCAGCCCCGGCACCTGGGCCGAATACGACGTCACCGCGCGTGGGCACCGCCTCCGGGTGCGGTCGTTGCCCGGTGTTTTCTCGCACGGCAGGTTGGACGACGGGACGGCGTTCTTGTTGGACGCGCCTGGGCTGTCATTCGAAGGACGGGTGCTCGATCTCGGTTGCGGTTCCGGCGTCGTCGGGCTTATCGCCGCCGTCGAGGGTGCGGAGCAGGTCGATCTGGTCGACGCCAACCTGCTTGCCGTCGCCTGCGTACGGGAGAACATCGCGCGCCTGGGGCTGGGCAATGCCCGGGCGCTGGCCGGCGACGTGATCGAACCGGTGCGCGATCAGCGATACGATGTCGTCGTGACCAACCCGCCGTTCCACGTCGGCGGCGAGACCGACATCGCGGTGGCGCACGCCTTCATCGCGGGGGCGAGGGAGGTGTTGCGGCCGGGCGGGCGATTCTACCTGGTCGCCAACCGGCCGCTCGTCTACGAGCCGCTCCTGCGCGCCCGCTTCGCCACCGTCGCCCGCGTTGCCGCGTCGAACCGGTACGCGGTCTGGTTGGCAGACGAGCCGCTTGCTCCTAGCTTCTAGCTTCTAGCTTCTAGCCGCTAGCACAGGGTACTCGGTACTCGGTACTCAGTCGACGGCCAGTTTGCCGGGGCCGCTGAAGGCGAGGCCGGCGGTGGCGGCGGTGAGGGCGGCGTTGAGCTCGTAGCCCTGGTCGGCGATCAGGCCGTGCTTGCCGTGGACCTTGTCGATGGCGACGAGCTGGCTGACGGTGAGCGCCAGCGCGGCGAGGCGGGTTTTCCAGCCGAAGATTAGGGCCAAGCCGCCGCCGAGTTCGGCCGCGGCCAGGGCGATTGCGGCCAACTTGGCTTGCGGGATGCCGAGTTTTTGCATGGATTGGGTCGTGCCGCCGATGCCGCCCTGCTGCACGTGCTGGGTGAAGCCCACGCCGAGGACTTCTTCGACCTCCGGCGAGATCTTCGCGGCGGCCTCCTTGCCGCCGAAGACCTTGGTGTAGCCGTGGATCGAGAAGGTAGCGCCGGTGATGAGCCGGATGATAAGAAGTCCAAAACTGGTCATGCTTGGTGTCCTTCCTGTCGTTTGCGCGGCATTCAGTCAGGCTGATCCATTGCAGGGCGCGTGCCGCGAAGACGAGGGAGGCGCTGTGATCGGGTAGGATAGGGTGTGAGCACGGCGCAAGGAGCCAGGAGCGCGGGGCGTTTCGGCGGGGATCGCGATGGTGAATCCGCTCGATCGGCCGGTGGTTTGCCCGATTCTGGTTGGGCGCGAAGCGCACGTCGAGGCGCTGGCGCGCTGCCTGGATGAGGCGCGGGCGGGCGGTGGGCAGACGCTGCTGGTCACCGGCGAAGCCGGCATCGGCAAGTCGCGGTTGGTGGCCGAGGCACGCGCCCTGGCCGCGGCGCGCGGCTTGCTGACTCTCCAGGGGTCGTGCTTCGAGTCGGACCGCATGCTCCCGTACGCCCCGGTGGTCGATCTCCTGCGCGACTGGCTTGCCGCCGCGCCAACCGGGGCGACGGACGAGATCGTGGGGCCGGCCGCCGGCGCGTTGAGTACGCTCCTGCCGGAGCTCGCCGCACGCTTGCCCACGTCTTCCCCGTCGCCGCCGGAGGACCCGCAACAGGAGCGGCATCGCCGCGTCCACGCGCTAACGGGTGTGGTCCTGCGATTAGCCGAATCGCGGCCGGTGCTCGTCGTCGTCGAGGATCTGCATTGGTGCGACGAGACGAGCCTCGATTGGCTCCGTGTTCTGGCGCGGCGCATCCAGGAACGTCCGATCGTCCTGCTGCTGACCTACCGCGACGACGAGATGCCGGACGTGCTGGCGCACGCGATGGCAGAGCTCGACCGGCTGCGGCTGGCGGCCGAGCTGCGACTGACGCCGCTCTCGACGGGCGAGGTCGGCGTGATGCTGCGCGCCGTCTTCGATCTCGAACGCCGCGCCCTCTTCGATCCGTCACACCTCGCCCGCGCCGGTGTTGCCGCGATGCTGCACGACCTGACCGAGGGGAACCCGTTTTTCATCGAGGAGGTCCTGCGCTCCCTGGTGGCGGGAGGGGAGATCCGGCGCGGCGACGGTGGTTGGGATGCCGTGCCGCTGAACGAGCTGCGTGTCAAGCTCCCGCGTAGCGCCGCCGAGGCGGTCCGGCGCCGCTCGGCC
>JBOGUF010000140.1:0-10129 GCA_050696075.1 Thermomicrobiales bacterium
CCCCACGTTCGAGCAGCGCCTCGGCCTGGGTCGCCTCGTGGCGCTGCCCGGCCGTCAGCGCCCAGCAGACCGGCTTGCCGCCCCGCTCGGCGCGCAGGTGGAGCTTGGTCGAGCAGCCGCCCCGCGAGCGGCCAAGGGCCTGGTCGGCGCCCCCTTTTTGGGGGCCCCCGCCGCGTGGGGGTGCGCCCGGATGGTGGTGCCGTCGAGGAAGTGCAGGCGCCAGTCCAGCGCGCCCTGGGCGTCCCCGTCCGCCTGGAGGGCGGCCAGGACCCGGTCCCAGACCCCGGCCCGCTGCCAGCGGCGGAAGCGGGAGTACACCGTCCGCCAGGGGCCGAAGCGCTCCGGCAAGTCGCGCCAGGGCGCCCCGGTCCTCAGGCGCCAGAGGATGCCCTCCACGATCGTCCGGTCGTCCGCGCGCGGGCGCCCGCGCCCGATGCCGCGCGGCGGGAGCAGCGGGCGCAACCGCTCCCATTGCCGGTCGGTCAGCGCGTGTCGTCTCATGCGATCCAGCGTACACCATTTTGCAGACGCGCCCTAGTCGTGGCTTGCTGAGGATGGCTCCATGACCATCTTACCGATCCAGCCGCTGGCCGAGATTCCGGTCGATCCGATGGTGGCGGCGCTGCCGAAGGCTGATCTGCACCTGCACCAAGAAGGGAAGGCGCGTGTCGACCGCCTCGTCGCGCGGCGGCAGGGGCGGGAGGCGTACGACTGGTGTGCGTGGGCGCGGCGGGTGCTGGCCGAGACGCCGCCGGGGATGGGCCGCCTCGGGGCCGTCTACGCGCCGGATGATGCCCTCGATCTCGACGGCGCCTCCGACGCCGACCCGAATCTCTTTGTCGCCAGGGTCGCCGATACGCTCGAGGAGGGCGCCGCCGACGGGGCGGTGCTGATTGAGGTCCGCTTCGGCGAGACGCTCGCGGGATCGCCGCCCGACTTCATGCCGCGCTTCCGCGAGGCGGAGCGGCGGGTGCGGGCGCGCTACCCGCGACTTCGCGCCGAGGCGATCGGTTTCCTCAACCTGGTCGCCGACCCGTCGCGGTTCGCCAAAGAGGAGCGCCGGCTGGAAGCCTGCCTGCGGGCGGCAGGCGAAGGACTGGCTGGCGTCGATTTCCGGGTCGACCCGTATGACACCGAGGCCGATCCGGCGCTGTGGGCAATCGCCTACCAGTGGGCGGAGCGGGCCGCCGGGGCCGGTTTGGGCATCACGGTGCATGCCGGCGAGTTCTCGACCGCCAACCTGGCGGCGGCCGTCCGGATGCCCGGATTGCGGCGACTCGGCCACGCCGTCTACGCCGCTGCCGATCCACGACTGCTCGAACAGGTTGCACGCGGCGGCGTTACCATCGAATGCAGTCTTTCCTGCAACGCTATCCTCGGGGCGGCGCCGTCATACGAGGATCACCCGATTCGGCGGTTCGTCGATGCGGGCATCCCGGTCACGCTTAATACCGATCTGCCGCTTCACGCCTGCACCACCATCGGGCGGGAGTACGCCATCGCCGCCGCGCTGGGGTTCTCCCCAGACGAGCTATTGGGGTTGACCCGCAACGCCGTGCGCGCGTCGTTCATGGCGCCAGACCGTCGCGACGCGCTCATCGCCGAACTGGACGCGTGAGAAGGAAGGCGGGGGCACCTGGTCCGCCTCGCCACATCCAGTTCCGAAGGGAACAGGATGATACCGGAACGACGAACCGAACATTGTTCAATAAACCTATTGACAGTCGGGTGGCGCGGGTGTAGTCTATGGGCGGTCGATCGACTGAACGGTGTTCGGAAGGTTGGAGGACGCGGTGGTGAGCGGTGGGGGCGCGGCGGCGCGGCGGGAGCGGGGGCGGCAGGAGATGCGGGCCGCGATTCTCGAGGCCGCGCGGCGGATCGTCGACGCGGAGGGGCTCGGCGCCCTCTCGATGCGCGCCATCGCCCGCGACCTCGACTATTCGCCAGCCGCGCTCTACGAGTACTTCGCGGCCAAGGAGGAGATCGCGCGCGCCCTTTATTTCGAGGGGGCCGGCGGCCTGAAGGACCGGATGCAAGAGGCGCTGGCGGCGATCCCGGCCGGCACCCCGGCGGTCGAGGCGGTGCGGGCGTTGGGCCGGACCTATCGGGCCTACGCCCTCGATGAGCCGGAGCTCTTCCGGCTGATCTTCGCCAGCGAGTTGGCCGGTTCCACGTCGGACCACGAGGAACCGCACGACCCGCGGGGCGGCTTCGACGTCCTCGTCGAGGCGATGGCCAGGGCGATCGCGGCCGGTGAGATGGAACCGGGACCGCCGGAGCTGTTCGCCCTCACCGCCTGGTCGTCGGTCCATGGATTCGTCATGCTCGAGCTTGGCGCCTTCCTGCCCGGTCAACCCGGTCCGGCGCGGGACGCGCTCTACGACGCGCACCTCCAACGAATTCTCACCGGCATGTTGCGCCGCTGAGGCGCTGATTTCGCACCACAATCGATGACGTTCGGACGCGTAGCGGTCGTCGTGTCACTTGCTGACGGCGGCCCTGGGAGATGCTTACCATGTTGGCTCGCTGGGGGTATGCCCTCTATCGCTTTCGCAAGCTCGTTCTGGCCCTGTCGGGTCTTGGATTGATCCTCTCGTTCGTCGTGCTGGCGACCGTTGCGCCCGATCTCTCCTCGAACGGATTCGTCGACGACGAGGCGGAGTCGTCGCGGGTCGACCGCATCCTGGCGGAGGAGTTCGGCCGCGACGACGAGTCGCTCGTCTTCATCTTCGACGCCGGGCAGCCGGTTGCCGACCCGGCCACCCGGAGCGCGGTCGAGGCGGCGCTGGCGCCCGCGGCGGACGACGCGCGGGTGGCGCGGGTGCTGACGACCTGGACCACCGGCAACCCGGCGTTCGTCTCCGAAGACGGGGCGAGTACCTACGCGGTCGCCTTGCTCGCGCCTGGCACGGATGGTGAGGAGGCGCTGGACGACCTGCGGGCCGCGGTCGGCGATGCGGCGGAGGCGGCCGATCTCACGGTGAGCGTTGCCGGCGGACCGGCGATCGGCGAGGCGATTGCCGAGGAGGTGGCGGAGGGGATCACCCGGGCCGAAATCTTCTCGGTGCCGCTGACGTTGTTGATCCAGGTGGTGATCTTCGGCGGGTTGGTCGCGGCCGGCGTGCCGCTGGTCGTCAGCGGCTTGGCGATCGTCGGGGCCATCGCGGCCGTCTTCGCCCTCTCGGGCGGCAGCTTCCAATCGGTCTTCGCGCCGAACGTGATTCTGATGCTTGGTCTCGGCCTCGGCGTCGACTACTCGCTCTTCATGGTTACGCGCTTCCGCGAGGAGATTCGGACCAAGCCGGTCGACGAGGCGCTCTCGATCTCGATGGCGACGATCGGCAAGGCGATCTTTTTCTCCGGCGTGACGGTCATCTTCGGACTCGCCGCCACCTACTTTTTCCCGCTGCCCGCGCTGCGCTCGATGGGTCAGGCCGGAATGATCGTCGTCGCCCTCTCCCTCGTCTACGGCCTCACCTTCCTGCCGGCGCTTTTGGCGGTGCTCGGCCCGCGGATCAACGCGATCTCTCTCAGGCGGCGAGGCGGCAAGGCGGCGAGGCGGCAAGGCAACGACGGAGCACCGAGCGCGGGGCACTCGGTACTCGGTACTCGGTACTCCGCGGGCGGTTTCTGGCACGGCCTGGCGGAGATGGTGATGCGGCGGCCGGTGGCGGTGCTGGCGGCGGTGCTGGTGGTGCTGGTCTTGGCGGGGCTGCCGTTCCTGCGGCTCGACCTGACGCCGGGCGGACCGGAGGTGCTGCCGCTCGACAACCCGGTGCGCATTGCCAGCGACCGGCTCCAAACCGACTTCCCGGCTGGCGAGGCCGAGCCGATCCCGGTGATCGTTCACGCCGAGGACGGCGATATCCTGAGCGGGGAGAACGTCGCGGCGCTGCAATCGTTTGTCGGACAGGTGGCCACGATCCCGCATGTGACGCGGGTCGAAAGCGTGGTCACCGACCCGGCGGCGCAAGGCGTGGACTGGGAGGCTGGGACGCTGCCGGCGGCGCTGCAACCGGTGGTCGAGCAGCGGGTACGCGCCGGGACGACCCTCGTCGAGGTGGTCGCCGACGCCGAGGGCGCCGACCTGGAGGAGGTCGTGCGCGACGTCCGGGCGCTGGAGACGGCCGGGGTGGAGGTGCTGGTTGGCGGGTTTCCCGGTACGGCGGTCGACACGGTCGATGGCATTGCCGACGGGGTGGCGCCGGCGCTGCTCTTCGTCATCGGCGGCAGTTACCTGATCCTGCTGCTCACCTTCGGCTCGGTCTTCCTGCCACTGAAGGCGATCTTCATGACGCTGCTCTCGATCAGCGCCTCGCTCGGCACGCTGGTGCTGATCTTCCAGGACGGCCGGTTGGAGGGCTTCCTAGATTTCCAGGCGAGCGGGGAGGTCATCTCGACGACGCCGATCCTGATGTTCTGCATCCTCTTCGGGTTGAGCATGGACTACGAGGTGCTGATGCTGTCGCGGGTGCAAGAGGAGTACCAGCGCACCGGTGACAACCGGGCAGCGGTTGCTCTCGGATTGGAGAAGTCGGGGAAGGTGATCACGGGCGCGGCGGCGATCATGATCGTGGTCTTCGGCGGGTTCATGCTGGCCGACGTGGTGATCATCAAGAGCATGGGCTTCGGCCTGGCGCTGGCGGTGCTGATCGACGCCACGATCGTGCGCGGCTTGCTGGTGCCGGCGACGATGCGGCTGATGGGTCGCTGGAACTGGTGGGCGCCGGCGCCGGTGCGGCGGGTCGTTCGCCGGCTCGGTCTAGCGCACGCATGACGAGTACGGGGTTCGGGGTTCGACGCAACACGCCGAACCCCGAGTCCCTTGGTCGATTGCACGGCTGGCCATTGCAGAGTTGAGGGGGCAACTGGCTACGCGTGCGGGAGCTTGGAGGTCGAACGGGAGAGGTGATGCTGGCCATCACGCCTCGTCGTAGGCGCGAAGGAACTCGTCGCGCGTGATGCCGGTTTGAGTGCAGATGGTGCGGAGCGTTGAACCCTTCATCGTCGAATGGTTCGGAAGCGTTAGGGGCGTACGGGTGCCGTCGGCATTGTCACGAATCATCGCGATATGCTCGCGCTCTCGTACCATCCGAAATCCAAGCCGCTCTAACGCGCCGATGACGCGACTCTTCGGCGCATCGACGGGGAACTTCGCCACCTAGCCGGCCAGCTGTGCTTCGGCAACGAAGGCATCGAGGACAGGGGAGTCGATATCGACCGCTTCGTCTCCAAAGGTCTCAATATGGAATCGGAGGGCGGACGTCACGTCGGCGAGTGCTTCCTCATAGGTATCACCCTGACCCACGACTGTCCCGTTCACGCCTAGCGGGTAGGCCACGTATCCATCCGGATGCCGCTCGACGACGATTTTGAGAGGCTGCATGTGAATCTCCATTCGCGGTCGCATGCGCGAGTATAGCTGAGCGTGAACGGTTGAGCGCCGGTCAGGATGCGAAACTCGACAGTCAAAGGTCGCTATGATACCGCGGGCTTATAGAGTCTTTGTGATCGAACGCTCAAGTCGCGTCAGAAGGCTGGAGACATATCCGAGGCTTTCGTTAAGTGTTGGCCGATAGGCACTCGGATGAGCACATTCATTTCGCGTTGACGACAAGCCATGCAAACGTTTCATCTCGCCCTTGGAAAGGAGTCCAAGTTCTTTCGCCACTTGAACTAGTTGACACTCTCCAATCTCGTCTCTTACATCCTCGATAGTTGCAAACCTTCCCCAGTTGGGTCTAACTTGCTTCAGTTTGACAAGCCCGTCAGAGGCGATTTTGGCCTCTAAGAAATCAATGAACGCCTGTTTGGGCAGCCTTTCGAGCAGAGGCTTGATTTTCCCCGGAACCGTTGTGTAGGCATAGTTCGTCGGCAACGCGTCCATCTTTTCTAACAAACGACCACTGCGATGATAAAACAAAAGCTTCCTAAACAGGATGTAAGCGATTGTCCGTCCAATTCTCAAGTGGGTCGTCCGAGTGCGGGTGTGGGAATTGGAGGTCGAGTCGGTGGTGACCACACCGCCCGGAGACAGGCCGGTTGAGCAACCCTCAACCGGCCGGCCCGTCTCCGGCATCCTCGCGTGCCGATCTCAACTTGGGCGGGCGATTGCCTGCGCTACGGCAAGGTGATCGTGAAGTCGATCTCGCCGGACGAGAAGGTGTCGAGGGCGTCGCCGGGTGGGCAGGTGTCTTCGCCGCGGCCGCCGTGGATGGCGTCGGCGCCAGCGTCGCCGATCAGGGTGTCGGCCCCGGCGCGGCCGTGGAGCTCGTCGTTGCCGTCGCCGCCGTTGATCCGGTCGCGCCCGAAGCCTTCGATGACGGTGTCGAAGCCGGGACCGGCGTCGATGCGGTCGTCGCCGTTGCCGCCGTCAATATGGTCATCGAAGCCGAGGCCGCGGATGAAGTCGTTGCCGCCGCGGCCGTCGATGGTGTCGCTGAGGCTGGTGCCGAGGATGACGTCGCCGCCGCTCGTGCCGCGAGTCGTCTCGAAGGCGGTGGCGACGATCGTCACCGGGCGGCCGAAGCAAGTCGCGCCGCTCTGCGCCGCCTGGGTCGAGGCGAGACCGGTCGATACGACAAGCGTAAGCGCGAGCAGGCCGAGGACGAGACGCTGCTTCATCATGTTCCTCCCATTCATGGTGACGATCGTGGCGATTCCAGGGAACCGATGTTCATGATGCTGGCCAGATCGCGTATCTGCATCGCGAGAATTGCCGAAGTCGCCCGTTGGGGGGTGTCTGGGGATTGGTTGGCTGGTAGGTAGAACTGCCGAGCAACCAACGGTCCGTTGCGATTATTGCGAATAGCCCATAGACTTGGTGGCGGAAGTGAGGAGCTTTGACGATGGACGCGACTCAGACTGAACGTGGCCCGATTGTGGCGGTCGCTGAGGATCACGCGGCGCTGGTGGCCCTCGATCGCGCGCTTGCCAACGGATCAGGGGAAGAGGACCCGGTGTTGCAATTGCGAGTTGGCGGAGAAACCGTGGAGCTGCCGGAGTCCGCGCGACAGGTGCTGCGGCGGGCCGTCGCCGCGCTGGCGCGCGATCAGGCCGTCGCGGTCCTTCCATACCAGAAACTGCTCACCACCCAACAGGCAGCGGATCTGCTCAATGTCTCACGTCCGTATCTGGTGCAGTTGTTGGAAGACGGGAAGATTCCATTCAGCAAGACCGGCACCCATCGGCGGGTGCATCTCGACGATCTCATGGCCTACAAGAAGCGACGGGATGTCGAGCGTCGACGTGCGTTGGAACGGCTGGTGCGAATGTCCGAGGAACTCGGACTTTACGACAACGATGACCAGTTTGGACCGCCGCGACTCGCGGACGATCAGACCGACGAGGGTGCCAGATCGGCGGTGTTCAGCGGGCAGGCATCGGGCGAACGCGCCCATCACCCATGATCGCACTCCTCGACACCTGCGTTCTCTTTCCGCGGGTATTACGCGATACGCTCCTTGACGTCGCCCAGGCCGGCATGTACGACCCGCGCTGGAGCGATCGCATTCTTGAGGAATTGCGGCGCAATCTCATCACGCATCGAGGCATGGACGAAGATGCTGCCGCGCGCCTCGTTGTGGCCATGCACGAGGTTTTTCCCGAAGCGGCGGTCGATGATTACAACGTACTCATACCGGCGATGACCAATCATCCCAAGGACCGGCATGTGCTCGCCGCGGCGGTTCGTGCCGATGCCGATCTGATCGTCACCAGCAACCTCGTCGATTTCCCGACAACCGCGCTCGTTCCATTTGGCATCACCGCTGCTTCTCCCGACGACTTCCTCCGACTCATGTACGCACAGGCCCCGGACGACATCGTGCAGGTTGTAATGCGCCAAGCAGCGGGTTACGGTCGCTCGCCGATGACAGTAGCTCAGCTCGTGGAGAGGCTGTCGAACTTTGCACCCGATTTCGCGAAGGAGCTCGGGACACGTCTGTTAGAGGAGGTGCGCTGAAAGCGAATCTCGAATTTATCCAAACCCTCGTACGAAGAGATATCATTCGATGGAATGAGCCACAGAATCCAGCGATTAGAGGCTGATCCTGCGGACAAGACTTCTCGGGATATCCTTGCGAACCTCGTCGGCGGGTATCGCCAACACATCGAGGTACGAATGCCGTGAGCGACGAACGTTTCCCCACCCAACGCAACGATGAAATGCCCGTGATCGAACCCGCTCACCCATCGAAGCTTGTACGGCGTGGTCTCTCACGGCTTGCCGCTCTAGATGAACAGGCGGGTCGGGGAACGCTGGGTGACTCAGTCGAGCAAGGCCACCTCCTCTGGACATTCGCCGCCTATAGCCGACGACACTCAGAGCTTGCTGACGGAAGACCGGACGTACCGCCGCTCTACTCCGACGCCATTCCGCGGGAACTGACCGAGCGGCGCCAGTGGGTATGCTGGGAATGGGGCAAGCGTGCGCATCGGCGCGCCAATGATGGAGGCGCTGAATGGGGAAAGTTCCCGATCAGTCCTGTAACAGGTGGGCCTGAGCAAGGGCCAGCTACCTGGGGGAGCTTCGACGATGCACTCGCCTTTCGGCGACGCCATGGGGTCGCGGGCATCGGCTTTGCCTTTACGAGGGAAGATCCCTACGTGGGGATTGACCTAGATCAATGCCGTGATCCTCTATCGGGGGCGCTCAAACCATGGGAAGCCTCCATTGTCGAAAGGCTGTCTTCATACACAGAGGTGTCGCCGAGTGGCGCAGGAGTCCACATCGTTGTCAAGGGCAAAGTGACTCCATTTCGGCCCATTCTCGATGCTCCGATTCCCGAGCTCTTTGTTACAGGTGGCTTCCTCACCTTCACAGGAGATCATCTAGCCAATACGCCTGCTACAGTTCTAGATCGGCAGTCATTGCTTGAGGAAATGTCGGCGGCGCTGAGGGAAGGGCACTATTGGGATATTTCGATCGTTGATGATGACTACGAAGCCGGAGCGTCAGGTCGCTTTGTCAGTCAATTACAGGTCGGGCCGTCTGGAATCACTCTGCGATCGGATCTTGGGGCCAGTGTTTGTCTCGATGATAGGACCGGACAGCCAGTCACGGCCGCAATTCATCCTGAGCCAATCCATGAGCATGCAAGTGTTTGGAATGGCATTCACGTGACCCGAATCGGCAACGAGTTCCAAGGCCACGATGAGATGACTGATCGTCACCTCTGGCACCATACATTCTCGTCGGCCGACTTTGGCGATGTATTGAGTTGGGTGGTGATTGACGGACTCGTATTGGTCTGCACAGAGATGGGGACGTTATCTGCGCTCGATGCCCGAAACGGAAACCGTCTCTGGCTATTAGAAGAGGTCTTCCCACCCGTTTCCTTTCTCATCCATGGTTCCCTTACGGTCTCGGGTACCACCAACGGTGTCTTCAAGGTGATCGACATTAGGACCGGTGAGGTGTTTCAAGCGTTTCAAGGGGTCGAAGGAGGGGTCCACTCGCGAGTTCTTACTTTGACAGCAGACTTAGTCCTTTTCCAGACAGGGCAGGGCGTAGGTGCGTGGGGGTTACACCGGGGTGATCAGGTCTGGTTCTATCGACGGCCGCAGCAGTTCGGCACTTTTCCGTCATGGCTGAGCGACCACTTCACGTACTTCGTCATTCCTGGCGACGATGTGTATCCAATGGCTGTGGAGAATGCGGCCCTGATCGATGTCACTCTTTACGTGGGAGATGGGATTGATCACCTGATTGCCCTCGATCTCATCACCGGTCGCGAGCGGTGGCGATTTCCCATCGGAGGCGCCGCTCAATTCGTGGGCGTTGCCGATGACGCGCTCTATGTGGCCAATAGCCACGTCTTGCATGCCATCAGGCTGCCGAGTGCAAACGATCAGTAGTGGCCCTGGATGCAGCGAGCACGTTTCGATCGGGCATTGCGTCGCGTTGGGCTGACGGCTAGGCTTTGCGGCAGCGAAGCGGGAAATGAGCATTGTGAGGAGATGGGCCGATGCCCGCCACGATCATCGAAAACAAACCCATAGCGCCAGTAGCATCCGAGCAAGCGGCGCTCGACGCCCTGCGGCGCCTGCTGACGGGCGAGGAATGGTGCGACCTGAAGCTGATGGGGCCGGACGGGACTCCGCTGGACGTGCCGCCATCGGTCGTGCA
>JBOGUF010000141.1:0-11635 GCA_050696075.1 Thermomicrobiales bacterium
GGTCAGGGCGAGCACGACTTGCCGTCCCTGACCCCCGACCCCTGACCCCTCGTCGGCACTCTTACGCGGCCGGCGACGCGACCGGCTCGACCGGCTCCGGCGCCGTGATCGTAATCTGCGTCACCATCCCCTTGACGGCGTGCGGCACGCCATCCGGCGCCGGGATGAAGCAGACCAGCGTGTAAACGCCTGGCTCCAGCCCCACCAGCGCCATGTCGCCCTGCTGGCCCGGCTCGAAGAAGCTAGCGCCGATGAACTCCCCGGTCTCGAAGATCGATTCGTCCTCCGCCTCGATGGCGGCGATCACGGTCTCCGTCGTCACGTCCTCAGGGAACCGGAAGACCACGATCTCGTGCGGCTCTACCCCGGCGTTGATGCCATGCAACATCAGCACCTCGGGCTGCACGATCGACGACACGTTGGGGATAAAGGCATACTCATCATCCGGGCCGCCCATCGTCACACCGACGACCGCGGTGTCACCCTCGGGCGCTGGCGTCAGGGTCTCGAAGCCGTCGAGCTTCCAGTAGCCCTCCTCCTCGACCAGCCACCAGGTCTCGCTGACCGCCTGGTACCGGGACTGGAAGTAGTCGACCTGCGCACTGATGCGACCGTCGGCGTAGGTCTCGACGTCGCTGATCTGGACGTCAGTGAAGACCGTCCCTTCGAGGAAGCCGCCGGCCAGCACGTCGTACGGATTGTCGGTGCCGAAGATCGACATCAGCCCGTTCGTCGTGAACAGCGCCACCGTCGCCTCATAGTTGCCGCCATTGAGGCAGTTGACGATGTTCATGACCGCCGCCGTGGCCGCATCAGTCGTGGCCTCGTCGGCTGGGGTCCCTTCCGGCGCGGCCGCTTCGGCAACCGGCGATGCGGCCCCCTCCATCGCCGACATGTCGTGCTCAGCGACCGGCGACGCCTCGTCCATCGGAGTCGGCGAACCGGGCGGCAGCGCCGGTGCGTCGCACTCGCCGGCAACCGGCGAGGCCTCCTGGGCGATCGCCACCGAGGCCCGGCTCATCGAAAAGCCGAACAGAGCTAAGAGCGCAACCGCGATCAATAGCGCCCGCGGCGCCGTGCTTCTGGTACGGCGTGACATCCGATCCCTCCTCCGTCTCATCCGGACAACCGAACAATCATCATCCCGGCCCACGCGCGGGTGTTCCGCGTGGCCGGGGCGCAAGTCCCCCTTCGGGGACGGAACGCCACTGTCCCGAGGCGAAACATCGCCTCAAAGCGCACGTGTGCCGCAAACCGTGTGCCCCCGGTTGCGTGGGCGCCAGGGTTACCTGGGAGCCTCGCTAGCGTACCGCAAACCTCCCGGCCGCGCTAGGCATTTGGCGCGACGCCTGTGAACATTCCCTGACATCTGGAGGGATCAGGGACGCGGGATCATGCGCCGAGCCCTCGGGCAAAGTCGATCTCGGCGGCCCACGCGGGATAGTCGACGAGCGGATTGCGATTGCCCTGCTTGGCGAAGATGGCCGCGTTGCGGTGCCGTTCGTACTCCTCGGGCGGCTCCTGCCGGTGCCATGCCAGCAGAATGGCGAGCCGATTCGCCTCGTATTCTTCCCGCGTCCGGTTGATCTCACCGGGGTAGCGGAGCAGAAAGTAGAGGGTCGCCCGCGCTGCTACCCCCTTGCCGTGGCTCGGCTCGAACCGGTTGCCGTCGGCCATGCCGCATCCCTGGCGCACCGCCTCGTCGAACCGCGGGAAATCGAAGTACGGGGTGTTGCGGCGAAAACTGTTGCAGCGTGACTCGCACGCGAAGAGGTGGTGGAGGTCGCCGCGCATCGGCTCGTCCTTCTCGAACCACGACTGCGGGACGACGTGTTCGCAGTTGTACGGCAGCAGCGCCTCCAGCAGATCCAGCGCTTCCCGCGTTTGGAGCGAGGTCGATACGGCTTCGGCGCCGAGCCGCTCGTGCAGCCGAGTCCGCCGTTCGTGCTCGATCCGCACGTCCTCGCGGATGAGCTCCTCCGGCTCGTATTCGTCGCCCGTGTAGATGCTCCGCAGCTTGCCGTTTGGCTGCACGTCCACCCACGGGTAGACGTGGAGACTCGGCTGGTAGCCGGGCCGTGTGACGTGGGTCGTGGTCAGAAGTTCGCTGAGCGCGGCGAAGAATCGCGCCCGCGACCGCCGACTGGGCAGATCGCGATAGTAGGCGTCGCGGTCCCGTTCGTCCGCGGCTTGATCGTAGTACGGCCGCCGCCGGCCGCGTTCGAGCTCGGCGAGAGCCTCGGCCAGCGCCCCGTCGTCGTCGGCTGGGCGCGCGGGCCGCGTGCCCGTCACCGAAACAGCGCTCGCGTCCGACACGACCGCATCCTGGGAAGCGATGATCGGCGATCCCAGGCGGACGCTCACCTGCAACGGGATCGACCATGTGGCGGCCGCGTCGGTCTGCATGCCGGCGGGCGACTCGTCTTGTCCCGTCCCCCCGACCTCGCCGGGAATCGGCGCCCCGCGCGGGGTCAACGCGGGCGCGGCCGCACCTGCGCCGAGAATGGCGCTCCCGGCCGTCCGCTCCGCGCCGTCCAACGCGTCGGCCAGGAGTCGTTGCTGGGTCGCCCCAAAACGCTGGCTCTGCACATGGCCGACGATCCGGCTGATCCGCGCGCCCTCGTTCGCCTTCCACTTGACCCGGTGTTCGCCCATCTCCTCCGACCAGAGCCCGCCGCCAATCGCCAGGATGTTGCCGGCCGCGTCCCGCGCCGGCACCCCCGAATGGTGGAGCGCCACGAGTTCCCACTCGTCGTTGAAGACCGGCGAGCCGGAGGAGCCGGGGGCGGTGTCGGTCTTGTAGTGCAGGAAGTCTTGCAGCAGATCGACCACCTGGTTCTGGCGTAACGCGATCTGCTTCGGTTCCCCGTTGGGATGCTGGATGATATTGACGCACTCGCCCTTGATGATCTTGCCCTGCTGCACGATGAGGGGAACCCAGCCGTAGTCGCCGAGCAACCGGCCGGCGACCGCCTCGGGGCGCACGGCGACGAGGGTATAGTCGAGCCCGACGTCGGTCACGAAGAACGCATCCGGGTCCAGCGCGAACCGGATCGACGGCCGTAGCCGGCCGTCCTCGTCCTCCTCGTAGTCGAACTCGGCCTGGCTCGCCGCGGCCGTGCGGCTCGAATCGAGGACGTGGTTGTTCGTCAGCAGCAATCGCGGCGAGACCATCACCCCGGTGCCATAGCCCGCGACGAGGCCGCCGGAATCGCCGATCTCGATCCGGCAGATGCAGCGGCCGACGCGGGCGCCCTCGGTGAGAAAACGCGCCTCGATCAGGTCGCTGGTGCCGATGATTCGTTCCAGGGCATTGAGCACCGGCGCGCCGCCGCTCTCCAGCGGACCCGCGGGTGTCGCTGGAATCTCCCCGCGCAGCACCTGCTCGGTCAGGACCGGCGGCAGCCCCTTCCGCTCCAACCGCATGCGGACGTGCTCGGGCGGGCTGGCCTCCAGGATCGCCCCCGCCTCGATCTTCGCTTCGGTCTCGGTCCGTTCGGGGGTGCGCTCTTCGTATCTCGCCTCACTGCGCGCCACTTGCTCGACGTCGAACATCGCGGACCTCCTCGCGGCAGCTTCTATTACAGCCAGATCGCGATGAGTATGGCGACGACGATGACAATGATGGGGGCCAACATGATCGCGAATATCTTGCCGACCAGGAGGGCATACGGCTTCAATGACCATGGTCGCGTCAAGAGGCCGCCAACGAACGGACCGAGCGGGATGGCGACGATGACAATCCACCCATCGGTGCCAATGAGTGCCTCCAGCGCGACCGCACAGAGCCAGACGGCAATCGTGATCGCGATGCCCCACAGCAGGAGGCTCACCCGTGGACGCGACGGCGCCACGTCCGGCAGAAGGGCATACGTCCCCGTAACGTTCTGCGCCTGCGCCGGCGCGTCGATCGGCGTGACCGTAACGGTGAACGAGCGTTCCTGGGGCTCCGCCGCTGGCCCGCCGCCGGCGGCCGCCCGCGGCGTGAGCTGGATCGGGACCGTGGCCTGCCCATGCGCCTCCACGATCACCCGACTCGTGTCGACGGCGACATCGAGCGCCCGGTCGCGGCTCGAGACCTCGATGGCACATTCGGCCGGCTGGCTCGCCTGGTTTTCGACGATGAGCCGCACCCGCCGGATCCCGCTGCCCTCGACCCGTTCCGGATCGAGCCGGACGCTGACGGCGGGCGGCGCCGGAATGACGACCTCGCCCCGTGCCTCCCTCGGTTCCCCCTCGGGCGGTGCCAACCGGGCCCTGACCGTAAACGCGATCGCGCCGGCAGACCGCGGCTGGCGTGCCTGATCGAGGAGGGTGATGCGCAACGGCACGGCGATGGCTTCCCCTCGCGGAGGAAGCGCGTGCAAGGGACCGCCGACGATGTCCAGATCGAGGGCGTCGGACTCGTCGCGTGCATCGAGGACGACGTGGGCGGCCCGCGTGCCGCGATTCGTCAGGACCACGTCGATCTGGGCGTCATCGCCTCGCGGCGTGACGCGCTCCGGCTCGAGGCGCAGGTCGAAGTCGGCCGGCGGTGGCAGCCGCAGGTCGCCCTGAATCGTCACCGGGTCCCCCGCGGGCGCAACCGGCGTCACCACGATCGTGAATGGGGTTGTTTGCGGGGCCGGATTCAGGCGCGATCGATCGTTGCAGGTGATCCGCACCGGCGCCCGCAGCACCTGGCGGGCGGGCACCTCCACCCGCCCCCCATCGCCCCACGCGAAGCGCAGGGCGTTGACCCGATCGCTCGCCTGAAGCTCGACCACGATCGGGAACGCCGCGCGATTGCCCAGCACCACGCTCGCCTCTACCGTCGTGCCGTCCAACTCGACGACCTCCGGTTCGAGCACCGGAATATCGAGGGCGGGCACGTCGTAACGAAGCATCACGAACGCGGTCCGCATCGCCTCGGGTGGCGGCAGGTCGAGCGGCGGCGTCACCGCGAAGACCGTCGCCGTGACCGCGATCTGGTAGACTCCGGCGTCGCCCAGGCGAGGTTCCCGTGGACGGGCCGTGAAGGTCGTCTGCATCGATTGCCCGCCGTCCAAGGTCACCCGCGGCTCGGCAAACGCACACGCCAGCCGTTTCTCCTTCTCCTCGGCGGCGAGCGCGAGCGTCAGGCGGGCGTTGCCCGTGTTCCGCGGCCGGACCGTAACGACGCCGTCCAGCCTGCCCACGATCGGCTCCGGATCGTCTACGTCGAGCGCGAAGTCGACGACGGGCCCGACGACGAGGACGCCGTCGGCCGTTGCCGTCAAGCCCGGATCGTCGACCGAGGCGGCCGTGAGGACGAAGGCATACTCGCCGACCGCGGCCGCCGTCGTGCGGGGCGGCTGGAACGTCAGCGCGACCACGATCGGGGTCGCGTTGCCGTCGGTGTTGGCCGGCGGGAAGACACGCTCCGTCGTCGCCGGCATCGCGACCCAGGTGGAATCGATGCCGGCGATTGCCAGTCGATACTCGTCGACGATGTCGCTGTGGTTGTAGAGCGCGCACTGAATCGTCGCCCGCTTGCCGGGCGTGACTACTATCCGGGTCTCCTGCAATGCGACCACGAGTTTCGGACCCGTGTAGCTCTCGGCGGCGATCGTCTCCCCGAACGCCACCCCGAGGCGATGGGACGACGAATCGGCCGTTGGCCGCGACCCCGGCTTGGGCGACGTGGCCGAGCCGTCGCGGCCTTGCAGGCGCGCGGCGATCAAACGGAACGGGACGCCCTGGTTGTACTCGGGCTTGTCGTCGCGGTCGAAGTTGGGGTCGCCGCTGTGGTGGAGCGCAATCAATTCCCAGTCGGCGCTGAAGCAGGGCGAACCGGACGACCCCGGCTCGGTGTTGGTGCGGTATCTGACGCGCGTGCCGTTCTCGTTGGGGCCGAGGATCGCGTCGGTGTCGAGCGCCAGTTTCAGCGGCGCGCCTTCCGGGTGCTGCACGATAAAGAGGGGTGTGCCTTCGACAAACTCGCGGGGTGCGGACGGGATGTCGATCCACTGCCGCGGCTCCGCGCCAGGCGTCCCGTCCACGCGCAAGAGCGCGAAGTCGAGCTCGTCGGGTTGGGGCGGCGCGTACGCGGCCGCCTGTCCGCGTTCGAACGGACTCGGCGGGCTGGCGTCGACCAACCAGTCGCGCGCGAGCCGATACCCCGTGCCGGGGTTGAGGACGCTGCCGTCGTTGAGCCGCTTGTAGTCGAACCGGAGGACGACGTCGGTCGGTTGGGCGCCCCGTCCCTCGATCACCCGCTCCATCACATGGTAATTGGTCATGACGAGATCGCGACCGAGCAGGAACCCGGTGCCGGTGGTCTCGATCCCAGGAGAGCGGATCTCGACCTTGCAGATCTGCGCGCTGATCTCGCCGAGCCGGGTGAGGAAGGTCGTGACGTCGTGGAACGCGTTGGTGTGCCTGATCAGCTCTTCGAGGTTCGGCGTTGCCGGCGCAGAACCGGTCTCCTGGGCAAACGCGAAGAGCATCGGATTGCCGGGGTTCGACGCGCGGGCCGCCTCGACGAGCTCAGCGGTCCATCCCTCGCTCTCCGCCGCATCGACCAGTTCCTCGACCAGTTCCCTGAGGTTGTCGCCCAGGGTGATCTCGTCGAGCGACCGCCCGAGTCCGGTCCGCACCATCCGTCGCAACCGGCCAAGCGACGGAAAGGCATCGAGGAGGGCGTCGGTCAATTGGTCGTACTGCCCGCCCGTGAGCTTCATCGCGTCCGCTCCACCGCCGGCCGTGCGTTACGATGATGGTCTGCTCCTCAGGGACTGATCCGTTTGCCCGCCGTTTGGCCCGTCACGCGTGCCGTCACAGAGCAATGATTTATTCTATCAGACGAAACGAGTCCCCTACTCCACCACGAATCGTTCCCGTTCCCCGAGCGCCAGGTGTGGAATCCCCTCGCCATCCGGCAGCAAGCAGACAATCCCATAGGCCCCTGGTTCCAGTCCGACCAGCACCAGTTCGGCGCGCTCGCCGGCCGGGATCGTCACCTGGCCGGCAAAGTCGATCCCCTCCGGCAGGCCGGGACCGGGCGTGGTGAGTAGGTCGTCGGTGCGCGTGCCCGTCCCGAGGCGCACGACCAACAGCTCGTGCTCCTCCGCGCCCTGGTTCTCGCCACGCAGCACCACCGCCGTCCCTGAGACTTCCTTGAGGTCAAGGGCGACGTCGTACTCCCGGAGTTGGACGTTGATCGCCGTGGCCTCGGCCGGCGGGGCGACCGCCAGCGACCGCTCGCGGTCGAGCTGGTAGCGCGAGGCGCCGTCCACCACCGGCGTGGTCGCCGTCGGCGACACGGTGGTGAAGTCCCACCGCGCGTGGAGCAGTTGGTTGCCGAAGACGTAGAGCACGTTGGCGTTGGCCCCGCCCGGCAGGACGCGCACCTCGTTGATCGCGACGATCTGTACGGGAATCGGCGTCAGCGACGCGGCAAGCACCAGGAACTGTTCGCGGGAGAGGCGACCACCGCTGGCGTAGGTGGCGCCGAGGTAGTTCCCGGTCACCAGTTGCGTTACCGTCTCCCAGTCGCCCGCGGTCAGGCACGACGCGATGGCCCGCGCCTGGCGCTCGATCTCCGCGGCCGTCTCCTCGTCGGCCGGGACGCCCGGTGCGGAACTCGCCGCTGGGGTGCCGGCCGGGCTGGCAATGGCCGGTGTTGCGCTTTCGCCACTCGGAGCGACCGCGCAGGAACCGGCCGCGCCTGTCTCCACGGCGGGCGTTCCGATCTCCTCAATCTCTTGCAGGCGCGCGGTCGCCGGCTGAATCCCGACCATCCCCGCCGCGAGGCTACCCAGAACCGCCAGGGCCGCCATCAGCCGGATGCCACGATCTCGCCTGCTGACCCCGCCGTCCTCTGCCGTCGATGACCGCCGGTCGTCGCGCGCGCTCGTCCCGTCTATCTTCACCCTCGGCCCCCCGATGTCGCTCGTCGCCAATACAACCCAATCCGCCCCCGGTTCCATCACCGGCTTCATCGGCATCCGATTGTAGCCGACGCGGCGCCACCCCAGCGCCCGCCCAGCCCCGACTATACTGACTGGGTGATGCCTCACGCCTCACGCCTCACGCCTATCGCCTAACGCCTCAAGCGAGGGAGACCATGGCGGAGAACGGCCACCGGCCGCACGAGCACAACGCGGAGGAATGGGCGGAATTGATGGCGCGCACCGTCGCCCACCTCGCCGCCCAACTGACAATGACCCAGGTCCGCCTGCGCGCCCTCGGCACCGAGCTCGCCGAGCGCGGCGTCGACCGCAACGCGGTCCAAGCCCGCGTCCGCCAGATCGCCGCCGTCGAGACCGGCGCCTACCTGCGCGAAAACCTCGGCGAAGCCCTCGTCGACGTCATCGACGTCGACACCCTCGAAGCCGACATCATCGCCTTCCTCAACGCGGAATAGGCGTTAGGGCTGAGGCGTTAGGCGACAGGCTCTAGGCGTTAGGCGTTAGGGGCCGCGTCTTCGTTCTCCCTAACGCCTAACGCCTCAGCCCTAACGCCTTCGAGGAATCGCCGCACGATGGCGGCGAATGCCTCCGGTTGTTCGGCGAACGGAAAGTGCCCAACGTCCGGTATCACGATCAGGTCCGCGCCCGGAGTGCCGGCCGCAATCACCCGGCTCGCGCTCGGCGGCGTCAGCCAATCCTGTTCGCCGGCAACGACCAGCGTCGGCGCGCGGATCTCGCCGAGGCGAGACCGCGGATCGTAGGTTGGAGCCAGCTCGCGAAAGTAGTAGCTGGCCACCTCCGGGTTGAAGCTGCTGCGCGCCCAGATGCCGGAAACGGCCTCGAGGTTGGCGGGATTGCCGACGTAGGCCGGCGCCACCAAGTGCGAGAAGGCGGCCATGGCCGCCTCAGAGAAGTCGCCAGCGAAGACGCGCTCAGCGGCGGCGCGCGCCTCAGCGCCATATCGCGCTTGGAGTGTTGCCCCCGCGTCGCCCATGTCGGCGGTAGCGGCGGCGGTGTCGACGAGGATCAGGGAACCCACGGCGTCGGGATGCCGGATTGCCATGTGCAACGCGACAAAACCGCCATACGAGTGGCCAAGGACAACCGGGCGCGCGATGCCGAGCGCCCGGCAGAGTGCCACCGCGTCGTCGGCCATCTGCTCGGGGGTACACGTCTCGATCGGCGCGCGGGCGGATTGGCCCTGCCCGCGTTGATCAAGGTAGATGAGCTGGGCCGTGTCGGCCAGGAGTGACAGGAACGGTTTGAAGCCGGTATGGTCGAACCCCGGTCCGCCGTGTAGCAACAAGATGGTCGGTCGCTCACGCATGGTGTGACCATCGGGAACCAACCCGGCCCCCTCGACGTCAAAGTACAGTTCGGTGTCGTTGACCGCGATGCGCATAGCCTGCTGCTCCTTGTGTATTGGCAGTCCCACTTGGAACGCCACGCTCACAGCATGGCCGACCGGCGACCTCCGGCCATCGTCAGGAATGAGGAGACGGTATGGGGATATCGCGCCGAGCAAATGAGTAGGTGACGAAAGCTCGTTAGGTAGGACAGCCCCACCGCCCGCCGAACCTCGAACGCCGAACGCCTACGGCGCCTTCAGTCCCCGCTCCAGCGCCCAAGCGGCGATCTGCGTCCGCGAGGTGAAACCGAGCTTGCTGAGGCTATTGCGGACATGGGTGGCGACCGTCAATTCGCTGATGAAGAGGGCTTCGGCGATCTCCCGGTTCGAGAGACCTTGGGTCAAAAGGGCGGCGACCTCGCGCTCGCGCTCGGTCAGCCCATCACCGGCCGGTTCGCCCTGTCGACGCGCCATCAAACGACTCCCGGCCGGCAGGTACGCGGCGGCGGCGCGCAGGAATCTCTCCCGCAACGTATCGTCGGGCGCTTCGGCGGCCAACGCTTCGATGGTGGCGCGGGCCGCGGCGAACGCCTGGTTGGCTCCGTCACGCTTGCCCATGCCCTGATGCAACCGGCCCAGCGCGACGTCGATCCGCCACAGCAATGGGCGCGCGCCGTACCGGATAGCGTCGTCGTGCGCGGCCCGCAATACCGCGCCCGCGTCCGCCGACCGGCCAAGCGCCGCCAGCGCCTCCCCGCGGACCAACCCGAGCAGCGGGCCGGGACGCGCAAGCGCGCCGCTCGTGCTGCTGACCAGGCGGTCGACAATCGCCAGCGCACCGCTTGGATCCCCGCTGGCCAAGGCGAGTTCCGCTTTGGCGTACCAGACCATGTGCTCGGCCGCCGTGGGGATGGCGTTCTCGCTGCTGGGCAGGGCTGCCAGCGTCGTCGCGGCCCACGTGATCTCTCGTTGCCGCGCGGCGATCGATGCCAGGACCGCCGTCACGACACGGATCCAGTAGAGGGAGCCGATCTCATGGGCAAGCTGGTGCGCAACCGTCAGGTGTTGGCGGGCGACCGCCCGCGCCATGAGGAGATCGTGCAGCATACCCAACCCCAGGTGCGCGGCGACCGCCCACTGGCGATGACCGATCTCCTCGGCAATCACCAGCGATGCCCGCGTCGTGGTCAGTGCCGGGCCATATGCGCCTTCGCAGGCAAGGTTCAGGCCCTCCCACATCAGCACGAAGGCTTCACCGGCGCGCCAGCCGATCTCGCGCGTCAGCTTCAAGGCCTCCAGTCCTTCGGGTGTCGGCTCGCCCGGCGGCGCGTGGACAGGCGGCGCCGCCGAGAGCATGGCCATCGACGCCGGCCGCCACGACATGGCGGTCAGAACCGCGGCCAACCCTCGCCGATTGTCGAATTCCCGAAAGAGCGCCGCCGCGCGCCGGTAGTGTTCCCACGCCGAAGCAAGGTCGCCGGTGAGACCGGTCGCCATCCCCAACAGATCGAGCGTTTCGGCGATGCCCTGCCGATCTCCCAGCGCCTCGAAGTTCGCCAGCGCCTCTCGGTGCAGCCGCTGACCTTCGACCGGCAGCTCGACGTTGGCGTGCCAGTTGCCGACCCGGTTCAAGCTCTGCGCCACCAAAGGCGGGTCGCCGATCTCGCGCGCGAGATCGAGCGCCCGCTGGAAGTACGCGCCAGCCTCGACGTAGGTCCGCCCGGTCCAGAGGAATCCCAGATCGAGCAGTGCCTGCCACGCCGCCCGGCGGTCGTCGCCGGTTTCCGCGATCGCCAGCGTCGCTTCGTGATCTGCCCGCGCCCGGTCGAAATCGCCCAGCGTCTCATAGGCGAGACCGCGACCGCGCAGAAGCGCCGGGTCGGGTGGACGCCCCAGGCGTTGCCCCGCTTCAATCGCCCGCGAAAAATGCTCGGCCGCGGCGCGCGGTGCATCCAACGTCCGCGCGCGTTCGCCGGCGCGCCGGCAATAGTCGAACGCCTCTTCCCAGCGACCCGCCGCGTGCGTGTGGAAGGCGAGGTCGTCCAGCGATTGTCCGCGCGCGTCCGGCGACCGCCGCTCCAGCGCCGTGGCGATCTGCTGGTGGAGCATTTGCCGCTCCCAGGTCAGCAGTTCAGCCAGCACCGCCTCCCGCGTCAAGGCGTGGCGGAAGGCGAATCGGTCGGCCGACTCCTCGATCAGCAAACCGGCGGCGACCAGCTCCTTGATCTGAGCCACCAGATCCGGCTCGTCCGCGCCGCGCAGGTCTCGCAGGAGCTCAAGCTCGACGCGACGCCCCGCGACCGCCGCCACCGTCAGCGTGCGGCGGGCGTCGTCGCCGAGGCGGGCCGAGCGGCGC
>JBOGUF010000142.1:0-272507 GCA_050696075.1 Thermomicrobiales bacterium
AATTGGGCGGCCGTCTGTCAAAGCTCAAGTCTGTCGTTGTTCGCTACTCTGGACTGGCGCCTTCCATCTCGACGCGCTTCATGTATTCGATGTCGCGGCGGACGACAAAGGTGCGACCGCTCATGTCGTCGCGGACGTAATTGAGGCGGCGGTCGTCCATCCAGCGGTAGATCGTCGGTCGCGTGACGCCGAGCTGCTGCGCGGCGTTGCCGATGCTGACCAGTTCGTTCGATTCGTACGCGCGGAACTTGGCCATCGCCATCATGCGGCCGAGCTCGGTGTCCCAGAATGAACGGGGTACAGTGTAGTCATCGGATGCTGCCGGCCAAAACAGGAGCTGGACCACGGCGTCGATCGCCGTCAATACCCGTTCTTTCGGTTCGCGACTCTTGCCACGGGCGAGTTCGGCCAAGCGGTGCAGATCCTGTCCCAACGGACCGCTGCGCAGTTGATCGATCGTCAGCACTTGAAACGCCACGGGGGACAGGCGCGTCACGAGCCGGTGATGGTGGCTGTAGACCAGCTGCAGGGCCTGATCGATCACGTCTTGGTATTCACGCGGCTCAGCCTCCACGCTGGCTCCTTTCTCCAATGACCCCAAGCCGCCCCGAGCGAACCATTCGGACTGTACGGTCGGATTGTACGCTCACCTTCGGCTTCTGTCAATAATTTCACGATTCAGGCGAAACCTGTATGGGAGTTTTGGCGCGAACTCCCGTTGAAATGACGGCCTTTGCCAGGCAGTCACCGTTCAACTAGGTGTACGTAAATTGCGCCGAATCGGATGAGTGAGTGTCGGCGCGCCCGTACCTCGGCGGTAACTCGACGGCTAAAGGCTGAGGTCGGATGGTTCGTCGAGCGCTACGAGCCGGTCGCCATGCCGCGAATCGAGAGGCCGACAATGAAAAGCGCCACCAAGCTATAAAAGAGAAGTCCGTGTCGTGGATGCTTGTCTTTTGCATACGACCAGATGAACGGAAGGACAACAATCGCGGTCACGCCATAAAGGATGTGGGTCGATGACCGCGGTCTCGAACCATTGAGGTAGAGCGCAACACCGGCCAAGACCTGTACGACAACAAGCGCCTGTCCGATGAGCAGCGCCCCGGATAAGCTGCCGGTCAAGACGCCGCCACGGACATAGGAAGCGAGTCCCCAGATGCCGACGGCCAACATGAAGAGGAGGACCGACGTCGCCAGTCGATCATGCAGGAGCAGAAACGTGGACAGATCAAACTCCTTCGGTTGATATTCGCGTCGGTTCATCGTCCTTGTGTGCCTGAGCGTGCAACTGTGCTTTCGACATTGTATCGATTGCTCGAATGTCGATGCACCTCGGAAGGGCAGGACTGCCACACGACTCGCATTGCATCAGTCAAGGCCCGGTAATCCGAGTTGTCCAGTGTACGGCGTCGGCGGGTTTTCTTGATCGGACCTCCAGACCCGGCTAGGTTGAGCGCGCGGCAAGGCTTCGACGGACCAGGCCGTACGATCGGCGTGCAAGCGCCGGACGACGGTCGTCACGGCGAGATCGGGCCGATTGTTCACCGCCGAGAGATGCGCCAGCCAAATTGCCGGCCGTTTCGCCGTCGTGGCCGCGACGCGTGCCAATAAATCGCTGCAGACGTCGTTCGAGAGATGCCCCTCGTCCGAAAGGACACGGCGCTTCAGCGGAGCCGGGTAGGGCCCACGCCGGAGCATTCGTTCGTCATGGTTCGACTCAATGATAATGAGATCGGCGCCTTCCAGAGGAGTGACGATGTCGTTGGTGGCGCAGCCCGCGTCGGTCACGATTGCAACCGTCGCTCCATTCCCTTGGAGCAAGAAGCCGCATGGTTCCGCCGCGTCGTGGCAGACCGGGATCGACGTCGCGGCGAGGGAACCCACCTCGCGCAACGCGCCCAACTCAATCCGTCCGAACGTGCCCACGCCCAGGCCCGCTGCCCGCGCCGTGCCGGCGGTACAGACGATCGGTACGCCTTGCCGCGCAAGCCGATCGAGCGATCGAATGTGGTCGGTATGCTCGTGCGACACCAAGACCGCGGCAAGATCAGCGATTGCGCGCCCGAGGGACGCCAGCCCGCTGGCGATCACGGCGTGGGATACCCCGCAATCGACGAGCACGACCGTCTTCCCGTCGTCGATGATCGTCGAGTTGCCGGAGCTACCGCTGCCGAGACTCAGCACCGAGATCATGCGTTTAGACCTACTTTCGCCGGCGGCCACACCAATCCCAACGGTCGACTGAATGGTACGATGATGAGACGCAATCGGCGCGGACCAGCCGCGGAGTGGAGTATGCAATTGCGAATTACACGATGGTCATAGGGAACCCGCGGCGCGCTCGTCCGCGCCCGACTACGATCCGTCGTCCGAATCGCCCACGCGGACCACTGATATCTCCGTCGACGAAGCGGAGTTTGGTGACCGCGGGCATCTTCGTTGTGATCTTTGTCGTGTTGATCGCAACCTCGGCGTTCTGGGTCAACTGGTGGTGGTTCGGCAGCGTTGGCTACCGCTCCGTGCTGACGACGCGATATGTGGCCATGGGGCTTGCCTTTGCCACCGGCGGATTAGTCGCATCCGTGATTCTGGTTGGCAACGTCGTCGTGGCCCTGCGCCGAACGCGATCAGACCGACCGCTGGGCGCCCTGGCAACTTTCTCGAACCGCGTGCTGGTGGCGGCATTGCTCGTCGGTACCGCGGTCATGTTTGTCGTCGGAGGGATGTGGAGCAGTCGCCGCTGGGAAACGTGGCTGCTCTGGCTCAATGGTGAATCGTTTGGCGTCGAGGACCCGGTCTTTGGGCGCGATGCGGGGTTCTTCATTTTTGCCGTGCCGGCGTTGCAAGCGATTCGTTCCGGTTTGCTCGGCGTGTTGATGCTGACATTTCTGGCGGTGACGCTTGTCTACGTGTTGCGTCTCGGAGTGAACATGCGCCGTTTGCGTTCGGCGCCCGAAACGATGCGGATTCACCTATTTGCCCTCGGCGGCGCCATGCTCCTGGTGCTGGCCGGTAGCTACTGGCTTGCCAACTTCGACCTCGCCTATTCGACGCGCGGTTTCGCGTTTGGTCCGGGGTACACGGACGTTAACGTGCAGCGGATTGCCAACTGGCTCCTCGCGGCGGTGTCGATCGCGGCGGCAGTGCTTCTGCTCCTCAACGCTTTCGTGCGTCGCGCGAAGTTGCTCGTCGGCATTGTCGTCCTTTGGGGAGCGCTGAGTTTGGTTGTCGGCGTGGTGATTCCCGAGATCGTGCAGCGGATCATCGTCGAGCCGAGCGAGCTGGCGCGGGAACGCCCGTACATCGCCAATAACATCGAGATGACGAACGCGGCCTACGGCCTGGATCAGGTCGAGGAACGCGAGCTCTCTGGCACCCAGCCGGTGCAGGCCAACGAACTCGCGACCCATCAGACGACCCTCGACAATATCCGGCTCTGGGATTACCGGATCATTCGGTCCACCTTCCAGCAGTTGCAGTCATTCGTGCCGTACTACCTCTTTCACGATGTCGACGTCGAACGCTACGACGTCGAGGGAGTGACGACCCAGGTGCTCCTCTCGGCCCGCGAGATTGAGCCCGCGAACCTACCGGAGAATGCCCAACGATGGACGAACCTGAGGCTGGTATATACCCACGGGTACGGCGTTGTCGTTAGTCCGGCCGTTGAAGTGAACCGTCAGGGATTGCCGACCTTTCTCGTCAACAACATCCCGCCGAGTGGTACAGGAACACTCGCGATCGATCAACCCGAGATCTACTTTGGCGAAACCCAAGGCGACTGGGTCGTGACCAATTCGAGTCAAGAGGAGTTCTCCGGCCTTGAAGAGACGGTCGAGGCGACCCAATACGCGGGGGAAGGCAAAGGCACGATCCAGCTCGACAACTATTTCGCGAAGGTGATGCTGGCAATGCATCTTGGCGACCGCAACCTGCTGCTCAGTGGGGCGATCACCGACGACGCGCGCATCCATCTGCACCGCACGATTACCGATCGCATCGACCACATCGCGCCGTTTCTTATCCTGGACGAAGACCCCTACCTGGTGATCGACGACGGACGCCTCTTCTGGATTGTTGACGCCTACACGGCAACCGATCGCTATCCAGTGGCGACGCGAACGCGCGGCATCAACTATCTGCGGAACAGCGTCAAAATCGTCGTAGACGCCTACAACGGCACGGTCTGGTTCTACCGCACGGCTGAACCCGATCCGATTGCGGACGCCTACGGCGAGATATACGAGGATCTGTTCCGGCCAATCACCGAGGCGCCCTCCGGTATCTCGTCCCACTTTCGCTATCCCGAGCTGCTGTTTGAGGTCCAGTCCGAGATCTACTCGACGTTTCATGTCACCGATCCGACCGCCTTCTACAACGGCGAGGACCGCTGGAGCATCCCGGTCGAAGAGGTAAGTGGGTCGCTGGATCGCATGGAGCCGTACTACGTCACGATGACCTTGCCCACCGAGCAGGACCTTGAGTTCACCTTGATTCGCCCATTCATCCCCGGCGGGCGGACGGACCGGCAGAACATGACGGCGTGGATGGCTGGCCAGAGTGACGAGCAGGCCGCAACTCGACTCGTCGTCTATCGGTTTCCTCGGCAGGAGACGGTCTTTGGACCGCGACAGATCGCGGCGCGGATCAATCAGGAGCCGGAGATTTCGGCCCAAATTACACTCTGGGACCAAGCCGGGTCCGAGGTGGTTCGCGGCAACATGCTCGTCGTTCCGATCGAGGAGAGCGTGCTCTACGTGCAACCGCTTTATCTTCAAGCACGGGAAACGGAGGCCGCGCTGCCAGAGCTCAAGCGCGTCATCGTTGCGTCGAGCGAACGAGTGGTGATGCGTGAGACGCTCGACGAGGCGCTCGTGGCCCTAACTCAGAGCGATGCGGCGACGGTCGACCTGATCGAGCAACCAGATGGCACGACGATCGACGTTGCGCCTGAAACGCCCGTTGAAAGCTCGACGGAGTCCGCCGGCGGCGATCTGGCACGGGAGGCGTTGGAAACGTACGACCGGGCGCAGATGGCGCTGCGGGACGGCGACTGGGAGGCCTACGGACGCGAGCAAGCGGCACTCGAGTCGATTCTGCAAGAACTCGCTGGTGGGAATGAATCCGAAGCGGGCGGAACTGCCACGCCTGTCGCCACGCCACAACCGTGATTCGATGAGTGGTTAGCCGAAAATCGCCCGTCCGATGCGGACATGGGTCGCTCCCTCTTCGATGGCGATCTGAAAGTCGTTGGTCATCCCCATTGAGAGGACGGACAGGCAACTCCGCGGCAGGCTGGTCTGGAGCCTATCGCGCAGCTCGCGAAGGCGGCGAAAAACGGGACGGGCTCCTTCGGGGTCCACGACGAGCGGCGCGATCGTCATCAGACCGCGTAGTTCGAGGTGGGGTTGCGCCAGGACAAGCGCGGCCAACTTGCCTGTTTCCGAGGGATGGCACCCTGCCTTCTGGTCCTCGCCCGCGACGTTGACCTGAATCAACACCGGCAGTCTGATGCCGCGACCGGCCGCGTGCCTTTCCAGCTCATGAATGAGCGACTGGCGATCGACCGACTCGACGCAATCGAAGAGCTCGACGGCGTGTCTGGCCTTATTCGATTGGAGTTGACCGATCATGTGGAGAGTGGCGTCCGGCGGCAGTGGCACGGCGAACTTGCGCCGTGCGTCTTGGACGCGGTTTTCGCCGAAGTGACGGAGGCCGGCGGCGTACGCCAGGTCGAGCGCTGATCGGCTAACCGACTTGGTGACCGCAACGATGGTGATCTCCGACGGCGCTCGCCCGGCACCGGCCGCCGCCTGAGCAATCTGCAAGCGGACCCGGTCGATGCTCGCCTCGACGTCGACGGGCGTAATCCGCGTCTCAATCACTGGTCGATGCTTCCACCAGCGCGATGATTGCGCCGAATCGCCCGGTGTGCGGACCCTGGCCGCGATGCGAGAACCATTCTCGACCCTGGCATCGCGTGCAGACGTCGCTCGCTTCGATGTTTTCGTCAGGTACGCCGGCGCGCTCGAGCAAGAAGCGATTCGCCGCCTTGATATCGAGGTGGAGACGGCGCGGTCCCGCCCGTAAGGCGCGGTCGGCGTCGTCGCGCGCCTGTTCGCGCCACGCTTCCACGACCTCGTTGCCGACCTCGTAACAACAGGCGCCGATGCTCGGCGAGAGAAAGGCCACGACGCCATCGGGCCGGGTCTCGAAGGCCGTCTCCATCGCGGCGATGGTGGCGCCGGCCACGTCCTGCACCGTTCCACGCCACCCGGCGTGAACCGAGGCGATTGCCGGGTTCTCGCGGTCGACGATGAGGATCGGCTGGCAGTCCGCGTGAAGGGTCATCAACGCGACACCCGCGTCGCGCGTGATCAGTGCGTCCGCGGCCGCCACAGGCGTCGATCCTGGCATGGCGCCTTGACCCGCCTGATCGGCCGAGACCAGGCTGACGCTCGACCCATGCACCTGATGTGCCGTGATCAAACGTTCGGGATTGATCCCGATGGCACGACACCACGCGTGGCGCATCGCCCACGCGTCGGCGCGATCGCGGGGTGCGCCGTAACCGACGTTGCCATCCGCAATGCCCAAACCCACGACCCGCGAGGTGACGCCGTGCAGGACGCCTGGAACCGACGACAGCAAGTTGCTCACCGCCAGGAGTCCGCTAAGATCAGGCGCCGCCGGCGCGAACGAGATCGAGCCGGACCGACCATGAGTCACTATGGATCACGCTCCTCGCGGGCGGCGTCGATAATGATCTGATCGACCACCAGTTCCACCGGCGCTCGGTCGTCGGTAAAGACGCGCCCGCCGGGTTCGACCTCGCGAATGTTGCCGCTGGCGATGCTGCGCTCACCGACCACGCGCAAAATTGAGCGGTCTGGCAGACGGGAGACATTTGTGGCGAAGTTGGAGAGCGCACTCGGACTATGGGTGCCGATCACCATGCTGTTGGAAAACTGTTCGACGTCGATGATGTAGACGTGGGGATAGACATCCCGCATCGTCGATGCGATCACGTCGACCAAGCGGTAATCGTCTTCATGTCGCCCGACGTTCACAACGGCGACGCCGTTTGGATTGAGGCGGTCGGATACCTCCTGAAAGAACTCTCTGGTGGTCAACTGAAACGGGATGTAGGGTTGGTGGTAAGCGTCGATTCCGATCAGGTCGTAGGTGCGATCGGTGCGGCGGACGAAGAACCGACCGTCGTCGACGATGGCGTTGAGGTTCGGGAGGTCCATCGCGAAGTATTCTTTGCCGATGCGGACGATCTCCGGATCGATCTCGACCCCGTCGATTTGGACGCCGTCGTAGGCAACGGTGAGCTGCCGGGCAGCTGTGCCGCCAGCCAAGCCGATGATGAGCGCATCGTCAACCGAGCGTTCGCTCGCGCCAGTGGTGAAGAGTGGTCCGACCATAAAATAGTCCCATGGTCCCCGCGTCAGCAGATCGTCGGGGTCATAGATCGAATGAACGGCGTGTCCTTCGTTTAGTGCCAGTAGATAGGCGCCGTCGTCCTCAAGCACTTGGATGTAGTTGTAGGCGGACTCGGTTTCGTAGACGAGCTCACCGCGGTACGGAGGTTTGATCTGCCTGGCCTCAGCCACGGCTGTCGTCAGCAAGAGCAATCCGGCCATCACCGCCAGACCGCCGGCGAGGAGACGCTCACGCAGGGTCAAGAGGCCCGCAATGGAGAGCAAGAGGAGCGTGAGGCTCAGCGTCAAGAATGTGCGCGACGTACCTAACAGCGGAATCAGCACCAGGACGGGCAAAAAACTGCCGGCGATCGAGCCGAGGGTCGAGAGCGCGTAGATGTTGCCGGCGGTGATCCCCGCCGCACGCACGTCGTCGAGTTGGAGGCGGATGGCAAAGGGTGTGACAAAGCCCAGCAGCGTCACCGGCGCGGCCAAGAGCAACAAAACCCCGAGCAGCGAGCCGTAGAAGGCGCCGACGGCGACGTCGTCGAAGGCTTCAAGTGACGCGGTCAGGATCGGCCGGGACACAAAGGGGATCAGTCCCGCGCAGAACGCGGCGATACCCGTGACAGCGAACAGAAGCCATGGCCGGGGATAGCGATCGACGACCCGGCCACCAAGGTAGTAGCCGAGCGACAGATATGCCAGGGTGAGGCCGATAATGTTTGCCCAAATAAATGTCGAATCGCCGAAGTAGGGGGCAATCAGGCGCGACGCCGAGATCTCGATGCCGATGCTGGAGAGACCGCCAACAAAAACGATGGCGCGGAGAAAGAACGGCGAGATGCTCGCGCGTTGCCGCGTTGACGGTTGAACCTCGGTCGAGACCACGGCAGACGCGGCCCGCGGACGATCAACAAATGATTCAGACATGCTGTCCTTAGGATCGTACGTGCGAAACCGATGCGGCGGAACCGCGCGGCGTGTGCCGGCCAAGTATAGACGCCTACCGAGTCTGGCGGCGTCTCGTTCTGCCGGCGCCTGGCGATCGCCGGCGGTCCGCCACCGCGCTGCTCACGGCATGGCAAAATTCGCACAATGAGCGTTGTCCGCAAAGCGCCGCTGTGCTATCGTCCGCCAGCCGACCTCCACCCCGGTGCCGGGGTTTTACGCTAGTTCGAGGACGTTCCCATCACCGCTGAGGGCGTTATGCCGAAAATTGCCGCCGACATTGTTGATGCGTACGTTTTTCGCCGGGTGAACGCCCGCGTGCAGTTCTTGCTCTTACGCCGCCACGACGAACTTCCCCTCGGTGGCACGTGGCAAAGCATCCACGCCAAGATTGAGCCGAACGAGACGGCGCTGGAAGCTGCCGAGCGCGCCGTCAAGATTAGTACTGGGATCGCGATCGTCGACGCGTTTTCGGCCGACTACATCAATCAGTTCTACGACCACGAGTCGGACACCATTATTCTGGCGCCTGTCTTTGCCTTTACCGCCCCGCCCAAGTCCAAGATCGAGCTTAGCCGCGAGTACACCGACAGCATTTGGTGCGACCGGGAGGAAGCCTCGGCCCGGCTTCTCTGGACCGGTCAACGATGGGCCATCCGCCACATTGAGGAAGTCATCGGCTTCGGCGGCGACGAAGCAGAGTTCTACCGGGTAAGGTAGATCGACGGAGGTCGTCGTTATGTCGTATTGCCCACTTTTCTGCTCCTCCCAACCCCTCGCCGGGGTATAATTCCGGATGCGCATGCCCGCCGTTTCGTGCGGGCGTGATTCGTTCTGGGAGCACCTATGCCCGACTTCAAGATCGTGTCCGATCTGCGTCCTACGGGTGATCAACCACAAGCCATCGAACAGCTTCTCGGTGGCCTCCACGAGGATCTGAAGCGCCAAACGCTGCTTGGCGTGACCGGCTCCGGCAAGACCTTCACGATGGCGAACGTGGTCGAATCGGTCAACCGTCCGACGTTGGTCCTGGCCCACAACAAGACGCTGGCAGCCCAGCTCTATGCCGAGTTCAAGGAGTTCTTTCCCCACAACGCCATCGAATACTTCGTTTCCTACTACGACTACTATCAACCCGAAGCCTACGTTCCACGGACCGATACCTTCATCGAGAAGGACTCCGACATCAACGAGGAGATCGATAAGCTTCGCCACGCGGCAACGCGGGCACTTCTCACCCGGCGCGATACGCTGATCGTTGCCTCAGTTTCCTGTATCTATGGTCTCGGTTCCCCGGAGGAGTACCAGAATACGGTCGTCTCGCTGCGTCGTGGGGCGCAGACCAGGCGAGATCGGGTTGTTCGTCACTTGATCGACATCCAATACGACCGCAACGACATGACGCTCACGCGCGGCACGTTTCGGGTGCGCGGCGACACGATCGAGATTTACCCTGCCTACGAGGAGATTGCGGTCCGCGTCGAATTCTTCGGCGACGACGTCGAGCGTATCGTGGAGGTCGATCCTCTCACCGGCGAACTCCTGGCAGAGCGCGTCGAGATCGATATCTACCCGGCCAAACACTTCGTCACCACCTCCGACAAGTTACAGGTGGCGATTCGCGATATTCAGGACGAGCTCGATGACCGGCTGAAGGAGTTCGAGGCACAGGGCAAGTTGCTCGAGGCCGCGCGTCTTCGACAGCGGACGATGTACGACCTCGAAATGATGCAAGAGGCGGGCTATTGCTCTGGCATCGAAAACTACTCGATGCATCTCTCGCGGCGCCGGCCGGGCGAGCAGCCATCGACGTTGCTCGACTACTTCCCGGACGACTTCTTGATGTTCATCGACGAGTCGCACATCTCGATTTCCCAAGTCCGCGGCATGCACGCCGGCGACCGGTCGCGGAAAGATGTCCTGGTCGAGCATGGTTTTCGGCTGCCGTCGGCGCGTGAGAACCGGCCGCTCACCTTCTCCGAGTTCGAACGCATGCTCGGCCAGGCCATCTTCGTTTCAGCGACGCCTGGTCCGTACGAACAAGAACACAGCGAGAAGGTCGTCCAGCAGGTCATTCGTCCGACCGGCCTGATCGATCCGGCCATCTCCGTTCGCCCGACCAAGGGCCAGATCGACGACCTGATGAACGAGGTCCATGCCCGCGTGGCGCGCGGTGAGCGGGCGCTCGTCACCACGCTGACGAAGCGAATGGCGGAGGATCTCGCGGACTATCTGAAGGAGATGGGCGTTCGCACTCACTACCTGCACAGCGACATCGACACCCTGGAGCGGATCGAAATCTTGCGCGACCTGCGACTCGGTGTCTACGACGTCGTCGTCGGGATCAATCTCTTGCGCGAAGGGCTCGACCTGCCGGAGGTTTCCTTGGTCGCCGTGCTCGATGCCGACAAGGAAGGCTTCCTGCGCTCCGAGGGATCGCTGATCCAGACGGTCGGGCGGGCCTCGCGGCATGTCGACGGTCAGGTCATTATGTACGCCGATACCATGACCCGATCGATGAAAGCCGCGATCGATGAGACCTACCGGCGGCGAAGCATCCAGGTCGCTCACAACGAGGCGCACGGCATCACCCCGCGTGGCATTGTCAAGGAGATCAAGGACATCACCGACCGGGTGAAGGCCGCTGCCGAGGAGCAAAGCGAGTACCGGGCGACCGGCTCGTCGAAGGTCGGGGTGATCGCCGAGCTTCCGCGCGACGATCTGGCGCGGATGATCAAGGACTTAGAATCGCAGATGAAGACGGCTGCGCGGGACCTCGAGTTCGAGAAGGCCGCATTGCTGCGCGATCAGATTGTCGAACTTCGCCGCATCGTGGAGGTCGATCCAGTTGCCCGCTAACGGCAGCCGGTTTCGCCTGAGGAGGGACAACGCATCGTGGAACTTGAACGCGCTGAGGGACGCCGTACGGGTTGGCGCGCATCTGTCCTCATCACACTGCTGGTTGTGCTGATCGTAGGGTCCGTTGCCTGGACGCCGACGGCAAGCGGGACGACGGTTCCCGAGACGCCTTCGCCCGAGGCAGACGAAGACGGCGAGGCGTCGACGGAGGTCGTGGCCGAGTTGCCGCCGCCCGATCTGCCGACGACAAACGAGCAGGGATACACCTTCCAGTTGCAGCCGTCGCTCAACGTCGACCTTGACACGGTCGACCAAGAAGCGCCGATCTACGAGTTGGAGCGCCAGCCCATGTCATTGCAGGGCGCACAGCAACTCGCCGACCGCTTGCGCATCTACTCGCGGGTTGAGGACCGGGGCGATGGGTCGTTTGCGGTCTCCGGGACCGGCCAGCTCTTCATCTCACCGGATGTTATCCAGTACGTTTCCCAAGCGGAGGTTCGAGGGGGCGACCTGCCGACCGATGAAGAGGCCACCGCGTATGCTCGCGAGTGGCTTCGCCTTACCGGCTTGACCCCGCCTGACATCGGCGAGGCAGAGATTGCGAGCCGGGCCGAGGAATCGGATCGCGTCGTCGTCATTTTCGCCCCAGTCGAACCCGAGCAGTTACTGGCCGCCTATCCCAGCATCACCGTCACCCTCGGGCCGCAGGGCACGATCCTGGAAGCATCGATCCGGTGGGCGGAGATACGGCGGGCGGACGTCTTCCGCTTGCGCGCCGTCGAGGACGCCTGGGCGCAGGTGCAGTCCGGCCAGGGATACATTGAAGCCGACATCTTGGAGGCCGATGCACCCGCGGGCTCCGAGATCAGGGGCACCGTCACGTACAACGATGTCTCCATTGCCTACACGACCGCGGGGCCGCCAGGAGGCAATCAGTATCTGCAACCGGTCTACGTTTTTCGGGGTCGTGTGCGTTTGGAAGGTAGCGAGGAGACCTATTCCATCCGGGCCTACGTCGCCGCTCTGGCCAACAGCGGCGCTCCGGTTGGATCGACGTTTCCGGCGACGGCTCGATGATCGAGCGCCGGATTCTCCTGCTCAACGGACCGAACCTGAATCTGCTGGGCACGCGCGAACCGCACCTGTACGGGTCGACGACGCTCGCTGATATCGAGCATCGCCTCCGATCGAGCGCCGCGCAGATGACTCCGCTGGTCGAGATCGAAGCGTTTCAGTCGAACTATGAGGGCGCGCTGGTCGAATGCATCCAGGTTTCAGGCCCGACGGCGTTTGGCATCGTCATCAATCCAGGCGCCCTCACCCACTACAGCATCGCGCTCCGCGATGCGCTCGCGGCGTGCGGACGACCGGTGGTCGAAGTTCACCTGACGAATATTCACGCGCGCGAGGAATTTCGACATCGTTCCGTAATCGCGCCGATTGCGGTTGGCCAAATCGCGGGTCTGGGAGCCGCCGGCTACGAACTGGCGCTCGACTTCTTCGCGCGGCAGATGGAGCAGCGTGCGGAGACCACGTCGTGAGTGAACGGTTGGCATCACTTCGCGCGATCCTAGTCGCCACCGGTCTCGACGCGGCCTTGGTTTCGCATGCCGCGAATCGCTTCTATCTCAGCGGCTATACCCCTGAAGATCACGGTCCGGAGGAATCGGCGGGTCTGTTGCTAGTTACTGGTGATCGCGCCCTGCTCCTTACCAGTCCGAACAATATCAAGTGGGCCGAATCGGAAGCGCCGGGGTTCGATGTGATTGGGTGGGAGCGACCGTGGGTGAAGACGGTAGCTGGCCGCATTGGCGAGCTCGGATGCCGACGAGTCGGATTTGAGGACCGGGCGCTCTCGTACGCAATCACGCTGGCGTTGCAAGAAGCGATCAATGGCACAGCTGAGCTTTCGCCGCTCGGCAACGCGGTAACCGACCTGCGGGCAATTAAGGACAGCGCCGAGATCGCACGCATCGCTCGCGCGATTCGGTTAACCGATGAGGTCTTCACGAATATTGCGGCTCAACTGACGGTCGGGATGACCGAGCGCGAAGTCGCCTGGCGGATCGAGCGTTCCTTCCGCGAACGCGGGGCGGATGGCGCGGCCTTCCCGACGATCGTCGCCTCGGGACCGCACGCGGCGCGACCACACCACCGTACCGGTGATCGACGGATTGAGGCCGGTGAACCGATCATCATCGACATGGGGGCGCGGCTCGACGGCTACAACGCTGACCTCACGCGGACGGTCTGGATCGGCGAGCCGGATGATCAACCGCGGGCCGTATACAATGTGGTCTACGACGCGCAGGCGGCCGCGCTCGACACGGTCCGGGCCGGCGTTTCCGGCGCCGACGTAGACAAGGCCGCTCGTTCAGTGCTCGAAGCCGCGGGCTATGGCGACCAGATCGTCCACGGGTTTGGTCATGGATTAGGCATCCAGGTCCACGAAGCGCCGAGTGCCTCGCCAACCTCCGACCAACCTTTGCGGGCGGGAGAGGTGCTGACAGTCGAACCGGGTCTCTACTTCGCGGATTGGGGCGGAGTGCGAATTGAAGACGTCGTTGTCATCGAAGATCATGGCTGCCGCAACTTGACGACCGCGCGGAAAAAGCGACTGTCTTAACGGGTCATGGAGGGCAATCGGTGATCGATGCGGGAGAGATTCGCAAGGGGTCAACCCTGGACCACGACGGTCGTCTGGTCAAGGTGATCGACTTCGCGCATAACAAACAAGGCCGGGGTTCGGCGCAGGTCCGGTTGACGTTTCGTGACCTCCGCACTGGCGCCATCACCCAGCAATCGGTGCAGGCCGGCACCAGGTTCACGTCGGTCCGGCTGGAACGTCAGCACGTCCAGTACCTCTACAATGAAGGCGGGCACTACCATTTCATGGACACCGACACGTTCGACCAGGTGATGCTCGACGAGGCGGCGGTGGGCGACACCACCAAGTACATCAAGGAGAACGACACGGTCGATCTCCTGACCTACGACGGCGAGCCGATCGACATCGAACTACCGACGGCGGTCGCGTTGACCATCACCCAGACCGATCCGGGCTTCAAGGGAGATACCGCCACGGGCGGCACCAAACCGGCAACGCTGGAAACCGGACTCGTCGTCAGCGTGCCACTTTTTGTCAATACCGGCGACGTAATCAAGGTCGACACACGGACCGGCGAATACCTTGAGCGGGTGAGCTAGATGGAATCCGGCGGAAACGCTGCTTCCGCGAGTGGCGCCGTGCAGGCGCCGTCGTTGTCGGACGTTTTGGCGGCTGTCGGCTCATTGGCCGACCTCATGAGTAGCCACGGGCTGACGCGTCTCGATCTCAACCTGGGTTCTGTCGCGATCCGGCTGCGTTCAGACGGCAACGACGAAGCTCCAAAGCAACAACTTGCCGTCGTAGAAACAGAAGCTCTGGATGCCGTTGAGGCGCCAGCGGCCGAGGGCCACTTCATCACCGCTCCGATGATTGGGACCTACTACGCCGCGTCTGCCCCGAGCGATCCGCCATTCATCCAGCCTGGTGACTGGATCGAGGTCGGACAAGTCATCGGCATCATCGAGGCGATGAAGATCATGAACGAAATCGTCGCCGATCGTACCGGGGTCGTGCGAGAAATCCTCGTGCAAAACGCCCAAGCGGTCGAGTATGGCTCACCGCTTGTGCGGATCGCCGAGTAAAGGGCGATTCGTGCTTGGACAGGTTGTTTCGGTCGGGCTGCTGACAGCATATATTCGCGAACTGCTGGAACAGGACGAGTTCCTCGCGGATGTCTGGATCGAAGGCGAGATCTCTGATCTCTTCCAGTCCCGCGCTGGGCATCTGTACTTCACGCTCAAGGACGAGGAGAGCCAGCTTCGCGGCGTCCTCTTCCAGGGTCTTGCCTCACGGCAGCGCTATATGATGCGATCAGGCGATCAGGTCGCCGCGCACGGCCGGATCAGCGTCTATCAACGAAGTGGACAATACCAACTCTATGCCGACGCCGTGCAGCCAGCCGGCATCGGCCTGCTCGCGCTAAAGCTTGAGTTATTGCGGCAACAGTTGGAGGCGGAAGGGCTTTTTGATGCGTCCCGCAAGCGGCTCATCCCCTCGATGCCGGGCTGCATCGGCGTCGTGACCTCACCGGACGGCGCGGTCTGGCACGACATTCAGCAGGTGCTCGCGCGGCGCTTTCCGCTCGTCGAACTGATCCTGGCGCCGGCGACCGTGCAAGGGGATCGCGCGCCCGAAAGTATCGTGGCCGCGCTCGCCTCGCTTCAAGAGGACGGTCGGCCCGACGTCATCATTGTTGCGCGCGGAGGCGGCTCGGCCGAGGACTTGTGGTGCTTCAACGACGAGCGCGTAGTGCGCGCCGTCTTTGCCTGTCGCGTGCCAGTCGTGAGCGGGGTTGGACACGAAACGGATTGGACGCTGGTTGACGAGGTTGCCGATCTGCGCGCCCCAACGCCGTCCGCGGCGGCAGAGCTCTGTTCGCCCTCGATGACGGAGTATGCCGGGCGATTGCACGAACTCTCCCTTCGCTTACGGGACGCGGCCGAGGCGGCGATCGACGATCGGAGAATCGAGGCGGACCGCTTGTCACGGTCTTTCGTGCGTGCTGCTCCTGGTCAGGCCATCGCTGTCAAGCGCGCAACGATTGCGATGCGCCGGCGTTCGATGTCGTTAGCCATGCGTCGCCGCCTCGCCTTTGCCAAATCGGCGATGATCAACCGCTCTGAGCGAGCGAAGTACCGGCAACGTGAGCACATTGCCCGATGGCGGCTGGCCAACTCGGTCGCGGTGGCCAAACTTGGAACCTTGAACCCACGGGCCGTTCTCGATCGTGGGTACGCGGTGCTTACCGTTGCCGACGGCGGCCGATTGATTCACTCGACCGGAGACGTTTCGGATGGTGTCGTCATCGAGTCGCGCGTGAGCGACGGGAGTTTTCGTTCGACGGTAGGCCCGACGACCGTGCGCGGGCAAGCAAGGACAGCGGACCGTGCCTGATCTTGACGAGTTCGACATGGCATATCCTGGCTGGGAGTCCGCGCTATCGTCCGGCTCATTCGAGGAGGCCTTCGCGGCACTGGAAGCATCGGTTGCGTGTTTGGAGTCGGGAGGACTGACGCTCGACCGTTCACTACGTTGTTTTGAGCTGGGCGCGCGGCTCGCGGAACGGTGTGATCGTTTGCTCGCCGAAGCGGAGTTGCGCGTTACCCGCCTGGACGAGGTTTTCGACCGACTTGGCGGTTCAGGCGCACCCTTATTGGGTGAGGAGATTGAAGAGTACGACAAGTGAGGCATCGAGTGGCGGACGTCAACACGATATGACGCTGGGGGACGACGAGCGGATTCTCAACGTCGGGAAGTTGCCGAACGACTTGCTGGCGCGTCTGATAGGATCCTCCCTATTCCCTGATCCGTCGGTCATCGTCGGACCGGGAGTCGGCTGCGACGCGGCGGCGATCGCCATCAACGGTACCATCCTCGCGGTCAAGAGCGATCCGATTACCTTTGCCACCAACAATGCGCCACGCTACCTAGTCAATGTCAACGCCAACGATCTGGCCTGTCTCGGCGCAATACCCCGGTGGTTGAGTGTTACGTCACTGCTGCCAGAGGGCAAGACCACGCCCACGTTTGTGGAGCGCCAGTTCCGAGAGCTCAAGGAAGCGTGCGACGAATGCGGTGTGACGCTCGTCGGGGGGCACACTGAAGTCACGTATGGCCTGACCCGCCCGATTCTCGTAGGGCACATGCTCGGCACCCCCTCCGCCGCCAGTTTGCTCTTGCCCGGCGGGATGCGCCCGGGCGATCGGTTGCTCTTAACCAAGGCAATTGCCGTCGAAGGCGCCGCGCTCCTGGCAAGAGAACTCTCCGTGAAGCTGACGGACGCTCTCGGGTCCGACGTCGTCGATCGTGCCCAACGACTCCTCTTTGAGCCAGGCATCTCGATCGTTCGCGAAGCCCAACTCCTCCTGGCATTGGGCGGCGTCACCGCGCTGCACGATCCGACCGAAGGGGGACTGGCGGCCGGCCTGCGTGAGATCGCGACCGCCGGTGGCTGTGGTGTCCGGTTGAATCGAGCGGCGATCCCGATACTGCCTGAGACGTCGCAGATTGCGGCGCTATTAGGTCTCGATCCACTGGGCATGCTCGCCTCGGGCAGTCTTCTGGCCGCGGTGACGCCCAGCGCGGTTGAAGCCGCAATCACGACGTGCCAACGGGCAGGTATTCCCATTGCCGAGATCGGTGTAGCCACGACGATGGAAGAAGGCTTCACATTGGTCAGCAATAGCGTCGTCGACGAACTGCCGTCGTTCCTGGCAGACGAAGTTACGCGAGTTCTGAGTTAGGCCGCGTAAGCTCACTGTCGTTCCGAGCGCATGAGGAATGGCTCGACGTTCGACCTGCAAGCGAGATGCCTCTCCGCGATCCGCATGACGAACGGAGTGCGTTGGCGGACGGGGGAACAAGAAAGGACACAAAGTTGGAGGGAATCGTCGTCGCCAGCACGAACGGCGCTGTCGGCATAGCCGAAGCTTTGCGCGTGCTGAAGTCAGGTGGCGCGGCCGTCGACGCCGTAGTGGCCGGGATTCGGCTGGTGGAGGCCAATCCTGACGACCACAGCGTCGGCTTCTCCGGCTTGCCGAATCTTCTCGGCGAAGTCGAACTCGATGCGAGTGTTATGGACGGACGTGGCTTGCGAGCAGGCGCCGTGGGCGCACTCCATGGATTCGAGGAAGCAATCCTGCTGGCGCGGCGGGTGATGGACGACTTGCCGCATTCCCTGATCGTCGGGCACGGGGCCGATCGCTTCGCGCGGGAAGTGGGGCTGGATCCCAAAGACCTGCTGACGCCTGAGGCGCACGACATCTGGCGCCAACGGTTTGGCGGGGCCGGACGGCCCGACAGTGCCACACGGGATCGCTATTTCGAGCGGATGCGTGATCTGGTGGCGTCGATGGCACGCGACCCGGAGATGCCCGAGGAGCACCATGGCACAGTCAACTTCATCGCCAGGGATCGAACCGGCAACGTCGCCTGTGGCGTCAGCACCTCCGGTTGGGCCTGGAAATATCCTGGGCGCCTTGGTGATTCGCCGATTATCGGTGCGGGTAATTACGCCGACGATCGCTACGGGGCAGCGGCGTGCACCGGACGCGGCGAGATGGCGCAGCGATGCTGCACGGCGCACAGCGTTGTGACGTTCATGCGCTTTGGGATGAGTCTCGACGAAGCCCTTCGCACGGCGATGATCGACTTGCGCTCGCTGGACGATCCGTTTGCCAACGAGATGAATATTGTTGCGCTCGACAAGGAAGGCAGCCGCGGCGCGGCCTCGACTTCAGCGGACAAGACCTATATTTACATGACCGAGGCGATGGAGTCGTACGTCGAGGAACCGCGAATGCACGTACCACTCACCTGAGATCAGTCGATAGCTGAGCCGAGAAGAAGCAGCCGCCCGTCCGATGAACCGGGCGACTGTGTCTATTCGCCACTGACCCCTAACTGTCTTTGTTGAGGGTCGCCAAGAATTCGTCGTTGCTCTGCGTCTTGGCGAGGCGGCCGAGGAGCAACTCGGTGCCTTCCGTTCCGCCGAGCATGGAGACCATGCGGCGCATCGTCCAGACCTGACGCAGAGCAGCCTCATCGAGCAGCAGTTCCTCGCGGCGCGTGCCGGAGCGCTGGATGTCGATCGAGGGATAGATGCGGCGCTCGGCAAGTTTCCGGTCGAGGTGAAGTTCCATGTTGCCGGTGCCCTTGAACTCTTCGTAAATGACGTCGTCCATCCGGCTGCCGGTATCGACAAGGCAAGTAGCGACGATCGTGAGGCTGCCACCGCCTTCGATGTTCCGCGCGGCGCCGAAGAATCGCTTGGGCGGATAAAGCGCGACCGGGTCGATACCGCCGGAGAGCGTCCGGCCACTGGGAGGCACGGCCAAGTTGTAGGCGCGTGCAAGGCGCGTGATCGAGTCGAGCAGGATGGTGACGTCGCGTCCGCCTTCGACGAGCCGCTTGGCACGTTCAAGCGCCATCTCCGCGACTTTCGTGTGGTCCTCGACCGGCTCGTCGAAGGTCGAGGAAATTACCTCGCCTTCGACGGAGCGGCGCATGTCGGTCACCTCTTCCGGTCGCTCGCCGATTAGGCAGACCATGAGGTGCATGTCGGGACAATTGCTGCTGACGCCGTTGGCAATGGACTTGAGCAGGATCGTCTTGCCGGCCTTCGGCGGCGAGACGATGAGCCCGCGCTGCCCGCGACCGATCGGCGCGACCAAATTGAGCAACCTCGTCGAGAGGATATTGGCTTGCGTTTCAAGGTCGATTAGCTCGAGGGGAAAGATCGGCGTTAAGGTATCGAACGATGGTCGTCGTCGCGCCGTCTCCGGATCGACACCGTTGACCGCCTCGACGCGAAGCAAACTAAAGAACTTCTCGTTGTCTTTCGGCGGGCGCACCTGGCCGGAGACGCGGTCGCCGGTACGCAGGCCAAAGCGTCGAATCTGCGACTGCGAGACGTAGATGTCGTCGGAACCCGGAAGGAAGCGCGGACCGCGCAAGAATCCGAAGCCGTCTTCGATGATCTCCAGGACGCCGTCGCCGAAGATGTTGCCTTCTTGTTCGGTCTGGACCTGGAGAAGTTTGCTGATCAGGTCCGGCCGCTTCATGCGGCTGTAGCCCTGAATCTCCATCGTGCGCGCGAGTTCGTGCAGTTCCTCGACCGGTTTCGTTTCGAGCTCGGCGACATTGAGGTGATCTCGTCCACCGTTGCGAGGCGGCGGCGGGGCAACAGGGACGCTATCAGGGCGCTGCCTGGCTTGAAAGCCGGAGCGGTCGCGACCATTTCCCGGCCCGAACCTGTCGTGTTGGTCGAATCGCTCTCCTCGTGCCCGTGGACCACGCCCGTCGCGGCCATGCCGATCGCGGCGTGGCCGGTCTCCATCGGGTCGGGCAGGAGCGACCGTGGGCGTCCGGGCAGCCTCGCGCTGCCCCGCCTCGATGGGCCTGATCTCGGGCTCGACGGGATTCTCCTGGTTGACATCTCCGTCGACCACGACTGTGCTCGGCTGGACCTGGGCAGCGACATCAGGGGCCGGCGACATTTCGACCGGCGTCGATGGCAGATCCGCCTCCAACGTCGTCGGCGCGACAACCGCGGTCGCGGTACCAACTTCACCCGAATCTTCCGCGGTCGGGCGGCGACGGGCGCGTGTCGTGCGCGGTTTGGTGCTTGGCTTCTTGGGACGTGCCGTCGTTTCGACGGTCTCTTCTTCAGCGGACAACCTGATTCCTCCACAGCGTTTCAGACGAACGCAGGACGGTCGACAAAGCGGTTGAAAGGGATAAGAAGCGCAGCGCGTAGGTCTCGCAATGCATTCGAGCTACTCGTTCGGTCCATATGGGATTCATGCGGTGCGGTGTTCCGGGTAGTGAAGGGCTTCCCGCGCGTGCGATCCGCTGGCGGACGCACAGCCAATAGGGGCGGGGCGCGTGACTCAGCGGCCGGAAGCTCCTATGACGGACAGGTGAGTCGGCGGAAGGCAGGGGCTACTAGCGCCCACCGAAGCGCATCGTGATTCTACCATCGGGCATTCCCTTCGTCAACGCACATTGGTTTCGCGAGTTCGATGCCACGGTTCAACGCTCCGGCGTGTGCCCTAATCGAACGCGCCGCCATGAGGGCAGCCGCCTCGGTTACACGCACCAATTCCAGCGGGAGATTGCGGTCGTTTGGTTGGTCCACTCAGTAGCTCCTTGACAAGTGCGCTAGGCCTTAGCCGCCAACTCGTCGGCGAGTTCGAGCCAGCGTATGGCCGCGTTGGGCAGTTCGTATGTGCTACCGACCGCGACCGAGCAGGAAGGCAACGATTCGACAAACGATGCGCCGTACCGCTTGGAAATCACTCGGCGATCGAGCACGGCACAGACTCCGCGATCCTGGCTGCTGCGAATGAGACGACCGAACCCTTGTTTGAAGCGCAACACGGCCTGCGGCACGGCGTAATGCAAGAACGGCTCTTCGAACTGCTCGCTTCGCGCTGAGAAGACCGGATCGCTCGGCACCGAGAAGGGCAGCTTGGTAATGACCAACGCGCTGAGAGCAGGGCCGACCACGTCGACCCCTTCCCAGAAGGTCGACGTGCCCAGCACAACGACGTTCGGTACCTGACGGAGTCGGTCGATTAGCTGCCGCGGATTGCCATCGATCCGTTGGCCGAGCACGATTACGCCGCGATCTTCCAGGGGACCGCGGATGGCGCGATAGGTGGCCTGTAACGCGGCGTACGAGGTGAAGAGGATCAGCATACGCCCGCCCATCGCTGCGCCGAGCTCAAAGAGGGTCTCTTCGAGGCGACGCTGATACGTCGGCGCATTCGGCTCCGGAATGTCGTCGGCAATGTAGAGGAGCGTCGAACGCTCGTAGTCGAACGGCGACGGCACGGAGAGTTCGTCCGCGTCGTCGAGCCCAAGGCGTTCCTGTAAGAAATCGAAGGAGCCGTCGGTGCTGAGCGTGGCGGATGTCAACACCAGCGTCCGAAGCGGCTCGAATAGTTGCTCGTTCAGGACCTGACCGACGTGGAGCGGCGCGGCGTGGACTGACGTGCGATCGCCAGCTTGTGAAACTTCGAGCCAATAGACCGCATCGGCGGTCGGCGTGGAGACGATCTCCTGCAGGCGCGATCGCAGGACGATACTCTCCCGGAGCGTGGCTCCGAGTTCAATCACCAGGTCCTCTTGCTCAGCCAGCATGGCTTCGTCTCTGTCTGGAGGTTCGGCGCCCTCGACCCGGTCGAAGTACCAGATCAGGTCCTCTTCGACGTCCCGCAGGCGTCGGTCAAGATCCTCCCAGGTTAGCTCCATCTGGAGCCAAGCGCCGTCGCGGCGCACGCCGGTCGTCAAGCGTAGGCTGCGGTCGTATCGACTCCGGCTGCTGTCCGCGAGCTGGACGAATTCGCGGACGCGAACAAAGAGATCGACCGCGCTCACCTTGACGCTGCTGACTTTGTTCGCGACGCCCCGGAGACGTTCGATGCCCTCAGCCGCCTGTTCTCGCTCCTTGTTGTCCCGAGCGAACCGGCCGAGCAACGATGCGGCCATGACGAGCGTGCCGGACAGATTCGGCCCGTCGAGACGCACTACCCGGTCGAGGTAGTCCGCGATCATCGGCTCGGAGACTGAGAACCCGAATTGAGTCGTCGCCTGATCCTCGAGATGGTGCGCTTCGTCGATGATCAAATGTTCATAGTCGGGTAATACGCGGCTGCCCTCGGCCAGATCTGAAAGGAGCAGCGCGTGGTTGACGATGACGACGTGGGCATTCTCCGCCGCGCGACGCGCGCGAAAGAGGAAGCATTGGTTGCGTTGTTGATAGGGGCAACGCGCGGCGACGCACGCCTCCCCGTCGGCGGAGACGTGCCGAAAGAGCGACTCCTCACGCGGGGTGAGACGCAGTTCTCCCCGATCGCCCGACGCCGTTTGGCTAAGCCAGAGCGTGACCTTGGCGCGGAGTTGGGCATCCTCGGCATCCAGAACCGGGTACCGTTGTTGCATAAACCATCGGCGGAGGCAGAGGTAATTGGCTCGCCCCTTGAGCACGGTCGAGCGGAAGACCAATTCGTCTTGTTCGTCAACAAGCGCGGCTTGAAGATCAGGCACGTCCTTGCGGTGGAGCTGATCCTGTAACGCAAGTGTATTGGTGGAGACGACGACGCGTTCGCCCCGTTCGACCGCGTGGAGCGCGGCGGGAACGAGGTAGGCAACACTCTTTCCCGTGCCCGTTCCGGCCTCGACGACGAGGCGGCCGTCATGGTCGAGGGCGCTGGCGACCGCGGATGCCATGCGCTCCTGGGCATCGCGGTGCTCGTAACCTGGCAACACCCGGCTGAGTGGCCCACCGGGGGCCAGTGTGGCGGCGATCGCTTCGTCGGTTATCCGCGCCTTCGATCCGGTGCGCCGCAGCGGTTCTGGCCGTTCTCGGTTGGTCAAGAACGCGAGTTCGTGAACGCCGCGTGCGTCGGCGTCGTCGACCGCAAAGAGCGGCCCCGCCGGGCGGCGTTGGTGGGCGCGGTCAAAGAGGGATGCGAATGGCCAGCCCGCCGAGTGACCGAGGCTTGCCAATCGCTCGAGGGTCGGACCGTCGAACGAGTCAATCCGTTCCAGCATGGCACGAAAGACGGCGGCCGTCAGATCTGCATCGGCCTCGGCCCGGTGGCGATCGGGTCGCTCGACGCCGAGCGCTAGCGCGACCTGAGGCAGCGAATAGTTTGGAAGGTCGGGCAACAAGAGTGTGGCAAGTTGAAAGGTGTCGAAGATCGGATTCGAGAGCTCTAGACCGCCGGCAGCGAGCATGTCGACGTCCATCGCTGCCGAGTGTCCGACAATGGGACGCCCGGCGAGCAAGCGCCGCATCTGTTGTGCCACGTCTCCGAATGTCGGCGCCTCTCGCAGCTCGTCGGTTGAGAGACCGGTGAGGGAGAGGACGTCGAGGGAGACTCGGCCCCGAGGGCGCACAAGCGACGCGAATCGTTCTACGTCGCCGCTGGCAGTGAAGACCACCACGGCAACCTCGATGATCTCGCCGCGCCCCGGCATCATTCCGGTCGCTTCGACATCGAGCGCGGCGTATTGGTCGGTCACGATGCTCACTTCTAGGGCGGCCGAGCTCGCGGCAGCCGGTGCGTGGACTATAGCTCGTCGGATGGACGCGCAACGGTTGCGATCGCTTCGGTCGCGGCGATCGTCAACAAGGCGAGTTGAGCGATGCCGATGGGCAACGGATCGAGCTCGATGTACTCGTCCTCACGATGCACGTTGCCACCCGTTGTCAGGCCGACACAGACCGCGGGAATGCCCTGGCTGATCGCCACATTGGCATCGGTGCTCGAGGCGTCGGCGGTGGCCGAAATCCCAAACGCGGCGAGGATGTCGATACTCGCCCGTACGAGTGGGCTGTCTAACGGCATCATCCCGGCCGGGCGCTCGCCGATGACGTCGTACGAGACGGTCGCGCCGTTGCGGGAGAGCCCAAGGACACGGTCGACACGCTCCCCGAGGTGACGCAACGCCGGCGCGCTCGTCGAGCGCATGTCGACTTCGAAGGAGCAAACCGGCGGGATCGTGTTGACGGAGAGCCCACCCTGAATCGTGCCGACGCTCAACGTCGTCTTGGGCGAACGCGCGACCTGCAACCTGGCGAGGTCGTGGATCACGTCGGCCGCGGCGTGGATCGCGTTGGTGCGGCCGAAGTCGCCCCAGCTATGGCCACCCGGCCCGGAGACCGAGATCCGCAGACGGCGGCTGCCGACGGCCACGTGTGTCACCCGCCCCAGATTATGGCCTTCGACGGCGATGACCGCACCGACTTCCGGATGTTGTTCCATGACCGCGCGAATTCCGCGCAAGTTCCCGTTGCCCTCTTCGCCGACGTTGCCCGTCAAGAGAAGGTCGACTGCCGGCGCGAATCCGAGGCGCTCAAGGATGGTCGGCAAGTAAAGGATGGCCGCGACGCCGAGACTGTTGTCGCCAATGCCCGGTCCGGTGAAGCGATCGGCCGTGCGGACGATATTAAGCGGGGTGCTCAGCGGAAAAACCGTGTCGGTGTGGGCGGCAAGCAAGACAGCCGCCCCACCGCGCGTGCCAGGGATCCTGGCGACGACGTCGTCAATGTCGTCGATCGTCACCGCGACGGCGCCGTGGTCTCGAAAGAGTTCGGCGACGGCGAGTGCGCGTTCGTGCTCGAACCCGGTCGGCGCGGGTATCGCTGCCACGCGCGCGGCAAGCTCAGCCACTGAGCCGGCCGCCTCTCGCGCCACACGCCGGGCATCGGCAATCACCCGGTGGGAGAGCGCCCCGGCAGCGGTGTCTGTCGGATGCATCTAAGCCTCGGTTCTCGGTGTGGGAAGGTGACAATCGCCCGGGTCGCCATCTACGGCGACCCAGTGCCAGGAGTATAGCATTCCTTCGACTTGGCTCGCGCGTGCCGTGTCATGCTTGACACCCTCACCGGGCGGCGCTAGGTTTGCGCTGGCCGAGACAACTCGGCCGCCTGATCGCAAGCACCGTGTCCCGGCGTTTGCCCGGAGGGATAACGATGGCTTATCACCGCTTTGACGCGATCGTCGTCGGTGCCGGTGGCGCGGGGCTGATGGCCGCGATCCAACTCGCGGGCCAAGCGAATATCGCCGTGGTGAGCAAGCTTTATCCCCCGAGGTCCCATACCGGCGCCGCCCAAGGCGGCATCAGCGCCGCGCTCGGCAACGTCGAAGAGGACCACTGGGAGTGGCACACCTTTGACACGGTGAAAGGCGGTGACTACCTCGTCGACCAGGACGCCGGTGAAATTCTGGCGCGCGAGGCGATCGATGCCGTGCTCGAGCTGGAGCACATGGGCTTGCCCTTCAATCGGACGCCGAGCGGCAAGATCGACCAGCGGCGCTTCGGCGGACACACCCGCAACTACGGTGAAGGGCCGGTCCGTCGCGCCTGCTACGCGGCCGACCGCACCGGCCACATGATCATCCAAACGCTCTATCAGCAAGGGATCAAGCACAACGTCAACTTCTTTGATGAGCATCACCTGCTCGACCTGATCTTTACCGACGACGGCATCTGCTGCGGCTGCGTCACGCTCGAAATCGCCACCGGCGAGATCCATACCCTGCACGCCAAGGCCGTGTTGATCGCGACCGGTGGCTTCGGGCGTGTCTACAAGATCACCTCGAATGCCCTCGCTGGCACCGGGGACGGCGTCGCCATCCCCTTCCGCCGGGGCGTGCCGCTGATGGACATGGAGTTCTATCAGTTCCATCCCACCGGGCTCTATAAACTCGGCATCCTGCTCTCGGAGGCAGCACGCGGCGAGGGGGCAATCCTGCGTAACGCGGACGGCGAAGCGTTCGCGGAGCGCTATGCGCCGACCTTGAAGGATCTGGCGCCGAGAGACATGGTCTCCCGCTTCATCTACCAGGAAGTCAAGGAAGGGCGAGGAATCGATGGCAAGGATTATGTCCACCTCGATCTCAGCCACCTCCCGCCCGAGGTGATCGACCAGAAACTGCCGGATGTCACCGACTTCGCCCGCACCTATCTCGGCGTCGAGCCGAAGACGGACCCTGTGCCGATTCAACCGACAGCACACTACGCGATGGGAGGCCTGCCGACCGACCTCGATGGACGGGTGATTCGCGACGAGCACGGCACGGCCATCCCTGGCTTCTACTCCGCGGGCGAAGCCGCCTGCGTCTCGGTCCACGGGGCCAACCGGCTAGGCACCAACTCGCTAGTCGACCTGGTCGTCTTTGGCCGCCGCGCCGGTCGGCACATGCTCACTTTTCTCAAGGAAGCCAGCCTGCCGGAACTGCCGACCGATCCTGAGTTTACGGCACGGGCACAGGTGGCCGACCTCTTGACGCGTTCTAAGGGCGAGCGAGCGGCCGAGATTCGCACGGCGATGCAAGAGGTGATGATGGACAAGGTCTCGGTTGTTCGCGACGGCGCCGGTATGGCCGAGGCAAATGACACCATCCGGTCGCTGAAGCACGCCTACAGCCATATCGCCATCCAGGATCGCGGCAAGATCTACAACACCGATCTGCTCGAAGCGCACGAACTGGGCTGCATGCTCGATTGCGCTGAAGCGATCATCGTCGGCGCCATCGCCCGCGAAGAGAGTCGCGGCGCGCACTTCCGTACCGACTTCAAACAGCGGGACGACGCAAACTGGCTCGCGCACACGCTCGCTTACCGCACCTCAGGCGGTTTCCAACTGCGTAAGAAACCAGTCACGATCACCCGCTTCGAGCCAAAGGAACGGACGTATTGATGCCGGTAGCTTTCTCGGTGCATTCACGAACGCTGCTGAATGCTATAGAGGCGGGTGTACGGCGAGGCGCACTCAAGAGCGCGTGGCTAACGGCTAGCAGCTAACGGCTTCAGAGGAGACACTGTGGAAGTCACGTTGCGGATCAAGCGGTATAACCCGGAGACCGACGTGAAACCGGCCTTTCGGGAGTATCAGGTTGAGGTCGAGCCGACCGACCGTGTGCTCGATGCCTTGAATCACGTGAAGTGGTATCAAGACGGGTCACTGACGTACCGCCGCTCGTGCGCGCACGGTATCTGTGGGTCGGACGCGATGCGGATCAACGGACGGAACCGGCTCGCCTGCAAGATTCTGATGAAGGAGCTGAGCCGGAAGGTCACCATCGAGCCGCTGCTCGGCTATCGCGTGGTCAAAGACCTCATCATCGACATGGAACCGTTCTTCGATAGCTACAAGGCGGTCAAGCCCTACTTGATCGCCGACGATGCGCCAAGCGCGGGCGAGCGATTACAGAGCCCGGAGGAGCGCGCGCGGTACGACGACACGACCAAGTGCATCCTCTGCGCGGCCTGTACGACCGCCTGCCCAATCACCTGGACCAACCAGAATTGGGTCGGTCCGGCCGCCATCGTCAACGCCCACCGCTTCATCTTCGATAGCAGAGATGCCGGGGCGAGCGAGCGGCTACGGATCCTGAATCAGCGATCCGGCGTATGGCGATGCCGGACCATCTTCAACTGCACCGACGCCTGCCCGCGCGGGATCGAGGTCACGCGCGCCATAGAAGAGGTAAAGCGTGCCCTGGTATTCGACCAGGTCTCGTGACGCCGGGTGTCCCATTGGAGCGTGCTATACTCCGCCGGGCTTGAACGGACAAATTGGTGGTGGAACGGGTCTAACGGCATGGACAATCCCTTTTCGTGGGACTATCTCACGACGCGACCGGGGTCGAATGAAGTATTCGGCGCCTTTGCGATCTTTTTCCTGGTGATTTTTGGCGCTGGGTTCCTGGCGTCGCTGGTGAACTACAGTGGTTGGGTGCCCCGGTCCGTCTTTCCCAACCCTGTGCTGCGCCGGATGGCGCATCGTTGGTCGGTGATCGGGCTTTTCGTCTTCAGCATCGGGCTCTTCTTCTTCCTGATCCGGATGATGCAAATCAACCCATTCACCTTCGGACTTCGCATCTGGCTGTGGTTGTCGTTTCTGGCCTTCATGGTCTTCGCGGCCTACGTCGTCTTCGACTTCCTGACCAGATATCACGGCGAAGTGGAAGCGTTCGAAAAGCGCCGGCAGAAGCAGCAATATCTGCGTCCCACTGGCGCCACCACCGCCGGCCGCGAGCCCGGACCGGCAACGCCGATTGCGGCCGGCGCGCGGCCGATCAAACGGCGACGCCGATAGCACGGACGCGGACAAAAGAGCGGCCCGCTCTTAAGTAGAGCGGGCCGCTTTGCATTCCAAGAAGGTCGTGCACCCCCTGTCGATCGCAGTCCTCCGGCTTCCCGTCGACCGTTAGCTCCGGCAGAGCGATCCCACGTCACCCGAGGCGTTCTGCTTACGGCTGCTACCTTCCGGTCCTGACCGGGTTCGCAGTGCCCCGCCGCGCGGGACTCTACCCTCAACACCACGTGCCGCCGTCAGTCCCACAGAACCGGACCTCGAGGGGGAATTCGACCCCGCTGTAGCGGGTTGCGGGTACAGGGCACCGCTAGTTCCCCGTCTAGCACGACCGCACCAATTGTAGCCGACCTGACTGATCCGTATCAAACTTGGATCATAGCCGATTAGTCGTCTTCGGGCGGCAAGGGACGATCCGCCGGCCACTCGATTGGGCGCGGACCTGGGTCATCCATGTCGGGGTTGTCGCGCAATCGCCGCAGGACGCGCACCGTGAGATCTTCCCGCACCTGGACCTGGCATGAGAGTCGCATGCCCTCGGGCTTGTTCTTGACCCGCTGGAGTCGCTCAACCTCGGCGTTGGTCATTGGGCTAGGTGTCCCGCTGAGCACCTGCACGCGACAGGTGGTGCAACGCGCGTTTCCACCGCAACGGTGCAGGATGTCTACGCCGGCGTCCTCGACGCAAAGCACCAGGCGGCGGCCGTCGGCACACGTCGTTTCGCCAACGTCTTCAATCGTAACGGTCGGCATTGCTTCAGCATCCCCTTCTTGCATGGTTCCCTGAGCGCTTCCTGCAGTCGCGACGGCATGTTATCAGAGCATGCATTCCTTCGCGGGCCACATGGTTTAGGCGTGGAAGCGGCGTCCGCCAGTGCGAACATGGTGTCGATCCGCGAAGTCGGCCGCGTGCGGCCCAGCCAGGACGAGCGCGCCGATGTGGCCATGGCGGGACGAGCCGGTGACGAACGGATAGCAAATCGACCGCGCGTCGAACCGGCGCTCGGTAAAGAAGATCTCCTCGCTCAAACGGGAGAAGATGTCGTAGGCGAGTTGGTCGGCCGTCATCAAGTCTTCGAGCGGGAAGTCGACCCAGACGGTGAGCGTGACCCGGCCATCTTCGACCTCCGGGTCTCCAATCAAGTGCGCCCCGTCGACGTCTCGCAGCAATAGCTCCGCGTCGACCGAAAAGCGCAAGTTCGCTTCGTCGTCCGTACCCCATTTGTCACCATATCGCTGTCGCAGCAGCGTGACAATGTCGTCGACCACTCGATTCGGCTCCTTCGCCATCATTGCCCGCGTTCCGGTGCGATTGCGGGTCTCCTGCTCGGGTATCGAGAACAGGATTCGGGGTGCGTATACTATCGTTGGCCCGAAAAAGTCGCACGGGTCGGCGAAGTGGCGCCGCGGCACTGCGGTACGCCCGAACCAGGGAGGGTCCGGTGGTCCAGCGAATCCTTGACGTCATTCTTCGACGCGACCGCGTCGTGCCGGACATTCCTGAGTGTGTGGATCACCACGTCCAGATGCGTCTCCGCGGTAAACTGGGTCGCCCTGCCCGGTTCTCGGATCAGACAGAGGAAGAGTACACGCTCATATACTTCTGCCCCGTCGAGGGGTGCAATCACACCGCGGAGGTCCGGCGCAACGCGTCCCAGATCGCGGTGCCCGGCGTGCCGCCTGAGCGCCCGTCCTTTGCTCGTCGTCCGTAGTTCGGTTCGTCAGCGCGCGATGTTCTCGTCTTGATAGGCTCCTTGGTAGCCCTGCTCTGGCGGGCGCAGCACGGTGAAAAAGACGGTTTGCATGACTCGCGCGTGTTGCTGGATCCGGAATCCAGCCTGATTGAGCACGGACATCAGCGCCGTGGAGCGACCGCGGTAACCGCAATCCCAGACCGCGGTGTGGATGGTCACGCCGCAGCGATTGAGGGTTGATCGGGGACGTGCCAGGGCCATCAGATCGAGCGGAAGCTCAACAACTTCGTTGAAGATCACTTGATAGATCCCCGCGTCGAGATCGATCCATCCGTCTGAGTCAAATGTGAACGGAGAGAGCGACGGCAACACACGGTCCGCGTTGTCGACGCCGACGACCCCGGCGCTGTCGATGCGGGCGATGCCGGCCAGCGTGAAGTCGAAACCGTTCGGTTGCAACTGGGCGTCGAGATCGCGCCATTCGCTGATCAGCGGCGGCTCTGCGACAATGCGCGCCCGAAGTTCCTCGCGCGTCAAGACACCGGACGTTGCCAGCGATGATAGATTCCTCGCCGACACGGTTGACGTCGCCTGGTGGTCGCTCATATCCATCCTTCCGAGCCACGCGCGATCAGCAGATCGCGGTTGAACTGACTTTCCTCTGTCCGCCGATTCTATTCCGTCGGACCGGTGTTCGGAAACGTGCCAATCGCCGATGACCACACCGCCTGACGATTCGAGTGCGGACGGCCCGCATCCAAGAGGTCGTTCATACGCGGTCTTGCGGCACCGTGACTTTCGCATCTTGTGGGCCGCGGAGTTTGTCTCGACGATCGGCACCCAGATGCAGCGGGTGGCGATCGCCTGGCAAGTCTACGAGCTAACCGGCGATGCGCTCAGCCTGGGGTTCCTCGGACTGGTTCGGTTTGGGCCGGTCGTCCTGTTCGGTCTCTTCGGCGGTGTGCTTGCCGATCAGCGCGACCGTCGCAAGTTGCTCATTCTTTCGCAAACGCTGCTCTTTGTCTGTTCGCTCGGCTTAGCGGCGGTCGCCGCGGCCGATGCCGCTTCGCTGGCCGTTATCTACGTGCTGACGTTTCTCGCGGCGGCGGTGTCGTCGTTCGCTGGCCCTTCCCGTCAGGCGCTGATTCCGGCATTGGTGCCGCGCAACGAACTCGCTGGGGCCATGAGCCTTAACGTCCTGGCGATGCAGGTTGCCACGATCTCAGGACCCGCGCTGGGGGGGTGGATTATCGCCTGGCGCGGGGTCGACGCGGTCTATTTCCTCGACGCCGTGAGCTTTCTTGTCCTTATCGGCGCCGTGTTTCTGCTCCAGGCCCGACCGCCTGTAGTCGGCGCGACAGTGGGCACGTTTGCGGCGGCGCTTGAAGGCTTTCGCTTCGTACGGCGCTCACCAGTGCTACTGGGAGTGATGGGCGTCGACTTTGTCGCCACGTTTTTCGGCGCGAGCATGGTCTTGATGCCGATCTTTGCCGACGAAGTCTTGGGCGTCGGAGCGGGAGGGGTGGGCTTGCTCTACGCCGCGCCCGCCGCTGGAGCAGTCATCGGCAGCGTGGTCATGAGCCTGGCGCCGCTGCCGCGTCGCCCAGGGGCGGGCGTCCTCGCCGCCATCGGTCTCTATGGCGCCGCCATCGCGGGGTTTGGATTGAGCACTATCTTTCCGCTCTCGCTGGCGCTGCTGGCCCTCAGTGGCGCGGCGGACGCCGTCAGCATGGCATTGCGACACACGATCCGGAATCTCGTGACGCCGGACGAGCTCCGAGGCAGGGTGGCTGCCACGCACTCGATGTTTGCGATGGGCGGGCCGCAACTCGGCGAGTTTGAGGCCGGTCTGGCTGCCGCGGTAATCGGCGCCGGCCCATCGGTCGCACTTGGTGGCATCGGCACGGTGCTGTCGTGTTGGTTGATTGCCGCAATCGTGCCATCGATTCGGCGGTACCGGCTCTGACCTGCTGGGAGGTGCTTCGTTGACCCGACTTGAGCGGGGATGGTATGGTGACGATAGATAGTCAATGGTTGGCTATTCCGATTTTGTCTGATCCCCGAGGTGCGAATCAATGGTCGCTGCCGTCGCAGAGAGACCAAGCACGCAACTGTCGGTGCTGCCGGAGCGGCGCCCTGGCGCGTTCGACGCGTACGGCCGGCAGATGACCTATTTGCGCATCTCGTTGACCGATCGCTGCAACTTTCGATGCGTCTACTGCATGCCCGCGGTTGGCATGACGTTTCAGCCGCGCGCCGAGTTGTTGACCGACGAAGAGTTGCTCAGAGTCGTCGGCATCTGCGCCGGGCTCGGCTTCACCAAGCTGCGACTGACCGGCGGCGAGCCGACCGTACGGCCGCATCTGGTTGATCTCGTCCGCGCGATGAAGGCCTTCCCCGGCGTCGAAGACCTGTCGATGACGACCAACGCGCTGCTGCTCTCGCGGATTGCCGGCGACCTCAAGGACGCGGGCCTCGACCGGGTCAACGTCAGCCTCGACACGCTCGACCCGGCGAAGTTCAAGCTGATGACGCGCGGCGGACGCCTCGATCTCGTTTGGGCAGGGCTGGAGGCTGCCGATGCCCACGGCTTGACGCCGATCAAGATCAACGCGGTCGTCCTCCGCAGCCACAACGACCACGAAGTCGGAGAGTTAGCGGCCTTGACCCTCGACCGGCCGTGGCAGATGCGGTTCCTGGAGATCATGCCGCTCGAAGGCGTGGGCACGGTCCACGATCAAGGACTGATTACGTCCGAGGAAACCCAGGCGAGGCTCGAAGCGCGATTCGGACCCCTCGAACCGATTGACGCACCGCCCGGAGACCCCGCGCGCTTGTGGCGCATCCCTGGAGCGGCAGGGACGATCGGCTTCATCTCGCCCGTCTCCGCACCGTTCTGTGCCCACTGCAACCGGGTACGCTTGACCGCCGACGGCAAGCTTCGCCTCTGCTTGCTCCGCAACGACGAAATCGACCTTCGCGACCTCATGCGCGCCGGCGCCGGCGACGCCGAACTCGAACATCAGGTACGGCGCGGCGTCTGGCGCAAACCGTGGGGCCACGGGTTGGCCGAGGGCGACCGCAACATCGGTCGCGGCATGTCTCAGATCGGCGGGTAATACGCGCCGGAATCCCTTCGCGAGGCATCATGGACCCATCCCACTTGCGGAAGCTCGTCATCTCCGCGCCGCTAACCGATGAAGCGGTCGCCCACTTGCGCCAACGATTCCCAGACGTGCAGATTGTTCACGTCGAGGCCGAGTCAATTCGAAACGAGCTTGCCGACGCCGACGCGGTCGTGTCTTGGGGTCTCAGCCCAGCGGACCTGGCCGCCGCGCCGAACGTGAAGTGGCTTCAGACAATTGGCGCCGGCGTCGATGGGGTCTTGTCACCTGAACTTCTTGCGCGCGACATTGTCGTCACGAATAACAGCGGCGTCCACGCGCACAACATGTCTGAGCACGTTTTCGCGTTGATGCTGGCCTTTGCCCGCCGGTTGCCCTTTCTCATCCGTGGCCAGATCGCCCATGATTGGCGCGACGAAGTGGGCAGGCGTGGCGTATTCGAACTCGATGGACAGACACTTCTGCTGGTCGGACTCGGCGACATCGCGCAGGCGACGGCGAAGCGCGCGGAGGCATTCGGCATGACGGTATGCGGCGTGCGCCGCCGAACCGATCTGCCCGTTCCCCCTCACGTTTCTACCGTCTTCGGCATCGACCGTTTGCACGAGGCGTTGCCGCTGGCCGACCACGTTGTCTCCACACTTCCCTTGACGCCCCGGACGCGCGGCCTACTCGACGCGGAGATGTTAGCCCACATGAAGCCGACCGCCTATATCTACAATCTCGGGCGCGGACCGGTCATCAACTCCGAGGCGTTGATCGCGTCTCTGCAACGCGGTGAGATCGCGGGCGCCGGGCTCGACGTGACCGACCCCGAGCCGCTGCCGGTCGATTCCCCGCTTTGGGACATGGAAAACGTGATCATTACCGCGCACACCTCGGGTTCCACCCCGAAGTACTGGGCGCGCGCGCTGCCGATCCTCGAAGAGAACATCGCCCGGTTTCGCGAGGGGCGACCGCTCATCAACGTAGTCGATCGTGGCGAAGGATACTGAGCGGAGCCGGTTCTGCCAGCGACGGACTTTGACAAACGATCGGCACCGGCGGATAATGTACGTACACTCCATCCCACGGGAGCGTTCGGACACCCAGCCCGCGCGGGTGTTGCGGCATCCGTCGATCTTGGAGGTGGGACCATGCGGGAGCCTCGGGTTGCGTCCGTTTCGCAGCATGCTGGCCGTCGCTTGGCGCAGCGGAACCTGAGCTTTGACGATGTACGATACGTCTTTGCCCATGGGAGGCTGCATCACGCGGGCAAGGCGCTCTTTGTCCACCTAGGGCTACGGGACATTCCCAGCGATCACCGTCGCGAGGATCAGTATCGTCGCCTCGAAGGCACCGTTCTCGTCCTCGATCCGGGCACCGGGCAGCACCTGACGACCGCCTACCGGAACCGGCGCAATGGCAGCCGGGCGATCAAACGCAAGTCGAAACGAACGCTCCTCAGCGCGTGATCGAACCCGAGATCAGCGCCGCGCCATCCGGCCAGTTGCCGATGCTGGCGCCCCGAGCGAAGCCGAAGATGTGAACCAGATCCTGCCTTTCGGCCATCGCATGGCGCTGGTAATAGCCAGATCTCAGCGTGCGATCGAGCGACGGCACCGCATCCCGTTCGACGAGGATGAGGGCCGTCCCTCCTTCACCTCCGCCCATCATCCGCGCCCCAAGCACACCCTGCACTGATCGAGCTTCGGCGACGAGTTCCTCGACGCGGGGGTGACTGATTTCGTAGTCTTCGGCCGACGACCGCCCCGACTCGGACATGAGCTGGCCAAAGCGCGGCCAGTCTCCGGCTCTCATGGCCGCGATCCCTTCGTACACCCGGCGCGTCTCCGATACCACATGCCGGGCACGGCGCACAAGCGATTCCCGCAACCGAGGCGCATTTTGCGACTGCAACTCAACCAGTTCGTCCTGACGTAAATCGGCAAGATATTTGAGGTCAGCCCGGACGTGGCGTTGAGCGAACGCGACGACCTCGCGCGACTCGTCGACCCGTACACGATAGGACGAAGCGCCGAGCGAGCGCTCGACGCCGGAATCCGCAACCGCGAAAGTATATCCGCCAAGTTCAGGATCCATACGGGTTATGTCGAGTGTTGCTCCGTCGAAGAGAATGACCCCGCCGGCGGCCGAGGTCGATTGATCCATCGTGCCGCAGGGCGTTCCCGCACGGTGTTCCGCTTCCTGCGCGGCAAGCACGAGTTCGGTCTGGTTGATGGGGTAGCGTCTGAGTGCCAGGGTGAGCGCGACACACAGCGCCGCCGATGAACTGAGGCCGAAACCGATGGGCACGTCGCCGGCAATCGCGAGACGCACCCCGGTTTTTAGCCCAATCTGAGGACGGCTCAGCAGAGCGGCGACCGCGCCCCGAAGGTAATCCGCCGATCCCGGCGGTGGCGACTCGTTACGCCATCCGGCCAATTCTTCTGAATCGATTGTGACGCGATCACGTGTATTCACATCGGCGAATACCGCTTCAATCGAACGTCGGTCGCCAGACGTCTCTTCGACGAGAAGGACAACCGAACGGTCGATGGCCGCCGCCAGCACGGGACCGCCGTTGTAATCGACGTGATTGCCGAGCAGCTCCAAGCGGCCGGGCGCCGATGCCACCCGATCCGGCGCCCAGATTGCACCAAAGGCGCCGCGACCGGCCGCCAGCGCTCGATCTTGCGCTGGGCTCACGGCTCCGCCTGTCGATTAGCGCCGCATTCGGACAACTTTGAAGGCCTCCGCCAATTCGAAGGGCTGCCCATCCGCGACCTCGCGGGAATGTTCGCGAATCCGTTCGCTCATCGCCTCCCCGTCGCCGACCTGTGAGGCGTGTGCCTTGAGAGCATGAATCTTGGCGTCGAACGTTCCGGTGATATCGACGTAGAGGTCCGGATGCTCGGCGCCAAAGAACCAGATTTCGGCGGTCTTGTGTGGATCGAGGCCGGCCCGCAAGTGCTCCGGGAAGTAATGAGGATCGCGCGCGGTCGGATAGACGGCGTCGGTGGTGGCCATCCCCACCGCGCGGTGATCGGGATGGAGTGCGTACGGTCGAAACGGATCATGGGTGATGATGACGTCGGGCCGGTGGGTGCGGATCATTCGTACAATCTTCTCGCGCAAGACGATGTCGGCAACTAGCTCGCCGTCCGCGCATCGTAGAAAGACGGTTTCGGCGACGCCGAGCCGAATTGCGGCCTCTAACTCCTCGGCCTCGCGCACCCGCGCGAGCTCTTCCGGCGAAATCGCCGGGTCGGTCGTCCCTTTGTCGCCGGAGGTGACCTGGATGATGATGACGCGCTTGCCGTCCGCGGCCAGCTTCGCCATCGTCCCCGCCGACGAGAACTCCGCATCGTCCGGATGGGCCACGACCAGCATGTAGGTCTGAAACTCGTCCGCCTGTGCGTCAGAGGACATGGAGGTAATCGGCTCCTTCCTGAAGTGCTTGCGCAAGGTGTCCGAACACCGCTGATCGGCAATCGTACGGCGAATTAGCTCACGGCGCGACTCCGCCGGTTCGACCGAGCGTTGCGCAAAAATCAGGACGCTGACCGCGCCAGGATCTGGCTCACGCGATCGGCCAATTCTTCCAGCGAATACGTGTCCTGCGTGCCGGTAGCCAGATCCTTGACCGTCGCGCGTCCCTGTTCCATCTCGGCGCTGCCGACGATTACCGCGACCGGAATCCCTTTTCGGCCCGCGTACTTGAGCTGGTCGCCGAATGAACGATGCGGCGTCAGAGAGAAATCGACATTGAGACCGGCCGCGCGCAAGTGCGCGGCCGCGTTCGCGGCCTGTGCAACCGTCTCCGGCGTGGAAATGACGACGCTCTCCGCCACCGTTGCTGGCACGGGCAGCAGATCGAACTCCTGAATGACCTCGATGATGCGCTCGAGACCCAACGACATTCCCGTTGCCGGCACCGACCGGCCCAAGAACGCGCCGATTAAGTCGTCGTACCGCCCGGCGCCTGCCACCGAGCCGACCTTCGGCTCGTCGACGACCGCTTCATAGACCGGACCGGTGTAGTAATCAAGCCCTCGCGCCAAGCTGAGTTCGAGCCGATAGGCGGACGAAGGTACGCCGAAGACAGGTAGCAACGCGAAAAGTTCCTGCAATTCGTCGACGGCTTCCAGGGCGCCTGAAATCTCGCTGAGGCGGTCGCGCAGTTGCGCCAAGACGGCGCTTGGCGATCCGTCGATAGTCACCGAGTCGAGTACCCGCCGTGCGGCGTCGGCATCGACACCTTGATCGGTCATCTCTCGATGGACGCCTTCGGCGCCGATCTTGGCGAGCTTGTCGACTGAGCGATAGATCGTACCCGCGCGATCCTCCGGTACGCCGGCCGCTTGCGCGAGACCGGCAAGCAAACGCCGGTGGCTGATCAGCACCGTGTACTTGGGCAAGCCGAGAGCGGTCAGCGATTCGGCGATCATCGAGATAATCTCGGCGTCGGCAATCATCGAGGCCGAGCCGGCGACATCGGCGTCGCACTGCCAAAACTCGCGAAATCGCCCGCGCTGTGGATTTTCCGCGCGCCAGACCGGAGCGATGTGATAGCGCTTGAAGGGCAAAACAATGTCGTTCTGGTGCATCGCCACGACGCGTGCTAAGGGAACGGTCAGATCGTAGCGTAAGCCGACCTCCCGTCCACCCAGATCCGCAAACTGGTACATCAACTTCTCGTTCTCACCCGCTTTGCCGGTGAGGACTTCGAGGTATTCGAGCGCCGGCGTATCGAGCGGTTCAAATCCGTGGCGCTCGAAGATTGCACGCACGGTCTGAATGATGCGCTGGCGAAGAATCATCTGGCGGGGCAAATAATCGCGAAAGCCCTTGAGCACCCGCGGCGGACGCCGCTTGGTGCGTTGCCCTGTCTCGTCGGTCACGCGTCCTCTCCATTCGAAGGCGACTCGTCCCTACTTCTTCAGTTCGAACACGACGTGCGAGATTTCGGGAAGAACCAACTGCTCCATCGCAAGTTTGACGGCGTTCGTGGAACCGGGCATCGCGACGACAAAGGTGCCGGCAATGACGCCGGCGACCGCGCGGGAGAGCATTGCCGCCGCGCCGATTTCCTGAAAGCTGAGCGCCCGAAAGAGCTCTCCGAACCCATCAAGCCGCTGCTCGATCATCGACACAACCACGTCGTAGGTCGTGTCGCGCCGCGCGATCCCCGTCCCCCCATTGGTGAGGATGACGTCTACCTTCTGGGTGGCGGACCATTCGCGCAGTTGCGCCTGAATCAGTGCCGCTTCGTCGGGAACGATACGGTAATCGACGACGACGTGACCGTGCCTCTCCAGTAGTTCCTTGATCAACCCTCCGCTACGGTCGGTCTCGTCCGTTCGCGTATCGCTCACGGTGAGGACGGCGCATCGTACGAATATTGGCGCGGCAGCCCGATGCTCTTCGACGGATGCTGAGATGCTCGTATCCGCGGTCATCAACTTATCCCTCAGCGAGCGCCGTGATACTCAGCGCGAGCACGACATTCCCAATCAATGCCTCATGCATCAGCGAAAGGCTAATCTGGTCGTGAATCGTATGGGCGAATCGCTCTTCGCCAGGGGCAAAGCCGATCGTCGTGATGCCATAGCGGTTCAGGTGTCCGCCATCGGTCGCGAAGGTCCAGGCGCCAACCTCAACCGGACGGCCGAGCGCGCGTACCAATGCGGCTCGCGATTCCCGGACCAGCGCGTGGTCCGCCGGAGTTTCGTAACCTTGGGTCGGCGGCATGATGGCTTCGACCCCGGTGTAGGAGATGACCCGGCGTCCGACCGCTTCGACGGCGCCGGAGACACCATCGACTTCTCCGGCGGCGTGCTCGACTAACGGCCGAACCTTGGCTAGGATCAACTCCGTCGACTCCTCGGGAACGTTGCGCCAGTCGAGGAAGAGGTCGACGACCGCCGGCGTGACGTTCGCGCTCGTCTGATCGACGCCCGTCAGCGTTGGGGCGACTGACGAACCGCCGAATGTGGTATCCGGCACCATTGGCAGATGCTCGATACTGAGCAAAAAACGGGCCGCGGCAAAGTGCGGATTGCGCGCCCGGTCAGGGGCGCTGGCGTGCGCCGAGAAGCCCGTAAAGGTGACGTGGATCAGCACGCGTCCACGGTGGCCGCGGTTGACTTGGTTCTTGGTCGCTTCGGCCAGGACGGCGTACGTCGTCGGCGTCTCCGAGGCGAGGGCGTCGCTGCCGAGTCCGCCGACTTCCTCCATTACGACGCCGGCAAAGAGGACGTCGCCGGCGGGGCGCGGCCGCGCCTCGTTCATCACTGCCGCGAGGTAGACCTGGGCAGCCATCGCCCCTTTAACGTCGGATGCGCCGCGGCCATAGAGGATATCGCCGTCGATGACGCCCTCGTAGGGAGGGTGCGGCCACAAGCTAGGATCGCCGGGCGCGACGTGGTCGAGGTGGGCATTGAACTGCACGCTTGGCCCGTCGCCTGAACCGCGAATGGCGCCGATGACGTTGCCGACGCGGTCGATCCAGACGTCGTCATATCGCAATTGTTTGAGCTTTTCAGCTGTCAGGCGGGCAATCGCCGACTCGTCACCCGGAAGGCTCGGCGTCTGGATCAGACGGCGCGCAAAGTCGACCATCGGGACGCGGAATCGCTCGGCCGCTCCCTTGATCGCGCGCAACTCCCGGTCGGTCAATGTGGCTGAAAGCGCCATAGATCGTTCGTCTCTCCCGCGCAAGCTTATCCGATGGTCGTCGTCCGGTACATGCAACTTATCTCAGCCTGAGAGGATGGCATTCTCGATGTGGCTGGTCCTGCTTACCGCGCCCGACGCATCCAACGTAATCGCTAGTAGGTCGATCCGCCAGATAAGGTTCTGAAAGGCTGGGTGTTGCGCGAGAAAATAATCGGCGGCGGCCATCAGGCGTTGGGCCTTGCGCAATGAGACAGCCTCCTCGGCGCTCCCGCTGCGCTCCCCGCGACGCAGCTTGACTTCGACAAAGACGAGCTCGTCCGCGTCTCGCATGACCAAGTCAATTTCGCCCGCCCGGCACTGCCAGTTTGCGGCGACGAATGTCCAGCCGAGCACTTCGAGGTGGCCTCGCGCAAAGTGTTCACCCGCGTGGCCGAGACGTGTGCGGTTAGTTGCAGTCATGTGAGTAGGGAAGCCATACAGCGGGCTACCGGCGCGAACGACTGACGGTGCAGCGAGCAGGGGCCGTGGTGCGCGAGCGCCGCGAGGTGAAGCGCGGTGCCGTAGCCCTTATGCAGGTGAAATCCGTAGCGGTGATCGACGCCGTGGTAGTCCTCCATGAAGCGGTCTCGCGCGACCTTGGCCAGGATCGACGCGGCAGCGATCGACAAGGAGCAGGTGTCGCCGTCGATCAGCCCAATTTGCGGCGGCGCGCGGTCGATGACCGTGGCATCGAGCAGGAGCGCATCCGGGGCCACCGACAACAGATCGACCGCGCGTTCCATCGCGATCCGGTTGGCCGCGGCAATGCCGAACGCGTCGATTTCGTCTACGCCTACCATGCTGACCGCTACCGCGATCGCAGCGCCGGTGATGATAGGTGCGAGACGACGCCGCTCCTTGGGCGAAAGTAATTTGGAGTCGTTGACACAACAGAGGTCGTTCGCCAGAGCGCCCACGCGGAGATCGCTCGGAAAGATGACGGCAGCCGAAACAAGGGGTCCCGCGAGTGCGCCCCGCCCGACTTCGTCAACGCCGGCGACGCGACGAAAGTCAGAATCCCAAAGGATTTGTTCAGACCAGAGGCGCTCGGTCATGGCATTGGCAAGTAACTTGGTCTTCACGGTTTGCCGTCCAGATACACGAAGAGCGCGGCGCATGCCGCGCTCTCTGCCTGTCCGGTGGGCGTTGCCTAGGCCCGGTTCTCGGTCGTTTCGATCGTCGTTTCGTTCGGATCGGGCTCCGCGTAGCCTTCTGGCGTTTCGTCGACGACTTGAGGAGCCTCCAGGACCGGCGGCGCGGCGACAATCTGTTTTTTGGACGGATCGGGGCGCCGGCGCTCAACGATACGAGCGGCGCGGCCGGTTCGGCCACGAAGATAATACAGCTTGGCGCGGCGCACGCGGCCGTGGCGTGTTACTTCGATCTTTTCGATGCGCGGGGAGTGGATGAGGAAGGTCCGCTCTACGCCGATGCCGTGCGATGCGATGCGACGGACAGTGAAGTTCTCGTTGATGCCGCCAGCCCGGCGCCGAATGACGACGCCCTCGAAGACCTGGATGCGCTCCCGGTTGCCTTCGACGACCTTAGCGTGGACACGGACGTTGTCCCCCGGCCCAAAGTAAGGGACCTCGTCCTTGAATTGCTCGGCTTCGAGCGAGCGAATAAGTTGGGCGACCATGATTCCGTTCCCTTCGTCAGCGCGCGGCGCGACCGATGCTGGGAAGGCCGCACCATTCCTTGAACTCTACGGCGAACACAACGAACTGCCCGTGCGAGACGGGCACCGGCGGAGTCTACCACACCATCTCACGCCTCGGCAGACATGCCGGGCAAATGGCCGCTACGAGAGCGCATCGAGCACTTCGGCGGCGACCTCATACCGCCCAAAAGACGGCATGATGTAGACCCCCTGGGCGTAGGGTTTGAGCTCGACCAGCAGTTCCTGCGCCATCTTGACGCCTTCGCGACGCCCTTCCGGTCCGGCTCGTCGCATGCGGTCGCGGGCGTCGTCCGTCAGGGTGATGCCGGGTACCTCGTTGTGCAAGAACTCGGCATGTTTCGAACTCTGCAACGGCAAAATGCCGATCAAGACCGGGACAGTGATCTCTTCGCCATAGGCCTCTAGGAATCGGGTCCATACCCGGCGATCATAGATCGGCTGGGTCATCACGAAGTCTGCCCCGGCCTCGATCTTGGTGCGGAGGCGTTTCGCCTCGTCTTCCTGATCTTCCCGGTTCGGGTCGACGGCGCAGGCGATGGTGAAACTTGCCATGCGCCCGATCGAAGCCCCTGCCGAATCGACCCCCTCGTTCAACTTGCGCAGGATACGAATCAAACCCGGCGAATCGACATCGTAGACCGCCGATGAATCGGGATAGTCGCCGAGGCTTGGCGGATCCCCCCTCAGGGCCAGGATATTCCGCACGCCGAACGCGTGGGCGCCGAGCAACTCGGATTGCAGCCCCATCAGCGAGCGATCGCGCGTCGTGAAGTGGACAATCGTCTCGACGCCGACGTGGTGCTGAATCAGATAGCACATGGTGAGCGCGCTCATCCGCACGCGGGCCATCGGCGAATCGGCAACATTGATCGCGTCGACGCCTGCCGCTTTCAGCAACCGTGCGCCGTCGAGCGCCTTGGTCGGATTGAGCCCTTTGGGCGGGTCGATCTCGACGCTCACGAGGAACTTCTTGCCGAGTTTTTGGGCAACCTCGGTCGGCCCTTCGGCGGCGATGAGCTCGATGTGCGAGACCTTCGGGGTTCGTTGACGAGGCGGCGCCACCTCGGTCGGCTTATGACCGTTGTGAAGCTCGATGCTGTCGATTGCGCTCCGCATGGCCTGGATGTGCTCAGGCGTGGTGCCACAGCAGCCGCCGATGAGCCGAACGCCGTGTCGCGCGGCGGTATCGGCAAACTGGCCGAAATACTCCGGTGAGCTGGGGTAAATGAGTCGTCCGCCGACGTGTGACGGCCACCCGGCGTTCGGCAGACAGGCAAGGGCGGGGCTCTCCCCTCCTCGTTCGGCGATTACACGGCGCATCTTGTCGAGCACCGGCAGCAGGCGCTGCGGACCAACCGAGCAGTTGCCGCCGATGACGGCCACGCCGAGGTCACAGAGCGTCGAAACGACCTGGCTTACGTCGTTGCCGGCGATGGTCTGGCCGTCTTCGGCGAAGGTCATAAGGGCGACAATCGGCAGGTCGGTCGCTTCCTTTGCGGCACAGATTGCCTCTGTCATCTCCGCGAGGTTGCCCATCGTCTCGATGATCAGCAGGTCGACCCCGCCTTCCAACAATGCGTCGATCTGTTCGCGAAACGCGGTGCGGATCGCCGTGGCCTCGACGGTGCCGAATGGCGCCATCGTGCGCTGTGTCGGCCCGACGGAGCCAGCGACAAGGGCGGGCCGGCCGGAGATCTCGCGCTCTTCCCGGGCCAGCTTGACGCCGCGTCGATTAATGGTATGGACCTTTTCGGCAAGCCCGAACGGCTCAAGCCGAAAGCGATTCGCCCCAAACGTGTTCGTCTCGACGATGTCGGCTCCCGCCGCGAGATACGCGCGGTGAACCGCGGAAACGATCTCGGGGCGCGCGAGATTCAGTGCATCGAAGCAGTCGTCAAGGGGGATGCCGGCCGCATACAGCATCGTGCCCATCGCCCCGTCCGCGAGCAGGACGCCTTGAGCCAGTCGTTCGGTGAGGGGATGGGCCACAAAGATTGCTCCTCAGCTCGCGGGTGGACCCCCGCGCGGACAACGTTTAGCGACGTATGATACGTCGCGATGCGCCGAGCATGCGAATGCGTCGCCCGGTGTTATGGATGAACGACGCAATTGACGGCTCGTGCCGGGTGCGGATACATTCGACCGAACAAGGAACCGTATTGGCGGGCCATGCAGCGGAACTCAAACGCCTTGCCAAACAGTACGCGTTGAGGTGGCCGCGCCACGCGACGTCGAGAGCGTGTTCGTTTCCATGTCGGTCTCAGAGACTTTGACCCTGACCCAGCCACGGCCGTCCTTAGCTTCGCCGGCCCGAAAGCGCGGACCCGTGATGGCCATCGGTGGCGCCGAGGACAAGTTAGACGACAAGATCATCCTTTCGACCTTCACCCAAATCGCGGGCGGTTCATCCGCGCGCATCGCCATCGTGCCGACGGCGTCCTCCATCGAAGCGGCCGGCGAACGGTACAAGGCGATCTTTCTGGGCATGGGCGTCGACCGGGCCGACGTCATCTACATTGGCAATCGCGACGACGCGAACAGCGAGGAGCCGGTCGAGATCTTGGAAGAGGCGACCGGCATCTTCCTCACCGGTGGAAACCAGATGCGGCTTGCCTCGATCGTGGGCGGCACACGCACCGCGCAACTCGTCCGCGAGCGGAACGAGGCCGGCGCAATCGTCGCCGGCACGAGCGCCGGCGCGTCGATTCTTTCTTCCCACATGGTCGCCTATGGCGCGAGCGGTCCAATGCCGAAGATGCGGATGGCGCACATGATCGCCGGCTTCGGCCTCGTCTCTGAGCTCATTATCGATCAGCACTTTCAGCAACGCGAGCGCATTGGGCGCTTGCTTTCGCTTGTTGCGTCGAATCCTGGTCTGCTTGGGGTCGGCATCGACGAGGATACCGCCGCCCTCGTCAGTGCCGGGGAGGTTCTCGAGATCATCGGCCGCAACAGTGTGACGATCGTCGACGGCACCCATATGTTCTCGGACATTTTTCAAGTGAAAGGACACGGCGGCATCACGGTCAGCGGCGCGGTGTTGCACGTCCTCACGCCTGGCCGCCGGTTTGACCTGCGCTTTCGCAAGTTGCTTGACGTCTAGTCACGACTTACCTCGGTTCGCTCAATCGCGGCATAATGACCTCGATGCTTTGACTTTGCAACTGGCGCTCCGACAGGCGCGATCCGACGGCGAACCCGCCAGCCGGCCGCGCGGACCGACCGACGGCGAGTTGGGAAGGGATCAGACATGATCGAGGTCCGCAAGATGACGGTCTATCGAGGGCCGAATGTGTGGGCGCGCATGCCCGTCATCCTCTTCGTCGTCGACATCGGCGAACTCGAGGACCGTCCGACTAACAAGATCCCCGGCTTCTACGAGCACCTCACCGAGCTGGTCCCCTCACTCTATGACCACGGCTGCTCGCTTGGCCGTCCCGGCGGCTTTCTGCAACGGATGCGCGAAGGAACGTGGATGGGTCACGTTCTGGAGCACGTTGCGTTGGAATTGCAGAATCTGGCCGGAGCCGAAGTGGCCCGCGGGAAGACGCGCGGCACGAGGGAACGAGGCGTCTACAACGTCGTCTACCAATATGAGCAAGAGAACGTCGGACTGGCAGCCGGCCGCGTCGCCGTGCGCTTACTCAACCATTTGGTCTTTGGCGCTGAGCCTGCCTTCGATTTCGTCCACGAGCTGGAAGAGGGCGTGATCCGGGTCGCGGAGCGCCTCGCGTACGGACCGTCCACCGGCGCCATCGTCTCCGAGGCGGAGCGTCGCGGTATCCCCGTCCTTCGGCTTGATCCCCGGCGCTCGTTGGTGCAACTCGGTCACGGGTGTTACCAGCAGCGGGTCTGGGCGACGGTGACCTCGCGCACGGCGAACATCGCCGTCGACATCGCCAGCAACAAGGAATTGACGAATCGCCTGCTGCACGAGGTCGGCATCCCCGTGCCGCGAAGCGCGGTCGTAAAGTCCGTTGATGACGCCGTGCGCACGGCCGAGCGGTTTGGCTACCCCGTGGTGATCAAACCGCTCGACGGCAACCACGGGCGTGGCGTCTGCATCAATCTCAAGGATGCCGAGGAGGTCGGCCGGTTCTACCCGATTGCGGAGGCGGAGAGCCGGGCCGGTTCAGTCGTCGTCGAAACCTACGTGACCGGCAAGGACTACCGCATTCTCGTGGTCAACAATCAGGTCGTCGCGGTGGCCGAGCGCGTGCCGGCGCACGTCGTCGGCGACGGCGAGCACAGCGTCGAGCAATTGATCGAGATCACGAACGCCGATTCGCGGCGTGGCATTGGTCACGAAAAGATCTTGACCCGGATTGCCGTCGATACGCAAACGTTGGAAACCCTCCAGCGTCAGGGTATCTCGCTCGACGACGTACCGGCCGCCGAACAGTTCGTGCAGTTGAAACAGACCGGCAACATGAGCACCGGCGGCACTTCGATTGATCGCACGGATGATATTCATCCGGACAACATCGAGATTGCACGCCAGGCTGCCATGGTCGTCGGTCTCGACGTGGCGGGCATCGACTTCATCGCGGCTGACATTGCCTTATCGGTCAGGCAAACCGGCGGCGCGATCGTCGAGGTCAACGCCGGCCCTGGTTTCCGGATGCATACCCATCCCACCGACGGTCACCCAAGGCACGTCGGCCGGGCGGTGATCGACATGCTCTTCCCGCCCGGTCAGCCCTATCGCATCCCGATCGTGGCGGTCACGGGCACGAACGGGAAGACGACCACGTCGCGCATGATCGCCCACATCATGAAGACAGCCGGCAAACGGGTCGGCCTGACGACGACCGACGGTATCTACATCGACGGCACGCAGATTATGGCCGGCGACATGAGCGGACCAACCAGCGCGCAGATGGTCCTGAAGAACCCAGCGGTGAACTTCGCGGTCCTCGAAACCGCGCGTGGGGGGATCGTGCGCTCCGGACTCGGCTTCGACCGGTGCGACATCGCGGTCGTGTCGAACGTTGCCGGCGATCACCTCGGTCTGCACGGCATCGACACCCTGGGCGACTTATCGCGCGTGAAGTCGGTTGTGCCCGCGTCGGTCTTTCGCGATGGCAAGAGCATTCTCAATGCCGACAACTCGTGGACCGTGGAGATGGCGCGGATCGCCCGGGGCGAGATCATCTATTTCGCGATGAGCGAGGAGAACCCGGTCGTGCGGGAACACATCCGCGCGCGAGGACGAGCCGTCGTCCTGCGAGAAACTCGTCACGGCGAGATGATCACGATCATCGAACACAAGCGGGATACGAGCCTGCTGCTGGTTAGCCAGATTCCCGCGACCTTTGACGGGCGGAACCGGGCGAACGTGGCAAACATGATGGCGGCCGCCGCTGCCGCGCTCGGGGCCGACGTCCAGCTCGAGTATCTCCGGCAGGCGCTGCGGACCTTTACCACCAGCTTTTTCCAAACGCCGGGCCGCTTCAACTTTCTCGAACTCGATGGTCGACGCGTGCTGATGGATTACTGTCACAATGTTGCTGGCCTCGAGGCGGTCGGTGACTTTGTCCGGCGGCTCGACCCCGCCCGCTCCCTTGCCGTCATCTCAATCCCCGGCGATCGCCTGGACTCGGATATCGACGCCTTCGGCCGCCTCGCGGCGGAGATCTTCGATGAACTCGTGATTCGCGAGGACACGAACACCCGCGGCCGCCAGCGCGGGGAGATCGCTGGTCTGCTCACGGCGGCTGCCCTGAGCGCCGGCATGGACGAGTCGAAGGTCCTGACCGTACTCGACGAGATGGCGGCGGTGCGCGAGGCGATTCAACGCAGCGAGAAGGATGAACTCGTCGTCCTCATGGTCGACAAGCCGATGGCGGTTTGGGACGAGTTGCAAACGGGGGCCGGCGCCCACGCGCTGGTCTAAAACTGCCATTCGCTCAGATAGGACCACCGCGCTCGGCGAGGATGCGCTGAACGTCGGGGATCTGTTCCAGGCACATCAGGACGATCGTGTCCCCTACCTTGGCTTCGGCGAACGCCGCCTCGAGGGCGGATAGTTCGTCTCTCTCGATGCTCCACGGCGCGGAAGCCGCGTCCTTTAGTCCGTTGACATAGAGCGCGTTCAGTTCTTCGTTGTTCGAGCGACCGCGCAGGTATTTCCTGGTCTCCTTGATGATGACGCGGTCACTGGCCGTGCCGGCCAGTCGCCCGATCGCGGCCAGCGCCTCATCCGTACGGTCGCCGGCCGTGCCGATGATCGAGATGATCCGTCCGCTCGGTCCCTTGACGTCGTTGGCGAGCGCGAGAAGATGGCGCAGTCCGACTTCGTTGTGCGCGAAGTCGACGATCACATGCACGCCGTCGACGTCGAAGAGATTGAGTCGCCCCAGGTTATGGGCCGCGTCGCTCTTGAAACTGGCCAGGCCCTTTCGCACCTCCGCCGCTGACCGACCCAGCCCAAGACAGGCCGCCGCCGCACAGAGTGCGTTCTCGACCATATGCCGGGCCCGGCCACCATACGCGATAGGGATTTCGGCGACGTCGATTAGGGTTGTCGCATGTCCGTTTTGCCAGTGCCAGACACGCTGATCGCGCGCGATGAGTGCCTGGCCGCCGGTGTGGACGTGGGCATCGACCGCGACGTTGGAAGGGTCTTGGGAGACAAAGAAGACCTGTGCGCGAACGTCCTTTGCCACCGACCGGACCAGTTCGTCGTCAGCATTGAGCACGGCATAGCCATCGGGCCGCGTGACGCGTAACACGGTTGCCTTAACCTTGGTCAAACCCTCGACGGTGCGGATGCCTTGGAGATCGAGGTGGTCGGCGCTGACGTTGGTGAAGACCCCGACATCGTTGCTCTCGTAGGCGATGCCGCGCAAGAGGATACCGCCGCGCGCTGTCTCGAGCACGGCGACTTCGACTTGCTCATCGTCGAGGACCCGCCGCGCGCCGGACGGCCCAGTGTAATCTCCGGCAAGCACCAGCTCGCCGTCGATGTAGACGCCCGATGACGAGGACCACCCGACGGAGAACCCGGTCCCGCGGAGGATGTGCGCGATGAGGCGGGTGGTCGTCGTTTTGCCGTTCGTTCCGGTCACGCCGACGATCGGCATGCGTCGCTCGGTGTCGCGCATCATGAGCGGCCGATCGTCCGGCGCGGTCGAGGCCATTAGTTCGGCGATTTGGCCGTCGAATCTTATTGGCAGTTCATCCGCGCCCGTTGCAATATCGGCGATAACCCGTGCGATTCTCATCGCGGCGCGGCGGTGAGACCAGCCAAAGGCGAGCGCAAAGTGATTGGGCGTTTCCAAAGGCTGGCACACGGCGGTTGGGATGGTCAGTCCGACAGTCGCGTGCAGACGCCGAACGGCTGCGCCAAGCATGAAGTCGAGTGCATCGAGTTCATGAGCGTCGCGGTGAATCGGCAATTCAAGCTTGAAGAGGTCGCGCAGGCGGTCGATCATATGGTTGATCGCGTCCTCTGGCGATAAGCTGAACTCGATCTTGATCGCCGGCTCGAGCAGAAAGAGGTTCGGACCGTCGAGGTCGCGGATTTCAACCAGCTCCATCCTGGTCCCTCCCCTGTCCATTTGCCGTGATTTTGGAGTCGCGAGACGGAGTTGTATGGTCCAGTTCCGGTGCGTGCGCTAGGCCGCGGATTGCGCCAGGACGACGATGGTGTTGAAGAGCGCATGCGTGATGATGGCCGCTGTCGTCCCAAAATACTTGCGCTCGAGGCCAAGCATGACGCCGGTGAAAAAGAGCCCAACGAGCACGAACGCCAGGCCATACTGGACGTGGAGCAGCGCAAAGAGTGCCGATGTCAGCAGGATACCGAATCGCGGCTGCACCGCGCCACGGAGCAAGATCTCCTCGCCGATGCCCGCGCTCAAACCGAGGACCGCGGCGCCCAGCGGATTCTGCACGTCGGCGGTCAGGTCCTCCGTCACTTGCTCGATCTGATCCGCGACGTCAGGTTGGAAGACTTCGGTCAGGATGCCGGCGACCCCATTGATCAGAAATGCCAGAAAGGTGAATCCGACGGCGATTCCAATCGTACGCAAAGTCGGCCAACCGATGCCGAGTCGCACCGTTGCCTCGCGGATGTTGCGGTGAAAACCGATGCCGACCGTAACGTAAGCGAGCCCGAAGAAGAAGAGCACTTGGACAACCAGATCGGCTAATCCGACTGCCGTGATCCCTTCCTCAGGTTCGGGCGCGCGCAAAAAAAGCACGCTCAAGAGACCGATGCCGGACAAGATAAAGCAGAGTCCCGCCATATCGACCGGCGACGCCGGGTCCATCGGCGTGACGGCGGCAACGAGCCTTCGGACCTGACTGGCCAATGGAAGTGAGAGACCGAGACCGATGACGAGCAGCAATGGGCCGTCGCCTTGTCCGGCTATGGTGAACGCGAGACCGGCGATGATGAGCAGGATGCCGGGTATGCCGAAGAGGAGGTACAGCCCGACGTTGGCTGAGCGATCGTGACGAGCGCGAAACGCCCAATAGGCGACGCCGTACGCAATGCCCAATACGGCGAGGAAGACGAGGGTCGTAAAGACTGACAAGGCGCTTGGTTGCTCCTCGGTGCCGCGGGACTATAGCCGCGGCTGTATGCACGAAACGGCCGCCTCGGAGGCGGCCAGGCGAGTATAAACCGATTGCCAGTGGGATCAGTTTGCGCCCCCTTTCCACGAAGGACGCTTGCATTGAGCACGAGTGCTAGACTCCATCAGTACACGACGCCGCCCAACCAGCCCGAGAAAGCGACAACCGACGTGACAGATCGCCTACCAGGCCTAGACCTGATCCCGGATGAGACGCAATCGTCCGGCGCCGCCCGCCCACATGGACGACGAAAAGGACTTGGTCGCGGACTCGGCGCACTCATCCCGACGCTGCCGCAGGACGCGGGCGCGGCGATACAAGAAGTCGAGATCGGCCAGATCGAGCCGAATCCGTACCAGCCTCGTACCGATATTGACGGCGGCAAACTCGAAGCGCTGGTTGAGTCGATCCGGACCCATGGTGTGATCCAACCCCTCGTCGTCAAGCACGCCTCCGACGAATCTCGATTTATTCTGATAGCTGGTGAGCGACGCTGGCGAGCGGCGCGTTTGGCAGGACTGCGGACCGTGCCGATCGTCATCAAAGACGCGGCGCCGCGGACGATGCTGGAGCTGGCGCTGGTCGAGAATGTCGTGCGCTCCGATCTCTCGCCGCTCGAAGAGGCGGCGGCGTATCGCCAACTGGTCGACGAGTTCGGTCTGACGCAGGCAGAGGTCGCCGCACGGGTCGGCCGCTCGCGCGTCAGCGTCACTAACACGTTACGACTGCTAGCTGCCCCCGAAGGCGTGCAAGCGGCTCTGACGAGCGGGCAAATTACTGAGGGACATGCACGCGCGTTGCTGGGCTTGCCATCCGCGGCCGATCAGCTCGCAATGTTGGACTCGGTGATCGCGCGGGAATGGACGGTGCGCCAAACCGAAGAGGCCGTCCGTCGCTGGCTCAGCAATCAATCGCGTCGACTTCCGGACCGGCAGGGACGGGCCGTCGATGATGATCGCCTGCAAGATCGCCTGCACTCAGCCCTAGGCACCAAGGTCGCATTTCGACGGGATACACGGGGCGGCGGGTCGATCACCATCCACTTCTATTCCGACGAGGAACTGAACGCGCTAGTCGAGCGTGTCGCGGGCGAAGACCTCTGGTAGCCTCTTTTGGCCGCCCGGCGCTATTCCGGAGCACACTCGTCGGTTCGCAGATCAAGGCGAGTGATTTCACCGCGTTGGGCGTCGACGTGGGCGAGCAGACCCGCGGGATCGATGGTCGCATCGGCGTAGGTCACGACCCATGCCGCCGAGGCGTCCCTGTTCGCCGTCAGTGAGACGCGCGTGAGATGACGGTTGACTGGGCAGGCGGAGCGCCAGGCCAGGCCCTCTCGCGCTTCTACGGCGATGATCGCCGACGCGGAACTAATCGGGAGTTCCATCGGATCGAGCGGTGTCACGGCTTCGTCTTGTGGCCATGCAACCTCCCGCTGTTGGGCAAGCACGCCGCTGGTGCGCTCGTAGAAGAGGCTGAGCGTCTCTTGCGCGCCGTCTGTTCCGTCTGGCCGAAAGAAGGTGTAGGCGATCCAACCGCCCGGAGCGACGGCGATCGGTGATTGCGGATCGACCGCGAGTGGCCAGTCGATCTGCATACTGACGGCGAAGAGTTTGGCCTCGCTCGACCAGTCCGCCGCGGTCGACCGAGCGGTGGGAAGCCCGCTCTCAATGGTCAAGGGAAGCCCGGTTGTCTCTGGCCTAACCCGATGAGCCTCGAACGCGGAGGGTTCGGTGATCGCTCGAACGGCAAGAGTCCCGCCCGTCAGAATCTGCACGGCCAATATGATTGCCAATAGCGAGCGCAGGCGATCCGTGCTGCCGCCTGTCGTCCATCTTAGATACCTTTCGACTCGGCCGAACTGCATTCCCTGTGCTCCCGTGTGCATTGTGACGCCGCTACCCGGCGCAAACCAGGCCGCCAAGCCGGAAGGCCGAGATTCCCGCGTATACTTGTATCGTGAAGACGCCGTTAGTGTGCGATGGATGAGAACACCGGCATGAATGAGGAAACAAACAAGACATTGGTCGGGCTCAGGGATCGCTTGGATCGAATCGGGGTGCGTCTTTGACTTAGCCGGCGACCGGCGCGAAGTCGAGGACCTCGAACGTCAAAGCGGGGTGCAAGGGTTCTGGGACGACCCGCGATCCGCGCAAGTCGTCATGCGCCGCATCGGTGAAGTGCGTTCGCGCCTGCAAACGTGGGAAGAACTCGAAGCAACTGTCGGCGAACTCACGACACTCGCGGAGATGACCGACGGCGACGCCGCCCTTGCCGACGAATTGTCGGTCGAGGCGCAAGCAGCGGAGCGTCGCCTCGACGAGTTGGAGCTTCAACTCGCCTTGAGCGATCCACATGACGCGTCCGATGCGATTCTGATGGTTCATTCGGGCGAGGGCGGCGTCGATGCCCAAGACTTCGCCGACATGCTGAGCCGTATGTATTTGCGCTGGGCCGACCGGCGCGGTTTCAAAGCGGAACTCCTCGACTCTACCGCGGGTGAAGAGGCGGGGATCAAGAACGCCACGATCGAGATGCGTGGTCCAAACGCCTACGGCTTTGCCAAGGCGGAAGCGGGCTCGCATCGCCTGGTGCGCCTCTCGCCGTTCGACGCCGCGCACCGCCGCCACACCGCGTTTGCGCTGGTCGAGGTGTTGCCGGAAATCGAGAACGACACCGAGATCGATCTTAATCCGGACGACGTACGCGTCGACACGTTCCGATCGTCCGGCGCCGGCGGGCAACATGTCAATAAGACCGACTCCGCGGTGCGACTGACGCACCTGCCGACGGGGATCGTCGTCACTTGTCAGAATGAGCGCAGCCAAATCCAAAACCGTGAGACGGCGTTCAAGATTCTGCGAGCGCGTCTCTTGGAGCGCAAAATCAAGGCGGAAGCGGAGGAGCGGGAGCGGCTTAAAGGCGAACACGTGGCGGCCGGGTTTGGCAACCGGATTCGCTCTTATGTGCTGCACCCTTATACGATGGTGACAGACCATCGCACCGATACCAGCGTCGGTGATGCGCAGGCGGTGCTTGACGGTGGCATCGATCTTTTTATCGATGCCTACTTACATCAGCAAATCGGTCAACCGGACGGAGACGTGTGATGCGCAATCGAGGGTTGCTTCGCCAAGTGTTGGTTGCGGTCTGCGTGCTGATCAGCGTCGGCTGGAGCTTGCCGAACTCCAACCTAGCCTTCGAAGCGCAGGTCGCCAATCTATACGAGCCCGATGCGAACGAGGCAACGACTCGGTTTCCGGAGTCGATTGCCTTTTCTCTTCGGGGCGCCACGCCATTTGAACTCGAACGCGTCGAACTGCTCTACTCGATTGCCGACCACTCGACGCTGCGAATGGCGACCCCGACGTTCGAGTCAGGTCCGACGATCGACATCACGCACGAGCTCGATCTGGTGGTGAACTTCATTCCCATCGGTGTCGACGTCACGTATCAATGGCGCTTGACGGGAACGGACGGTTCGGTGGCCGAAACCGAGACGGAAAGCTTCTTGTGGAAGGACGATCGCTTCGACTGGCAGTTGGTGACGAACGATCAAGTGACGGTCTACTCCTACAACGGCAACGACGCGTTCAGTGATCTCATCCTGGAGTCGGCGCAAGGGACTATCGACCGTCTGCGCACGGAGTTTGGCGTCGACGAGGTGCCACCGGTTCGCATCTGGGCCTACAGGTCGGCCGAAGATTTTCGCGGGACCCAATTGAGCAACAGCGAATCGTGGATCGCGGGCACCGCTTATCCGCAGTATCGGGTAATCCTGGCCGTGCTCCCTGAAGGCGATCGATACGAAGTCGAACGAATCGTGCCACACGAGATCAGCCATCAAGTGCTCTACGAGGCCACGAGAAACCCCTTTAACACCACGCCGATTTGGCTCGACGAAGGCCTGGCAGTCTTGAGTCAGGAGGTTGGCGACGAGGACTTCCCGGCACTGGTGCAGAACGCGGCCGACAGAGGGCGCCTCTTTTCGGTCCGCGCCTTGATCGCGTCGCCACCACTCGATCCAGCCGATGCCACCCTCTACTACGCCGAAAGTCAGAGCGTCGTGCAGTTCATTATCGACCACTTCGGCGCGGAGAAGATCGCCGCATTGATCGACGCCTACCGGCTGGGCATCTCCCACGACGAGGCGGCCGAACGCGCGCTCGGGGTCGACCTGGACGAGCTTGATAGGCTTTGGAAGGAGAGTCTCGGGTATCAGGGTGACCAGGGTCAGGCCGGCGGCATATCGCTGGGGCTGGAAGGCGGCGATGGCGGCGCATCGATTCTTGCCACCGGCGCTTTGGTGATGACCATCGCCGCCTTCGTTGCTGTGGTGGTCGGGGTCGTCGCGATCAGGCGTTCCCGGCGGGCTTACGATCACGGGGAAGAGGAGGAGCAGCCGGGACGCTTTGCCCAGAACGGGTTGGAAGAATCGGCAGGGAGCTATCCGGGATGAATCAAGACACGGATTGGTCGCTACGGGCAAGGATTCTGGACCCCGCGGCCATCGAGCGGAAGCTCGGGCTCGACGTCTACAACGTCGATCGCGATCGGGCGCACATTCGCATTGTCGACGGCGACGTTTGCCTCCACTGTCAGCGACAGCAATGCATCAATTGCTGCCCAGCCAACTGTTACGTGCCGCGGGAGGATGGCCGAGTCACCTTTTCCTACGAGGGCTGCGTCGAGTGTGGCACGTGCCGGATCGTCTGCCACGAGTTCACGAACATCGAATGGACCTATCCGCGTGGCGGGTTCGGTATTCAGTACCGATACGGTTAGCACGTTTCGCCCCGGTGATATAACCGGTTATCATGGGATAATCTATGTACTGGACGAAAAAGCACGTCTTGGTCTGTACGGCATCCCATTGCGCCCAGAAGGGAGCCAACGACGTCGCGGGGCGCCTCAGACTGGAGATCATCCGTCGGGGACTCGATGTTGAGATCCTCGTCAACAACTGCGGCACGATCGATCTGTGCGACATCGGGCCAAACGTCGTCGTCTATCCCGACAACGTCATCTATAGCGGCGCGACGGTCAAGGACTTGCCGGAGATTGTCGCGTCGTTGACCGGCGGGCCGATCGTCGAGCGATTAATTCTCAACCCGTCGACACCCGCTGAATCTGCGCGCAAAGCGTTCTATCGCACCGCCGTGAGTCCGGACCCGGTCCGTCCGGCGGCCGACTTTCTCGCGATGGCCAAAGAGCACCACTTCGATGAGGCGTGGGTTGCGGAGCAACAGCGCCGCGGGTTCATTGCGCGCAAGCCGGGGCAGGACGATGCTCCCGAAACCATCACCGTCACCAAGAAGGCACGCGCCAGATACGGCGTGTGACCTTCGAGCGCCGGCGGTCGGATCACGCACGCGGGGTACAATTCACCACGGGTTGAATGATCCAGCTTCTTCCTGCCCGCGAGTCTCACAACGACCGAGTGATGCGGCGAACACTCTCTCAATACATACAGCCTACTCGTGCTCTGTGGATCAGGATCGCCCTCGCGGTGGTTCTCGTCGTCGTGGCCGCGTTTACCAACCGTCAGTTCTTAGGTTGGGGCCTCTTCGTCGTCTTCGCGATCCTCGCCGTGCCGCTCGGCCGCGCCCGTTCCTTCCTCTATTCCTTCGTGCCCTACGCCGGCGTTTGGTTCGTCTTCACGGCGCTACGGTCGCTCGCCGACGAGACTGCTCTTGCGCGGACGCTCAATACCCACGTCGCTCGCCTGGAACGGTGGCTCTTCGGCGGCCAGTTGCCAACCATTACGCTCCAGGATCGCTTTCTCGATCTCACCGACCTCAAATGGTACGACTACTTTCTCACGGGGATTCACTGGTCGTATTTCATCATTCCGCACGCGGTCGCGATTCGCATGTGGCAGAAATACCCCGGACTCTTCCGGCACTTCCTCGGTGGGATGACGGTCCTGTTGGCGACCGGGCTCTGCATTTACTTCCTCATTCCTTCGAATCCGCCCTGGTTGGCACCGGAACCAATCGATAGCCCGTCAGCCGCTCCCGTGTTCCGTGTGATGGAAGCAATCGGGAAGGAGTTCGGCGGCGGTTTGTACGAGGCGAGCTATGACGTGATCGGCGAATCGAATCCGATTGCCGCCATGCCCTCGATCCACATGGCGTTCACCTTCTTGCTCGTCTTCCCTGCCATGCGATTTGGACGGCGATGGACCACCCTGGCGCTTGCCTACTCGGCGCTGATGGGCCTGGCCCTTGTCTACCTCGGCGAGCACTATGTGGTCGACATCATCGTCGGGATGGCCATCGCCTACTACGGCTGGGTCGTCGCCGACGCCTGGTTGGGACGGGCGGTGCCCATCATCTTCCGGAGAGAGCCGGTCGCAGCCCAACCGGTCGTCGCGTCGGAGCCGCGCGCGTAGGATTCGGCGTTACGTTTCGTCGAATTGCACTGCCCGATTGAGACCAGCGATAGCGATCAGCGCGTTGAGGTCGGCTTCAAACTGGCCGACGCTCGGCAGATCGCGCCGCGTCTGCATCGGACGCGTCAGACGGATGTGACCAGGATCGGGGTCGTATTCCACGACTGTCCAGGGCGCTCCTTCCCTGACGGGAAGCAGCAGCGGGTCGATCTCCGGGAAGAAGGCTGTCTCCAGCTTGTCGTCGGCGGAGTCGAACTGGGCCTCCGCGGAGTCCGATGCCTTGCGCGGACGGGCGTAGGTCCACGTCCACTTCGCGCCACCCGTGGCGTCGATGACCGACGTGTGAAACACCCGTCCGGGATTGGTGAGCGATGCCGACATCCACCCCTCGGCAATCTGGCCTCGAAACCGGCCCGTGACCTTGGCGTCGTCGAGGTCCATCTCACCGTCAATGACCGCTGCAAGCGGCGTCAGTGCGCGCTCTAGGTCCACTTTCGCCCGGCGATTGAAGATCATCGCCATATAGGCGGTGAGCGCGAGCGCAACGATGACGATGGCGCACATTGCCAAGCCGGCGGCCAGATACGGATTCACTGATGGTCCCTCCTTGGCAATAGCATGTGCGCTGGGTCAGCGCGGCGCGGGAATCCTGCTCAGTCGCCGGGGGCAGCGGCTGGTGTCGATGGCAACCGCCGCCCGTCGTCGGTCTGCGCTGGCAAGACGGGCGGACGCACCGGTTTATCGGCAATTCGGACGACGGCGAATCCCGCGGTGATCCCTAGCGCCGCGTTGATCACCAATGCCGCCTCGTAGCCGCCCGAGACATCGTAGGCGATGGCGTCGAGGAATGCGCCGACCCCAAAACCTAGATTCATGAACGTGAAGAGCGTGCCGAAAATGACGCCCAACCGTGCCCGGCCGTAGAGATCGGCGGCGATCGCCGCGGTCAACGGGGTTGTGGCCGTCCACGAGATGCCGAGCATGACGGCGTACCCGAAGATGAGGGAATCGTTCGAAAAGAAGATCAGAAGGATGAACGCGAGACCGCGCAACACATACGTGAGCGCGAGGACACGGGGCCGGGAAAGGCGATCCGCCAGCAGGCCAAGCGCTACCGTGCCGAGGATGCTGAAGACCGCTGTGACCGCGATCACGTCCGCCGCGTGCATGGCGCTCATCCCCATGTCGTCGGCATAGGCCATGAAGTGCGTATTGGCGAAGGCCATGGTGAAGCCGCAGACGAAGAACCCGAATGCCAGCAGCCAGAATGCAGGGGAGTTGAGCGCCGACCGCAAGGTGTGATTGCCGTTGCCCTCACGCACGGACGGCACCTGCTTCGCTGCCGGGTCATTATGCGAGTCTTGCGGTGACGGCGGATTGCGTAGAAAGACAAGCCCTATCGGCGCGACTGCCATGAGTAACATGGCGGCCAAAAGTCGATAGGTCGTCTCCCAGTCCGTGTGGGTAAGCGTCCAGGCAGCCAGCGGGACAATTAGCAGCTGACCGAACGCGGAGCCGGACATTGCTAATGCCAGCGCGGCGCCGCGACGTCGATCAAACCATTGGCTCACCAGCCCGGTCGTATTGACCGGGCTGGCCGCGGCTAGCGCAATCGCGACGAAGAAACCGTAGACGACGTAGATCTGCCACAGTGTCCGCGCGAACGAGAGCGGCACCAGCAATACGCCGAGCAGCACGGTCCCGCCGACGAGGATCCGCTTGGGACCGACGCGATCCGACATCGCGCCAACGAACGGTTGGCAAATCGAGAGCACGACCATGTTGATGAGGACCGCGACGGTGAGGGACGAGCGCGACCAATCGAACTCTTCGGAAACAGGCTTGAGGACCACGCCATACAGAAAGCGAGCGCCCGACGTCACAGTCAGGATCGCCGTCGCCGTGGCAACAACCACCCAGCCGTAGTTTGCGGAGAGTCGCTCCTTCATGTTAGTCCTGAACAGAGGCCGGGTCTTGGCCGCGGTAGCCCTGGATGATACCAAAGGCCAGATGCGCGGCCATCGCGCCGTGCGTTGTCCGCCTATTTGGCCCGTGTTAGCATCCTCTCTCGGTGCGGCATCGACCGCCGATCGAATAGTTCCGCCCACGATGGGGCGCTCTCTCACGAACCCGAGGGGATGCGAACGTATGGCAGTCGAACCCTTGATCTTCGAATTGTCCAAATCCGGACGCCGCGGCGTCCGGATGCCCGCGCCGGACGTTCCCACCACCGAGTTGCCCGATGCGAAGAAGCGCGAACGCCTCGACTGGCCCGAGGTCAGCGAAATCGACGTTATCCGGCACTACACCCGACTCAGTCAAAAGAACCACGCCATCGATATTGCCTTCTACCCCTTGGGCTCCTGCACCATGAAGTACAACCCCAAGATCAACGAAGCGGTGGCGCGGTATCCCGGATTTGCGCAAATCCACCCGTATCAACCGGAAGAAACGGTTCAGGGCGCGCTGGAATTGCTCTTCGAGCTGCAAGCGATGCTGGCTGAGATTTCCGGCTTCGCGGAGGTTGCGCTGCAACCCGCCGCCGGCGCCCACGGGGAACTGACCGGCGTCTTGATTGCACGGGCGTACCATCGGGAGCGCGGCGACTTCGACCGGACCAAGATCCTGGTGCCGGACTCCGCGCACGGGACAAATCCGGCGACCGCGGCAATGGCCGGCTTCGATGTTGTCACCGTGCCCTCCGATGCGCGTGGCAACGTCGACGTCGAGGCACTGCGAGGCTTGGTTGGCGCGGACACCGCGGCCCTCATGATTACCAACCCAAACACCCTCGGGCTGTGGGATGAACACATCCAGGAGGTCGTCCACATTGTCCACAATGCGGGCGGCCTGGTCTACAATGACGGTGCCAACTTCAACGCGATCCTCGGCATCGCACGCCCCGGCGACCTCGACATCGACATCATGCATTTCAATCTGCACAAGACCTTTTCGACCCCGCACGGCGGTGGCGGACCGGGGTCAGGTCCGGTCGGCGTCCGGGCGGACTTGGCCGCGTACCTGCCAGGACCGCGAGTCCGAAAGGTCGAAGAGCATGAAGGCGCTCGCTACTACGAGTGGTTCGGCCCGGCGAACACGATCGGCAGGTTGCACGCATTCCACGGCAACTTCGGGATGCACGTCCGCGCCTACACCTATATCCGCATGCATGGCGCAAGCGGACTGCGGCAGGTGAGCGAAGACGCCGTGCTCAATGCCAACTATCTTCTTGCCAACTTGCGCGATCGCTTTGAACTGCCCTACGACCGCTCGTGTATGCACGAGTTCGTGCTTTCGGGCAACCGACAAAAGCGCAACGGCGTGCGGACGCTCGACATCGCCAAGCGCCTGCTCGACTTCGGCGTGCATCCGCCGACGACCTACTTCCCACTCATCGTGCCGGAGGCGCTGATGATCGAGCCAACCGAAACGGAATCGAAGGAATCGTTGGACCACTTCATCGGCGCGATGCGGCAGATCGCCGACGAGGCCGAAAACGAACCCCAGATGGTCATTGCCGCCCCCCACACGACCGAGTTCAAACGCCTCGACGAGGTGGCGGCCAATCGCAAGCTTAATCTTCGCTGGACGCCGGCCGCGCCCGAACCCGCCGTCGCGGTCGCGGCGGATTGAATCATTGCCAAAGGCGCGAGCGGAGCGGCAAGGTCCGCCCCGTTCGCGTACCGTCTTGAATGCATTCTTAATTCTTGACGACGATGTTGATCAATCGCCCTGGGACGTAGATGATCCTGGCTGGCGTTCGGTCACCGACCGTATCGCTCACCCGAGGGATGGCCAGCGCCTGTTCGACCGCCGCGGCTTCTGGTAGGTCAACCGGCACGGTGAATCGCTCTCGGACTTTCCCGTTGACCTGAACCACGATCTCAGCTGTCTCCCGCCGCGCTAACGCTGGATCGTGCTCCGGCCACGCCTGGAGATGCACCGAGTACGGTTTGCCGAGTCGCTCCCACAACTCTTCGGCCACGTGCGGCGTGCTCGGCGCCATCATGAGCACCAGCGTCTCAATCGCCTCCCGCCATTCGGGAGTCTGGGAAACTGGTCCGTCCTTCTGCTTCATCAACTCGTTTGTGAACTCGATTAGCGCGGCGACCATCGTGTTGAACTGAAACCCTTCGAGGTCGGTCGTGACGCGCTCGATCGTCCGGTGGGTTAGCCGCATCAAGTCGCGTCGCTGGGCTTCGTCCGCTGAGCCGTCTGTTCGATGCTCCGCGGTCTCCGTGACCACGCGGAAGGCACGGCGTATAAACGACTCCATGCCGGTGATGCCGCGACTGTTCCAGGGACCGCCCTGGTCCCAAGGTCCGAGATACATGAGATGGAGCCGCAACGCGTCGGCGCCGTGTTCGCGGACCAGATCGTCCGGCGCGATCTGGGTGCCGCGACTCTTGCTCATCTTCGTACCTTCTTCGGCCAGGATCATGCCCTGGTTGCGCAGGCGGACGAAAGGTTCGCCATGGTCGATCAGCCCGAGGTCACGGCAGACTTTGGTGAAGAATCGTGCGTAGAGCAGATGCAGGATCGCGTGCTCGATGCCGCCGCAGTAGAGATCGACGGGACACCACTTGGCGGCGCGGGTCGGGTCAATTGGCGTGTTAACTTCGCCGGGACTCGTGTACCGATACCAATACCACGACGAATCGACGAACGTGTCCATCGTGTCCGTTTCGCGCCGGGCCGGTTTGCCGCAGCGCGGGCATGGCGCGGCCAGAAAGGCCTCGTGGGTCATCAGCGGGCTCTGACCGGTCGGGGTAAACCGCGCGTCCAAAGGGAGAACAACCGGCAAGTCCGATTCGTTGACCGGCGTTATGCCGCAATCGTCGCAATAGACAACCGGTATCGGCGTACCCCAATACCGCTGACGGGAGATGAGCCAATCCCGCAGCCGGTAGTTGACCTCCGCCGTGCCACGACCCTGCTCTGACAGCCAGGCGATGACCGCTGGCACGCTCCGCGGAACTGGCGTCCCGTCGAAGCGACCAGAGTTCACCATCTGGCCCGGCCCGGCGTACGCCTGCTCCATCGTGGCCGAATCAAGAGGCTCAGATTCCGCTGGCTGAATCACGACTCGGATCGGCAAGTCGAACGCGCGAGCGAACGCGAAGTCGCGCTCGTCGTGTGCCGGCACCGCCATGATCGCGCCCGTGCCGTAGCCCATGAGGACGTAGTCTGCTACCCACACCGGAATGCGTTCGTCATTGACCGGGTTGACGGCATAGCCGCCAGTAAAGACGCCGGATTTCCGCCGGCTGGCGTCGGTGGAGAGGCGCTCGATTTCGCTGGCGTGTTTCGCCTGCTCGATGTACCGCGCGACCTCCTCGCGCTTGGCATCGGTGGCGATCGCCAGCGCCAAAGGGTGCTCCGGGGCCAGCACCATGAAGGTAGCGCCCCAGACCGTGTCCGGCCGGGTGGTGAAGACGTCCAACGCGTCGCCGGATTCAAGCCGGAAATTCAGGCGGGCTCCCTCTGACCGGCCGATCCAATTGCGCTGCATCGTCTTGACGCGCTCCGGCCAGTCGAGCGTGTCGAGGTCGTGCAGCAGCTCTTCCACGTAGTTCGTGATCCGGAAGTACCACTGCTCCAGGTCCCGCCGGTAGACCGGCGAACCACAACGCTCACAGACGTTGCCTTCGATCACCTGCTCGTTGGCGAGGACGGTCTGATCCCGCGGGCACCACCAGACCGCGCCAGCGGCGCGGTACGCGAGTCCTCGCTCGTACATCTTCAGGAAGAACCACTGGTTCCAACGGTAGTACTCGGGGGTGCAGGTGACGACCTCCCGCGACCAGTCGATCATCGCCCCCATCTGACTGTACTGGACGCGCATCTGATCGATGTTGTCGAAGGTCGAGATCGCAGGGTGGATATTATGTCGAATAGCCGCATTCTCGGCGGGCAACCCGAAGGCGTCGAAGCCCATCGGGAAGAGGACGTTGTACCCCCGCATCCGTTGCAGGCGGGCGAAGACATCGGGCACGGCAAAGGCATACCAATGGCCGACGTGGAGTGTCCCGGACGGGTATGGGTACATGGTCAGCGAGTACCACTTCGGCCGCGGGTCGTCGTCCTCCACGCGATTGAGTCGGTCGGTTTCCCAGCGTGCGCGCCATTTTGACTCGATGGTCGCGGGATCGTATCGCTCGCCATGTGCCGACTTGGCTTTCTCGACGCTAGGCCTCTTCGTCGTCACCATTTTCTGACCCACTTTCTATGTTCGAGCAGATTCGATGGTCATAAGACGAAAAGGCCCCCCGTCCCGACAGGGACGGAGGGCTATTCTGCGCGCTTGCCCTTCCGCGGTACCACCCCGATTGACCAGCGATCAAACGGCGTGGAAGGACCGGTGGTGGAGCTGAGGGGACTCGAACCCCTGACTTCGACACTGCCAGTGTCGCGCTCTCCCAGCTGAGCTACAGCCCCAGGTGTCCTTCCACGGACGCTCGGGCGGCAATCCACCCGGCTGGTCCACTCGAACCCGATAACGGGGGTGATCCGGCGGCGGCTAGCCGTTCCTTCACCGCCGCTGCTCGCGGGCGAGTTCGGTCCTGCAATGTCGCCTTGCACCGTACGGCGACTCTCTGAAGGATGGACCTACTACTCCCGGTCATTGCTTCACCGGGCTTCGCCGCCCGGCCTATGGGCAGCCCGACCGCGCCACGCCGAACATGCCGGCGGATGTCGCGTCGGAAAAGGAAGTCTAGCAACGTCCAACCAACGGTGTCAACCAGTGCTTTGGCCGCGCCGCTTAACATACAATCAAGTAGGCCATCGCGCCTGGATATGGCAAGAACGTCGAGTGAAGGAGCGATCAACGTGGCCAACGAGAGTTCGTTGACGCGGACACTCGAGGCGATCGTCGGGCGATTCGAGGAGACGAGCGCGGCACGGGATCGGGCGCTCACCGAGGGGCGCCACATCGTTCGATTGTCGGCCAACTCGATCAGAGCGGTCCACCGCGGCGACTTCGATGAGGCAGACGAACTTATCGGCCAAGCGGGACGCTTGCTGTCGGAACTTACGGAGCGTTTACAGCCTCATCCGAACGTCTACTGGGCCGGTTATGTCCAGGACGCGATGAAGGAGTACGCGGAGGCCATCGCCACGCGGGCATTCGTCCTCGATTGCTCGTTGCTGGGTCCCAACGATCTCGGCGTCGAGGACGCCCCCTACCTCAACGCGCTGGCCGAGGCCGCGAGCGAGCTTCGGCGGGAGGTTCTTGATGCGCTGCGCCGCAACGACGTGGCGCGGGCCGAGCGGTTGCTGTCCCGCATGGACGACGTCTACGATATATTGGTCTCCGTCGATTTTCCCGATGCAGTTACCGGCGGGCTGCGCCGGGCGACCGATCAATTGCGCGCGGTGCTCGAACGCACGCGGGGCGACGTGACGATCACCCTGACTCAGCAGCGACTCGAAGGCGCGATAAAGCAGGCCCAAGCGCGGTTCGACGACCGGCCATAACGGTACCTACCGCTCGACCTCTTCGGCGGAAGGCTCCGGCGCGAGATGGCTCGCCAGGCTCGTCAAGAGTTCGATGGCGCTTGCTACCCCGTCGACGATGCCGTCGGCTTCGTTAAGGACGGTCGGATGCACTTCGGGTGAGGCCACGGCGACGACGCAGCCGGCGAGTTCGCCGGCCCGTGTCAGGTGCCTCACGGCTCGGAAAGCGTCGACGTCTGTGACGTCGTCGCCGAGAAAGATCACACCGCGCAGACCTCGGCTTTTGACGATCTCGGTCACCGCGGTCCCCTTGTTGACCGTGACGTGTGGGCGCAGTTCGACGACGTAGCGACCTTCGGTCACTCGTAAGTTTCGCCGGGCCGCGGCGCTAGAGGCGGCGGCGCGCAGGCGTCGCCCCGCTTCGTCAGGATCGTCGGCAAGCCGGTAGTGAATGGACGCGGAAAGACGCTTGTTCTCGAAGATGAGCCCGGATGTGAACCCTTCCGCCTCCATCTCCTCCCAGACCTCATCGAGTGCTCCGGCAACGTCGTTGATTGCCTGTTGGGCGTCGTTGTGGACCTGGGTCTTGCCGCCGTCGCGTAGTTCAAGCCCATGATTGCCGACGTACAACAGTTCCGGCAGCCCGACAAGTCGCTCTCCGTCGTCGGCGGCGCGTCCGGTGACGACGCCGACCAGATCAAGCACGGTCGCCAGTTTCGTTAGCGCCAGTTTGGCCGCGGAATCGACGGTCGCCGTATCGGGTGTTGCCGCGATCTCGCTGATCGTACCGTCGATGTCGGTGATGATCGCCGCGGGTCGGCAGCGCAAGACCGCGCGGCACCGCTCGACGAGGGCCTCGCCTTGGATCAACCCTTCGCGGGCTGCTTTGAAGCGACTGACGTCCTGCTCAGTCAACAATCCACTCCCGAGGCGCAATTGATGGTCTGCCCTCAGTTGATGCCGAGTCGGCCAGCTAGAAGGAATAACGGTAGACGGTACCGTCGGTCGTGCTCACGAACAGATCGCGCACCTCCCCGCGATGGAGGACGGCAACATGGTACAGGACGACGTTGTCAGGGACGTCCGGTGGACCGAAAGGCTGTGACGGACTATTGAGGCGCACCTCGACGCCGATCGATGCCGTCAGCTCGGTTGAGTCGCCGTAGCCCGACTTGGTGAGCGCCCGTTGTAGTACGCCGAAGCTGAGACCGTCCGTCATCAGTGCGGGAACCCGTTCCGGATCGTCCTCCGAAGTGACGGTTTCGCCCGTGTCGCTTGCGTAGTACGCCTGCAACGACGGCGAGTAGAACGTGGCCTGCCAGCGGAACTCGGGTCCAAGGACCTCGCAGCCAACGCGAAAACTTGTCAGGAAGGCGTCGGGCTGCCACGCTACGGCCCGATTTCGCGCTTCCTCAAGTCCTGCCTGCCACTGATCGTCGACGGTGCGGAGATCAGCGACGCGAAGATTTCCCTCGGCGCACGGTTCCCCGGTCGGCGTTTCGGTCGCGGAAGCGCCCAAGACAGTCGCGGTGGCAGCCACCGTGGGCGACGAGTCTGGCGCGGCAGCAGGCGATTGCGGACCACCACAAGCGGTAAGGATCAGCATCGCGGAGGCGATGAAAAGCGTCGCTCGACAGCCGCTCGCGCGCCGCCGGTAAGCGAGGAATGCCGGCACTGGCAATTAGCTCCGTGACAAGGCGACAAGGGCGAGGCGATGGCAATCATAGCACGAGGCTTGCTTCCCATTGGTGGCGTACTTCTGCCGGGAAAGGAGCGCACGGAGGTCGGATATACTGTCCTGTGCTCACACGCGCTATTTCGTCGGTGCTCTCGAGGATTGAGTGGTTCGTCAGGTCAACGTGACGTCGGTTCGACACCGGGATTCGTAGGCTGATTCTCGTGGTCGCCATGAGCGGAGTTAGGAGCGAATGCGGCTGTTCAATACGCAATCGGGTCAGATCGAGCGGTTCACCGCGCCTGATGGCGCGGTCCGCATGTATGTCTGCGGGGTTACGCCGTACGACACGACGCACATCGGTCACGTCTTCACCTTTCTGACCTTCGACGTGCTAATCCGGCATTTGCAGGCAAAGGGACTCGAGGTTACCTACGTTCAGAATGTGACCGATATTGACGACGATATCCTGCGGAAGGCCGGTGAACTGAAGATCAGCTGGGACGAGCTCGCGCGACGCGAGGTGAAGAAGCTCGTCGCCGACATGCGCGACTTGAATGCGCTAGAACCAGCCCATTTCGTTTTGGCGTCGGACCACGTGCCGGCAATGATCGAGATCGTGGAGCGACTGGTTGAGGCAGGATGTGCCTATGTCTCGAACGGCAGCGTGTATTACTCGGTGGCTAGTGATTCCGATTTTGGCAAGCTGAGCCATCTCGATCGCGACGAGATGCTGCCGATCGCGAACGAGCGGGGAAACGATCCGAACGATCCGAAGAAGAAGGACCCGCTCGATTTCGTTCTCTGGCAAGCGGCGCAGCCGGGCGAACCCACCTGGCCGTCGCCTTGGGGCGAGGGCAGGCCGGGCTGGCACATCGAATGTAGCGCCATGTCGACCCAGTACCTGGGTCCGACGCTCGACATCCATGGCGGAGGCACCGACCTCATCTTCCCACACCATGAGTGCGAGATCGCGCAGACCGAAAACGCGACTGGGAAGGAACCTTTTGCTCGATTCTGGGTTCACGTTGCGATGGTGGAGTACCAGGACGAGAAGATGAGCAAGTCGCTCGGCAATCTCGTCCTGGCCCGCGATGCCCTCAACGCCTACTCCTCCGACGCGATACGACTCTATCTGTTCTCTCATCATTACCGGGAGGCGTGGGAGTATCGCGAAGAGGATGTCGATGAGTGGGCGCAGCTCTCCGCTGACTTGCGAGAGGCGGCCGACTTCTCGGCCTATGGCATCGAGCGGGAAGTCGCCGTATCGGCCTTTCGCGAACAGTTCCTGAATGCGCTCGATGACGACTTGGATACCCCCTCGGCGATCGAGGCACTTCGTGAGATCGCGACCGCGGTCCTGGAGGCGCCGGAAGAGGATGACGTTCGGGATGCCCAGCAGACGCTGCGCGAGCTCTCCGGAATCCTCGGTCTGACCCTCAACGGTGACGTCCAATGATTTGCGCCGTCAATCTTCGACAGAACGGTAGGGCGTCCGGTATCATTCAAACGTCGGCCAAAGGTGGGCCGATCGTTTTTGTGCCTTTCTGCTTTGCCGGAACCGTGGGCGCGCAACGCCGCGAAGAGTCCAGGCAGGGCAAGCCCGAGGAGAGGAGGAATCGTTGCGCAATCTGTCGCGTGCCCCCCGTTTATACGAACTGATGACGATATTGACTCCCGAGGTGCCGGAAGAAGAGCTCCCTGGCTCAATCGATCGCATCGCCAGCTACATCACCGAGGCTGGGGGAGCGGTCAATGAGACCTTGCGGGATTCGCCCTGGGGGCGTCGTCGTCTTGCCTACCCCATCCGGCACAGTGGCCGTGACGTCCGGGACGGATACTACACGGTCTTTCACTTCGAGCTGGATCCCGCCAAGATTGACGACGTTGAACGCGAACTGCGGCTCAACGATCGAGTGATCCGCCACTTGATGACCCACTTTACGCCCGTGCCGATCGACGAGTCGACCGACGCGGAGTCGTCTGGCGAGGCCGTGACAGCTACAGTAGAGACCGTACCTGCCCCAGCGGACGAAGCCGCACCAGCCGTTGAAACGGCCACTGACGAGGCGCCCATCCCAGAAGAAGAGCCGATTGCTCAGGCAAGCGCGGCGACAGAGGAACCCGTAACGAACGAAGAGGCGGTAGAAGTCGCCGCGGTCGAGACCGCCGAAGACTCGCAATCGACCGAGGAAACCGCCGCCGAGCAACCGGCCGCCGCGGATGAAACGGTTGAGCCGGACGAAGAATCAGACGAAAGGTAGTCGCGACCGGAACGGGACTGGCTCGAGGAGGCATACATGGCAAGCGTGAGCAAAGTGATCCTCATCGGCAACCTCGGCAGAGACCCGGAGACACGGTTTACGCCGAACGGCACGATGAACGTCCAGTTTTCGATGGCCACCAACCGCCGCTGGAACGACCAAGCTGGCCAAACTCAGGAACGGACGACATGGTTTCGTGTTACCGCCTGGGGCAAGCTAGCTGAGACGCTCAACAACCTCGCGCAGCAGGGCTACCTCGTAAAAGGGAGCCAGGTCTATGTTTCAGGCAACCTCGAAGCGCGGGACTACGTTGATCGTCAGGGCCAGAACCGCACCTCGTTGGACGTATCAGCATCCGAGCTTCAACTGTTAGGTGGCCGCGGCGACAGTGAAGGTGGAACCTCCCAGGGTTCGCGTTCGTCTGACGATCAAACCGGCGGAGGCGATGAATCCGGAGGTCAGGACTTCGACGACGTGCCCTTTTAGGACAGATGACGATCACGAGACGAGAGGAACCGAGTAACAATGGCTGAACGAGACAATCAAGGCCAGCAATCCGGGATTCAACGGCAGGAGGGCGGCCCACCCCGCTCCCGGTTTGGTGGGGGTGGCCAGGATGGCGGCCCGCCGCGATCGCGCTTTGGCGCCGGCGCACAAGGGCCGCGTGGTGATGGGGACGGCGGCGATCGACCGCGCGGGCGCCGTGGTGGGGGCCGGTACATTCCACGGCGCAAGGTCTGCATGTTCTGCGTCGACCGCATCGACGTAGTGGACTACAAGGACATTGCCCGCCTGCGCCGCCACATCTCCGAACGAGGGAAGATCGAGCCACGGCGCAAGATCGGAACCTGTGCGCGGCACCAGCGATCGCTGACCGTTGCGATAAAACGCGCCCGGCACGTCGCGCTGCTTCCGTTCGTGGTGGGTGGTACCCGCGGCTAGCGTCGCTCCGTTTGGGGCGACGACAGGTACGACCGACTAGGTAGGTCGCGCCGGCCCATCCGATTCGCGGATCGGGCCCGGCGCGCTTTCTTGCCCGGCCCGCACCCTACGACGTTATGGTCTATGGCAAGAGGACGAGGCGAGGAAAGACGCGCTATGAAGGATCGCGGTCGACAGGGTTGGCTTCGGGATCGGCTGCGGCGCGGGGCCATGCGGAGCGCGGTCCCCACGGCGCCAGTCCGCAAACGTCGCGTCTCTCGACGTGAACGCGAGGCTCGCCGCCGCCGAATGCTCTATATCAGTATAGCAGCCGCCGGCTCCCTGGTCGTGCTCATCCTTGCCTACGCGGCCATCAACGAGTATTTCATCAAACCGCGGCACGTCGTGGCGTCAATCGACGGCACAGAAGTCAGGCGTCGCGATTACTGGAAGGTGCGTTCCTACGATCTGATCAACCAGGCGAGTCAGTACCAGCAGTTCGCCGCGTTCTCGCAAGGGCAGCAGCAGACGCAGTATCAAGCGCTCGCTCAGCAGGCGATCAGCGAGCTCGACGACGTCTGGGGCTCGACCGAGATCGACGACACCACGCTGTCTCGCATGGTGGATGACCACGTCTATCTCAAGAGCATGACCCAGCTTGGTGTCGAAGTAAGCCAAGAGGAGATCGAAACCTACATCCTGCAACAGTTTGAGCCGTCCAATGCCCCGATATTCACCCCCACGCCCACCGCAACGTTTATCCCTGCTCGCGCCGATTGGGCAACGCAGACCGCGCGGGCTGGGCTAACACCGACACCGGGCGACGGCACTACAGTCGGAAGCCCGCTGGCCGGTACGCCCGCGGACGTGGCATCGCCCGTTGCGTCTCCCCAAGGTTCTCCCGCGGCTTCTCCGGAGGGGAGCCCCGCGGCGACGCCTGTCGCCGAAGCGACGCCGAACCAGGCGGAAGCGATCCAAACGGCGGAATCGGGATACGAGGAATACCAAGATGCGTTCTTTGATGAGACGCACATGTCGCGGTCCGACTACGAGCGGCTGATCGTGCGGCCGGCCGTGGCGCGGCAGAAGGTTCGTGCGGTGCTCGAGTCCGAAATCGGGCAGACGGCGGAACAGGTTCACGCGAGCCATATCCTGGTTGGGACTCAGGACCTGGCCAATTCAATCTACGAGCAAGTAACCGCGCAAGGCGCGGACTTTGAACAGATCGCTCGTGAGCAGTCAACCGATTCCTCGACGGCTCCGAATGGCGGCGATTTGGGCTGGTTTACGCTCGGCTCGATGGTCGACGAGTTCGAGCAGGTCGCCTTTTCACTGCAACCGGGGGAAATCAGCGAGCCGTTCCAGAGCGAGTTTGGTTGGCATATTGTCAAGGTGTATGCCCATGAGCAGGATCGGCCATTGACTGAAGAGCAGATCGGCCGAGTCAGCGACACGGCTGTCCAGGATTGGGTAGACGAACGACGGTCGGAGTTCGACATATCTTCAGAGCTCGAACCGACGCCGACGCCGGACAGCCAACAATTCGTGCCGCCTCCAGACGCGCCACCGCTGCCGACCCCGACGACCGCGGGCTCGCCGGCCGCTTCGCCAGCTGCTTCGCCGGGCGCGATTCCGATTGCGACTCCGCCGCCAAGTCCGACTGTGTCGCCCGAGGTCTCACCAAATACGTAAAGCCCATGGATTCGCACGTCGTCCGACCATGCTATTCTCGACGCGTAGAGTCTCGTGCGGTCAGGAGAACGGCCAATGACGAATCGCGATCGCGATGGACGGCGTCTTCCGCGACAGGCGCGGGATGCAGCGTGGACCGAATGGCCGGCGGATCAGGACCAAGACCTCGGCGGCTACGAGCTGTCGGACGCGGAGTCGACGGGCGACCTTCCTGCTTGGGCGGACGATGAACCTCCCGCGCGGCGCACGGCACGACCATCGGACTACGTTCCCCGCCCTCGGTCTCATGCAACCCGTAAAGGTGATCCGAACCGTGCGACGATGGGTCGAGGACGCTTGCTTGAACTCTCTCGGGCGCTTTCGGGTGGGCGAGCCCGTCGCGGAGAGCGAACCGCGATTCCTGAGCCCGAGTACTCAGCCGACGAACCGGTCGCGGATTGGTGGCAAGAGCCGGAAGAATGGCAGTCCCAGGGTGCCCAGGACCAGCCATCAGCGGGTCGGCGTGTGCCGCAAGACCGTTCCGCAAGCCGCGGCGTCCCCACGCGACGATCAGGACGTGACGCATATGCGAGGTCTCGCCCACCGCGCTCTGCCCCGACGATCACCGTCCCGCCTGCAATTGCGCGGGCAGCGATCTTTCACGACCCCATGCTGCTCGGCATCGTGGGGGTGACTGCTGCAAGCCTGGCACTGATGACCGCGGTAGTTGGTAACCGTATGGGGGAGATGCCTCCGGGCGTTGTACTTCATTTCAACGCGGCTGGCGTTCCAGATCTGTGGGGTACGCGGGAAACGCTGTGGCGACTGCCATTAGCGGCCACAATGCTGAGCGTCATGAACGTGATTGCCGGTGCATTCATGCTCGATCGTGACGCGTTCCTCGCACGCTTCCTTGTGGCGTCAAGCGTGCTCGTCAACGTACTTGCCTGGATAGCGGTCTCATTGATCTTCTGGTAGGACGTCGCTCGGAGCCAGTGACCGGTTTCCGCCATTGAGCGCGCGGGCGTGTTTGCCCGATAATCTAGCCGCGAGGGGAAGTGCGGCGGCGTTGAACAACCGGTGAACTCGCGCTCCGCGAGGCCGGGAGGCAGGCAAGGCGAGATGGCGAATCTGATCACCGTAGGGCGCCTTGTTCTGCTCTTTCTGGTGATTGCGCTCGTCTATTTTGGCGACGTGACCGTCATCACCTGGTGCATGGTTCTCATCGCGATCGTCTTCGCCAGCGACGGGCTTGACGGTTGGATTGCGCGCCGCCGAGGGTCTGCCTCTGCATTTGGCGCCGTCTTCGACATCGCGGGCGATCGCATCGTCGAAATTGCTCTCTGGATTGTCTTCGCTGATCTCAACTTGATTCCGATTTGGGTTCCCTTGTTGGTGATGACGCGCGCATTTATCGTTGATGGGTTGCGGTCGCTTTCGTATGCCGAGGGCATGACGGCCTTTGGCGAACGCAACATGATGCGCTCGCCGTTGACGCGCTGGCTGACAACAGGGCGGTTTATGCGCGGTTTGTTTGGCTACGCGAAAGCAGGCGGATTCGTGTTCCTTACCGGACTGGCGGGCCATGAGCATCACAACACCGATGGCACCGTGCTTGGTGACCTATACGGGATCGATCCGTGGCGGTGGTTCGGTTGGCTGATGGTTGGCGCGGCCGTTGCCCTCACGGTCATTCGCGGTCTGCCGGTCATCTTCGACGCGATGGCACAGTATGGAGCCGTGCCGATGAAGGAAAGTGGACCGCCGCCGCCAAGCACGGCCGCGTCCGAGCGAGCCGTGGAACGTTCCACGTCGTGATCGCGGAGCGGGGGACACTCGCGGATACCATTGCGATGGTGAGCGCGGAGGAAACGATCCGTAGCGAGGCGCCGACCGACGAGTCGAGGCGGCCGGATCGTTCGCATGGCCGGGTGCGCGCGGGATTCCGTCTTCCCGAGTTTCGGCGCGAGGAGCGCCGAGAATTTCGATATGTGCTGAGCATCGCTCTAGCGGTTCTCTGCTCGTGGGTTATGCGGCTCATGCCGATTCGTCTGCGATATTGGGTCGCGGACACCGGAGGTTCGCTTTATTTCCGGCTCTCCAAGACCTACCGCGAGAATGTCTGTGCCAATTTGGCGCAGGTAATGCAACAGGAAGCAATGTCGCCAAACGTTGTCGCCGCCGCGAGAAGGGTTTTTCGGACGAGCGGACGCAACTTCGCCGATCTGCTGGTGACTCCTCATTTCAGCCGCCAGCGATTCGTCGACCAGGGTGCTGTTCAAGAGGGCAGTTGGTCCATCCTGGACGACGTATTGGCTGAGGGTAAAGGGGCCGTCGTCGTGACCGCGCACCTTGGAGCGTTTGACTATCTGGGTCAGACGCTGCACGCCAATCGGTACAAGATCACGTCCGTGACGGGTAGGACGACGGCCAGGTTTCTCTTCGACGCGATCACGTACTTACGACGATCGCACGGAGCCTCGATCGTCGAAGCGACGCCGTCTGGCGTGCGGCGGGTGATTTATGCGATCCGTCGCGGGGAATGCGCCGCCTTCCTCACCGATCGCGATTTCTTCCAGAATGGGAGGCCAGTAACCTTCTTCGGCCGAGCGACGACATTGCCACCTGGACCTGTCCGCATTGCGCGAGACACCGGTGCGCCAATCGTGCCGATATTCTCCGTTCGCATTGGGCAGAACTACGGAGTTCGGATCTTTCCTCCAGTGCGCGTCGAAAAGACGGGCGACATCGACGCTGATCTCGACGCCGCGCTCAGGCAGCTCGTGACGATTCTGGAAAACGCAATTAACGCCACTCCTGAGCAATGGGTCATGTTCCAGCGGGTGTGGCCATCGGCACCGGCCGACCCCGTTCGCGTCTTCCCAATCGGCTCGCCGCTCGAGGGCGAGTTCTTGGAGCGGGTCGGCGCCGCGCTCTCCGGTGGTCAGCGCGATCCCGCTGACCGGCGAGACCATCCGGCGGAACGGCCCACAAATCGTACGGAAGCGCGTCCGCAATCTCAAGATTAAGCAATGCGCCAACAGGCAGTTCACCCGGAATAAAGACGAGGCCATCAACCTCCGGCGCGTGGCGTCGGGCGCGACCGATGGAGATCGGCTCGGTTCTGCCGCGCTGGTCTTCCGACTTACCGACGGCCTCGACAAGGACTTCGAGGCGTTGACCGACCAGTTGCCGGTTCTTACATTGTGAGATGCGCTGTTGCGCTTCCATCAGTAGCCCACGGCGCTCCGCGGCGACTTCGTTCGGCACCGAATCGGCCAAAGTCGCTGCCTTGGTTCCCTCTTCCGGCGAGTAGGTGAACACGCCGACGTGATCGAACTCCATCTCCTCGACGAAATCGATGAGCGTGCGAAACTGCCTCTCAGTTTCGCCTGGGTATCCGACGATAAAGGTGGTCCGCATGGCGACGTCGGGAAGTTGCGCCCTGGCATGCGCGACCAGGCGTCGGGTCATGTCGACGTCGCTGGGTCGGTTCATCGCGCGCAGCACATCGCGATCCGCGTGCTGGATCGGCATGTCGAGGTACGGGAGGAGCGCGTTGTGTCCTGCCATTACGTCGACCATGCGTAACGTCAACGGGCTGGGATAGATGTAGAGCATGCGTAGCCAACGCAGGTCAGGAATCTGTTCGACGATCATTTCGAGCAATTGCGGCAGGCCGTGCTTCATGCCGAGATCGGCCCCGTATCTGATGGTGTCTTGTGCGACGAGGACAACCTCTTTCGTGCCGTTTGCTACCAGATCGACGATTTCCTGGATGATGTGGAGTGGCCGCTTGCTGACTTGCCGGCCCTTGATCGAGGGGATTGTGCAGAAGGCGCAGTTGTGGTCGCAACCGTCGGCGATCTTGACGTAGGCCGAAGGGCCGGCCTGGTCGCGGTGGAATGTGGTCAGCATTCCCTCGCAACCGGCCGACTCAGGAAGCGTCTCTTCGTTGAAGAGACTGGCAACGACATCGCCGATCTTGAACCATTCACGCGTCGTCAGGACGTGATCGACGCCGGACGGAATGTCGTTGCGATAGTTGCCGAGCGCCGGCATGCATCCGGCGGCGATGACTCGTTGATCCCGGCGGCGATCCTTCAGCACGTCCTCGATGACTCCGACCGATTCCGCCCGCGCGGCCCCGAGAAAGCCGCAGGTGTTGACGATCACGATGTCCGCCGTTTCCGGCGTGCCGGCGGCCGCAAGCCCCCGCTGACGCAGCAGGTGATCCATACCGTCTGAGTCAACGCGGTTTTTCGAGCAGCCGAGGGTGAGAATATGAAATGACCGGCTAGCCCTCGTTGATTCGGGGATTGAAGCGGACAATTGGTGGTCTCCCAGCATGACTTAGCGATAGTTCACGAATTGTAGGGCGACCGGGTAGTCGCTCGCGCGGAGCGACTGAATAACGCCCTGAAGGTCGTCCTTGGATTTGGCCTGGACGCGAATCGCGTCGCCCTGGACTTGAGGCGTCACCTTCTTGAACTCGTCGCGAATTCGCTTTGAAATCTGCTTTGCAAGTTCGTCGGGAATGCCTTGTCGCAGCTTCACTTGTTGCCTAACTCGACCTCCCGACGCCGGTTCCTCGCGCCCGTAGTCGAGTATCTTCAAGGATAGCCCGCGTCGAACGAGTTTCGACTCGATGATGTCTCGCACCGCTTGGAGCGTAAACTCCGAGTCCGAGTTGATCGTGATCTCGGTCGGGGAGAGATCGACTTCCGTCTTGGTGTCTTTGAGATCATAGCGCTGATGAATTTCTCGACGGGCCTGATCGACCGCGTTGCGAAGCTCCTGCTCATCGAACTTCGAAACAATGTCGAATGAAGATGCTGATGCCATATGCCACCTCCTCCGCACGTTCTCGACCAAATATGGTAACAGGTATGTGACAACTTGGGTCTACATTGGATGAGAACCGACAAGGACGTATCGCAACGTGAGCGCCATCGACACCGCACAACCTGTCATCGGCCCGCGCTTGGTCGGCCGGCTCCGCGGGATGCCGATTCTCTACAAGATCCTCATTGCCAATGCGGCGATTGTCGTTATCGGGGCGGTCATTGGCACTTGGCTGACGATTAACGCCGTGCGCCAAGCGCCTGACGAGTCATACACGCGCCTCTTTGTGATCTTCGTCATCGCGGGCACGGTGATCAGTGTTTCGGTAAACTTTCTCGTGTTGCGTGCGGCGTTTCGACCGCTGGCGTCGCTCGAGCGCGCCGCGCTCTCGTTCATGTCGGGCGATCGCAGCGTACGCGCGGGGCGTAGTGCCTACACCGATCCCCAACTTGCTCACCTGGCGGAAACGTTCAACGCCACGCTCAACGAATTGGCCCGCGACCGCGAGGAACTGCGATCGCTGGCGTCCCAAGTCATCCGCGCGCAAGAGGACGAGCGTAAGCGCATCTCGCGGGAGTTGCACGACGACACCGCGCAGGTTCTCTTTGCGCAGATCCTGCGGTTGACCACCCTAAAATCGTCCGCGGATCCGAGCGTGCAACAAATGGCGTCGATGCTCGAGGAAATGACCGTCGAGGCGCTGGAAGGCGTCCGCCGGCTGGCACTCGAGCTGCGACCGCCCGCCCTCGACGACCTTGGACTGTTGGCGGCACTCGGCGACCTAGCGCAGCGGCTTAGCGAGCAGGCGGCGATCCCCATCGACTATCAAGCCCGAGGTCCCAAGGGACGTATGCCGAGCGAGATCGAATTGGTCCTCTATCGCGTGGCGCAAGAAGCCCTGACTAACATCGCCAAACATGCCAACGCTAAGCGCGTATCGCTCGATTTGGATCGCACCGAAGAGGACGTAACGATTTCGATTCGAGATGACGGGCAGGGATTCGATACGCGGGTCGCGACCGCGCGCGACGATAGCGGACTCGGACTCGGATTGTTCGGCATGGCAGAGCGCGTCGAGCTCGTCGGCGGAACCTTCCGACTCTGGTCGGAGGTGGGAACCGGCACCGAAGTCTTTGCCTATATTCCTCTGACGACCAACCGGCTCCAGGAGGTAGGGACATCGTGACGATGACAATGCGTGAGGGAGAGGAGTCCCGACTGCCGGAGCCAATCTCCATTGTGCTCGCCGACGACCACGGCATCGTTCGGGCCGGTTTGCGGGTGCTCTTGGAGGCTCAGCCTGATATGCGGGTTGTTGGCGAGGCAGCGGATGGCCCGGCGGCAGTCGAAGCGGCACGATCGCTCCGACCGACCGTCGTCGTCGCCGACCTCTCCATGCCGGGCGGTGGGTTGGAAGCGATTCGATCGATTACCAGTCTTGGGCTATCAACTCGGGTGCTGGTCCTAACGGTACATGCCGAAGAGCGATACTTGTTGCCGGTGCTCGAAGCTGGCGGCTCTGGCTATGTCAAGAAATCGAGTGCCCATACTGAACTGCTCGACGCGATACGGACGGTGGCAAGTGGCGAGGTCTTTCTCGACCCGGCCGCCACCAAGACGTTGCTGCGCGGATATCTCGGCAGGGTCCGCGCCGGAGACGAGGTTGATCTCGGCGAGGTCTTGTCAGAGCGAGAACGGGAGGTCGTCAAATTGACTGCCGAAGGGCACACGGCACTCCAAGCCGCCGACCAGCTTTCGCTTTCGCCGAAGACCGTCGAAACTTACCGTCACCGAGCAATGCAAAAGCTCGGGCTGACGAACCGGGCAGAACTCGTGCGCTACGCTTTGCGGGCAGGGCTTCTGGCCGGCGATGATCTCTGAATCGTAGCGCCTGTCAGGATTTTCCCGACGCGCGTAGGGACATTGCCCGACAGACACGAGCCGCGATTCAAAGACCGTTCCCGGCAGCAAATTGGACCGCACCCGGCTAATCTGGTAGCTAGCAAGCCCATAGCAAGAGCCCGGCGGAGTTGAAGCGGTTCGTCTTCACCCCGTCAGCGGCCAACCAGTTCGAACAGCGGGGAGCAGAACGATATGATCGAACGAGCGAAAGTCGCCACCGCGGTGATGAGCCGTGGAGGAAAAGTTGTCTCGCGGTCTTGCGCGGTACACCCCGGCTGGCTCGGACAGGAACTACCCATGACCGAGGTCTCGCCGGAGGTCGAGAACACCGCGCGTTTCGACGCGTTTCTGCAACTGATACGCACGGCCGGCGCAATTGACCGCGCCGCTACCGACGTTTTGGCCGATCTTGACTTGACCGCCGGCGCCTTTGGCGCCCTGCTCGAACTCGGCACAGCCTTTCCCGGAGGCTTGGCGCCGTCCGAGCTTGCCCGCAAGCTCGCGGTGGCTCGGCGCACGGCCACGCTGTACGTCGATATCCTAGAACGCCAGGGATGGGCCGAGCGGAAGCCACACCCGGACGACCGGCGAATGGTCCTTGCCCGCCTGACCCCAGTTGGACGTCGACTGTTGGACGAACTTGGCGATGCGTACAAGCGCCGGTTGGCCGCGTTGCTCGACGACATGACCTCGATTCAGGCCGAACGACTTCGTCAGCTCCTCGCATTGATCGCCGTGGACCGGCCGCCACGAGTTCATCCAGCATCGGCGGCGTCGGCCGTGTCCGCGCGGCAGTAAAGCCGCATCGAATGTTCGGCCACCCGCGCACAGTCGCCGCCCGCGTGCAGCACGCCCTGAGGCGATTCCCATGTCGCCGTGTCGAGCAGCAATAACCACGTGTCTCCTTCGCGAATGCTCGTCGGCGGCATGCGAACGTCGACGGTGTGTTGACCGGCGTTAAGAATCATCACGAGTTGGTCCGCGCGTTCGTCAGGATCATCATCCCCTACCGTGTCGGCCAGCTGCACGACCAGGACGCGGAGATGCGGGGATCGCCAATCGGCGTCCAACATTTCGGATCCGTCCGGGCGCCACCACGTCAAGTCCCGGGTGCCGTGTAAGAGTTCCAGCCCGTCGAAGAAAGTGGCCCGACGGAGGACGCGGTACTCTCCGCGCAGCACTGATAGGCGGCGGCAAAAGCTGAGAAACAAGCGTTCGATTTCTGAGTCTTGCCAGGAGTACCAGCCGATCTCATTGTCCTGGCAATAGGCGTTGTTGTTCCCTCTTTGAGTTCGACCAAGCTCGTCGCCTCCGCACAGCATCGGGACGCCTTGCGCGAGGAACAACGTGGCCATCAGATTTCGCTTCTGCTGGTCGCGACGGGCACGAATCGCCGGATCGAATGAAGGCCCCTCCTGACCGTGATTGCTCGAGAAATTGTGGTCTGATCCGTCTCGATTCTCTTCGCCGTTCGCCTCGTTGTGCTTCCGCTGAAATGAAACCAGGTCTTCAAGCGTGAATCCGTCGTGCGCGGTGACGAAGTTGATGCTGGCGCGAGGCGTCCTGCCGGCGGCGCGAAACAGATCGGATGATCCAGTAAGTCGGTATCCGATCTCGGCTCCTCGCCCCGCGTCGCCTCGCCAGAACGCCCTGGTTGCGTCGCGGAACCGGTCGTTCCATTCGGACCAGCGAATCGGGAAGTTGCCGACCTGATATCCTCCCTCCCCAAGATCCCACGGTTCGGCGATCAGCTTGACGGGGGCCAGGACTGGATCTTGATGAATTGCGCGCAGGAATGCTCCTCGCGGGTCGACGTCGTGCGGATCACGCGCTAGCGCCGGCGTGAGATCGAAGCGGAACCCATCGACGTGCATTTCTTCTACCCAATAGCGCAGGCTGTCCATAATGAGCTGCAAGACCTGAGGGTGGTGGGCATTGAGCGTATTGCCGGTGCCGGTCACGTCGAGGTAGTAGCGCGGATGCCCAGGGCGTAGCCGATAGTACGTGGCGTTGTCCAACCCACGAAAGGCGATGGTCGGTCCAAATGGTCCCCCCTCGGCGGTGTGGTTGTAGACGACGTCGAGGATGACCTCGAAGCCGTCGGCGTGGAGCGTTTGTACCATCTGTTTGAACTCGGTGACTTGTGCCCCGCGCGTGCCTCCCTGGGCAAAGCGTCCTGCTGGTGCGAAGAACCCGATTGTGTTGTACCCCCAGTAGTTACGAAGCCCTCGCCGTGTGAGCTGCTCTTCGTCCAAGAAAGCGTGAATCGGCATGAGTTCGATCGCGGTGACGCCAAGGCCCTTGAGATGAGCGAGCACCGGTGGCTGGCACAGACCGAGGTAGGTTCCTCTTAGATATTCTGGCACCAATGGATGTAGCCGCGTTAGTCCGGCGACGTGGGTCTCGTAGATGACAGTGTCGCTCCATGGCACGTCGGGGGGGCGATCGTCGCCCCAGTTGAACTGGGTATCCACGACGACCGATTTCGGGACGTGCGACGCGCTGTCCCGTGGGTCAATCGACAGGTCCCCTCGAGCGAAGTCGCGGTCGTAACCTCGGACAGGACCGTTCCAGTCGAGCGTGCCATGAATCGCCCTTGCATAGGGATCGATCAGCAGTTTGTGGGGATTGAAACGATGCCCTTCTTCGGGACAGTATGGGCCGTCCGCGCGGAATCCGTATAGCTGCCCAGGACCGATACCATCGAAGTAGTTATGCCAAACGTGATTGGTACGGCGTGATAGCTCCGCGCGGGTCGTTTCGGCGCAGCTGTCATCGAAGAGGCAGAGACTGATAGACGTTGCATGCTCAGAAAAGACGGCCACGTTCACGCCGTGACCGTCCCACGTCACGCCAAGCGGATACGGCTTGCTGACCTCTTTAGATGGCCGGACAGCGCCCCGCAAATTTGCGCTCATCATCCCCGCACGCCTGGAGAGCGTCGCGGGTTACGCTCCCGGATGTTTGCCGCAGTTACTTACTCAACGGCCACGGAATCGACGCCCGGCTCCGCAAAGGTCGGGTTCTCGATCTCTTCGATCATGTGAACCGACAATAGCTCAAACGACTCTGGCGTCTGCCCGTGGTCGTGTTGGACGACCGATGCTGCCTCCGCCGCATCGGGCGCCTCTACCACGTCGGTGTGCTCCTCTCCGCCAGCCAAGTAGAGTACCTCATAGCGCATTGTCCGCCATCCTTTCCGGCCCGAGAACAGCTGCCTCACCGTCGGTAAACGGGCGCCGACCAGCCGATTCTCCTTCCAAGTACGTCCCGGACGCCGGACCGCCGCCCGCGACCCAAGGGTTATAGAATCACCAGTGTACCTTACCCCGCGCCGGGGTGGCTTCGCGGGAAGAGGGATTCCCAGCCGCCACCTGCAAAGCGCCGAGCGAATGTGCCAGACCCTCGGCGCCGACCCGAAAATGGTCAACAGCCACCGCCACTCGGTCCCAGTCGAAGCTGAGGAATCCGGATCGGGCTTCACCGATACCTTCGCGAATCGTCTCGGTTGCCGCGCGATACGTCTCCATTGCTTTGGCGAAGCGAATAGGGACGCCAAATTGCGCAATGTACTCATCAATCTCCTGTCCAGCGTCGGTTATCCGTTCTCCTCGCGTTTGCAGTTCGATCAGGTTACGACTTCGACCTTCGGCAAGACGGACGAGTTCGTTTCCCTCAGCCGCCATGCGCGCGAGTCGCGGTCCGACAAAGTCGTAGAATGCATGCTCAACTTGGGTCATCGACGAACCAACTTCGACCGTTGACTCCACTGGTGCCGGGCGAACAACTCGGTCGGCGATTTCACCGCGCGCGAGGATGGCGCCACCGACGGTGATCAGCACGGCGACGACGACGACGATCATGGCAGGAGTCAGGCGTGGATTTGCCGTGTTCTTGGCATTGGGCATGCAAACCACCTGTTGAGCAACTCGACGGAGCGCTGGCATGACTCGACCGCGACCTCCGTCCTTGATTACCATCACGGTTGAAGTCGAATGCGGCGACCGCTGGTTCGCCGACCACCGCGGGAGCGACGCCTTGTCTGGCCTCGAGAATCTATCGAACACCACCGATCCGCCCAGTAGCATCCTGATCGAGCACGTCTACCCCGAGCTTGACTGCGGGCGATATCCGGTCAAGCGCGAAGTCGGAGATACCTTGGAGGTCGCTGCCGACATCTTCAAGGAGGGTCACGACAAAGTTGCGGCAGTCTTGCGCTATCGCCGCGTCGATGACGCCGTGTGGTCAGATGTCGAGATGTGCTTGATCGACAACGACCGCTGGTCGGCTTCCTTCCCATTGACCAAAAACACGCGGTACGTGTACACCGTCGAAGCATTCCCCGATCTCTTTGAAACCTGGCGGGACGAACTCACAAAAAAGATCGGGGCGGGCCTCGACGTTTCGCTCGAACTGATCGAAGGAGATCGGATCGCCGCCGAATCGTGCGATCGGTCCGCGGGTGATGCACCGGCGTTCTCCGACCTGCTGGCGCGCGCCCGTTCGGCAACGAGTCAGGCGGACGCCGTTGCGATCATGTTGTCAGATGAACTGGCGGATCTGGTGCGCCGGCATCGTTCCCGAGCTGGCGCAGTGGCCCATCCGCGTGAACTCGAAGTCGTTGTTGACCGGGTCGCGGCCAGATACGCGGCTTGGTACGAGTTGCTCCCGCGGTCAGCCGGTAATGTCCAGGGGCAAAGCGCTACCTTTCAAGACGTGATTGAGCGTGTCCCGGCGATCGCGGCTATGGGATTCGACGTCCTTTACTTCTTGCCGATTCATCCCGTTGGTCACACGAACCGCAAAGGTCCCAACAACACGCTTGTCGCTGGTCCGGACGATCCAGGCGTGCCGTATGCTATCGGTAACGAGCTGGGAGGCCACGACGCTATCGACCCGTCGCTGGGCACATTGGAGGACTTCCACGAGGTCGTGCGAGTCGCTCGCGCGCATGGGATGGAGATTGCGCTCGACTTTGCCATTCAGTGTTCGCCCGACCACCCGTGGGCAAGAGAGCATCCAGACTGGTTCCACATTCGGCCTGACGGTTCGATCAAGTACGCTGAGAATCCGCCCAAGAAGTACGAAGATATCTATCCGATCAACTTCGCAACGCCGACTTGGCGTGAACTGTGGGCCGAGCTCAAGCGGATCGTGCTCTATTGGGTCGATCAGGGCGTGCGGGCGTTTCGCGTCGACAATCCGCACACAAAACCAACGGTCTTCTGGGAATGGCTGATTCGCGAAGTTCAGCGCGATCATCCTGATGTCATTTTCCTCTCAGAGGCCTTTACCCGACCGAAGGTGATGAAGGCGTTGGCGAAAGCCGGGTTCGCGCAGTCCTATACCTACTTCACTTGGCGCAACTTCAAGCGCGAGATCATCGAGTACTTTACTGAATTGACACAAACCGACGTCGCCGAGTACTTGCGCGGCAACCTCTTTGCGAATACCCACGACATCCTGCCCTACATATTGCAGGAAGGGGGGCGACCCGCGTTCAAGATGCGATTTGCCCTCGCGGCAACGCTCTCCTCCGTTTATGGGATCTACAGCGGGTTTGAGCTCTGCGAGAACACCGCGGTGCCCGGCAAGGAGGAATACTTGCGCTCGGAAAAGTACGAGTACAAGGTGTGGGACTGGGATCGACCCGGCAACATCATCGATTATGTCACTCATCTCAACGCGATTCGGCGCGAGCATGTGGCCCTTCAGGAGTACGACAACCTTCGATTCTACGGCGCCGACGACGACAACATCCTCTGTTACGGTAAGGCGACGATCGAACGGGACGACATCATCGTCATCGTTGTCAATCTCGATCCGTTCCAGGCGCACGAGACGAACATCCATCTCCCGATTCAGGAATTTGGTATCGGCGAAGGCGATCAGTATCGGGTGACGGAACTCGTCACCCGCGAGAGTTTTCTTTGGACCGGCGGCACGCAGTACGTGCGCCTCGATCCGCACTGGGAACCGGCGCTCATCTACAGCATCAGGCCGTGGACGCATATCGACTTTGCCGAGCCCTGTTATTAGGCCGACGCCACGCCGAGTGCGGGATGCAGATTTTGCACGGTCGGATCATAATGCGCTCGTCGCGCGTCCTTCGCCGGGCATAGGACAAGAGCGGAACGTCCTGGTCCGTGCGCTGGTCGCGGGTGCGCACTTCCTCGGTGGAGCGTTCGGAGTATCGATGAGGGGCGATCACGCATGATCAGCCACGATGAACTGTGGTTTAAGGACGCCATCTTTTACGAGGCGCCGGTCAAATCCTTTTACGACGCGGACGGGGACGGCTTCGGCGATTTCAAGGGGATGACGGAGAAACTCGACTATATTCGCGATCTCGGCATCGATTGCGTCTGGCTACTGCCGATGTACCCCTCGCCGCTGCGGGACGATGGCTACGACATCGCAGGTTTCTTAGACATCCACCAAGATTACGGCACGCTTGATGACTTCAAAGAGTTCCTCGACACAGCGCACTCGAAAGGCATCCGCGTCATCGCGGACATGGTGCTGAACCATACTTCCGACCAACACCCCTGGTTTCAGGAGGCACGATCCGACCCGGCGTCGTCCAAACGGGACTACTACGTTTGGAGCGACGACGCCAGTACCTATGGTGATGCCCGCATCATCTTCATTGACACCGAGAGTTCGAACTGGTCATACGATCCGGTCGCCCAGCAGCACTTTTGGCATCGATTCTATAGCCACCAGCCGGACCTCAATTTCGACAATCCCGAGGTCCGCAAGGAGATGCTCAACGTCGTCCGTTTCTGGCTTACCATGGGTTTGGACGGCTTCCGCTGCGACGCCGTGCCGTACCTCTTCGAACGGGAAGGCACGATCTGCGAAAACCTGCCGGAGACGCATGGCTTCTTGCAAGAATTGCGGCGGATGGTCGACCTCGAGTTTCCTGGCAAAATCCTTTTGGCTGAAGCGAACCAATGGCCGTCCGATGTCGTGTACTACTTCGGCGAGCTGCCCGACCGGGCGGAGTTCCACATGGCTTTCCACTTCCCACTTATGCCACGTATGTTCATGGCAATGCGACAGGAAAGTCGCACCCCGATCGTCGAGATCATGCACGGCACGCCGGACCTCCCACCAGGCGCGCAATGGGCCATCTTTTTGCGGAACCACGATGAACTGACGCTCGAAATGGTAAGCGACGCCGAGCGCGACTACATGTATTACGAGTACGCCAAGGATCCGCGTATGCGGCTCAACCTCGGCATCCGCCGCCGACTCGCTCCCCTCCTCGACAATGGACGCCGGCAGATGGAGTTGATGAACGCGCTGCTCCTCTCGATGCCGGGCGCGCCGGTCATCTATTACGGCGACGAGATCGCCATGGGCGACAACATCTACCTGGGTGATCGCAACGGCGTCCGCACGCCAATGCAATGGAGCGCGGACCGGAATGCCGGGTTCTCCCGAGCTGACTGGGCGAAACTCTATTCCGCCCCCATCATGGATCCCGTCTATGGTTACCAGGGCGTCAACGTCGAAGCGCAGATGAGGACGCCGACGTCTTTCCTGCATTGGATGCGCCGGATGATTGCTGTGCGCAAGCGCTATCGCGCGTTCGGGCGCGGCACGCTCGACTTTCTCTATCCTGAGAACACGAAAGTCCTTGTCTACGTTCGACGATACGAACAGGAGACGATCCTCTGCATCTTCAATCTCAGCCGGTTTGTGCAATACGCGGAGCTTGATCTCCAGTCGCTCGCCGGGATGCAACCGGTCGAGTTGATCGGCGAGACGCGCTTCCCGCGCATTGGCGAACTCCCTTACTTCGTGACGCTCGGCCCGCACAGCTTCTATTGGTTCCGCCTCGAGCAGCCGCCGGAGGAGGAATGACCGCGGGCCGATCTCCGGAACCACATCACACCCTATCTCTCGACGCCGACCTCGGACCAGAGTCGATTGACGACATCCTGAGACAGGTCGCCACCGGTGTGCTCCCGACGTTCCTCCCGAGTCGGCGGTGGTTTGGCAATAAGCAACGGCGCATCGTCGCCGCGCAAGTCACTGATCGGGCGTTGATTCAAGAGGGCGCCGACTATTTCGCTTTGTGCGTCGTGCGCGTCGAGTTCGAGGCGGGACCAAGCGCCGACTATTTTGTGCCGCTGGGGTTTACAGGTCAGACAGCCGAACCTCAGGCCACATTGGCGACCCTATTGGTCGGCAATGGACCGTTGCTGGTCGTCGATGCGCCGGCCCTCGTCGCGTTTCGCCGCTGGTTGGCGGGCGAGTTTCTGCGCCAAACGGTGCGCGACGGCCAATTCGGTCGGTTCGCATGGAGCGGTACCAATTCGATCGGGGCGTCGATCAACGAAACCAATCGTGAGGTATCTCGTGTCGTCTCGGTTGAACAGAGCAATACGTCGATCATCTATGGTCGAGAGGCAATACTCAAAGTCTTTCGACGGGTGGAACCGGGACCGAACCCTGACGCGGAGCTGGGACAGTTTCTGACGGCGCGAACTGACTTTCGACACATTCCGCCGTTCCTTGGGGAACTGCGGTACACCGATCTCTCCGGCAAAGTCAGTTCGCTAGCAGTGGCACAAGGCTACGTTGCGAACAAAGGAGATGGCTGGAGCCATATCCTGTCGTCGGTGAGCAATGCACCGTGGTCAGACGGAGGTGTCTCGCCCGTGCTCGTTGAGGACGCACGTTTGCTCGGACTCCGCACGGCGCAAATGCACGTTGCGCTTGCGAGCGACGCGTCGGACTCCTCCGTTCGGCCGGAGTTGATTACGGAGCGGGACATCGCAACGTGGTCGGATGCGATCGAAACGTCGATCATTCGGGTCGATCGTGTCCTGGACTCCGCATCGGGCTCTTTCATCGGTTCGAACGCCGAATCGATCAGCGCGTTCACGCGGGCTATGGGCGGTTTCCGTTTGCGATTGTCCGGCTTAGACCTGCTGCTGGGACGATCCAAGATCCGCGTTCACGGCGACTTCCACCTGGGACAGACGCTGCGGACTACCGGCCACGACTTCGTGGTCCTGGACTTCGAAGGGGAGCCACAGCGCACCATCGCGGAGCGGCGGGCAAAGACGACCCCGCTCAAGGACGTTGCCGGCATGCTGCGCTCGTTCGGATACGCACGCGGCGCCGTGGAGCGGGAAGGCGCGCGAGCCGACGCTCAAGCGTGGGAGCGAGCCGCCCGCGACGCCTTCCTCACCGCCTACTTTGATGAGGTGCGAGCGAAGAATAGATTGCTCGTTCCCAAAACACGAGACGAATTCAGAGAAGCGTTGGTGCCATGGGAACTCGACAAAGCACTCTACGAGATCGAATACGAACTCAACAATCGACCTGATTGGCTTTGGTTATCCCTGAGCGCTACGCTCAAAATGGCCTAATCGCCGGCAGCCAGAATCATTCGGACGTGTGGACCAACTCCGGCGGCGGATTGTCGCACGGCGCGACATGCCAGATCGATTCCGCGCCACCGGCAAGCGAGAGTTCCGCCAAGAAGTCTGCCAGCTTTCCCCGCGGCACGAAGTACGTGTTTTCGTGGGGCGGCAGCTCGTCGGATTCAAGTCGCGTCACGACGCAATAGTAAGCCGGTCGTTGGTTTGTAAGGCGCTCATCGCCCATGACATGTCGGTAGTGATATCTGGCGCCGCGAATGACGCTCCCCCAATCGACCGGCGCCCAACCGCTTCCGTCCTCATGATCGGGTATCCAGTGCTCATTTCGGTCCATCGGCAATCTCGCGGGTAAGCGTAAAGAACGTGGATCACCGCGGCAGCTTGAGTCGATCGATCACCGGCTTCATGACGTCGAGGATGTGCGCGATTGCGTCGTCGAATTCCGCCGACGTGGTTGAATCGCGCTCGCGAATGTGCAACTCAATGCCGGGATGCAGCGCCACCCGCCGCCACCGTTCGCCGATCGGTTGCGCATCCATCGAGACCATCGCGCGAACGTGCCGATCGGACAACTCGTGAAGTCTCTGTTTGATCCCGTCGAGCGGTAAGTGCTGCGACTTGAGCAAGTGAATCAACTGAAGCCGAGCGAGATGCCCTTCACCATACCTCGCGCCGGGACCCCGGCCAAAGGCAGGCGGCAGCAGCCCCAGGCTGATGTAGAACCGGATCGTGCGTGGGGTGACGCCAGTCATCTCGTGGAGCCTGGCAATGGTATAAGCGCCCGGTCGCTCGGCCATTCAGAACCTGATCTCCCCCTCGCATCGCCGTCATGGCCCAAGAGATGCTACCGCAAGTCCGAGTGAAACCGATAGGCCAGGCGCGGGAACGACGTCGCGATCTTGACGAGGCCGTGGCATCGCACACACCCGGTGTCGTAGAAACGTACGAGCAACCGCGTAGCCGTGCGCTAGAAGAATCCGTAGAGTCTGAATAAACGATGGAGGAAATTGGGGCGTGAATGGGCAGGCGATTGTTTGGTTCGGCATCGCCGGAGGTGCCGCACTCTTCGCGCTGTCGTTGCTGCACGCGAGGTACGTCGCGCGACAGCCGCGAGCCGTGAGATCGCGAGGGGGCTTCACGCTCTTCGCGATTCTGATGCTTATCTTTGCGGCGGGGGCACTCGTGGCTGGCCTCGCTGCTAACGGCGGTGGCTCGTGAACCGCACGACGTTGTTCGCTCCACGAATCGTCGGTGTCGTGCATCTGCATCCACTGCCAGGAACGGCGAAGGGAGGTGATGCCTCAAGCCTAGCGGAGATTCTTGATGCGGCCCGAAGAGACGCCGCCGCCTATACGACAGGAGGGGTGGAGGCGATCATCGTCGAGAATTTTGGTGACGCGCCGTTTCGCCGGGGACCCGTCGAACCACACGTGATCGCAGCTATGACAAAGGCAGTCGAAGCTGTGGCAAGCGAAAGTGGTCTCCCGATCGGCGTGAACATTTTGCGCAACGACGTGACCGGCGCGGTAAGTATCGCCGCCATGGCCGGCGCTCGGTTTGTGCGCGCCAACGTCTACGTCGGCGCCGCTGTGACCGATCAAGGGATCATTCAGGGAGAAGCGGAAGAGGTGCAGTCGTTGATCCGCGGGCTCCGCGCCGACGTGGACATCTGGGCCGACGTTGATGTCAAGCATGCTGTCCAGCTTGCTCAGCGACCGGTCGCCGAACTGGCGGCGGATGCGATCGAACGTGGCCTCGCGGCGGCCGTCATCGTGACCGGGCCGGCGACGGGAATGCCCGCCGACGAACAAGACTTGGCTTCAGTTAAGTCGGCGGTTCTGGACGCGATGGTTATGGTCGGGAGTGGCGTGAGGGTTGATAACCTACATGCCGTCTTTAGGCATGCCGATGGAGTCATTGTCGGCACGTCGATGAAGGTGGACGGCGTCGTGACAAACGCCGTCGACGTCGAACGTGTTCGTGCGTTGGTGACAGCGGCCAGATCGATTTGATCATTAGCGTCCTACGAATCGAGGTGATCGCTGCTCCGCGAATGCCGCGAGTCCCTCGGCGTAGTCTTCGGTGTCGTCGAGGCGCTTGCGATACCGCGCGATGATTTCTGCCGCGCGCGAGTCTGCTTGGCTTGACGACGCGCGAAGCGCCGACTTCAAGGCACGGACAGCGAGCGGCGCGTTGGTGGCAATAGTCGATGCCATCTCCCGCGCGGCCGGGATCGCGTCGTTTCCTGGAACAAGGTGATCGATTAACCCCATGCGAAACGCTTCATCGGCCTTGACGCGTCGGCCGGTAAAAAGCAGGTCCCGTGCTGCGCCCGATCCGATCAACGTGGGTAAGCGAAGGACGCCGCCGGCGCCCGGAAATATCCCGATCCGAACTTCGGGAAAGCCGAGAATGACGGTCGATGCCGCGACGCGAATGTCGCAGGCGAGGGCTATTTCCGCCCCGCCAGCGAGCGCGAAGCCATTGACTGCGGCGATCGTCGGCGCTGGAAACGCCGCAAGCCCATTCGCCACTGCCTCAATCGAGCCTGTATGCGCGGCACGTTGCTCCGGCGTCATCTGACGGCGCTCTCGTAGATCGGCACCGGAACAGAATGCATCGGTGCTTGTGCTGGTCAGGACGAGAACGCGCAGTGACGCATCTTGCGCCAAAGCATCAAGTTGGATTGCTAGCGCCTCGATCAATTCACTATCGATCGCGTGGTGAACACTGGGCCGATTGAGCGCGATGAGGCTGACGCCATCCGGATGGCGCTCGATGAGAACCTTCAGTTGTCCATTCAGCTCGACCACGTCCTTGCTCCGCTGAGGTCGAAACAATGCTAGCATCGACATCGGATTATGCGCTGCACGGACCGCGAATGCGGCGAGGCACTCATGGATCAAGGACCCCGTCTGAGCATTCCACTTGAGGAGTCGAAAGAGGTCGCCCGGCTCCGTTCACGTGTGCGCGATATCCTTGCCTGCCTGCCGGACGACTATTGGAGACGGCATGACGCAGCGCGGACATATCCCCAAGAGTTCATCAATACTCTAACCAAGAGTGGCTTGCTTGCCATTCTTATACCGCGCGAGTACGGCGGCCTTGGTTTCGGGATCACAGAGGCAGCCGCTGTATTGGAAGAGATCAACGCCAGTGGCGGCAACGCCGGTCCTGCCCATGCCCAGATGTACGTGATGGGCACCATATTGCGCCATGGCAGTAAGGAGCAAAAGGGGCATTACCTGCCGGCGATTGCGAGCGGCGATCTACGCCTACAAGCGTTTGCCGTGACCGAACCTGAGGCAGGCTCCGACAGCTCACGGATCACGACGATGGCAGTCCGGCGTGGTGATCGCTATGTCGTTACCGGGAGAAAGATCTACATTTCTCGCGTCCACCACTCCGACCTGATGCTCCTGTTGGCACGGACGTCGCCGCGCGACGAGTCGCGACCAATGGCGGGACTCAGCACATTCTTGGTCGATCTGCGGCATGCAGGCAACCGCCTACGACTGCGACCGTTACGCATGATGATGAACAACGAAACCAACGAGGTCGAGTTTGATGGTCTCGAGGTGCCGGTTGAAAACCTGATCGGCGAAGAGGGCGCGGGATTTCGGCAGATTCTGAATGGGTGGAACGCCGAGCGCATCCTCATCGCCGCCGAATGTGTTGGCGATGGTCGGTGGTTTGTCGACCGAGCGGCACGATATGCGACCGAGCGCGTCGTCTTTGACCGACCGATCGGCGCCAACCAAGGCGTCCAGTTTCCCATCGCGGCCGCATACACGCAAGTCGAAGCCGCCAGCCTCGTCCAGAGACGCGCGGCGGTGCGCTATGACGCCGGGATTCCGTGTGGCGCGGATGCCAATATGGCGAAGTATCTGGCCGCTGAAGCTAGTTGGGCAGCCGCCAACGCGTGTCTCGACACATTCGGAGGTAATGGATTCAACGCCGAGCACGACGTCGAGCGAAAGTTTCGGGAGACCCGCCTTTATCGCGTCGCGCCTGTGTCGAACAATCTCGTGCTCGCCTTCATTGGTCAGCGCGTGCTTGGCATGCCGAGGAGCTATTGAAGAGGCGGTTTGGGGTTCGTGTTTGAGGAGACATCTAAAGGGATATGTCGCATTTGCAATAGGGTGGGTGTAGTGCGCCAAAACTGCCGGCAACACCTTGGTGAGGAGCGAAATGAGTGATTTGCTATCGAACGGCCACCCCGCTCGAGAAGGGCCGCTTGCCGGGATCAAAGTCGTTGCATTGGAACAAGCGGTCGCCGGTCCTCTCTGCACCCGACATCTCGCTGATCTCGGCGCCGACGTAATCAAAATCGAACGCCCGGAGGGTGACTTCGCCCGACGGTACGACACGAGCGTGCGCGGTCTCTCGTCCTATTTCGTGTGGCTCAACCGTGGAAAACGCTCGATCACTCTCGACCTCAAGCGGTCAGGATCGGTTGCCGTGTTAGCGCGGCTGATCGCCGGTGCCGATGTATTCGTCCAGAATCTGGGCCCCGGGGCGACTGAGCGCTTGGGCATCGCAAACGCGGCGTTGCGAAGTCGGTACCCTTCGCTCATCATTTGCACGATCTCCGGCTACGGAACCGGCGGGCCGTATGAGAAGCGCAAGGCATTCGACCTGCTCTTGCAAGGCGAAACCGGCGTGATCGCAACGACGGGAACGGGGGACTCGCTGGCTAAGGTCGGGATTTCCGTAGGTGATATCGGGGCCGGCGTCTATGGTGCGATGGGCGTCCTCGCCGCCCTCTACGACCGGACGACGACCGGTGAGGGACAAGTCGTCGAGACATCTCTCTTCGACGCGCTCAGCGAATGGATGGGCTTTCCCGCCTACTACACGCTTTACGGCGGGGAACCGCCCGCGCGCGCTGGTGTCAGACACGCGACGGTCGTGCCATACGGATGTTATCGCTGCGGCGACAACCAGCTTGTCAACTTCGCCGTACAGACCGAAGGGCAGTGGGAACGATTCTGCGCCGTGGTCTGTGAGCGACCAGATTGGAAAGTCGACCCGCGATATGCGACATCTTCCGACCGCAGACGCCACCGCAACGAACTCGAAGCGGCAATTGAAATCGCTTTCTCGACCCTCTCGCGGGCAGACGTGACCCGCCGACTCGAAACAGCGGACATTCCTTACGGGGACTTGAACGAGGTCGCCCAGTTCATCGAACATCCGCAACTCGAGGCTCGGCAGCGATGGCGTGACGTCGGTACGCCGGCGGGTGACATCCGTGCGCTCCTGCCGCCGATCACGTTCGAGCGTTCCGGCATTGCCATGGGACCGATTCCCGACGTCGGCCAACACACGCACGAGCTACTCAGGGAAATAGGGTATGGCGAGGCGGAGATCGCATCGCTTCGGCGCGATGGGGTGGTTTGAGCTGATTCCACAAGACTCCATTCCTGCCCACGTGGGATACTTTCGACATTGAGGGTCTTGGTTCATGCCTTGCGACCGATGAGCCAAGAGCAAGAGCGAGGCTCACTCGCCAATCGACCGTGTAATCGCAATCAGGCGTCGTCAGCGAATTCCAGTTCGTAACATGCGACACGTCTGCCAAAACTCGGTTGCAACTGCAGGAGGAATCAACGTGGTGGTCGCTATAGACCAGCGTCTCGAGACACTCGCTATCAACACGATCCGTATGCTCTCAGTCGACGCTGTGCAGAAGGCCAACTCCGGACACCCAGGGATGCCGATGGGCGCGGCGGGCATGGCCTATGTCCTCTGGACAGAGTACCTAAAGCACAACCCCCGCGACCCAAACTGGCCGGATCGAGATCGATTCGTGCTATCCGCGGGTCACGGCTCGATGTTGCTTTACTCGCTCCTCCATCTGACGGGATACGATTTGCCGCTGGATGAGATTCAACGATTCCGTCAGCTCGGATCCCAAACGCCGGGTCATCCAGAGCGCGGTCATACGGCCGGAGTCGAAGCAACGACCGGCCCCCTAGGGCAAGGCTTCGCAAATGGCGTCGGCATGGCCATTGCGGAAGCATTCCTTGCCGCCCGCTATAATCGCCCCGGTTACGATGTCGTGAATCACTTCACATTCGGTATCGTCTCGGACGGTGACGTCATGGAGGGCGTGGCGGCCGAGGCGGCGTCGCTCGCCGGACACCTCAAGCTCGGCAAGCTCATCTATCTATATGATCAGAACGAAACCACCCTTGCCGCGACCGCCAACGTTGCCTTCACCGAAGATGTCGTCACACGTTTCGAAGGACTAGGCTGGCAAGCCTTCAGCATCGACGGTATGGACACGAATGCTGTCCGAGAAGCACTCGATCTGGCGCGGGCCGACACGGAACGACCTACCCTTATCGCCTGCCGCACGCACATCGGTTACGGTTCCCCAAACAAGCAGGATACATACAGCGCGCATGGAACACCACTCGGCGAAGACGAGGTCAAACTCACAAAGGAGAACCTCGGCTGGCCGTCAGATGAGCATTTTCTATTGCCAGACCAGGCGCTGCGTGTGTTTCGCGAAGCGATAGACCGTGGGTCGGAAGCACAGGCTGCTTGGCGTTTGAAGTTCGAGGGGTTCGCCGAAGCTTTCCCGGAGCTCGCGGCGGAGTTCACTCAATCAATGGCGGGCGAACTGCCGGACGGCTGGGATGATGACATCCCCACCTTCGAACCAGGCAGCAAAGCGATGGCCACGCGTAAAGCGTCCGAGGCCGCTATCCAAGCCTTCTATCCTCGGCTGCCAACGTTCATTGGTGGTTCCGCCGATCTGAATCCATCCACCAATACGGGGATGAAGGGTGGTGGGGACTTTGAGTCTCCGTCAATGGATCACTTCGGAGATGTGCAGGGGGCACTTGGTGGCGGATGGAGCTATGCGGGTCGCAACATTCACTTCGGCGTCCGCGAGCACGCGATGGGGAGCGCCGTCAATGGTATGGCAGCCCACGGCGGCGTGATTCCGTTTGGCGCGACCTTCCTGGTCTTCTCCGACTACATGCGCCCCGCGATCCGGCTCTCGGCCATCACCCATCTCAAGACGATCTGGGTCTTCACGCACGACAGCATCGCCGTCGGCGAAGACGGTCCGACTCACGAGCCAGTCGAGCACGTGATGTCGTTACGCCTTATCCCAAACTTGACTGTGATCCGCCCCGCCGATGCAAACGAAACAGCCGAGGCGTGGCGCGTGGCGATTGAGACAAAGAACCCCTTCGCGCTCATCCTCTCGCGCCAAGACTTGGCCATTCTCGACCGCGCTGGCGCACACGGAAGCGTCGCGCACGGAGGTTACATACTAGTAGACGCGGCCGGTGACCCCGACATTGTCCTGATCGCCACTGGATCCGAAGTCGAGCTTGCCGTGAAAGCACGGAGCCTCTTGTCGAAGCACGCTGTTGATGCTCGGGTGGTGAGCCTCCCTAGCTGGGAACTCTTCGCGCAACATGACGCCGAGTACCGCCGGCAAGTGCTCGGTGCCGAGAACGGTCCCCGGTTGACGATCGAAGCGGGAGTTACCATCGGCTGGGAACGCTTCGCGGGACCAGGAGGACGCAGCATTGGCCTCGACTCATACGGTGCGTCCGGTCCCGGCAAAGAAGTCATGGCGCACTTTGGGTTCACGGCCGAGCGGGTTGCCGCCACCGCCTTGCGCTTGCTCGGACGCGACGAAGCGGCAGACCAGATCGAACCGAAGCGTGAAGGCGGCGAGACGGCCGGCGAAGAGATGGAAGGTGACGAGGGTCACTCCTAACTTCGCCGGAGCCCTTCAATTTCCTTAAGGAGACGACCATGGCCAGGAACGCGGTTGCAGCACTTCTCGAACACGGACAGAGCGCTTGGCAGGACGACATTAGCAGGGAGATGCTGAAAACGGGATTCTTACAACGGCAGGTGAATGACGTTGGCATTCGTGGCGTCACGACCAATCCAACGATCTTTCAGAAGGCGATTTCTGGAGGAGACGCCTACGACGATCAGATAGTGGAACTAATGGGTGAAGGCAAGACCGCCGAGGAATTATTCGAAGCCGTCGAAGTTACCGACGTTCGGGACGCCTGCGACGTCCTCCATCCCGTCTACGACCGGAGCGATGGTGCGGACGGTTTTGTCTCGATCGAGGTCTCTCCGGACGCGGCGCGCAATCCAGACGCGACGCGCGATCAGGTCCGCCGCCTGTGGGCGGCGGTGGACCGGCCGAACTCGATGGTCAAGATTCCCGGCACCGTCGAAGCAGAGCCGGTGATCGAAGAGATGCTCCGCGAGGGCAAGAACATCAACATCACGTTGCTCTTTTCGATCCAGCACTACGAAAAGGTGGCACTCGCTTACGTCTCGGCCTTGGAGCAACGTCTGGCCGCTGGCGAACGCGTGGACAACGTGGCGTCGGTCGCCTCGTTCTTTGTTAGCCGTGTCGATACGCTTGTTGACAAGTTGCTGGAAGCAGCGATCGCCCAAAGCACTGGCGACGGGAAGCGTGCTCTCCTGGACGCCCTGCAGGGCAAGGTCGCGATCGCGAATGCCAAACTGGCCTACGTCAAGTTTCGCGAAATATTCGATGGGGATCGCTTCGCTCCGCTACGAGCGGCCGGCGCCAAAGTGCAACGACCACTGTGGGCAAGCACGGGAACCAAGAATCCGGCCTATAGCGATGTGCTCTACGTGGAAACACTGATTGGTCCGAACACGGTAAACACGATGACACGCGCGACCATCGAGGCCTTCGCAGACCACGGCGCGGTTCGCCCTACCCTCGAAGAGGATGTCGACGAGGCGCGACAGGTCATGCAAGACCTCGCTGACTCCGGTATTGATATCGACCAGGTCACGAGCCAGCTCGAGGACGAAGGCATCGCGTCATTTGCGTCATCGTTCGATGAGCTCCTCGAAGGTGTGGAGGCCAAGCGATCGGCGCTGGCCACTGCCGCGGACTAGTGGTGCGTGCCCACGTTGCAAACTTGAGCGTCGCAACGACATGAGGGGCAAGAGCGATGACCAAACATGCAGCGATCCACCGGGAGACGCAAACTCATGCGTCCGCTCCGGCAGTTCAGCGCCACATCGGCGTCATCGGCCTCGCCGTAATGGGCGAGAATCTCTCCCTCAATATCGCGCGCAATGGCTATGGGATCGCGGTTTACAACCGGACGGGGGCGAGAACGCGGGAGTTTTTGACGCACCACTTCAGTAATGATCAGATTGCCGCGGCCTTTTCCCTCGCCGATTTCGTCGAGGCGCTTAACCGACCACGACAGATCATCCTTATGGTGAAGGCGGGAGGCCCAGTCGATGCCGTCATTCAGCAACTCGTGCCCCTGCTTGATCAAGGCGACATGATCATCGACGGCGGCAACTCCTATTTCCGGGACTCGGAGCGGCGAGCGCGGGAACTGACGGCCTCGGGTCTGCACTTTGTCGGAATGGGCATCTCGGGGGGCGAGGAAGGAGCGCTTTGGGGTCCTAGCCTGATGCCCGGCGGACCCGCTGAAGCATACACGACGCTTGAACTGATGCTCATGGCCATCGCCGCCAAGACCGAAGCCGGACCATGCGTAACGCACGTCGGTCCGGGCGGAGCCGGCCACTACGTCAAGATGGTCCACAATGGCATCGAGTACGCCGACATGCAGCTCATTGCCGAATCGTACGACGTCATGCGTCGTGCGCTTCGTATGACTGCTGGCGAGATCGCGGATGTCTTTGCCGGATGGAACGAAGGCAAGCTCTCTTCATACCTGATTGAGATCACTGCCCATGTGCTGAGGTTCGTCGACCAAGAGACTAATCGCCCACTCGTCGACTTGATTCTCGACGAGGCGGAGCAGAAAGGAACGGGGCGCTGGACCAGCCAAAGCGCGCTCGAACTTGCGACGCCGATCCCGACGATCGATGCCGCCGTCTTCGCCAGAAGCGTTTCCGCGATGAAGCAGAAGCGAGAGCAAGCGAGTTCCATGCTCTCCGCCGCGGCATCTGATCAAGATGCTCCCGCGGACCGCTCCGCGACAATCGAGAATCTGGAGGACGCGCTCTACTTCGCCAAGATCTCGTCCTACGCCCAAGGAATGGCACTGCTACGCTCGGCCTCCGACGAGTATGATTGGCATCTCAAACTCGCGGAAATCGCCCGGATCTGGAAGGGCGGTTGCATCATTCGAGCGAAACTTCTCGATCCGATTCGCCATGCATTTGGCGACGATCCGGACCTCGAGAACTTGCTTCTTGCCCCGCCTATCGCCGCCGACGTCGTCGCCAATGCGCCCGCTTGTCGCGCGGCCGTGCAGATGGCGCGCGCCCACGGCATCCCTTGCCCCGCCCATAGCGCTTCGCTTGATTATGTCGATAGTTACCGTACGGCTGAGCTTCCGACCAACCTGACACAAGCGCAGCGAGATTACTTTGGAGCGCATACGTATCGCCGGGTAGACAAACTTGGGGTCTTCCACACGGAATGGATCGACGATCGTGTGCATAGCTCTCAAATGGGGCCAGAGCATTGACGCGGAACGGGATCACTACAAGGCCTAGAGGACGGCCATGACGAAGGCCCGTACCGCTGCTGATCAGGACGCCCACGTCGCGCGTGAACAGGCAGCGCCGCTCGCGATCGAGTTCGATCACGTCCAGCACCAATTTATCGACGTCGATGTCGACGAGGCAACGAGCCGAAATCCGTTACGGGCCGGCCTTCAGCTCGACCGCGTCCCTGCGCCGTGCGTGATGGTGATCTTCGGCGTCACCGGCGATCTCACCACGCGCAAGCTGATGCCCGCGTTGTACGATCTGGCGGTCGCTCACCCGTTACCCGACGGGTTCTCGATTGTGGGCGTGTCACGCCGCGACTGGACCGACGATCAGTTTCGCGATGAGATGCGAAACGCTATCGCCGAATCTACACGAACGCCGATCACCGACGAGAGTTGGAACTACTTCTCGCGTGGGTTGTTCTTTGTTCGCGGGGACTTCGAAGACCAAAGTTCATACGACACCATCCGTTCACGCGTCGACGTCGTCGAACTCGAGCGCCGAACCGGCGGCAACCGCCTCTTTTACCTGGCGACACCGCCCAGCTTTTACGGCGCTATCATCCAGCATCTGGGTGCCGTTGGGCTCGCCCGGCGCCAAGACATCTACGCCGACCCAGACGAGAGTTGGCATCGCATTGTCGTCGAAAAGCCCTTTGGCCGAGATTTGGCGAGCGCGCGAGGTCTCAATGCCGAAATCGCCTCGGTTTTTTCCGAGCGACAGATCTACCGGATCGATCACTATTTGGGCAAAGAGACCGTCCAGAACGTGCTGGCCTTCCGCTTCGCAAACATCCTGTTCGAACCGGTCTGGAATCGGCATTTTGTCGATCACGTCCAGATCACGGTTGCCGAGTCAATTGGCCTAGAAGGGCGGGACACTTACTACGAGGAGGCAGGAGCGCTCCGTGACATGGTCCAGAGTCACATGCTCCAGCTTCTTTCCGTGGTGGCGATGGAACCACCTGCCTTCTTCAATGGGAACGCCGTACGCGATGAGAAGGTTAAGGTGCTGCGGTCAGTAGTCCCGCCTCGAGGCGAGAAGTTGGACGTCTTGACCTCCCGAGGGCAGTATGTGTCTGGCTACATTGGCGGCCGGCCGGTCGCTGGCTTTCGGGAAGAAGAGCAGGTTCAGGCAACGTCGAGCACCGAAACATTTGTGGCCTTGAAACTGGGCATCGACAATTGGCGGTGGGCCGACGTCCCGTTCTACCTGCGGACCGGCAAGCGGTTGGCTCGTCGCGTGACCGAGATCGCCATCGAGTTCAAGAACGTGCCACATCTCATGTTCATGGGTCAGGGCGCTCCCGACCTTGCGCCGAATGTGCTCACTATGCGGATACAACCGGACGAGGGTATCACGCTCCGATTCGCCGCGAAGGTGCCGGGCGCTGCCACCCAATTGCGCCCGGTGCGCATGGACTTCCTCTATGGCGCCAGCTTTGGGCAAGCGGGCCCCGATGCCTATGAGCGCCTCCTCCTCGATGCAATGCTCGGCGACCCGACGTTGTTCGCCCGGCGGGACGAAGTCGAATCGGCGTGGTCCCTGATGCAACCGATCTTGGACGGCTGGAACGAACGTCGCGCAACCGCGGTCTTTCCCTACGAAGCAGGTACGTGGGGGCCGAAGGAGGCCGACGTGCTCTTGGAACAGGATGGCCGGCAATGGCGGCGTCCCTAGTATCGAGTCGGGTGTTCTTCCTATGACCGCCTCCCATTCATTAGACGCCGCGGGCGATCGAGTTGCCTCATCACCCGTCGCCGCGACGACGTGGGAAACGCCTTCGGTCGACGCCAAGATCGTCCAACAGGCGCTCAACTATCTCTGGGCTGAAGTTGGCGAACAATCAACTGATCAGTCGGACGCTAGTCGGGTTGCGATCAGCGATCAAGTCACCACGCGAGCGTCCACTGTCAATCTGGTTGTCTTATGTGACTCCGTAGAGACGGCGCGTGACGTCGGCGACGTCGTGGGCCACCTGAGCGAGTTTTGCCCGTCTCGAACGGTCGTCCTCGTCACGGACGGACCGCATGAGCAAGAGGAACAGTTGACGATCCGTACTGCCGTCTACCAACGACCTGTTGGGCGTGGCAGACTGCCAATCACTTACGAGACTGTGACGGTGATGGCAAACAGCAAGCGTGCCTCTTCTCTAGCAAATATCGCTTCGACACTGCTGGTTCCTGAACTTCCTGACTTCCTCTGGTGGCACTCCCGCGTCTTGCTGGATCATCCCCTGTTCGACGAACTGGCCGACATTACTGATCGGCTGATCGTCGATTCAACGGAAATTGATCAGTCGCTGGACACTGTTCGCTTCCTGGCGCGTCTGGCAGCCGCACGCACGTCCGAAATTCGGTTGAGCGACCTGACATGGGCTCGACTCACTCCGTGGCGGCACCTCGTCGCTCAGTTCTACGACGATGCCGAGGCACTGGCAAGCATCGAACATATCGACGAGGTCTGCATCGCGTACGGCTACGATGGTGACGTTGACAGCTCGGGTATCGTATCCGGCCTATTGATGTCAGCATGGCTAGCGACACGCTTGGAGTGGATGGCTCCCGGCGAACTTGTTCGCTCCGGCGAGGGATGGCGCCTCACCTTGCGGGCCGGTCCGAGAGGCGATCAGCGGGAGATCGCGCTTCGGCTTCGACCGGAGGCTGGTGTGACAAAGAAGGTTGGTCTCTCCCGCATCGAAATTCGGGCATCGGAGGACGTTCCGTGCGCGCTCGAAATCGTACGCGGAAGCGGACATGGGCTGCTCACGTCGGGAGCACTGATTGATCGTTCGCCTGCTACCCGGCTAACGTACGCACGGCCGCAAGAATTAGCCACACTTTTGGGTGAAGAATTGCGGATGTTTGGGCGGGACGTCGTGTTCGAGGACGCGATGATCTACGCGGCCAAATTGCTGCCCGATGGGGGAATGGCGTGATCGGCGAACCTGATGGCCGAATCCATGAATCAACGTGAACGGCTGGACATACTCGGCAGACACGCCGCGATGCTGATAGCACCGGGCAACCGGGTCGGGTTAGGGTCGGGTTCGACCGCAGAGGCATTCATTCGAGCGCTTGGAGAGAGCGTGGCCGAGGGACTTCGAATCGAGGCCGTGGCCACCTCCCGCCGGTCCGCACATCTCGCCCGGAGCCTCGGCATACCGCTTGTCTCCATCGACGACGTTGACGGCCTCGACCTCGGCATCGACGGCGCGGACGAGATCGATCCCGCACTCAACCTCACCAAGGGACGCGGCGGTGCGTTACTCTTCGAAAAGCTCGTCGCCCGGATATGCCGCAAGTTTGTCGTCGTTGCGGCCGAAGACAAGCTCGTCCCGATGCTAGGTATGCGGATGCCGCTGCCTGTCGAGATCGTCCCGTTCGCTTGGCGTCACACGGCGAGTGCGATCGAGGCACTTGGACTTCAAGTGTCGCTTCGGTGCCACGACTCGACGTATGACCCCGATCCGTTCCTCACCGATGGGGGGCATTTCCTCCTCGACTGTGTCACCGGCCCTGTGAACGATGCGTTGTCGTTAGCCAACCAGCTCAAGGCCATTCCGGGGGTCGTCGATCACGGCTATTTTGTGGGCATGGCCTCAAGCTGTCTGATCGTGGGTCAAGATGGAAACGTCCGAACAGTCTTGCCTGTTAGTTGGCCGGAATGATGCGACGCCACTCTCGAATTTCTAGATGGTCGATCACCCCCGCCTTGGAGTACGGATCCTGTTCGATCAGCAAGCGAACCTCGGCGTCATCTCCTGCTTCATAGATGATGAGCGCTCCTGCCTCATCCGCGAACGGTCCCGATTCGTGGAGCTTGCCTTGGGCATGGAGTGAGGCGAGATACTCTCGGTGCTGAGGTCGCACCTCGAGCCGCCGCTCCCGATCGCCGAACGTCAAAATCGCGACAAATCGAGCCAATCCAGTGCCTCCTTTGACTGATACCCAAATATCCGGCGGCGAACGCCGAGAGAAGCCGCTCGGTTGCTTGCCCTGACGGCCGACCGTGCCGTAGTCTACACTCCGTCGCCCCGCAACCGACTTTGGCGCGAAGGAATGCTAAATCAATATGGCGTCTGATGACCGTGCCAAGGAGTCCGAGATTGGCGACCACGAGGTGCCCCTTCGTCGCCAGTATCTGCAAATCAAATCCCGCTTTCCCGACACCATCTTGCTGTTCCGGCTCGGCGACTTCTACGAGACGTTCGACCGTGACGCGGAGATTGCCGCCCACGTTCTGGACATCGTCCTCACGAGCCGGGAAATGGGAAAGGGCAGGCGTGTGCCGCTCGCCGGCATTCCGTACCATGCCGCCGAGGCACACATCGGCCGATTAATCGCCGCTGGTCATAAGGTGGCGGTTTGCGAGCAAGTTGGGCACGTCACAAAGGGGCGCGGCCTCGTCGAGCGGGACGTGACACGGGTAGTCACGCCAGGGACCGTCTTGGACCCGGCCGTTCTGAACGGCAGGACGAACAACTACATCGCCTCGGTCGCCGTCGATGGCGCCCGGTACGGAATCGCTGCCGCGGACCTGAGTACCGGTGAGTTTGTTGCGACCGAAGCACTCGCGGTCAGTACCCACGAAGCCAGGCTGGCAGCACAACGAGAACTCCTCCGGCTTCAACCGGCAGAGATCGTCATGCCGGAAGGTCTAGACCTGCTCGACGCCGCCAATAGTGCGGGCCAGCCATCAGGATCCATGACCGTAAGTCGAACTGAGGCGTGGCATTGGCGGCAGGATCGAGCCGAAGAAGTGCTCCAGCAACATTTCCGAGTTGACTCCCTCGACGGCTACGGCTGCGCGGAAAGGCCATACGCCATCGTCGCGGCCGGTGGCCTCCTTCAATACCTACTCGAATCTCAAGTCGGCAACGTAAGTCAGATCGCCGACCTCTCGACGTATAGTCTTGAGCGATTCATGACGCTCGACGCGCAGACTCGCCGGAACCTCGAGTTAATCGAAAGTGGAACCGGTGACCGACGCCATAGCCTCATCGCCGTTCTCGACCAGACCCGCACACCGATGGGCGCTCGACTGTTGAGGAGATGGGTGGGGCAGCCGCTCCTGGACCTTAGTGAGCTAGAGGAACGCCAGGACGCGGTTGAGTCCTTCGTTGAAGACTCGCTGCGACGAGTCGACGTCCGCGCTACCCTCGGGGGTGTGGCTGACATAGAGCGGCTGGTGAATCGCGCGATCGTCGGCATCGCCTCACCGCGTGATTTGGGTGTCATGCGGACTTCGCTTGCGCTCGTTCCCTCACTCCAAGAACGGGCCGGACACGTCGTCGGCTGGGATGCCCTGCCCGACGTCACACCGGTTTACCAGTTGCTCAGACAGGCATTGGTCGATGATCCGCCCGCATCGCTCGGCAGTGGTGCTGTGTTCCGCCAGGGGTTCGCGCCAGATCTCGACGGACACCGGCGGCGAGCACACGAAGCGCGCGACTGGATCGCCGGACTTGAGCGCACCGAACGTGAGCGGACCGGCATTCGATCCCTGAAGGTCGGGTACAACAAGGTGTTCGGCTACTACATCGAAGTCACTGCCGCTGCCGTAGCGAACGCGGAACGTGATCGCGCCGCAAGTGGATCGCCGAACGGTTCAGTCTTGCCAGGCGACTACATCCCGAAACAATCGCTGTCGAATGCCACACGCTATTTCACACCGCAACTCAAAGAGTACGAAACGATTGTGCTTACCGCACAGGAAACGCTCGCGGAAGTCGAGACGGACGCATTTCGCCGTCTCATGGCGGAAGTGGCGGGATACAGTCCGCGTTTACTGGTCACGGCGCGGGCGCTTGCCCGTCTTGACGTCGTGTCGACTCTCGCTGAGGTCGCGGTGCAGCGTCGATACGTGCGACCAGCCTTGAACGATTCGACCTCCGTCGAGATTATTGCCGGACGTCACCCCACGATCGAGGCGGTCCTCGGGCCGGGGGAGTTTGTGCCAAACGACACCAAACTCGACACGGACGGCTCCCAGATCGTGATCCTGACCGGACCAAACATGGCTGGGAAGAGCAGTTGGTTGCGCCAAACCGCGCTGATCGTCTTACTCGCCCAGATCGGCTCCTTCGTCCCGGCGGTGCGAGCCAGCATCGGCCTGGTCGATCGCATCTTTACGCGCATTGGCGCCCAGGACGACATCACTTCGGGCCAAAGCACCTTCATGGTTGAGATGCTCGAAACGGCCAACATTCTCCATCATGCGACGCGCCGGAGCCTCGTCATTCTGGATGAAATCGGTCGTGGCACGAGCACCTACGATGGATTGGCTATCGCGCGCGCGATCGTCGAGTATCTCCACAACAGTCCGCGCTTGGGCGGGCGCACGCTCTTTGCAACCCACTACCATGAACTGGCTGAGTTGGACCGCGCGCTGCCTCGCGTGCGAACCGCCAAGATGGACGTATTGGATGATGGAGAGCAAATCGTCTTTCTTCGACATGTCGTGCCGGGAGGATCGGATCGTTCCTACGGCTTACACGTCGCTCAACTTGCCGGCATGCCAAAAGGCGTCGTGCGCCGTGCTCAAGAGATTCTGGACGAACTCGAACACGCCGATGGCGCGAAGAGTGAACGAATCGGGCGACGCGCTGCCATGCGGGCGGACGTCAGAACGTCCGAGGAACAACCCGCGCTCCAACTCACGTTCTTCAGCCCGCTCAACCCGATCGTGGACGAACTCAAGCAACTTGAAGTCGAAGCGCTTTCTCCACTGGATGCGATCACGAAACTCTTCGAGCTTCAACGACTAGCGCGCGAGAACTAAGCATCCATGGCAGTCATTCCGCTTGCTTTGCCGCGACGCGGTCCAAGAGGGGTTGAACTGATTCCACCAGTAAGCGGTACTCGCGGCGATGGGCTTGGGTGAGTGACCGCAACATGTCGGCGCCTTTGTCGGTTAAATGAACATGGACTTTGCGCCGTTCAACTGTCGATCCCTCGCGTCGCACAAGGCCATGGTCCTCAAGCCGGTTCACGAGACCGACCGCGGAATGGTGACGGATTTGCAGCGCCAGCGCGAGGTCACCGATGGTGGGCGCCCCTGCCGCTGAAGTCCCTCGAATCGCCAAGAGCAGTTGGTGTTGCCGCGGAGTCAAGCCAATTGAACGAGCCGCATCTTCGCTGAATCGAAGGAAACGGCGCAGACCCGCTCGAAATGCGGCAATCGTGTGATAGTCGTCGTCAGTCAGGGAATCTGCTTCGGGCGACACGGTCTACCTCCGGAAAAGGCGCCGAGCGCCGTCGGCATGCCAACGGCCACGCTCTGCTCGGCTCCGCCGCATGGTTACTTCAATGATCTGTCGGCCGCCGCGCTGCCTTGCCGTTCGACAAAGTCGCGATAGTCGATGCCAGGAAACGGATTATCGCGCTCCGACAGCACGCGAATAAAGGCCCGCTCGTCATCAGTCAGTGCATTGTCGCGCTCGATCAAAACGGCGAGTTGGTTGAAGCGCTCGACGTGCTCGGAAAAGCGCTGGGACGCATATTCTTTCGCCTGGCCAGTCGTCACTAAGAACGGCCAGTCGCTGCTCTCGAGTAGGAGGAGCTCACGCGCGGCTTGATTGAGAAGATCGAGGCGCTCGCCCTTCGCCTCCGCCGATTGCGCCACCAGTCCCTCCATACGCTGTTCGGCGGCATGGATCTGAGGCCACATCCATTGCGTGTCGACGTTGAGCCAGGTGAAATGACTCCCACCTGCCCCCCAGCTCGATTCTGGCAAGGCCATGACCCGGTCGGGAGCGTGTTCCTCGATGATCCTGGAGGCGGTTGTCATCTCGACGTCGTCGCGCGTCGCCAGCCCACGGAGGACATTCTTGAGCCACTCGACGCCCTCGAACCACCAGTGGCCAAAGAGTTCGGTATCGTAGGCCGCCGCGATGACACCGAAACGGCCGGTTTCGTCTCGATTGGATTGCAGCAGTTCGGCAACGAGTCCGACGAAATGATCGGCATGCTCTTTAGCGCGCGCTGACGCCTGTGCCGGCTCGTAAAGGGGCTTCTCTCCCAGGTCAACGTTGGCGCCGCCGACACGCCAATATTGCATGCCGGACTTTCCGTCTTTCCGGTGGAACTCACGATAGACGTAATCGCCAGGGTAGCCGAAGGTTCCCGACCAAACCTGCTGACCCGTTCTGTTGTTCCGACCGAGCACCGCGACCTGGCCGGGCGCATCGCCGACCCAATACGGCCGAAAGGTTGTTCCGGGTTCTTGTTGTTCCTCAGGCGAGAGCGACAACGCGTATCGTCGCGGCACCGATCCGTAGGGACCAATCGCTTCTCCGGCCGCCTTGCCTACCGGCTGCCCTCCCTCGACCGTGTGCGTCTCACTGAAGAAGACGCGAAGGCCCTCCGCGGCCAGAAACGATTCGAGACCCGGCCGCCGGTGCGATTCTCCTCCGCTCTTCTCGATGATGGCCGAACGATAGGCGCACTCGGGTAACCAGATCGCTTTCGGATGCCGGCCAAAGTGGCGACGGTACGCTTCGACGCCCGTGCGAATCTGTCCGTAGATCGACGAGTCTCGTGACAGCAACGGCAAGTATCCATGGGTGGCCGCCGAGGTCGCGATCTCGATGTATCCGGCATCCTGCAATTGCCGAAATGCGCCGAGCAAGTCTTGTTGATAGCGATCCCGAAAGCTTGTCAGAGTTCGCGCGTACCAGTGGTGGTAAAAGCGCGCGAGGTCGCGCATGGCCGGATCATGCGCTTCCTCGAATCGCGTCACATCGTTCCCGGCCCACGCCGCGCGCTCGGCCGCGTAGTGGACGAAGTGTTCGATGATCAGCGGATCAGACAATTGCTCCGCGAGGATTGGGGTTATGTCGATGGTGAGGTGGAAATGAATCTCCTCTGCTTGTAAGTCATGCAGCGCGTCGAGAAGCGGTACATATGTCTCCGCGATCGCCTCATGCACCCACTCTTCACCGTGCGGCCACATGCCAGCTTGACGAGCAAATGGCAGATGGCTGTGCAGAACGAATGTGAATGCGCCGGCCTTTTCCATATGGTCCTCCAATGCTCAGACGCCATCGCGCCAGTGCCGAAGTCGTTCGCGCTCCGATCCGACGGCAATCCGAACGCTTGCTACTCAACCCGCGAGCAGATGGAGCGTTCTCTCGGCGGTGTAGTCGTATGGATCTGCTACCGCGACTCTCGGTGCTCGACGATGTCTCCCATAGGCTTCAGTCAATTCGCCCAGTCCGGCCGCAAGTCCGTGATGCAATTGGTGAGGCAAGAAACGCCACACCCAGTTGCCCATCGCCCGCCCTGGGGTATTCATCCGCGCCTCATCGCCCAGGCGCATGATGTCCTGAAGAGGAATAACAGCCGTATGAGCGACCGATGAGAGCGCTAACCGGAGCAAGTCCCACGCAATATCGCTGCCGTCGTGGCCAAGATATCGTTGCAACTGCTGTCGTCGACCCTCTGACAGGGATTGATACCATCCGATGGTCGTCTGGTTATCGTGGGTACCCGTGTAGACCACGCAATTGTGCTCGTAGGCATGCGGCAGATACACATTGTCCGGATCCTCGTCGAACGCGAATTGGAGGACCTTCATACCGGGAAGCTTAAGCTCGTCACGTAGCAAGGTGACGTCGCTCGTAATGAGCCCGAGGTCTTCGACTATAATCGGCACGTCCCCGAGTTCGACGGTGAAGCGGTCGAAAATCTCGCGCCCTGGTCCCGCGTCCCAGCGTCCGTTGGCGGCCGTTGGCGCATCCGCCGGGACGCTCCATGACGCGGAAAACCCGCGAAAGTGGTCGATCCGCACGACGTCGTAGAGCGTATGCGCTGCCCGCAGGCGATCGATCCACCAGGCAAAACCCGTCCGACGGTTCTCCGCCCAGTCGAAAACCGGATTGCCCCAACGCTGCCCTTCGGACGTGAAGAGATCCGGGGGAACCCCCGAGACGACGGTCGGCTTTCCCTCATCGTCCAACCGAAACAACTCGCGGTGAGACCATACGTCGGCGCTGTCGTCCGCGACAAAGATTGGGATGTCGCCGACGATGCGAATGTGACGGTCGTTTGCATATCGCTTAAGCTCGGCCCATTGGCGGCGAAAGTGAAACTGGACAAACTTGTGGAAACGAATCGCATCGTTGAGCCGTTCTTGCCACCGAAACAATGCGTCCGGTGTACGAAGCCGAATGTCATCCGGCCAAGTGGACCATGATTGCCATTCATGGTGCTCTTTTAGCGCCATGAACAGTGCGTAGTCATCGAGCCAGTCGGCTTCTTCCACACAAAAGCGTTCAAGATCTAGACGATGATGCGCGGCCGCGCCGCGGCGAAATGCGTCGAAGGCACGGTGGAGCAACCGGTACTTGAACTCGATGACCGGACCGTATTGGACTTCAAACTCCGGAAATGGCGGGTGGTCGCCAAGGTCTTTCTCGCTCAGCAGCCCGTCACCCGTAAGCCAGGGCAGTGACACGAGCAAGGGATTGCCAGCAAAGGCAGACGGCGACGCATACGGCGAATCGCCATAACCCGTCGGCCCCAATGGCATGACCTGCCACAAACGCTGACCCGCCACCGCCAGCCAGTCGACGAAGCGAAAGGCCGCCTCTCCGATGTCGCCAATGCCGTGCGGCCCGGGGAGCGAGGTCGGGTGGGCCAGCACTCCACTGACGCGCTGAAACGTCATCAATTTGACCCCGCCTAGTACGAATACCATCTGGCAGAAGGCAGATGCAACATGGCCCGCCGCCGGAACTGAAGGCAATCCTAGCATCCGACGTAATTCGTTGGTCAACAAGAAGGCGCGAATGAGCGATGATCAAAAATTTGAGCAACCTCAATCGATGGCAACATTAAACGGGATACGCTACGGCTCTTCGAGGCTATCGCGGAGAATATCCATGTGCTCCAGCGCAAGCCCGGTGCCGACCGCAACGCACGTCAGCGGATCATCGGCCACGTAGCAAGGAACACCGGTGACCTCCATGAGGAGGTCGGGCAGGTGGCGAAGCATCGCGCCACCGCCGGTGAGGATCATCCCTTTGTCGATGATATCCGATGAGAGTTCGGGTGGCGTTTCTTCGAGGACCGCGCGCACCGCGCCGATGATCGCTTCGAGGGGCTCCGTTATCGCGTCCGTAACTTCGCCGGCGTGAATCTGGATCGTCCGCGGTAGTCCCGCGACTTCGTCTCGACCGCGCACTTCCATCGAGACGTTGTCGTCAAGCGGCATCGCGCTACCTATGGCGATCTTGACCTCTTCGGCCGTGCGCTCGCCGACACGCAGGTTGTACTTGCGTTTGATGTAGTTGCTAATCGACTCGTCGAACCGGTTGCCACCGACGCGCAAGGACCGTGCGACGACGATGCCGTTGAGCGAAATGACGGCGACCTCGGTTGTGCCGCCGCCGATGTCAATGATCATGTTGCCCGAAGGATCGGCCACCGGGACTCTGGCGCCAATGGCGGCCGCAAGCGGTTCGCTGATTAGGAATGCTCGCCTGGCACCGGCGTTGAGGGCCGCGTCGCGCACCGCGCGCCGCTCGACTCCGGTCACGCCGGCTGGCACGCAGATCATGACCTCGGGCCGAATCAAGGAAAAGCGTCCGCAGCTCTTGTTGATGAAGTAGCGCAACATTTCTTGGGTGACGACGTAGTCGGCGATGACCCCGTCGCGCATCGGCCGGACGACTTCGATCGTCTCACGTGGCTCGCGACCGAGCATGTTGCGCGCTTCGAGGCCAACCGCTTTGACTTTGCCGTCTTTGGCCGAGATAGCGACGACCGAAGGTTCGTTGATGACGATACCGCGACCGCGCAAAAAAACGAGGACGTTGGCCGTCCCGAGATCGATGCCGATTTGCTTTGGCACGTGGTTCCACTCCGATCGAGGATCGGGGAACGTCTGGCTGGACACGGCTCTCGGCCACGACCCGCCGCGAACGCTTGCGGCCGGCGATTGTACCATAGCAACGGATGCCGGCGGCCATGCACCCAGCCAGCTTGGAAAGCAACCTACGGCGCGGCAGCGCGCGCTAGCGCCACGTAGTACTTCGCGGTCTCCTCTGGAGTTATGGCGCGAACAACCGTTTCGTTAAGCGTAGCGTCGAACAATCGCAGTGCCGCCTGGAGAGCCTCGCGATTTTCGCCAATGATGCTCGTGTCAACACCTGATACACCCATCGCCTCAAAGTGACGCGCATACTGCGGTATGCGCTCGTAGCGGGTCGCTTCGTCTCGCAATCTGGACCGTGAGGCTTCTCCAAGTGCCGTGCGCACGTAACCGGCAACGAACGGGCTGAGCCGGTCGTTCACTGCCGCGGCAGAACGAATGCGTTCCGAGGTTGCGCGAGCCATTTCTGGGGTTAGCCAGTTGAGGAGCGCACCGTCGGCGTCCTCACCCGCAAGCCGGCACATCCTTGGTCCCAAGGCTCCGACAATCACTGGCACGGCGAGATCGCGCGCGAGGTCCCGCGCGGCTGAGCGCACCAGAGATAGGCCGCCTTTTCGGGCGCGTCCGGACCCGACTCCGATAATGAGCCGGTCGAGAGGCAAGTCCAGCGCACGAACGCGAGTGGCAATCTCTGCCGCTGGACGCCGATCAACCGGGATCACGCCAACTCCTAGCTTGATCTTGTCCGTTGCCGCGGCGGCTACCGCGAGCGCGGCCAAGCCATCTCCGCTCGGAGTGTCGTTTACCCAAAACGTCTCGTATCCACTCGCCTCGACTTCACGGGCAAGCACCTCGATGATCATATGATCCAGCGCGCCGGCGACGCCAAAGCCTCGATTCGCCATATCCTGCCCTCTTGATCCTTGTCGCGAATTTCACGTCAACCGCCGCCTTTCGCAAATCCCAGCCCCAGGCGCCGCATCGACGCGTGTCGACCGTGGCCGATGATCAGGTGGTCGAGCACTTCGATGTCGAGGACATTGCCTGCTTTCACAAGTTCGATTGTTAGGGTCACGTCGGCCGAAGACGGTGTCGGATCGCCCGACGGATGATTGTGAATGACGATGATGGCGACGGCGTTCTGGCGAATCGCGTCGCGAAAGACCTCGGAGACGCGCACTTGCGCTTGGTTCACGCTCCCTTGATAGATCGTCTTGATGGCCAGGACCTGGTGCTTCGTATCAAGGAGGACGACGCGTAGCTGTTCCTGGTCGAGCGCCGCCATCTCGATGGAAACGAGATTGGCGACATCGTCAGGCGAATTGATCCGGTGCCGCGGCCCAGGACCGAGGGCCACGACTCGACTCGCGATTTCCAGCGCCGCCTTTACCTTCGCCGCCTTTGCCTGACCAACGCCACGCACCCGAGCCAATTCCCACACGTCAAGCTTCATCAACCCCAACAATCCGCCGTGCTCGTGGAGCAGGCGTTGGGAGAGAATGGTCACCGGTTCTCCTTGTGAGCCGGTATTGAGCAGGATCGCCAGCAGATCGCCGTTGGTCAGCGACGATGGTCCGCGATGTAGCAGTCGCTCGCGGGGTCGTTCGTCCAGCAGCATCTCCTTCACGGAGAGCGCCCGCACGTAGACGGTCTCCTCCATCTCTCCCTTCCCGATCCGAATCATTCGTAGGATGCAACAAGCATCCCGTAGTAAGACGGAGCTTCGTAGCAGAGTACCTCGCACGACAGCGGAGTCACCGCCAGCACGCCGGCAAGCATCAGTGTTTGCCACAGGCCATCAATGGCGGCATTCTGCACCTCTTCGTCGGTCAGTGCCATCAGGGAATGGAGGTCTCCGGAGCGCACCGCTTCGACCACCCTGCCGTCTACCCGCGCGGCGTCTTCGTGGAAGCCGTACGGACCGTCCTCCTTGTGGGTGTGCCCCCAGTCACACGACGCGACAAAGGCGACCTTACGCCCATCATTCTGGATGGCACGGCCGACCGCCTGGCCGAAGTCAACCATCGTTTGGTGAGGGAGGGATCGCGACGGCGTGATGATGACCGCGGGTGGGCCAATGTCTTCGCTCGGTTTTGGCGAGAGTACGTCACCGTGCCCGACCATATTGCGACCGTGCCCAAGAAACCAAAGTGGCGTCAGAACTCCCCAATCCATGGGGATGACGCTCTGGAAACGTCGATTGCCGGCGTAGCCGGCGAGCGCCACCGGGATGCCCGCGACGCGCGCTTCCGCCGCGATGGCGTCGGTCAGGTCGCCGTCGACCGGCACGTTCAACTCAACCTGGCGGCCTTCCCACCGAAGGGTGCCAGCCGCGCGCGCGACGTCCGCGAGACACATCGCGCCGTCGACGCGCACCCCATGTGGACCTGCAATGACGATGGCGTCGAGGTGATGTTTGCTCGCCCTGCGTCCAAGTTCGTGCATCGCTTGGCGGGTGTTCAGAGCTCCATTTGCGTCGTCGCTCAGTTCGGGGATGATCGGAAACCCGTGCGGCGCGATCGCGGCCAAGACCAACGGCATCATTTTCCTCCTGTCAACGCTGCGGAACTGGTTCCGATACGACCTGACGAGTTTCGCGCACAAGCGAAGCGATTGTTCCGGCCGCGAGGAAACCAATACATGAAAGAACAACCGCGCTGCCGGACAGGCCCATGCTGCCGGCGATGAGGCCGACGGTAACCGGACCCAAGAATGCGCCCCCGTCGCCGATTAGGCGCCAGAGTCCTAGGAACTCGCCAGTTGCGCCTCGTGGCGCCAGGTCGGCGCCAAGCGTCATCATTGTGCCCGATCCGAGTCCGTTGCCGAATCCGATCACCGTGGCAGCCAAGAGCAACCCGCCATACGATGACGCCATCGGAATCATGGCAACGCCGATGGCCATGACCGCAAAACTGGGAACGGCGGCGACCTTTCGCCCGTATCGGTCCATCAAGAACCCGGCCGGGATGAACATCGACATATCGAGCACCGCGGCCGACGTCATGATGAGACCGATTTGCGCCGCGTCGAGGTCGAGCCGTTCGATACCGTAAATGGGGATGATGAAATGTCGCCCCGCGCGGATCATCTGGCCGAGGGTTTGGGCGACGCCGGCCGCGGCGAGATCCCGGCCATTCGTGCGGAGAACCTCTCCGACCAAACGCCAGCGTTGCCGCCCACCTCCGACAGACAATGCGGCCGGGCGAACTAGCCAGAACGCCATTGCCAGCGCCAAGACTGCCATCACACCCGACGCCACGAACGAGGCGCGCAATCCAAATGCGGTCGCGATCAGTCCGCCGGCAACCGGCCCACCGAATATGCCGATGCGATTGATGCCGCCAAAGACCGAAATTGCTCGCCCCCGCGATTCAATCGGCACAGCCGTGGCGATGAACGCGTGGCGAGAAAGGCCCCACATCGCGGTGCCCACACCGGCTGCTACTCTGAGCACAATCACGAGTGGAAAGTGCTCGACGAAGGCCAAGCTGAGCGTGCCGACCGCAACCAAACTGGTGCCGACCAACATTGCACGTCGAAGACCGAGCCTGCCGAGCAGCGCACCGGCGGGTACATCGGTAATGAGCGTTCCGAGCGCGGCGGCGGCGACCGCAAAACTGATGAGACCGTAGGAAACATCGAAGCTCGCTGCATACAGCGGCAGCGTGGTCAGCAGCAAGCCTTGCCCGAACGCAAGCAAGGCTGCTGGTACATAGACGGCAAGGACCAAATTGGAACGACGCATCGACGGTCGGGCACCCGAATTGTAGCAAACGCCGTGGAATGTCAGGCCGACGCTTGGCCGGACCTGACAGCAGTCTCGCACGACCTCGGCGATCCTGCAAAAGTCGTTGCAATGACTAACCGCGAAGGTGAAACAGTGGCCAATGCTATACTCATCCAGCGTCGCGCCGAGCGGCGCGCGTTCTTGTTGCGCGGGACATCCCGTTCGTTTTCAACGATCGTTCCGGTCCGGGAGGAACCCGGTGGTTGTCAATCGACTGTTTCGCTGGCGAGCCGAACCGGACCCGCAGCTTCAGCAAGGTCTAGAGAAAACGCGTCGATCCGTCTTTAGCGAGATCACGCGGCTCTTCGATCGCGGTGCGATCGACGACAAACTGTACGAAGACTTGGAAATGCTGCTGATTCAAGCGGATATCGGCTGGGACGTCAGCCAGAAGCTCGTCGCTGATCTTCGTGAGCGGGTCGAGCGCGAACGCCTCCTCGACCCTGCTGACGCCCGCGAAATCCTGCGGATCGAGATGATCGAGTTGCTCGAGCTGGCGACGAAAAACCGGACGGTGAAGATCCTCCAGCGCGGCGTGCCCTTCGTGATCATGGTCGTCGGCGTCAATGGCGTCGGCAAGACAACCTCGATCGCCAAACTTGTCGCCTATCACCAGCGCTTCGGCCGGACGGTGATGCTTGCCGCGGGCGACACGTTCCGCGCGGCAGCCATCGACCAGCTCAAGGTCTGGGGCGATCGGCTGAAGAGCCCGGTCATCGCCCATCAGCAGGGCGCCGATCCCGGCGCCGTCGTCTTCGACGCGATGCAAGCCGCGCATAGCCGCAACGTCGACGTGCTCATCGTCGATACCGCCGGTCGTCTCCACACGAAACATAACCTGATGGCAGAACTGACCAAATTACGCCGAATCATGCAGCGTCACGTTGAAGATGCGCCGCAGGAAGTCTTGCTCGTCATCGACGCGACGACGGGCCAAAACGGTCTTGTACAGGCGAAAGTTTTTGCCGAGTCGGTCAAAATCTCCGACATCATGATCGCCAAGCTCGACAGCACCGCTAAAGGCGGCATCGCCTTCTCTGTTGCCAAGGAACTCGGTACGCCGATCTCCTACGTCGGCACCGGTGAAAAGGCTACTGATCTCGCCGAATTTCGGCCGGAGACGTACGTCGATTCCCTCTTCTTTGGCGTCGGAGAAGGATTCTAGATCACGAGGGAAGCATGTTTGACTCGCTATCTGATCGCCTCAACGAGACTTTCGGTCGCCTGTCCCGCAAGGGCAAACTGACCGAAAACGACGTCGACGAGGCGATGCGAGAGGTTCGCCGGGCGTTGCTCGAAGCAGACGTCAACTTCAAGGTCGTCAAAGACTTCGTGACGGCGGTGCGCGAGCGCGCCGTGGGGCAAGAAGTCTTGCGCTCGCTGACGCCCGCGCAGACGGTGATTGGCATCGTCAATGAAGAGTTGATCAAGGTGCTGGGCACCGAACGGGAACCGCTCCTCGTGCCGGTGCGTCCGCCTCAGATCGTGATGTTGGTTGGCCTCAACGGAGCCGGCAAGACCACCCACGCCGCCAAGCTTGCCGTCCATGTTCGAAAGGAAGGTCGCAGCCCGGTCCTCGTCGCCGCCGATGTCTATCGGCCGGCCGCAATTGCCCAGCTTCAGTCGCTCGGTCGCCAGGTGAACGTGCCGGTCTTCGACGAGGGTACTCAGCGCAACCCGGTCGACATCGCCGCCAACGGTGTCAAATTTGCCATCGAGCGCGGACACAATCCTGTCATCATCGACACTGCCGGCCGCCTCCAAATCGACGAACGGATGATGCAAGAGCTCGTCCAGATCAAGGAGCGGATTCAGCCCACCGAGATCCTGCTCGTCGCCGACGCGATGACGGGCCAGGAGGCGGTTAGCGTTGCCCAGGCGTTTCACGAACGGCTCGACGTCACGGGCCTCATTCTGACGAAAATGGACGGAGACGCGCGAGGTGGCGCCGCATTGTCGATCCGGGCGGTTGCCGGAGTGCCCATCAAGTTCATCGGCATCGGCGAGAAGGTCGACGCGATTGAGCCGTTCTTCCCGCAACGACTGGCGAGCCGCATCCTGGGCATGGGCGACGTACTTTCGCTGATCGAGCGGGCGCAAGAGCAGACTGATGTCAAGGAGGCCGAGCGGCTCCAGGACCGCATGTTCAAGGGCCAGTTCGATCTTGAAGACTTCCTGGAACAGCTCCAAAAGATCAAAAAGATGGGTCCCTTGTCGCAGCTCATGGAGATGATTCCGGGCATGGGCTCGCATCTCCGCCAGGCCAAGGCCGAGGTCTCCGACGACGATTACAAACAAGTCGAGGCGATAATTCGCTCAATGACCCCCCGGGAACGCCATCATCCGGAGGTCATCGGTGGCGGCCGTCGCCGTAGAATCGCACGGGGCAGTGGCACGTCGACGACCGAAGTCAATCAACTGTTGAACCAGTTCAAGCAGATGCAAAAGATGATGTCCCAGTTCGGCGCAATGGCCAAGAAGGGGAAGATGCCGAAGAATCTTCCCTTCGACTTTTGATGGCTCGGCGGAGACCGCCGCCGATCACGAGGCAGGATCATGACCGCACCCATCGTTGTCTACACCACAAGCACCTGACCATGGTGCGATCGTGCTAAGGAGTTCCTTAGCAGCCGCAACGTGCCGTTCGTCGAGAAGGACGTCGGCAAGGACTACACCGCCGCGATGGAGATGATCCGTCGCTCCGGCCAACAAGGCGTGCCCGTGATCACGACCGATGAGGAAGTGATCGTCGGGTTCGATCAGCTGCGCTTAGCCCGAATTGCCGACAAGCACGCTGGGCCGAAACGGCCTCCCCTTGGGCTATTAGCCGCCGACGCTGAACAGTATCTTTCGCGCCACCCAGAGTCCGCGAAGAGTGTTCCGGCAGGCACGAAGGGTGTCTATGTGGGCGAGGTCCGGCCCGAATCCGTGGCGGAGCGCAGCGGAATTCGGCGTGGAGACGTGATCACGACCGTCGCCGGTAAGCGCGTCCGCAATTTGTCGATTCTCGATCAGATGATTGGAACGTTGAAGGCGGGCGAACGGGTGACGGTACGCTTCCTGCGCGAAGGCGAAGATCAGTCAACGACGTTTCAGTTTTGACCCGCGTCCCGATGGTTCGCTCACTTCGATCGTCGAGCGTCCGGCAGATGCAGGGCGAATGGTAGAAGTACGGTGGATCCGTTGTCCGAGATCGAAGCACTCGAACGGATCGCTTTGGCCCTCTTTTTGGGCGCGGTCCTCGGGTTCGAGCGCGAACGAAAAGACAAGCCGGCCGGTTTGCGTACCTACGCCCTTGTCTGTGAGGGCGCCGCGCTTTTCATGATCGGATCGGTCTTGCTCGGCGAGCAAGTCGCGGCTGCCGGCGGCGTCCACTACGATCCCTCTCGCATCGGTTCGACCATTGTCCAGGGCATCGGGTTTCTTGCCGGCGGGGTCATTCTCGCGAGCGGTCGCCAGATCAAGAACTTGACCACCGCGGCCGGGATCTGGGTAACAGCTTCCGTCGGACTACTCGTTGGCGCGGGGTTCTATTTTGTGGCGATCACGGGGACGATCGGAACGCTACTTGTCCTCGCGGGCCTCAAGTGGTCTGAACAGCGATTCCAGATTGCCGATTCCAGCGACTCGGAGCAGGATGGGGATCACAACTCGTAATCCACGCTGCTATCGTTTCAGCCATTCTTCAACGAGCCCTGATGACTCCGATTGTGCCAGCTTGGATGATCCATAGTCGCCGTTCTTGAATCGCTGGCGAAGCGCCTCATAGAGCGTCACGGCGCACGCGACAGAGATATTGAGACTCTGGACCATCCCCATCATGGGGATCACCACCGACGAGTCGGCGAGTGCTATCGCGTGCTCGGAAAGCCCGCGCATTTCATTGCCGAATACGATTGCAGTCGGTTGGGTCAGATCGAGGGCAAAGAGATCCCTGCCGCGATCGCCGAGCGACGCGGCAATGACGGCAAACCTTTCCTCATGTAGCGCGGCATAGCACGCCTCAATCGTGTCATGTCTCACCACGTCGATCCATTTCGCGGCGCTGGCCGACGTGGTCCGCGCATACGCCCGTTCCGGCGGCGCTTCCACCGAATAGACGACATGGATGCGTAGAATCCCGACGGCATCGCATGACCTCAATACGGCGCTGACGTTGTGCGGATCATGCACGTTCTCGAGGACGACGGTGAGGTCAGGTTGTCGTCGGCTGAGTACCGATTCAATGCGCCGCCGGCGCCGATCAGTCCTCGGCCAGCGAGAAGGCTTCGGTGCACTCGTCCGTGCCAACACTCCGCGGTCTTGGAGATCCTGTTCAATCCCCATCGACTAATCACCTCCAAGCTCTTGGGCCAGATAGAGCTGATGTCGACGTTCAAACCGCGGCGCACAGCGACCACACGACCAGAGACCAGTCCTGCGCCGTCGCACCGTCATGTCACAGGTCGGACAGGCATAGATATAGCGAAAGGGACGACGCTTGGGCGGCAGCAAGCAGCTTCTCACCTCTTTAAGACTGGCCCCGGTCATCTCGGCAACTCGCACCGCGATCCGGTCGTAGCCATGCTTGGCATGCCGCCTGTAGTCGCCGTTCAAGCGATCCCGCATGTGGATGAATTCTTCGGCGACGACGATCTCCAGCGCGTGAGCCTGGCTCAGATCGATTCGCTTCAGATTGATCAGGACCGCGTGGTCGCCTTCGTTGCTCAAAAAGGCGTAAGCACCGCCGACCGACGAACCAAGCCGCCGCCCAAGCCACCGCTCGAAGGTCGGCTGGCGCGTCGTGACGCGCAATTGCTCGGACGTCAGCCCCAGCGTACAAAGAGCCCGGTCGATCAACTCACGCAGATTCGCATCGACCGCGTCAATGATCACTCGTTCCACCACCGCGTTGATGAAGCCAATCGGAAACGACTGTCGAAAGCGTACCGTAGAATGGCAGAATGAACTGAATTGCCGTCTCGCACGATCGAGGTCCCGTGTGTCGCACACATCCGCTCTTGAGCGTCCGCATGTGCTCATCGTGTCGGACGATCACGGCTTGGTTGAATTTTTGGCAGAGGGTCTCGTGTATGGGGGATTCTGGTCGAGCGTGGTGGCCAGCGGGATTCAGACGTTGGAGGTCTTTCGCCTCCGCACGTTTGACCTTGTTCTGATCGACGCCGCGCTGCCCGGCCTTTCCGCCACCGACGTCATACGCCGGCTGCGGTCGCCAGCAGACGCCAGCAATGAGAGTCCGCGCACCGACGTTCCGATCCTCGTCGTCTCCGCGACCGAAGACGAGGCGCCCTCGGAGGCAATGGTCGTCGCTGGTGCCGACGGAACTCTGATCGCTCCCCTGGATCTCGAACAATTAGTGCCACAGCTTCATGGAATCGTGGTGGAATGGCGGCGCCGGCACCCCGGTCGGCCATTTGCCGATGAAACGGCACAGCGGTTGACAAATGACGAACGTCAATAGGTGGAAACCGCTATTTCTTCCATGCGACCGGTCAGCGCGAAGATGACGCGTTCGCAGATGTTGGTCACGCGATCGGCAATTCGTTCGACGTTGTGCGCGGCCCACAGCAGATGTGTCGCACGGTTGATGGTCGACGGGTCGGCCATCATGTACGTCAGTAGCTCCCGATAGACCTGGTCGTAGAGGACGTCGACCTCGTCGTCGCGGCTGATGATCGCAAGCGCGTCGTCCGGCTTCTCCTCGATGAGCGACGTGATGCTGTCATTGAGCATCGCCCTCGCGAGCTCGCTCATCCGAGGAATGTCAACTAGCGGTTTCAAGAGCGGTTCATTGGCTGTTTCGACGACGATCTTGGCGATACCGGCCGCGTGGTCAGCCATCCGTTCTAGATCAGTCGTAATATGAATGACGGCAGACACCATCCGCAGATCGCCTGCCATCGGCGCCTGCATGGCGATCACTTGGAACGCCTGCTCCTCGATCTGCCACCGATGCCGGTTGATGCCGGCATCCGCCTGACGGACTTCTTGTGCCAATTGCACGTCTTGTCGCTTAAGCGCGTCTACGGATCGCAGTATGGCCTTGTCAACCATACTTGCCATCGCCACCACGCCGCCGCGTAACTCTTGCAGTTGATGATCAAACTCGACGCGGGTCATCTGAGTGTCCTTTCGCGGCCGCGGCTACGTTGCATCCACCTAACCAAACCGTCCGGTAATGTAGTCCTCAGTTCGCTGATCGCGCGGATTCGTGAAGATACCTCGCGTTGGTCCCGCCTCGACGAGCATCCCCTGGCGGCGTTCGTTGAGTGAAAAGAAGACCGTCTGATCAGATACCCGGGCGGCCTGTTGCATGTTGTGGGTGACGACGACGATCGTGTAGGTCCGCACCAGATCGCGCATCAGGTCCTCGATCTTGAGCGTCGAGATGGGATCAAGCGCACTACATGGCTCGTCCATGAGGATGACATCTGGATTGATAGCTAACGTGCGCGCGATGCAAAGCCGTTGCTGCTGACCACCGGAGAGCGCAAGGCCACTCTCATTCAACTTGTCTTTGACCTCGTCCCAAAGTGCGGCCTGGCGCAAGCAGTGTTCCACGATCTCGTCGATATTGCCCTCGATGCCGTTGATTCTCGCACCCCAGGCTACGTTTTCATGGATAGATTTCGGGAACGGGTTAGGTTTTTGGAACACCATTCCGATATGACGACGAACCTCGACAGGATCGACCCGGGCGCCGCAGATGTCCACGCCATGGTACAAAATGCTGCCTTCAACTCGGGCAATTGGAATGAGGTCGTTCATCCGGTTGAAACAACGCAACACAGTGCTCTTGCCGCATCCAGAAGGACCGATGAGTGCGGTGATTTGATTCCTGGGCACATCGAACGAGACACCGCCGACGGCTTGAAAGGCACCGTAATGAACATCGAGATCACGAACCAAGAGAACCACATCGGTTGTCAATTCGGAGGCCGTCTCATGAGCGCGGACAGCACGCTGTTCAACTGGTGACGAACCAGAGACAGAAGCGTCGATGTGCGCCGCGGTGCGCGGCGGCCGCATTTCTGTTGCCATGTGTGCTTACCACCTTGTCTTGCTTAAGCGCTGCCGGAGATAGATCGCCGTCGCGTTGAGCGAGAGCAGTACTAACAAGAGAACGATGATGCCAGCCGCTGCCAGGTCATGAAATTCCTTCTGCGGCCGAGTCGTCCATGTATAGATCTGGATTGGGAGTGCTGTGTATTGAGACAGTGGGCTATCAGGTCGAAAGAGAACGAAGCCAGTCGCGCCTGCAACGAGGATCGGCGCTGTCTCACCGATGGCCCGTGATATCGCCAGTATCGTCCCAGTCAGGATCCCGGGCATCGCTGATGGAAGGACATGGTGCCGCGTCACTTGCCATTGCGTTGCACCCAGCGCAAATGCGGCTTCTCGAAGCGAGCTGGGCACCGCCCGCATGGCCTCGCGGCTGGCGATGATGATGATCGGCAAGATGAGCAGGCCGAGCGTTAAGGCGCCCGCGACTATGGTCCGGCCGAGATTGGCAAGTTCGACGAAAAGTGCCAAGCCAAGTAGTCCGTAAACGACCGAGGGCACCCCGGCCAGGTTGGAGATGTTCGTATCGAGAATTCGGGTCCAGCGCGTCCGGGGCGCGTACTCCTCGAGATAGATGGCCGCGCTGATGCCGACGGTGAATGCAAAGAGTCCCGTGATCGATATCAGCCACAGCGTGCCAAGAAGGGCAGCATGTAGGCCTGCCTGCTCCACAAATCGCGAGTGGTAGTTGGTCAACAGGTGCCAAGACAACCTGTCCCAACCTCGCACGACCAATGTCAAGAGGAGAATGGCAAGGAAGACGACCGCAAGCGAGGTAGCGAGCATAAAGAGGGTGGCCGCGATCCGCCCGTGCAGGTGCCGACGCGACAGGTTCATCGTGGTAGCCTGCCTCATCTGTGCCGCAATGGCTCGTTCTCCTCCGAACAAGCTCATTGGTACACCTCTCGAAAACGTGTAACGAAGGATCGACTAATGATGTTCATTGCCAGCGTCATCAGGAAGAGGAGCGCACCGACCGCATAGAGTGAGTTGTAGCGGACGGTACCTTCAACGACGTCTCCCGAAACTACCTGAACCACATAACCGGTCATCGCTTGCATTTCTTCCCGCGCGTTGGCAGTCCATTGCGGGCGCGATCCCGAGGCAATGGAGACGATCATCGTCTCGCCAATGGCACGGGAAGTCGCCAAAATGAACGAGGCGACGATCCCAGAAAGTGCGGCGGGTACAATCACCCGAGTTGAAACTTCCAGCTTGGTCCCTCCTAGGGCATAGGCGGCCTCGCGGATTGTGCCAGGCACGGCACGCATTGCGTCCTCTGAGAGTGAGGCGACCATCGGCAAGATCATGATGCCGACCGCGACTCCAGCGGAAAGTGCGTTGTAGGGACCGACGTCGAAGATGGGCTTTAATAGATTCGGTGTGATAAACGTGAGCGCAAAGTATCCATAAACGATGGTCGGAATGCCCGCCAGAATTTCCAGGATCGGCTTGAGCACCGACCGCACGGATTCATGAGCGTACTCGCTCAGGTAGATTGCGCTCATCAGTCCCAGCGGAACAGCGACGACCATTGCGATGGCCGAAATAACGAGCGTACCCGCCGCCAGCGGGAGAACGCCAAAGCTTGGTTCGGCAAACAGTGCGGTCCATTCCGTTCCCGTGGCGAATTCGAACAGTGAAACGTTCAGGAAGAACTGCACCGCTTCAATGAACAGCACGAGCACGATTCCCACGGTCGTCACGATCGAAAGGGTGCCGCATGCGAAGAGAAACCAGCGAACCAATCTCTCAGACGTCCTTCGGTTGCGCTTTCCTGTCAGATCGATCTGAAAAACGGCGTCCGCGGAGATCGGCGGCGACGTTTGCGCTCCTGATGGTTGATGCCCGAGACCCTTGTTCACATTCGGCACTCCTCGCCACTTGGCACAAGTCGTTGATCTGACTGAATGGACGGGCTCCCTGACGCCCTCAGATGAACGTCAGGGAGCCTGATTGTCGTTGAGGTCGGTTCGACCACTCTCCTCTAACCGGGTCCACGAGGAATCACGTCGACCAGATGAAGAGCATACCGTACCGTCTCCTGCTTGCGATCGTCACTATGCCTCTGGCGTGCTGCTCGCTGGAGCGTCCGGAGGAGTCGTGCCGGCAATGGCTCCCTCTACCTTCTCTTGCTGCGCCACATAGATGGAGGGCGATGCCGCTACGTACCCGACGTCGCTGATGAGGCTGCCGACCGTGGCCAGGTAAAAGCGCACGAACTCTTGGACTTCCGGCCGCTGAAGGCTTTCCGCCTTGACGTAGATGAAGATAGGTCGGGAGAGTGGGGCGTACTCACCGCTGGAGACGGTTTCCGCGGTCGGTTCAATGCAGCCTGCCCCACTATCGACTGCAATCGTCTTGACCGCGTCAGGGTTCTGTTCGACGTAGGCCAAGCCGAAGTAGCCGAGCGAAAACTCGTCACCCGCAATGCCCTGGACAAGGACGTTATCGTCCTCGCTGGGCGTGTAATCCGTGCGGGTTGCGCCCTCCTCGCCGACGATCGCTTCCGTGAAATAGTCGAAAGTTCCCGAGTCCGGTCCCGGACCGTAGAGCGCCATCTCCTCTTCCGGAAACTCGTCACGGATCTGGTTCCACGTTGTGATCTCGGACTCTGGCTCCCAGACCATGCGAAGCTCGTCAACGGTCAGGCAGCCGACGAAGTCGTTCCCGGTGTTGACGACTACGGCAAGTCCGTCAATCGCAACTTGGAGCTCGTAATACTCTACGCCATTCTCGGCGCACGTCGCGGACTCGTTGTCCTCGCCCTCACCTTCGGTCGTGATCGGGCGCGAAGCGTCCTGGATGTCGGTTTCGCCTTGACAGAAACGAGCGAAACCGCCGCCAGTTCCAGATATACTGATTGGCACGTTGACGTTCGGCGCGACTTCTCGGAACTCCTCGGCAATCGCTTCAGTGATTGGGCCGACCGTTGAAGAGCCATCAACCTCAATCGACCCACTCAAGTCCGCCACGTTCTCCGGCGCTACGTACGGCGCGACTTCGTTCTCGGCGGCCGGAGACGCGTCTTGGGCAGATAGCGAACTGACCGACATCAAGAACGATAGTGCCAACGCCAACATTACGGCGGCACCTCGGCGCGTGCGCTTCACTGTCATGTGCTCTCTCCTCTTGATGTGATCCGAGACGCAATGCCGGATGGCCTTCACCCGGAATACTCTTGCGTTGCCACGACGTTAGTGGCCGCTTGAGCCTGAGAAGTGAATCTCCTACCCTTCCTCGGGCGCCCCTTCCGGCGCCTCGTCAGTTGCCGTAGACGGCATGACAAAGCGGTAACCCGCGCCGTACACTGTGCGGATAACTTCGTCCGTCAAGCCGGCATCAGCTAGCTTGCCGCGCAACCACGAGATGTGAACGTCGACGGTGCGCTCGTCGACGATGATTTCTTCTCCCCAGACGGCGTCGAGCAGATCTTGGCGCCCAAACACCCGGCCCGGTTCCAAGGCGAGCGTGACAAGTAGGCCGAATTCCTTCGGACGCAATTGCAACTCGCGATCCCCCACCTGGGCACGCCGCCGCTCCGGTTCAATCCGTAGGGGACCGCGGAAGAGGATCGACGGTGGTCGCGCGGCCGGCACGGCGCGGCGCCGGACGGCCGCCCGTACGCGAGCAAGCAGTTCACGCAGGGCAAAGGGTTTGACGACGTAATCGTCCGCGCCAAGTTCAAGCCCGTCGATCTTGTCCTGCTCTTCGCCCCGCGCCGACAAGAGCAGAACGGGTACGTTCGAGTACTTCCGGACCTGTCGCAACACTTGGAAGCCGTTGATCCCCGGCAACATGATGTCGAGGAGTATCAGGTCAACGGCGTTCTCTTCGTGCTTGGCAATCTGCAATGCTGATTCGCCGTCGGCGGCGGTAATGACGCGATAGCCCTCGCGGTTGAGGTTATAGGCAAGCGTGCTGAGAAGCGTGGGGTCATCTTCGACGATGAGAACTGTCGCGTCCTCCCGACGAAGGTCGGGCAGACTCGTGGGAGCGACCCAATTCGCCGGCGGATTCGTTGGCACAGTCACCATCCTGTTCACAGTGAGCAGGATAGGCGGCCGATGTTAACGTCCGGTAAGCGCGCCGTTAAATTCTGGTAAGGCAATGGGTGAAAGCGGATCCTACGGCGACTTGGCGGTTGCCGGCACGACCAGAGCGTCCACTGCCGCATCGAGTTGCGGATCGGCGTCAGAACCATCCGGCGGACCGTTTACGATGATGTCGGGCTGGATGCCCACGCCTTCGATCTGCTGCTTGCTCGGCGTCAGCCAGAGAGCAAACGTGATACGAACGGAGGAACCGTCAGCGAAGTCGTGGACTCGTTGCACCGAACCCTTGCCGTAGGTCTTGGCCCCGACGACGACCGCCCGGTCATAATCGCTCAACGCTCCGGCCACGATCTCAGCAGCGCTCGCGGTTCCCTCATTTACAAGCACGACCACCGGCAGGTCAAAGAGCGCCTCGTCGCCGGCAACAATCGGCTCCGCCTGCAACTCGCCATCTTCGGCACGCGTGTCCTCGTACAGCGCCGGACCGGTTTCGGCACTGATGAATCTGCCGATCATCTCTTGTGCCGCGGTGACCCAACCTCCTCCGTTGCTTCGGAGGTCGAGCACGATCCCTTCAACGCCGTCGTCCCGCGCCTGGCGAACGGCCGCGTCGAGTTGTTCTGTCGTCTTGTCACCGAAGATGGTGACTTGGATTCGGCCAAGATTGTGCCGCGGCAAGTGTTCATAGACGACGGCCGGCATGGTGATCTGCCGTCGCTCGACATCGACGTCGAATGGTTGATCGACGCCGGGTCGTTGGATACTGAGGCGGACAGTGGTGCCAGCCGGCCCGCGAACCAACGCGAGGGCGTCGTCTTCCGACAGGTTTGTGAGCGAGTGCCCGTCTGCTTCCAGAATGACGTCTCCCGCGCGCAATCCCGCGGCTTCCGCGGGGGATCCGGGCATAGCGGAAACGATAGTAAATTGTCCTTCGGGGTACTGGACCCAGACACCGATCCCCTCATATTCTCCTTCGAGCTGTTCCGCGATCGGCTTCTGTTCAACCGGGACCAAGAAAGTCGTGTAATCGTCTTCGAGTCCCTCGGTCATGCCGCGTATGGCGTCGTATTCGAGTTCCAGTTCGAATGCCTCTTCATCGGCAGGGTCACTCGGCCAGTAGTAATACTCCTCTTGCAGAAGGTGCTGGACTTCGTCGATACGGTGGATGGAGCCGTGTCGCGGCGAATCGGAACCAAGACTACCGATGACTTCTCCGATCTCAGACAGCCTTCCCTCGCGGAATAGGCTGCGTTCTGCCATCACGCCGGCGGCAAAAAAGACCAAGGCAACCAGCAATCCCAATCCGGAAAAGAGGGTCCAATGCCAATAGGCTTCTGACCTTCGATGCGATGAGTGCGGTGGTTCGGACATCGACGACTCCTCCGAGTTACGAACGACGGCAATCAGGTGAGATGGGGAAATCGCGCGCGCTTGCCTGTGGCGATAATAGATGCTGAGCGGACATGCGACCAAGCGACGATCTAAGATGACCCAGAACGCATCGCCGTATAATCGCGCTCGCTGGGATGCACGGTCGAGGATTGACACATGGAAAGTCCACAATGGTCGAAGTCGCGAGACCCATTCTCGCCATAGACGTTGGCAATTCGACGACGACCGTTGCTCTGGTGCAGCTCTCGGGGCTCTCCATCGACGCTGCTTGGCGCATGAGCACCCAGGCTGATCGTCTCCAGGACGAATGGCGATCGATACTGTCGCCCCTCATAGAAGGATTCGTTGACCAACACGGACCGATCGCTGGGAGTGTCATCGCGAGCGTCGTGCCGCGAGTAACTTGGGCGCTCGGCTCGATGGTCCTGGACTGGTTCGGTGTCGAGCCGCTGATCGTCGACGCGACACACAACCTGGGGATCGGTGTTGCGGTCGATTATCCGCTCGACGTCGGCGCGGACCGTTTGGTCAACGCGGTCGCGGCGAAGCACCTCGTGGGTGCTCCAGCCATCATCGTCGACGTTGGCACCGCGACGAAGATCGACGTGGTATCTGCACAGGGAGACTTTCTTGGAGGCGCGATCGCGCCCGGTATTGGGATCGGCCTCGACGCGCTCGCCGCCCGCGCCGCCCAACTCTATGCCGTCGAGATAACGCTGCCACGACGTGCAATCGGACGCGGTACGGTCGAAGCCATTCAATCGGGACTCGTCCTGGGGCACGTGGCGATGATCGAGGGGATAGTGGCGCGCGTTCGTGCTGAGCTTAACCACGATCCTCCCGTGATTGTCACCGGCGGTTTCGGGGAACTTCTCTCGGCGGCCATGTCTTTCAGAACGCGACGAGAACCTCACCTCACTCTTGTTGGCGCCGCGCTCGTTTGGTCGCGCGAACTTGACGGCGTCATGAAATCTTCGGAGGTCCGGGCGTAGTGTCCGATGTGGACGCATCGGTCCTGGACGCACTGTCGCGGCGATGCCGCTGCAATCGGTTGCCGAGAATGTGAAGGTCCCTATAATACGGTACGCCGCGCGCGTCTGACCGAGAACGGATCGGTTCCGGTAAGAACAGAGTTGCAAACGGGTCAAGGAACGCGGTGGGCGTTCCGTTCCCGCGTCTCCGATCCGTGCAGATTCGACGCACGCCGACAATTGAGCGGCCGTGGAACTGAGTCTCCGAGACCGGCGGCGCCCCGTTGATCCCGAGACCCCCACGGAACTGACCCTGGTCGTTCGATGGAGGGAACCGGTGAAGCACTATCCCGCTGAACGCATTCGAAACGTCGGTCTGTTCTCACACGGGGGCGCGGGGAAGACGTCGCTCGCCGAGGCTCTCCTCTTCGATACCAAGGCAATCACCCGCCTCGGCCGCGTCGAAGACGGCAATACGGTGTGCGATTTCGACCCGGACGAGATCAAGCGCACCATTTCGGTCAGCACTACCGTCGCGCCCGTCGAGTGGCGCGAGACCAAGATTAATCTTCTCGACGCTCCGGGGTACGCCGACTTTCTTGGTGAGGTGATGTCGGCTCTGAGCGTGATCGACGGCGCAATCATCCTGATAGACGCGTCCGCTGGCGTCGAAGTCGGAACCGAGCAGGCATGGCGCCTAACCGAGGAACAGTCTCTTCCTCGACTCATCTTCATCAACAAGATGGACCGCGAGAACGCGAACTTTAGCACGGCGCTCGAATCGGCCCGGGAAATGTTCGGCAAGGCGGTTGCACCGATTCAGATGCCGATGGGCAGCGAAAAGTCCTTCCGCGGCGTTGTCAATTTGTTGACCGAACAGGCATTCGAGTTCCACGACAATAAGGACGGTGGCTATGAAGCCAGCGCTATCCCTGCTGAGATAGCGGACGATTGCGCCAAGTTTCGGCAGCAACTCGTCGAGGCGATTGCGGAGCAGGACGAAGAACTCATGCTTCGCTACCTCGAAGACGATCAGATCTCGACGGAAGAGCTCATCGCCGGACTGAAGTCGTGCGTCGAACAAGGGCTGGTGATTCCAGTTCTCTGCGGCGCGGCGACGAGCAACCGCGGGATGCAGCCCTTGCTCGACGCGATCGTCGACTATCTCCCGTCGGCAGATCGCCGGCGAGTCAGTGCCACTGCAAACGGCGAGGAGATCGAAATCACCACCGGCTCCAAACCGCTCGCGGCGTTCGTTTTCAAAACGCTTGCCGACCCGCACGTCGGCCGAGTTTCCTATTTCAGGGTCATCTCCGGCGCCTTCAAGTCGAACTCGACCGTATTCAATGCCTCGAAGGAAAGGTCCGAACGGGTCGGACAGCTCTTCCTTGTACGCGGGAAGGAGCATCTCAATACCGACGAAGTCGGTGCGGGCGACATCGCGGCGGTCGGAAAGCTCGCCACTACGGCAACCGGCGACACAATTTCCGACGAACACACGCAAGTCAAGCTCAATCCAATCGACTTTCCGGCGCCGTCGTACGCGGCTGCCGTGAGCCCGAAGACCAAAGCTGATCTCGACAAAATGGGGCAGGCGCTTGGTCGCCTAGCAGAAGAGGATCCGTCGCTGCACGTGAGCCGTGATCCCGTCACCGGCGAAACGATCCTCTCCGGACTTGGCGAGCCTCACGTGCAGATTGCGCTTGATCGCATGACTCGCCGGTATGGGGTCAACGTCGAAGTCGGACTGCCGCGCGTCGCCTATCGCGAGACGATCACATCCAAGACCGTCGCGGAGTACAAGCACAAGAAACAGACAGGAGGCGCCGGCCAGTATGGGCATGTCTTGCTCGAACTCGAGCCGCTGGGGGGGAGCGACTTCGAATTCAACGAACGCGTCGTCGGCGGCGCCGTGCCTCGCAACTTCTACCCCGCGGTAGAGAAGGGCGTGCGCGAAGCCTTGGAGTCCGGCCCGGTGGCAGGGTATCCGGTCGTCAATGTGAAGGTCACACTCTTCGACGGGAGCTATCACGACGTCGACTCGAACGAAATGGCGTTCAAGATCGCTTCAAAGGAGGCATTCAAGAAGGGTGTGCTCCAGGCCAAACCGGTCTTGCTCGAACCGATGATGACGCTCCACGTTACCGTACCCGAGAGCTACACCGGCGACATCATGAGTGACCTAAACACAAAACGGGCGCACGTCAACGGCATGACGCCCGGATCGAACGGAACCACGACGATCGACGCGCTTGTTCCGGCCGCTGAAATTCAGCGGTACGCCACCGACCTCCGTTCAATTACGCAAGGTCGAGGCAGCTTCACGAGCGAGTTCGCTCATTACCATCAGGTGCCGGCGCACCTGGCCGAACAGATCAAGGCGGCAACGGCCCGCCAGCACGAAGCGGCGCACGCTTGATTCCGCTGACCATTCGATTCGTACCGATGGGCGGGGGCGACGCCGCTTAGCGTCTGCCCCCGCTCCCTCGTCCGGAGCACTTGTCCACGGGAGACCGCTCGTTGGAGACGTATCAGATCATCTTCGATGGAGGATCGCTCGGAAACCCAGGTCTGGGATACGGGAGTTTTGCCGTCTCCGGACCTGACGGATACGAGACTCGCGAGTCGCTTGAATTTCAGGATCGAGGCAGTGCGGTGACGAACAACGAATCCGAGTATCTGACCCTCATCGCCGCCCTCGATCGCTTAGTGTTCGAGCTTGGACCGCGCGCGCGCCATGTTCATGTGGAGATCGGCGGGGACAGCCAATTGGTGATCTATCAGGTCACGGGAGCATGGAAGGTCCGAAAGGCCGAGCTCCGTCCCCTCCATGATGCAGTCCACGAACGACTTCGTCACTTCGGCAGCGCTAATCTGAGCTGGCACCCGCGCGCTCGTACCGTTGAGGTACTTGGTCACTGAGCGAAAGGGCGCCGCCAGTATGACGAGAACCGTGCTCATGCCTGGCGATCGGTTACCATCGCTCGACGTGCCTGTTGCCCATCCGTCCGCGCCTCAACTTGATCAAGCATCGCCAACGAGCATCGTCGTCTTCTATCGGGGGCATTGGTGACCGACGTGCCGCCGGCAACTCGGGCAGTTGCGCGATCAGTACGAGACGATTCGGCGGCTGGGCGGAGGCGTCGTCGGTATCTCGTCGTCCACCGTCGATGAGATATTGGCATCGAGCCACGCGCGATCTCTCCCCTTTGTTCTGCTCGCGGATACCCGTCTCAGCATCATCGACCGGTGCGGCTTGGCATACTTCGACGAATCAGAACAGCGACAAGTCTCGCGTCCGGCCATTTTCATTGCCGACCAGAGCGGTGTCATTCGGTTCGCACATATGGGTGAGCATTCACGGGATCGACCCGCCATTGGATCGATTTTGCTCGCATTAGAAAATCTCTATGAGAAAGCAATCTGAACGATGGGATTCACTCGTCGTCGACGCTGTCGGGTCGCCATCGTACTAGCAACGTCAAGACCAAGACCCAAATAACGAAGGTCAAACCGAGCAACATGAGCCAAGGGACCTGCAGATAGCGCTTGAGGATCACGACCAACAGAAGCACGATCACAAGGCTGAGCAGACAACTTGGGCCAAACGATCGCTCTAGCTGGGTGGTGGCACGGCCAACCACCGGTAGGGCGTCGATGAGATCGGAATCCCGAAACTGGGCGGAATCGGCGTCGTCGCGTTGCATGGCATCAGTATAGAAAGCGTGTGACCATCGCGCATCGTTGGCCGGCTCAATTTCGCTTGACACCCTACCGGTCGATTTCTATACTTCGTAGGTGCCGAAGGACCACGTTGGGGCGGCTAGCTCAGTCGGTTAGAGCGCCACGTTGACATCGTGGAGGTCAGTGGTTCGAGTCCACTGTCGCCCACCCCGGATATAACCGAAGCTTCGAATCAAGGACAGATGCCGATTTCGGATCGCCTTGACGTTGCGGCGTCACTTCTCTACCATCGCTTCGCTTCGATTCTCCGTACGACTCACGCAGCAGATCGCCGCCATGCACTTATCCTCCACGTTTACACGCTCATGGATCGGCAGGGCCGCCTCCACTCGGCCAGTGGCGGCCTGTTGGTTGACGGTATGCCTGCTGACACTGGCAGCTTGGCCGGCGACAGCCGAGGCTCAGGAAGTACCTGAACTCCAAGTCAACTCGACCAACTACATAGTCGTCGACGCCGAAACTGGCGAAGTTTACGCACAGCGCGGGGCGCACGAGCGGGCCGCTCTGGCAAGTATTACGAAGGTCTTCACGGCGATCGAGGCGATCGAACGTGGATCACCGGATATGGTGATAACGACGCGACCCGCCGACCTCCAAGACCCACAAGCAAGCCTGATGGGTTTCGGCGTTGGCGAGACCTTCACGCTCGAGGAACTCTTGTACGGCATGATGCTCCCATCCGGTAATGACGCCGCGCATGCAATCGCGCGATCGCTCGGCGATCGACCGGGTGACACGGACGATGAGGCATACGATCGGTTTGTCGGATGGATGAACGAACGGGTCGAGAACATGGGCCTTTCCGACACGCGCTTCGTCAATCCCCACGGATGGGGCGTGCCGGGGCACTATTCGACGGTTTCCGACATCGCGGCGTTCACGCGGTATGCTCTGCAATATCCAGCTTTCGTCGATTTGATTTCGACGTCGACATACACGACAAGTAACGGCTATCAACTCGTCAATAACAATCGGATGTTGAGCTGGTATCCGGGCATCATCGGCGGCAAAACGGGGTACGATTGGGACGCCGGCTGGTGCCTAGTCGAGGTTGCGACTCGCGGCGACACGACGATGATCTCTGTGACATTCGATGGAAACGCGCCGGACGACTGGTACGACGACAATCGGGTTCTCCTCGACTATGCTTTTGAGACAAAAGCCGCGCGACAGACGGACGGAACGCCTTTCAGAGGCAACATCGTCTCGTTCCTCGATCCCGACGCCGCGGTGCTAGCGCGGACCGTAACGTCGGCCGGATCGCTACCGCGTGCCCGTCCGATCGGCGCCGCTTCAGTGTCACATGGTGACGATAAGGCGGCGGTAGGCGGAGGTGAACTCTCGGCTCGGACGTTCCGTGTCGATCCGATCACTGCCCCACACGATTCAATGTCTGAAAGCATGCGCCTATTGGCTGCACTTGCAGTGACTGTTTTGTTAGTTGGCGGACGTGCGTTGATGGGGATGGCTGAACAGCCGATGCCTAGGTTCAACGGGTCAAGAATGCGCGGCGCTTCACCGGAAGAGCACGATCCGTCGCCTCGTTCGCAAGTCACTTCGTAAGAAATTTTCGCGCGACCTTGAAAAGTACGCAAAGCTGGGTTAGACTGTATACACGACTCGAACAATGATGCGTTGAAAGAGAGGGTTATGTTCACCCGCCTCGCCCGCGTCCCGCCAAACTGAGCGAAAACCTTGGAATGCCCCAGTGCGCCGCGCACGGGGTTTTTGTTTGCCGCGCAACGCCATCGCCCTCCCCGTCTCGCCTGCGACTGCGCCTTGTACGTCAGGTGGTGAAGCGTTCCATGGTGTCGAGCCTGATTGCCAAGGGGAAAAACCAAGGGTACCTCCTCTCCGACGACGTCATCGCGCAGTTTCCCAACGCGGAAGAGCAGGTCGAAAGCCTCGACGACTTCTACACGTCCCTCGTGGCTGAGGGAATCGAGGTGCTTGATCAAGCGCCGATAAAGACGCCGCCGAGACCACGCGAGGTGATGCAGCCGGAGCCCGGCGCCGAACCGCTTTCGGTCGGCGTCGGCGACTCGGTTCGGCTGTATCTGCAGGAAATCGGCGAAACCGATCTGTTGACGATGCAAGAAGAAGTCTGGCTTGCCAAGCGGATGGAACGAGGCAAGCTGGCCGAACAGCGCTTGGTGTGCATCGATCTGCCCTTCGACGAACGAGCATCGCTGGACGCCGACCGCCTGGATGGTGACCAGGCAAGGGCGCACCTGATCCAGGCGAACCTGCGCCTGGTCGTCTCTGTGGCCAAGAAATACGTCGGTCGAGGCCTGTCATTCCTAGACCTGATTCAAGAAGGCAACATCGGTCTGATGAAGGCGACCGATAAGTTCGACTACACCCGAGGCTACAAATTCAGCACCTACGCGACGTGGTGGATTCGGCAAGCGATCACGCGCGCAATCTCGGATCAAAGTCGGACCATTCGGTTACCGGTCCATGTTGGCGAGACGATCAATCGCGTCAAAAAGACCGGTCACCGGCTACAGCAGATTCTCGAGCGCGAACCCACTCAGGAAGAGATCGCGCGGGCGATGGACATCTCGGACGACAAGGTGCGTCAGGTGCTCGACGTCGCTCGCCATCCCGTCTCGCTCGAAGCACCAGTTGGGCAGGAAGGGGATGCATTCCTGGGCGACTTCATCGAGGACGACTCGATGCCGCAACCTATCGAACTTGCCTCTCAGCATCTACTCAAGTCGCAGATTACCGACGCGCTGAGCAAGTTGACGGAGCGGGAGCGAAAGATCATCACGCTCCGCTTCGGCTTGGAGGACGGCCGTTTCCGCACATTGGAGGAGGTCGGCCGAGAGTTTGGGATCACTCGAGAACGCATCCGCCAGATCGAGGCAAAGGCACTACGCAAACTGCGGCACCCGACCTACAGCCGTAAGCTGCGAGGCTACTTGGATTAGCCACGAAGGCGTGCCTGCACTGAAGATGCAAACGTTCTTTGAAACCTCAGGAGAGGGCTGAAAAGATGAGCGCGACGTTGTGCCCGCCGAAACCCATCGAGTTGCTTAATACGTGGGTGAGTGCCGCCGCACGCGATGTGTTCGGCACGTAGTCGAGATCACATACGGGGTCGACGACCTCGTAGTTGATTGTCGGCGGCACGCATTGGTGGATCAATGCCATGATGGCGATGACCGCCTCGATCGATCCGGCCGCGCCGAGCAGATGCCCCGTCATCGACTTTGTTGAACTGATCGCGAGTCGGTAGGCATAGTCGCCAAATGCCGCCTTGAGCGCTTGCGTTTCGAGCTTCTCATTGAGCTGCGTCGAGGTGCCGTGGGCGTTGACGTAGTCGATATCAGCAGGTTGCAGATCGGCATCGGCGAGAGCGAGTCGCATGGCGCGCGCGGCTCCTTCTCCTCCCGGCCCCGGTTGCACCATGTGATTCGCGTCGTCGGTTGAGCCATACCCGGTTAGTTCGGCGATCGCCTGTGCGCCTCTCCTTCGCGCATGTTCCCGCTCCTCGAGCACGAGCACCGCGGCGCCCTCTGCCAGAACGAATCCGTCGCGTTCGGCATCGAACGGGCGACTTGCGCGCGCCGGATCGTCGTTGCGACGAGACAACGCGCCCATGGCGTTGAACCCCGCGATACCGAGCCGGGTAACAGGCGCCTCGGCGCCGCCCGCGAACATGACATCGGTCTCGCCTCGACGAATCATTTGTGCGGCTTCGCCGATGGCGTGCGCGGCGCTTGCGCATGCTGACGTCGGAGCAAAGTTGGGCCCCTTCGCTCCGATCGCGATCGCCGTGGCGCCGGACGCCATGTTCGGTAACATCATCGGGACAAAGAATGGTCCGAGCCGGCGAGGGCCCTCACGAATCAAGATGTCCGCGCCCTGCTCGAACGTCTCCATGCCTCCCATCGCCGTTCCGATCAGCGTCCCCATGCGCTCAGGAGGTATCTCGGCATCGATACGCGCCTGTTGCTTGGCTTGCAAAGCGCTCGCCACCGCGAGTTGCATGAATCGGTCCATGCGGCGCGCTTCCTTTCGACCCACGACGATTGGGTCAAATCCGCGAACCTCTCCGGCGAATGTTGTCTCGTATCCCGCCGAATCAAAGCGCGTTATCGAACTGATGCCCGATGTGCCTGACGTCGCCGCGGACCACACTTGCTCCACATTCAGCCCGATCGGACAGATCGCCCCCATGCCGGTGACTACCACGCGGCGTCCTAGGTGTCGCACGGTCGTGAGCCCTTATCCTGTTGGCCAGCCAGGCCGCGTACGGTTCGCAATTGCTTGATGCTACACCCTTTCGCGTATGCAGGACGATGCGTCGGGACGGTTGTTTGCGCCAGTTGGAGCGTGTTACCCTGCGACGAGGCCAGCCCTGCGGTGTTCGTGATGTTCGACGTGGTCTTGAGCCAACTGAAAATGAGTCGGGAGCTGCTGAGCGCGCGTCGCCGACCGCGTGGATGCGGCGCCCACCTGCGAAAGCAGGTTCAAGGCTCCGTTGCACACGGCACGCGCGGGGTCGGCCATCCCCCGTCGGCTAACGACTGAGTCGCGAAAGGGTCGGTCATGATCGCGCTCGTGCTTGGGCCTGATGCCGCCACCGCGCGAGCCGCGGTAACCAGGCTTGTCAAAACGCACGACCCGACCGATGCCTCCACCACGTGGCTCGACGGTCGCACGGTCGCAATTGGTCAAGCGGTGTCAATGGTCGGCACCCCTGGATTCTTTGGCGAAGCTCGAATCGTCGTCATCGAGTACCTGATGGCGCGGGCGGCGAAGAGCAAATCAAGCGACGGCGATGAGATCGACGGCAACGAAGCCGCCACGGCGAAAGTCGATCTAGGTCCGCTCTTCAGTGCCGTACTGCCGCAAAACGTGCTGATTCTGATCGATACGACGCTTTCGGCGATCCCGGCGGCGGTACGTAAGGCGGCGCCCTCCGACGCGAACGTCATCGCGGGAGAACCGCCGCGTGGACAGGTGCTCCTAGACGCTATGCAGCGCATCGCCAAGGATGCCGGCAGCGACCTTGCGCCGGCCGTTGCAAAATACCTCGCCGACCTGCTCTTTCCGCGGACCTGGGCCGCCAAGACATCGAACCCGCTGTACGACCGCCCGCCCGATATCGATCTGCTCAACAACGAGATCGAGAAGCTTGCGCTCACCGCCCACCCCGGACCGATTGAGCGGCAACACGTGGAAGAAATGACCGATGCCGCGAGTATCGATCGACTCTTTCCATTCATCGAAGCAGCCGTCGGCGGTTCGATAACGCGCGCTGCCGAGGAACTACGAGCGCTCCGCGAGGCCAGCGAAGACGTCCACCGTCTTACGGCACAACTTTATCAACAGGTGGAGCTCGCGGCGGTTCAGGACGAATCAGAAGGTCGAGTGGATCCGGTCGAGGTCGGCCGTGCCATCGGATTGTCGAATCCCAACCGCATGATGGGAATCGCCCGCACACGCCGCGCCATACCGGGCTCTGTTGCGCTTGAGCAATCGCGGGAGTTCGACCGAAAGGCAAAGACTGGCGAGTTACGTGATCCGATGGATGTCCTTTATGGGCTCATTGCCGCCTTCGCCGATAATCCGCGGCGCACTGCAACGCCATCACAGCGACGGAGTGGCTAGGTGTCGCCACTCCGTCTATTGCGTGTGCAGACTATATCGGCGGGTTGTTACGACGCGGCGCCCATCCGATTGAACTTCGCCATCAGGCGCGACTTGCGCCGTGCGGCGTTGTTTCGATGGATGACGCCTTTGCCCGCGACGCGATCAAGCATGCTGATGGCATCGCCTACAGCGGTCGCGGCGACCTCTTGGTCTCCGGCGCGAATCGCAATTTCCGCCTTCTTGACAAAGGTGCGCGCGGCAGACCGGTATGGGCGATTGCGCAGGCGGCGGCGCTCGCCGACGCGAATGCGCTTCTTTGCTGACTTGCTGTTGGCCAATTTACCTATCCCCTCGTTCGTTTCCGATTCGGCGTTGGGCACACCAGAAAACGGCGTCACGGCCGCAACTCGGAGATGGTATCAAATTCCGCCGACCGTCACAAGGACCGCGTTGCCGCTGGTCGTCATCCCATGACTGCTCCACCACCCGGCACCCGCCTGGGGCACCCTACACCTCAAGCAGACGCCATAAATGGAGAAAGTGCGAGAGCATCGTCATCGATCTCCGGGGCGGCGCGGTCTCTCGGACGAAGCGTGACGATCGTCAGCCTTGCGTTCGTCGCCAGCCGAATCCTCGGACTTGTCCGTGAGATCATCCTTGCTCGTCAGTTCGGCACGACCGGCGAGTACGATGCGTATGTCAGCGCGTTTCGCATACCAGACCTCCTGTTCTTGATTGTCATGTCAGGAGCATTCGGTGCGGCATTCATCCCGGTCTTTGTCGGGTTCCTAGCTCGGGACGAAGAGGACCGAGCATGGCGGCTGGCCTCCGCGGTGCTGACGCTATCAGCGGTATCGATGGTCGTGTTGAGCTGCGTCGCAGTTGCCATGGCGGGGCCGATCATGCGATACCTCGTCGCCCCCGGCCTGTCGCCGGAACTGCATGACATCGCCGCCGACACGATGCGGATCCTGCTGCTTTCGCCCATATTGCTTGGGCTCGGCATTGCGGCCAAAGGCATCCTCGAGGCTCAAGAGCAGTTCACCCTGCCAGCAATGGCACCGGTGCTGTACAACGCGTCGATCATCTTCGCGGCGGTGACAGTTGGAGCTCGCTGGGGGGTGCGGGGCGTCGCCGTCGGTGTGGTCGCGGGCGCGGCGCTGCATGTCCTCGTCCAGCTACCTGGACTGTTGCGCTCGGGTATCCGGTTCACGCCAACGCTCGATATGTCGGTGGCCGGATTGAGCGAAGTCGGACGCCTACTCTTACCCCGGGTGATCGGACTTGCGGCGTTTCAGGTTAACTTTATCGTCGTGAACTATCTTGCCTCAGGTGACGGCGAGGGCAAGATCTCGGCACTCAATTATGCGTGGCAACTGATGATGCTCCCGCACGGTGTACTCGCCTTGAGCATTTCCACCGTCGTCTTCCCAACGATGGCCCGCCTCTACGAACGAGGGGACATCGAGGGCGTTCGTCGCACCTTTCTGCGCGCGCTGGAGCCGCTCTTGTTGCTCATTCTGCCCGCTTCGCTCGGACTGTTCCTGTTTCGCACGTCGATTGTGCAGACTGTCTTTGAGTCAGGCGAGTTCAGCGGGCGTTCAACCCATCTCGTCGCCGATCCCCTAGCGTTCCTCGCCATCGGCCTCATCTGGTATGCGCTCGTCGAGCTCTTGACGCGCATCTTCTACTCGATGCACGACACGGTCACGCCAGTGGTCAGTGGCGTCTTCATCATCGTAGTCAATGTGGTCCTCGGCTGGTTGCTTGTCGACTCGATGGGGCACGCCGGTCTCGGCCTCAGCCTCAGCGTTTCGACCGCGATTGAAGCTGGCATTTTGCTCTGGGTGATTCGCCGGCGATTGGGGCGGTTCGACGCGGAGTTCGTGTCCTGGTTCGGCAAGGTTGCTGTCTCATCCGCGGCAATGGCACTTGCGGCGCTTTCGATGCGCAATGAGCTCGAAGACGCGACGATGCCTGGAGAGGCTCCGCGACTGCTACAAGTCGCATTGCTCGGCTATGGCATGGCATTGGTCGCGGGCACTTTCTTCTTCGCCGCCTATTGCCTTCGCATTCCAGAGGTCGTGGGGGGAGCAGACCTGGTCGCTCGCCGCCTGCGAAACGCGCTTGCTGCACGGGCGCGGCCGGCCAGGTGACGCCTGTAGCGCTCGGATCGATTCCTGTGCTCGCATGCTCGACTATACTTGTCGGGTATTCGAGAGACGATCGTGATGGATTTCAACACCCGATGACCAACCGACAACCGAATCAGAGCATCCGGAATTTTTGCATCATCGCGCACATTGACCACGGAAAATCGACACTCGCCGACCGACTCCTTGAACGGACGGGCACCCTTGACCGCCGGCAGATGGTAGAACAAGTGCTCGACTCCATGGATCTCGAGCGCGAGAAGGGCATTACCATCAAGGCGCGGGCGGTGCGCATGCGTTTCCGTGCCGCGGACGGTGAGGACTACGAGCTCAATTTGATCGACACGCCGGGTCATGTCGATTTCTCGTACGAGGTGAGTCGGAGCCTTGCCGCGTGCGAAGGGGCATTGCTCGTCGTCGACGCGGCGCAAGGGATCGAAGCCCAAACGATGGCGAACGTCTATCTCGCCCTCGAACACAACCTGACGATCGTCGCGGTTATCAACAAAATCGACCTGCCAAGCGCGGATCCGAAGCGCGTCGCGGCCGAAGTCGCCAACTTCATCGGTCTGCTCGAAGACGAGATCGTCTTCGCGTCGGCTAAGGATGGGACCGGCGTCGACCAGCTCTTGGCGGCGATCGTCGCCAAGATGCCGCCGCCGACCGGCGACGTTGCGGCGCCGGCGCGGGCGCTCATCTTTGATTCCCACTACGATGCCTATAAAGGCGTGATCGCGTATGTCAAGGTCGTCGACGGATCGATCGGGTCCGGTGACCGCATCCGCCTGATGTCGAGCGGCAAAGAAGCCGACATTCTCGAACTGGGCTTCTTCTCGCCGGTGATGATCGGCGCCGAGCGGTTGGAGACCGGAGAGGTCGGTTATATCGCGACCGGTCTTAAGGTGGTCAAGGATCTGCAAGTGGGCGATACCGTCACCCTCGCTTTGCGCCCAGCCAAGGCGCCACTACCCGGCTACCGGCCGGCCAAGCCGATGGTCTTCGCCGGTCTCTACCCGGTCGATGGTGAAGCCTATCCGATGCTACGGGACGCACTGGAGCGCCTCCAACTTAACGACGCGTCGCTCACCTATCTGCCGGAGTCGTCGACCGCCCTTGGCTTCGGATTTCGGTGCGGCTTTCTGGGTCTTCTCCACATGGAGATTGTCCAACAGCGCCTCGAACGAGAGTACGACCTGGAACTGCTCGCCACGGCGCCGAGCGTCGAATACGAAGTCACAAAGCACGGGGGTCAACAAATGATCATCGATAACCCGGCCGACCTGCCGTCGCCCGGGGAGATCGAAGAAGTTCGCGAACCCTGGGTAGACATGAGCGTCATCGCTCCAACGCGCTACATCGGAGCAATCATGGAGTTGGTCACGGGCCGTCGAGGCATCTTTCGCGAGATGATCTATCTCGACGAGAGTCGCGTTCAGCTTAAGTTCGACATGCCACTCGGAGAGTTGATCGTCGATTTCTACGATCAGCTCAAGAGTCGCACACAGGGATATGCGTCGCTGGACTATTCGCTGGCGGACGTGCGGGCAGCCGACCTGGTCAAGTTAGATGTGCTCGTCAACGGCCAGCCGGTTGATGCGCTGTCGCTGATTACTCATCGCGACGATGCGTACCCGAAGGGGCGCGAACTGGTGCAAACGCTCCGTTCGCTGATTCCGCGGCAGATGTTCGACGTCCCAATCCAGGCATCGATCGGCAGCAAGATCATCGCGCGTGAAACCATCCGGGCAATGCGCAAGAACGTGCTGGCCAAGTGCTACGGCGGGGACGTGACCAGAAAACGCAAACTGCTCGAGAAGCAGCGAGAAGGCAAGGCCCGGATGAAGATGGTCGGCAGTGTGGAGATCCCACAAGAGGCATTTATGGCGGTCCTTAGCTTGGGCGACAAAGCCGCCGCGACGAAGAGTTGAGGCGCCTGTGTCCACAGCACTGACCATCGTCGGTCTCGGACCGGGAAGTCCGTCGCTACGGACGCTCGCCGCCCAGAGAGCGCTCGACGCCGCGGAGTCGATCATCTTGCGCACCGCCATCCATCCTGGACTTTTAGACTTAACAGAAGATCCGCGCGTAACGACGTGCGACGATCTCTATGAGTCAAGCAAACGATTTGACGAGGTCTATCAGGCCATCGTCGAGCGTGTCGCGGCCAAGGCGATCGCTGGGGACGTCGTCTACGCGGTACCCGGACACCCCTTCTGCGGTGAATCGACAGTCAGGGCCGTCATGGACCGTCTCTCCGGGAGCGAGGTATCGCTCACGATCATCGACGGCATCAGTGCGGTCGACTCGATGGCAACGTCACTCCATGAGGATGTGTTGCTCCATGAGGTGCAGATTCTTGATGCTTTACACCTCTCCGCGGCGAATGATGCTGAGCCGTATGCCGGAGGTCTCGTGGAGTTCGCGCCAACGCGTCCCTGCCTCATCCTTCAGGTTTACTCTCGCGCCGTGGCGTCAGCCGTGAAGCTGGAGTTAATGCGTGTCTATCCTGCGGAACACGATCTCGCTGTTGTGACCGCGTCGGGAAGCGAGGAGCCAGCCGACGTCATTTGGTGCTCGCTCCACGAACTCGACCATCAATCAGTCAATCATTTGACGACGGTCTGGCTCCCTGCCCTGGATTCACTCGCGGCGTTTCGATCGATTGCCATGCTTCAGCGGGTCGTCGCCCGCCTACGCGCCCCCGGCGGTTGCCCATGGGACCGTGCGCAGTCGCACTCGTCACTCCGTTCGGCCGTTGTCGAAGAATCTTACGAGGTCGTCGACGCAATCGAGGAGGAGGATCCCGATGCGCTCTCCGAGGAGCTCGGTGATCTCCTGTTCCAGCCTCTGATGCATGCCCAAATTGCGGCTGAGGCGGGAGCGTTTACGTTCGAGGACGTCGTCGAGCACGCGACGCGGAAGCTCGTCCGTCGCCATCCGCACGTTTTCGGCGATGCATGCGCGGCGACGCCTAGTGACGTCATCGCCATGTGGGAATCGGTCAAAGCCGAGGAACGTAGGAACAAGGGACAGACTCGGGTCGAAGCTGACATGAACCCCTTTGATCGTTTGCCGCGGTCGATGCCGGCGGCGGTCCGGGTTGCGCATGTCGTCGCCGACAAGCGGCAGGCGCCAGAACAGGCAGACGCCGCCGAGCGGGATCGCCTTGGCAATGCGTTGTTCGACGCGATCGCCGCACTCGCCCGCGCTGGCTTCGATCCCGAAATCGAAATCGAACGAACCGCCCGGCGGCGGCTTCAGACCACCGACAATACGCAAACTGTGTCCGACTTTGATCCGATTCCATAACCAAGAGGAGCTAGCAGTCCGTATGACGTCGAGCCGAAGGTGACCGGCAAACTGACCTGTGGGTCGCTGCGCGCGGCCAACGTCAGGCAAAAGGTCGTACTCATGGGTTGGGTCAATCGGCGCCGCGATATGGGTGGCTTGATTTTCATTTGGCATCGGTGCCGGGCCAGGGGATCTGGCCTTGATTGTTGCGGACCAACCAGCTGTCGTTGCCAAGGCGCTTGCGGCCTTACGCGAAGAACTCGGCAGCCGACTCGGTTTATCCGATTCGAAGACGATGGCCTACTGTTGGGTGCACGAATTCCCGCATTTCGCGTGGGACGAGGACGGCCATCGTTGGGATGGGACCCATAATCCCTTTTCGGGGTTCTTGGAGTCAGATCGACCGCGCATGGCATCTGATCCGAGCCGCGTCCGGGCGAGACAGGACGACTTGATCTGCAACGGCAACGAGCTCGGCGGCGGTAGCGTGCGACTGCATCAACGGGGCGACCAGGAGACTGTCTTCGGCCTCATGGGGTATGGGCGAGAAGAATTACAGGATCGATTCGGCGCCCTGCTTGACGCGCTGGAATACAGTGCGCCGCCGCACAGAGGGATCGCGACGGGTTTCGATCGATTGGTAATGCTCCTTGCGGGTGAGGAGAGCATCCGGGAAGTATTCGCCTTCCCGAAGAACCAACACGGCGTCGATTTGATGTTCGACGCTCCTTCGGCCATCTCGACCGATCAGCTTGACGATGTCGGACTCTGTCTCAAGGCCATCAACACCGGCGCCAGCTAGCCCTCTATGGTCCACGAGAGACCGCCTGGCGCATCGATATCCTTGAATTGCTCGAGTTGGCGCGGCTCCCCGAAGCCATCGATCTGCACCGGTACGGCCCAAAGCTCGAACTCGAAGTCGACCATGCGAACGTAGGCAAGCCATTGGCCGTCAGGCGACCACACCGGCGCCAAAGCGTTCGCATCGCTCGTTACCCGATGCCGAGCGCCGGTCGCCCGTTCGACGTTCCAGATGTCCGTCGTATCGCCGTCGCGGATCGCAACAGCGACCGTCTGATCATCTGGGGAAATCGCGGGATCGAATACGCCGTCTGGATCGTCCGCAACCTCATAAGCAACGCCGTCGGTAAGGTCTCTCAGCACCACGTATGTGTGGATAACTCCCTCCGCGTCGGTCTCGCGCACGGTGTAACCGGCGATGCCACCATCCGACGAGAGCGTGACGTCGTCGATGGTGCCTTCTGCTTGCGCGGACAGCGCCGAAAAGGGTCCACTCGACAAGTCCGCGATAAGCCAAAGGGTCATGATACCGTTCGGAGTGAAGTAGTCAGAGGCGTAGGCGATGAGTCCCGATGGGGACCACGCTGGACTGATGGCCCACACGCTGTTGTTGGCGTAGTCGAGCGTCCCGATCTGCCCTTGGGGCTGGTTGGACGTCAGTCGGACGTCATCACCAGATCCGAGATAGCGTAAGTACAGATCGGAAAAGCTATCCCCAGTTCGCACATAGAGCAACTCTTGGCCGCTGGGTGACCATCGCGGATCGCTGGCGTGGCCATCCACGACAAGCCGATCCGATTCGCCATTTTCCCAGACCCAGATGTCACCTGTCCGGCCGAACGCAATCCGGCCTGGAGGAGTCGATTCTTGACCGATGGTCGTTACAGGAAGCGCCGACAGACCGACGATCAGCAAAAGGAGGAGAAGATAGCGACACTTAAGAGATCGCTTCATAGGAACTTGCGATATCCAAGCTCGTGCAGCAACTCGCGAGCTACCTGATCCTCGTCCCATGGACGCTTCTCCAGTCCCCAGATGATGCTCTTCTCGTGCCCTTTGCCGGCCAACAGTACGACGTCACCAGTAGACGCGGAATGCAACGCATGCCGCACCGCCTGGCGTCGATCTGTGATCCGAACGATAGTATGGCCATCCACGCCCCCTGCTGCAATCGCACCGGCCGCAATCTCGGCGATGATCTTTTCGGGGTCTTCGAACCGTGGATCCTCGGTCGTAAAGACACTCAGGTCCGCAAGTAGCTGGCAGACGGCGCCTTGGAGTGGCCGCTTCTCAACGTCGCGTTCTCCTGCACTACCGGAAACAACGATCACCCGCCCCCCTCCAATTATCGAACGCAACAAGCTGAGCACCTTCTTGAGCGACTCCGGCGTGTGTGCATAGTCGACGAGGACGCCAAAGGGTTGACCCTCATCTACGGCCATCATGCGTCCCATGACCGGCGTTGGGTGTTCAAGTGCATCTCGGATCACCGTGGCCGGGACGGCCGCGCTCAATCCGACCGCGGCGGCGCACAGGGCATTCTCAACGTTAAAGTCACCGACCATTGGCAGGCGACACTCGAGCACGGTCCCCTGCAGGCGCAAGAGAAATGCCGATCCTGAAACGTCCGATTTGACGTCGTCCGCGCGAACGTCCGCCGATTGGTTCTGAATGGCGTACGTCACAACAGATGTCCCGGACGCGTAGCCAAGCATCTCACAGGCGCCAGCATCGTCCAGATTGACCACGGCCGTGCCGCCGCGTGCGCGGACTCGCTCGAAGAGTAGTCCTTTCGCACGACTATAGGCTGCGATCGTCTTGTGATGCTCGAGATGCTCATGTGAAATGTTCGTGACCGCGGCGATACGGAAGTCAACGTCGTCCAGCCGGTGGAGATCGAGTCCATGGGAGGTCGCTTCCACTATTGACCATTCGACACCGGCATCGACCATCGATCGCAGGTACCGTTGAACCTCTACTGACTCGGGCGTAGTTTGGCGTGTCTCATGCACTAATGTCTGATCGGCAATGCGGACCGCGATTGTGCCTATGAGACCCGTCCGGCCTCCATTCGTTCGTAACACGTCGTCAATGAGCGAGCAGGTCGTTGTCTTGCCGTCAGTGCCCGTCACGCCAATCACGCTCAACCGCGAAGAGGGATGGTCAAAGTAAGCGGCTGCAATGCCAGAAAGCGCTGCCCGGCTATCGCTGGCCACGACCTGCGGAATCCGCGTGTCAACGCGCTCCTGGACGAGGAGCGCACCGGCACCGGCCGCGATCGCCTGTTCGGCGAACGCGTGTCCGTCGTAATAGCTGCCGCGCAACGCGGCGAAGAGGTCTCCAGGGCGGACTTCGCGCGAGTCAATGGAAATGCCGGTGATTTCGGCGTCAGGATGCCCCAGAATCGTCAGCGCCGAATCGTGGGCGACGAGTGACGCCAGCGTCTTCGTGCCGGACCGACGAGAGATGTTAGTCGTGCTGCCCATACCGACGCCGCGCGATAAACGAGAGGAACGGACGAAAACGCCGTTCAAGTGTAGGAGGATAATCGACGACATCCCCGCCGAAGCCAACCTTGAACCGATACAGACCGCGCCAGTCCTCCCCCCGCGTCGCCGCGACTCGGCCCCCATTCGCTCCCGTGCTCTCCGGGTCACGCGACGGTATGCCCCAGAGATCGTAGCGATTGCAACCATTGTCACGCGCCCATCGCATTGCTTCGTATTGGAGCAGAAACGCCGCACCATGGGCGCGATGTTCTGTCGACGACCCGCCGTACATGTAAATCGCTTCGGCGCCGTACTTTGCAGCGATGAGCCCCGCCACTGGTCGATCTTGGACGTAGGCGAAGAGCATCACCGCGTCTTCGCCAAAGATGCGTAAGAAGTCGGCATAATATTTGATGTCGTGGATGCCGAAATCGTTTCGCTTCGCGGTATCGAGCATCAGGTCGTAGAAGCTCGCGATACCCTGACTCAACGAGTCCGGCCGAGCGACTCGGACTCCGCGCCGAATTGCTAGCTTCACGTTGTAGCGCGTCTTTCCATGCATTCGACCAAGCATCTCATCATCGCTAACCAGCGGGACCTGGACCGTTCTCACGGGCTGAAAATGTTGCGGCCCGCGCACAAATCCTTCGGTGGAGATCATTCCGCGGAATGGTAACGGCACGTTTGGTTCGACGATGAGGTGCAAAGATCGCTTGGATCGACAAAGCCGATCCACCTCGTGAATGAGTGCACGTACAACTTCGATCCCTTTCGGCGGAAAAAGGGGGCCGCGTGGTATGTATGCAATGGAAAACGGTCCCACATGCCGAAAGAGAATCTGGGCGAGGGCGACCTGACCGCCCTTGGCGACAAGTATCCGCTCGGTTTCCCAGCCATGCAGTTGCTTGAATTCGCCCCATCTCCACGACTGCAACATATGACCGTGCCCAGCAAGCACGCGCTCGTCCCATGCCTGCGCGGAGCTGGCGCCGAGTGTCGCCACACTCAGATCGGCCATGGTCAACTGGGTTGTCACAGGTCGTCGTCGCTTGTCGCTTCGTTGAGCGCTTCGGCGATCGCCTCTCTGTCGACCGGCCGAGCAGATTCCACGAGCCGGTGGAGCGATCTCATGGCGCCGCTGCTTCCAATCCGACCCAGAGCCGCGATGGCTGCCTGCCGAACCTCCGCGTCCCGATCCTGTCCACAGCGTTCCAGTCCCGTGACAGCAGAGGCGTCACCGATCTCGCCGCAGGCTCGTGCGGCCTCATAGCGCAGTTCAGCATCAGGACTCTCCAACTCCGCCAGCAGAATGTTGAGCCACCGCCGGTCCAATGTTCGACCCATTGCATACACGGCGCCCGCACGTGTGCTGTCATCGTCGCTGCGGTAGGCACTCCGTATGAGTTCGACGATCTCAGGTAAAGCACCGAACACCGCGGCGGATTCGAGCGAGCGCCGTCTTACCAGGGACGGCGTATTGTCATTCTTCGCGATTGCGATCAAGTCGTTAAGCAGTCCAGTAGCCACACGGTCGGACAGGCGTCCATGAGCGATCAGTTCCGCGAATCGTGCGAGACCTTGGGCGGCGGCGGCGCGCACGTCAAGTGAGCCATCCGACTGCATGAGTTCCAAGTATTGGCCGAGGAGATCGGCGCCTTCGTCTTCCCACAACGTGTCGATCGCCAGTTGTCGGACAATTGGCGAGGGATCGTCGAGAGCGACGCGAAGGGCACGCCCAAACGCAACCTCGATGCGGTCTTCGGCAAGCTCCGCCATATGCCGGACCGCGGTCATTCGTGCTTCGAGGGGAATCGCTGACCATGCCTCGGCCAGAGTCTTCGCGTCTGCACGGCTAAGGTCCGAGAGCGGCAGTAGGTCATGCACGTGAAACACTGCCCGTTTGAGCTTGTCGATCGTCTCGTCGACGGATACCCTCCGGCTAGGAGGTTGTACTTGGGACGTAGGTGTAGACATCATCTCGATCCGGATCGCGAGCGAAGGCGCCCGTCTCGTCTTGCTCCAAGGTCGAACGCAGCAGTCGCTCCGTGAAAGGGCGCTCGATGTTGACCGCTGCCATCAGATCGGTGAAGTGTGCCGAGTAACCGTGGCCCTCGTTCTCTTCGCCAATTCGCTCAAATGTGGCGGCGATCACCGCCTCGGCCCGCCGCCGGACCTTGTCATCGAGCGGCTTCTCATTCGCTAAGCGCGGGAACCGCACTTCGGTCAGCAGATACTCGTCGGCGACGGTACAAGCGTAGGTCGTCGGCCGGAAGACGTACCGTTGGCGCCGTTCCTCGAGTTCGAGGAGTCGGGCGTTCTGGTTGCCGCCGGCGAGGTACTCGACCATGTAGTGACCGTCGTTGTCGGTCGAACTGATCGAAATCAGCGCTCCGGGCACGAGGTTCTCGGTGAAGAAGTCATCGAGACCGAGTATGAAGCCTCCTCGATTGGGCGTCGGAAAGCGTAGTTCCACCAGATAGGTCGTATACGACTGCGGGCACTCGAAGGTCAGCACTGCCGAACGCTGACCAGGCAGCAGCGGCGCTCCCAGGAGTGACTGCATCTCCTTGTCGTACGGCAAGAGGCCCAGGTGATACTCGTAGAAGGTGAGCACGTGATCGAGACTCTTCTGTGTACGGTAGGCAGGTGCAGTCGGAAGGACCTCAAGGAGAGATCGATAGTCGGTCCCGATCTCGTTTGGCTTCCGCCGGGTCGTGCCGATCGGCGGCAGATTGGTAGTGCTCCAAAAACGCTGATTTGAGGTGCCGACGAAGTCGAACTCGCGGTGTTCGCGAGACAGGCGGAAGTTGATCCCGAAGCGCATCAAATCGAAGTCGGGCGCGCCAGGGCGAACCTGAAGCACGTCCTGGACTAACACATCGTCGGTCAACGGTTGCTCTTGTTCCTGAATGTAGTCCTTGAGTCGCCGCAGGTCACCGCGACTGAATCGAGGCACACGGTCTTCAAGCATCCACTGTTCGCCGAAACCAGCAACGCGGATGTCATTGTTCAAGCGCTCGGCTATCGCGGCGGCGAGGTCGACGTCATCGACTCCACGTACGTCAGTGCCGGAGGCTGTTGCGACGGTAATCGTTCGTGCTACGGTCATCTCGACTTCGTCAGGCTCAGCCTCGATCTCCGCCTCTGCCTCGACAATCTCCACCGGCAGCTCAATCGGAAGGTTCTCAGACTCGTCTGCCATCGCCGGTTCGTCACCGAAGTCGAGATCACCGAGCAACTGGTCAAGCGACGCCCAGGAGGGATCGACACGCGGGCGTTCGCGCACGGGCTGTGGTGGTTGCTCTGGCTTTGGCAACGGCTTCATGAAGCGATCGGTAAACGAATGCGCCCCATCGCTTAGGCGATCTCGCGGAGGTCGGCCGGCCCGCGTCGTGACGACGACGTTTAGTCCGTCGATCTCTTCCACCAGGAAGACCGCGCTGTTCCTTTTGGCGATTGCTTCTATCTCGTCCGGCGCAACAGTGTGCCCAGCTTGTTCAAGAAAGGCGACGAGCGAGTCAGCGGTCACGCGGATCGCAGCGTCGGCGGACATGAACCGGGCGCGAGCACGCATCACGTCGAGTACCGCTTTGGCGACTGCCTGTTGTTGCTTAGTTCCCGCGAACTTGATCTCGATACTTTCCAGGGGGACAATAGTCGACACGGCAGTTTCTCACCTCAGGTTTGTCTCGTCAAATACCAAGCCAACGAGCGCAACGGCGTTAGTCAACCGCGGTCTCTTCTTCCGTGGGAAGCCGCTTACGCAGCACGTCGATCAGTTGCTGGGTCGTCATTGGATTGGACGAGTTTCTGAGGAAGGTCAACAAGAACGTGACGTCCTCGTCGGTGAGTTCGATGTGTGAGGGCATGATTGCTCCGAGATGCGACGCGAATCGTCGTGGTCGTGCGTCTATCCAACTCGTCTAGTCTACCGAAAAACGCACGACGCCTGCCACATTCTCACCGCTTTGTCGCCAACGGACGTGCGATGGCGCGCTGTCGGCGTCGATCGAAGGGGCGCTACCGAGTGTGTCTCCTCCCTCTATGCCGTACGGAGACAACGAGAAACGCGACGTCGAGTGCTTGTCAGGGTCGCTATGCAGGACTATACTGCCCGCGCTGATTGGTGCCTAGAGATCGCTCGGCGAGCGCCCGGTCGGGGCCGCGTTTAGGAGGACGAGAGACATGGCTGGCCTGGGATGGCAGGAATTGACCATCGTCTTGGTCATTGTCGTCATCATCTTTGGCGCAGGAAAGTTGCCAGAGATCGGTGGTGCGCTTGGCAAGAGCATCAAGGAGTTCAAGTCGAACTCGGGCGAAGAAGAGGAGTCATTGACTTCCACGTCGACGACCTCCCGTCGAGACGGCGAGTCGAAGGTCATCGAGACACGTGAGGTTCGCGCCGACGAGATCTAGATTTCGCTCTGACCGGGTAACCTTGCCGAAGCACGACGAGGGGAGGCCGGCGTGGTCTCCCCTCGTTCGTTGATCCGCGGCTGGTGATCGCCGCGGAGTCGACTGTGATGTTCAGCGCCAGTCGCGTCGGCGGTCCGCGCCGAGACTCTCGACCGTGGAGAGTTGCTCATTATTCGCGGTCGTTGCCGACCCGAGGACTTGATGACCTTCCACCCGCGAGAGACGGCGCCTGAAGCCGGCACGATCGAAAACCCTCCGGCACCACCGCTCAGCGATGGCTTGTTTGATAGCACGTCGTACGCGGATGCCGTCGAGTCGACGGAGTCGATCGACTCCCAGCAACAACGCAAAGGCGCCAGCCGAACGCGCGCGGTTCGCGAGATCGTCGAAACGCTCCTCTTGGCAGTCGTCATCTTTGCCGCGGTACGCCTTGTCGTGCTCAATTTCCGAGTCGACGGGGGTAGTATGGCTCCGAATCTTCAGGATGAGGAGATGCTCCTGGTCAACCGGAACGCTTACTTCCATTTCGACCTGAATACGCTTCGAAATATCCTACCGGGTGGGGACAGAGACGGAGAAGATATCGTCTACCTCTTCGAACCGCCCGAACGGGGAGACATCGTGGTCTTCAATCCACCCGTCTCGTCTCCCAAACCGTACATCAAGCGCGTAATCGGACTTCCAGGCGAGACGGTTACGATCGAGAACGGCTATGTTGAGATCGACGGGCAACGTCTCGAAGAACCGTACATCGACGGCGACATCACCGACTGCACCCGTGATCCTTGTTCATGGGAGGTGGACGAGGGAGAAGTCTTTGTGATGGGTGACAATCGGCGCAACAGCTCAGATTCGCGCACCTTCGGCTCAATCTCCGTTGACGATATTATTGGAAAGGCCTGGATAACTTACTGGCCTGTCGATGAGATCGATCTTGTCCCTCACTATGACTATCCAAATCTCTCGGATTGAATTGTCGGGAGCGATTGTAGGCAGCTTCGCGCCGCGTGTAGAATTGGAAGGGCGGCCGATCTGCATTCCGCGGTTGACTAAAGTCCGACGCAGCGCACCCCAGACTTTACGTCGACATCGCGGTCACGGGGAGGTCGCGTAGCGCCGAAAGGGCCTGGCGATGATCGAGACCGTCGTTGAAAGCATCCGGGTCAACCTCGTCACGCAAAACCGCGTCGTGATGTTGAAGGAAGTGCAGGGCGAGCGCCACCTTCCGATCTGGATCGGCGACTTTGAGGCACAGGCCATCGCCATGGAGCTTCAAGGTCTCGCCGCGCCCCGTCCTCTGCCGTACGACGTGATGAAGTCGATCGTCGGTGACATGGGCGGATCGGTAGACCGAATCCTTGTGACCGACCTAGCGCAAGATGTCTTCTTTGCGCGGATCGTGATTGCGGTCAACGGTCGGACTGTCGAGATTGACTCTCGGCCGAGCGATGCAATTGCCCTCGCCGTCCGGACCCGAGCGCCGATCATGGTCGACGAGTCCGTTATGGACCGCGCCGGTGTCAGCCTAGACGCCGACGATGAAGACGACGGGAAGCCTGGGCAGCCGGGCGCCGAGTCGACCGGGGCGCCGATTGATGAGGAACGACTCTCCGTCTTCCGCGACTTTATTAACACGCTCGATCTCGACGACTTCGACCGCAAGCGAGGAAGTTAGCGCATACCGGAGCGGGAATGGATACGTCTGAACGCCAGATCAAGCGCATCGTGCTCGACCGCATGGATCGGTGCAGTGTCTGCCATCGCGAATATGGTCCAGACGACGTTCACGTCCTGGCGAAGAAACCTGACATGTGGATGATGGTCGTCCGATGTACCGAGTGTCACGCCCGCAGTTTTGTCGCCGCGGTGCTCAACGATGGCGATCCTGACGAAGCGCGGCTGGCGCTCCGCCAACTCACCACCGAAGCTTCCAGCGAAGTGTTCCACGAAGCGGCGACCGAGGCGGTTACGGGTCCGCCAGTCAGCGCGATCGACGTACTCAACATTCACGAGTTTCTGGAAGAGTTCGACGGAGACTTCCGGTCGCTCTTTGCCTCATAGAACGAATCGGCGATTGATTCGACTGCTGCAACACCTTCGCGTTGACGCCCCCCTACACCACTCCTATACTCCTCACGAGTTCGTGAGATCGCTCACACACGGTGCGATGGCACGACTTCGAATCAATTGCCGCATCCGAGTATCGGAGCATTGTCGGTGAGCAGTACCGCGGCCCAAACCGCGTCGCAACGCCAAGAGATTGATCTCGCCGTCGTCCGCGAGATGATGTCCCACTTCAAGCCGCGGGACTATCAAGAGGGCCAAGAGCTCATTCTGAACGCGCTCCAAGAGATCAACGAGCATTTCGGCTGGGTGTCGCTTGAGGCGGCCGAGATCGTTGCCGATCGCCTCGGCACCACGGTGAATCGCATCTACGGCCTGCTCACCTTCTACGCCGACTTCCGTACCCAACCCCGTGGGAACCACTTCATGCTGCTGTGCCACGGTATGTCTTGCTACGTACGGGGTTCGCAGCAGTTGGTACAGGAGCTTCAAGATCGATACGGGATCGGCGACGGCGACACGACGGCGGACGGCGAACTGACCGTGCAAGTGGTTAACGGCTGCCTGGGCGTCTGCGACCGCGCGCCTATCGTCAAGATCGACGACGGGTTCTACGGAGATCTCTCGGTGGAATCGTTCAACGACGTCATCCAGCGGATCGTGGCCACTGGTCAGCGGTGAGGAATGTGATGTCCGCGGCGACAGCTCTCGAGCGCCTGATTTCCCGCGCTGACTTCGAGGCGCTTCGTTCCCAGTCCGAAGAACGCTGGCGGAAGCTTTGGGACGGCAATCAGACCGTCGTCAGCATCGGCGTCGGAAGCTGCTCCGTCGCCAAGGGAGCGCTGGAGGTCCTGGCGGCGTTTGGGGAGGCCGCGTCGGGCAAGCCAATTATCGTACGTCAGGTGGGCTGCGACGGCGCATGCTTTATGGAGGTTTGGGTCGACGTCAAGCGCCCTGGTCAACCTGCCGTCCGCTATCAGCACGTCACGCCCGGTGACGCTCAGGCAATTTTGGACGGCGGATTGAGCAACCACGCTATCGGAGTCCACGGCGACACGGCCCTTGGTTCTATTCCACCGCTCAGTGTCCATCCATTCTTCAAGCACCAGCATCGCATTGTTCTGGCGAATACCGGCGTCATCGATCCTGACTCGATCGAAGACGCGATCGCTCAGGGCGCCTACAGCGCCTACCTCAAGGTCCTCTTTGACCTGAGCCAAGAGGAAGTTATCGCGGAAGTAGCCGCCGCCAACGTGCGTGGTCGCGGCGGCGCCGGCTTCCCCGCGGGCATCAAGTGGGAGAGCGGCCGCAAAGCTCGGGTGACGCCGAAGTACGTCGTCTGCAACAGCCATGAAGGCGAGCCCAACGTCTACAAGGACCGGCGCATCCACGAGGGAGACCCCCATCGCGTCTTGGAAGGCATCTTGATCGCCTGCATCGCGGTTGGCGCTGAACGCGGCTACAACTACGTCGGCGGTGAATTCCCGCTCGCCATCCAAAGGTTTCGGCGCGCGGTCGCCGATGCCGAGCGTCTCGGGCTCATCGGGCAGAACGTGCTCGGCTCAGGCAAGAACGTTGCCTTCCGCCTCCGCACCGGCGGGGGCGCTTACATCTGCGGAGAGGGCTCCGCGATGATGTACTCCGTCATGGGAATGCGCGGACAGCCACGCACGAAACCGCCCCGATCGGTCGAAGAGGGCCTCTGGAAGCGCCCGACGGTCGCGAACAATACCGAGACGCTCGCCAACGTGCCCGACATCATCCTTAAGGGCGGAGAGTGGTTTGCAAAGATCGGCACCGAGAAGAGTGCCGGCACGAAACTCGTCACCGTCCAGGGTGCCTTGAAGACGATGGGACTTGTAGAAGTGCCGATGGGCATATCGTTTCGCACTTTGATCGACGAGGTCTGGGGTGGGATGCGCGACGGCTTTCGCTTCAAGGGCGTGCAGACCGGGGGCGTGTCCGCGGGACCATTGAAAGACGAGCATCTCGACTTGCCAGTCGACTTCGACTCGTTGACGTCGGTTGGTGGCATGCTCGGTTCGGGCGGATTCGTGGTCTTCGACGAAACAAACTGCGTGGTCGATTTCGCCCGTTACCTTACTGCCTTCAATCGGTACGAGTCCTGCGCGAAGTGCGTACCGTGCCATCGCGGTAACCCGGCGCTGGTCGAGATCCTCGATCGCATCCGGTTTGGGCGTGGTTCGCTCTCCGACATCGCACTGATGCGGCGCACATCGAAGCACATCATCGAACTTTCGCTGTGCGGCCTCGGCCAAGTCGCCCCGGTGCCGCTCCTCGGCATGCTCGACCAATACGAGGAAGAGTTTCGCCGGCACGTTGTCGACGGCGTCTGCCCGACCGGTATCTGCCCGATCGGTGCGCCCGCGACAGTTGCCGCCGCTGCCGATTAGACGTCACCTCGCAATAGCCGGCCCAGGCGAGAGGGGCGCTATCCAATCTCGATCGTCGTGCCCATTCCGGCTGCCGTGGCTTGGTCGACGGCTCGGCGTGCGACGACAACATCTTGAATCGCGTTTCCTACCGACTTGAACAGGGTGATCTCCTGAACGTTGGCCCGTCCAGGCACCTCTCCGGCAACCAGCATGCCGAGTTCTCGACTGAGACGATTGCGATCGATCAATCCCTGACGCATTGGAATAATCAGATCACCCGCCTCGGCCAGCACGGCTTCGGTCGAGTCAACCACGATAGAGGCACGGGCGACCGTTGCCGCCGGAAGCTCTTGCATCTCTGGAGTGAAGGCGCCGACGGCGTTGATGTGCGTACCCGGCCGCAGATCACCGTCAGCGAAGACCGGTTGGCGCGACGTTGTAGCGGTGCAGATAACGTCGGCTTCCTGCACGATTGCCACGTCGGTCGTCGTTTCGACCACCCCGGCAAACTCAGGCCAATCTCGTGCCATCGCCTCCCGATACCGTTCGAGCTGCTCCTCGGTAACGTCGACCGCAATGATGCGTTCGATCGGTCGCACGGTAGCGACAGCGACGGCCTGGGTGACGCCCTGCGCGCCCGCGCCGATGACGACGACGACTCGTGCGTCGGGTCGGGCGAGCAAGTCGGTCGCCGCACCCGAAACGGCGCCCGTGCGCAGCGCCGTGATGTATCCGCCGTCCATGATCGCCGTCGGAACGCCGGTCTCCGCGTCAACGAGACAGACGAGGGCATGGATCGTCGGGAGCCCGCGGTCCCGATTGCCGCCGAAGACGGAGACAACTTTGACACCCAGGGCCGACGCCGCGGGGACATATGCCGGCATGAGAAGCGTCGTCCCGCCGGCATCAGCGATGTCGATCGCGGTCCGGAGCGGGGAGACAGCCCGGCCCGCCGACAGTTCGCGAAACGCAATCTTCATTAATTCGACCGCTTCGCGCATCGAAACCAGCTGCCGGAGATCGGCCCGAGAGAGGACAAGCACCGATTCGAGCCCCTTCACGTGCAAGACTGCTGGCCATCAAACGGCCCGCGAGTGTCGTCGGGACACCGATCCTCATCGACCGGCGCATCAATCGTAAACGAAACGCGGTCAGCATACGGCGCGTTGGAAGGGAGACGGCATCGATCAGGCCGTCTCAAATCCCAGGTGCTATACTCGCACCGCTTCGGAGATTTTCGCGCCCCCCGCGCGGTCGCCCTGATTCCCTGTGGAGCTGACTGACGACGCCGATGACCGATCCCGGACTGACCAACAGGCTCCGGCAACATTCCCGGCGTGCCGGACTGGCCATTGGGCTGTCGATGGCGATGACGATCGCGGTCTGCCTCGGCGGCTTCGTGGTGATCTTCGCCGAAGTTGACCCCTTCCTCAGCGACTTCATTTCCGCTGAGCGCGCGACGGCGACGCCAGAGCGGGAACAAGAGAGCAGTCAAGCGCCGCCCGTGGAAGAGCCGGCGGAGGAAGACTCCGTTCCAGAACCACCTGCTGAGGAACCTCAAGAAGAAGCGCAACAGGCACCGACTCCCACGCTGACAACCGAGCCGGCACCAACGCCGACCTCTGAGGCTTTCGAACCCGATTTTCAGGCGAATAGCGCTCTGCAGATCAACTTCAGGGCAGGGCCAGGCACGAACTTCGAGACCATCTTTACACTGAATATCGCGCAACCACTTCAATACCTCAACGAGGACGCGCCCACGGACAATCCAGCCGCGGACGGCGACCGCTGGATGAGGTTCCGCACGGAAGACGGAACTGAAGGTTGGATCCGGGAAATCGACGCCGAACCCTTCCAGGAGTGATGCCTCAATTTCTACCTCGATTGCACGCTCGCCTGAGCTCGTAGATTGGCAGGGAACACCATGCAGCGCGTAACAATCATCGGTCTTGGTCTCATTGGCGGCTCGATTGGGCTGGGACTGCGCAAATGGTCGGAAGAGAACGGCAAGGCGGGGGATGCCGCTTTGGAAGTGACCGGGTTTGATACCGACCTTGAGCAGCAGCATTACGCCCAGAAGATCAAGGCGGTCGATCGCACCGAGTGGAACCTCGAAAAGGCGGTCCGGGACGCCGATATCGTGGTCGTCTGCACGCCGGTGCTGGCGATCAAGGAGACGTTCGTCGATGTTGCGCCGCACCTGAAGGCGGGCGCTGTCGTGACCGATACGGGGTCGACCAAGACGCAAGTCATCGAATGGTCCAAGGAGATCCTGCCACGCACCGTCAGCTTTGTCGGCGGGCACCCTATGGCCGGCAAAGCGCAAAGTATCGAAGGCGCCGAGGCAGGGCTCTTTACGTCGGCGACATGGTGCGTGACGCCGGCACCGTCCGCCTCTGAAGACGCCATCCGTAACGTGCTCGGCATGATCGCCGCGCTCGGGGCCGAGCCGTTCTTTATCGACCCGGTCGAACACGACGCCTTCGTCGCCGGCGTCAGTCACTTGCCGTTCGTCCTCTCCGCGACCCTGATGAATGCCGTCGCCAAGGATTCGTCCTGGCGCGACATGAAGACGCTCACCGCGACTGGGTTCCGCGACGTCAGCCGCCTGGCGGCGGGCAGTCCCGCGATGCACCGCGACATCTCCGTCACGAACCGAGACGCCTTGGTCCGGTGGGTTGACACGTTCTCCGAGCAACTTCAGGAGTTTCGTCAGGCACTTACGAAAGAGGGGGACGAAGCACAGACAGCTCTGACCGAATACTTTGAGAAGGCACGCGACGCCCGCGCCGAATGGTCGACGCAGACGACGCGCGAGGGTGAGCTTCTCCAAGGAACGGAATCGGAACTCTCGAAGGAGCGCTTCGGCGATCAGATGAGCCGGATGCTCTTGGGAGGATTCGCGAGGCGTCGGCGCCCCATCACGGATCGAACCGCGCGCGGCCGCTCTGATGGGCGAAGCAGAGACCGGCGTTAGCCCGATACTATGGGACGATGGACCACTCTTCAGATAGGTGATATCGGTAGAGGCGTCGCGTTGGCTGGCCCGCGACGCGGACACGACCTCGGTCGGCCCGTTTGAGGTTGTCGTAGCTATTCTGGACTTGGACGATGCGCCGGGCATTGAGATTGAAGACGACGAGGCCGTAACGGACAGGTTGCAAGCTGGCGCGGCGGGTTACGTCATCTACAACGCGAAATGGAGGGGCCTCGATCGGTTCGGTTTCCGCAAGCCAATGGTGGACAGCGCGACGGTCCTTTGACGTATTGTGCTCGTCAAACACCCTCAAACCGGCAATCAACCGTTCCGACAGTCTCCCATCGTATTCCCCGAGCAATCCAAGCAGCCCGCGATGATCGGCCGCGCCGCGACTGCAGGCCGCTGCAAGAGCCTTGAGCGCATGGCAGGGGCCGACAAAGCTGACGGCACCACCATCATCGACCACTGTAAAGCGCATCATTTGCGCATCCCCCTTCCGGCGATGCGCCGAAAAAACTTGCGCCCAGAGTACGACCGGAACTGACCATAGGGGCCGATAAGGCCGCGAGGCAGTAGTACGCGGGCTAGACCTACTGTACCATAGGCCCACGCATGCAGATTCGCCCGCGACTTCGACCCCTGGGCAATCACCATGACAACCCAAAAGGACAAAAACGAGCCAGAACACCGCAGCAAGCTCGAGGATCAGCTCATCGAGATCCTGATGCAGGCGGATCGCCCGCCGACCTACGGTGAGCGGGCAAGGGCTACGCTGCGCCGGGCCCGGCGGTCGCTCAGGCGGAATCGCTTTCGATCTGGAACAAGCGCTGTCGGGCGGTTCGGCTTGGGTACCTGGCTGTTGGTCTGCGCCGTCGCGGCCATCCTGGCATTGGTGATCGGTGACAGTTCGCCCTTCTTCTCCCGCCTACTTGCCATCGTCGCCGTGGTTGCCTTTGGTGTGCCGATCGTCATGCGGTGGCGGCGGCCCGATGAGACAGATACCAAACGGTGGCGCGGACGCGACATCGATCTGCGTGACCGCCCTCCTGACGTCCTCGACGATTTTCGACGTCGGTTCCGTCGCCCGCCTAAGCGTTGACGACCTACCCCATTGCGATTGGCACGATCAAAGGCGGTTGTCTCGGCGGGGCACCGTCCGCTCCGAGCACCGCATCTGGTTCGAGACCCCTGCCGGAGAGAAATGCGCCGCCAGACATCGCTTTGCCTCCGGCGGGCTGGATCGAATCGAGGACGAGTGCGCCATCGCCACACGCAACGACGATCTCCTTTTTCGAGAGGAGTACCTGGCCGGGCTTTGCAGTTGATTCGGCTCCAACAACCCGCGCGGAGTGGATTTGCAGCGTTTGTGTGCCGATCGTGGTCCACGCCTTTGGCCACGGCGCCATCGCGCGAATGTGACGGTCAAGGACTTCCGCTGAATCCGCCCAATCGACCCAGCCGTCGGCCTTCGTCAAGGGTCGAGTCAGCGATGCGCCGGTTTCCGGCTGGGGAATCGGCTGAAGCGTTCCATCGGCAAACGCCGGAATGGCATCGATTGCCAGATCTGCCGCCAAAGTTGCCAACCGCTGAGTGAGGGAACCGGTCGAATCGTCTTCGCGCACGAGCAGCTTCGAGCAGTCGATTATCGGACCGGTATCGAGTCCGGGATCCATCAACATCAACGACACACCGGTTTCTCGTTCGCCCGCCAGAATAGCGGCGGAGACAGGGCTTGCGCCCCTGTACTTTGGAAGCAACGAGGCATGGAGATTGAGGCAGCCCAGACGCGGTAAGGCGAGCGTGGCCCGCCCAAAGATCAGTCCGTAGGCCGTGACGATAAAGATGTCGGCACGCGTCTCCACGAGCGACTCGCGAGCCTCGGCTGTTCGCAGGGATGTCGGCTGGTAGATCGGCAGGCCTCTTTGTAAGGCGGTCCGCTTCACGGGCGTCTCGGTAACGCGCTGACCCCTCCCGGTCGGGCGATCCGGCTGAGTGACGACTAGGTCCACCGTAAACCGATCGTCGTCAGCCAATCGCCGCAGCGTCGGCACCGCGAAGTCGGGCGTGCCGAAGAAGACGGTTCTCAGTCTGGACAATCTGAATTCCCCTTCCGGAATTGATCCCTCGACCGTCGTCGTGAGCGCCGTCTACAATGCGGCGCATATGGTGACCCGTCGCATTCGCCCGGCGCTGACACGCCTGCAACCGACTTCGATCGCGCTTGTCGTCCTCCTCTTGGCGGCATTCACCCTCCGTGTCTACCAGTTGGACTGGGACAACGGGCACTATCTTCATCCGGACGAGCGGTTCATCGCCAGCGTGATCAGTGATCGCATCACGCTCGATTGGCCGCCCGACGTCGACAACTTGCTCGACCCGTCGGCGTCACCCTTGAATCCACGCTCGGATGACCCGGATACAGGCACGCCGCGCAACTTCTCCTACGGGGCATTGCCGCTCATCGTCACCGAGGCGGTCGCCGTAGCGATGACCACGGCCTCCGGCGAAGAATGGACGAGCTACGGCCGGATCTACAAGGTCGGCCGCGCGCTCTCGGCTCTGTTTGACACCGCGACCGTCCTCATCGTGTTCTTGATCGCCAGTCATTTGTTCGGTCGCCGGACCGGCCTCGTCGCGGCTACGGTCGCCGCGCTTGTTCCCATGTCGATCCAGCTCGCGCACTTCTTCACGACCGACAGTTGGCTCACCTTCTTTGTCGCACTGACGTTGCTCCTGGCGATTCGCGCCGCCGAACACGGCCAGTCACGGTGGTTCCTGGCCGCCGGGGCGTCGTTTGGGTTGGCGATGGCAACGAAGGGCAGCGTGTTTACACTGGCCGGGGTGATCGCGGTTGCCGTCGCGCTCGACGCCTATCGACGATGGCGCGATGGGACAACGATGGAACAAGCGGTCAAACGGATTCCGCTGTTCCTTATTCTGTCCGGCCTCTCCGCCATTGCGGCGTTTGCCGTATTTGAGCCGTATGCCCTGGCTCGGCCGCTTGTTTATATCGAGCAGCTCCGTGAACAGTCCGAGATCATTAGAGGCGTCCGCGATGTTCCGTTCACGCGGCAATACGTGGGCACGACGCCGGTAATTTACCAGATTGAGCAAATCGTCCGCTGGGGGTTCGGACCCGTCGCCGGCCTTCTCTCTCTGTTCGGCGTCGCCTTGCTCGCGCGTCGCTGCGTGCGGACCCAATCGCTCGGTCAAGCGGTACTACTAGCCTGGTTCTTCGGCTATGGCATCGTGATTGCCGTCGTCGAAACGAAGTTTTTGCGCTACGAGGCGCCGCTCGTGCCGGTGCTGGCCGTGAGCGCGGCAGTTGCGTTCAACGCAATTTGGTCTTGGTTTCACCAACGCGGGCGTCCTCGACTGGCCGCGAGCATCAGTGCTGCCTTGCTCGTCGGCATGGCGCTGTGGACTGCTGCCTTCACCTCGATTTATGCCGCCGACAACCCGCGAATCGCCGCGTCGAGATGGATATTCGCCAACGTGCCGCCCGGCAGCACGCTGAGCGCCGAGTCGTGGGACGATCCCCTTCCCATGGGACTCGCGCCAGGGCTCAACAGCGGCGACTTCCAATTTTCCACGTTGTGGTTCGACATGTACGGTGACCGGCCGCCCGAAGAGGCCGCCGCCTACCTCTACGGCCAATTGGAGCAACTCGACTATGTGATCCTTGCGTCGAATCGGGTCTCGAGCGCGATGCCGCGGGCGCCTTGGCGTTACGCCGTGCAGGATCGGTACTACGAGCTCTTAGAAACAGGTGAGCTCGGATTTGAGCGCGTTGCGGACTTTCATCAGTACCCGACGATCGGTTCTCTCAGTGTTCCCGATGTCTCCGCCGATGAGTCGTTTATCAACTACGATCATCCGCGGGTCTTGATCTACCAGAAGACGTCGCTGGTCCCGCGAGAGAACTACGATGCCTTGATGAGTTGGGCAGTGGCCCAGCCCCATTCGCCGACCCGGCATGAGCCCGCAAAGTCCCTCCTGCTCGACGAACCAGTCGGCGACTTGGCAGTGGTCGATGACGCGCGTTGGAGCGCAAGCGTCACCGAAAACTCGCTGGTAGCCTTACTCGTTTGGATCCTCCTGCTTGCGATGCTTCAGGTCGCGGGTTGGCCGTTGATTAACCTGCTCCTAGGGCGATTCGCGGACGGAGGATGGGGATTTGCGCGGTTGGCGACACTTCTGGTCGCGGGCTTTCTTCTTTGGCTCGGCGCCAGCTTAGAGCTTGTCGCGTTTCGAGCGGTCTGGACCGCGGTTGCCGTCGCCTTGGTGGCCGGTGGCTGGGTGGTGAGGCGGCGTCTGCGACTCAGCGCGGGTTGGTTTCATCCGCTGCCACAACGACGCGTCGTTTTTGCCGCCGAAGGCGCGTTCTGGGTGGTACTTGCCTTCTTTCTTTTCCTTCGCTACCTCAACCCCGACTCCTGGCACCCGTTCTGGGGCGGCGAAAAGCCGATGGAGTTCGCGCACATCAACGCGATGCTGCGTAGCGCCCACTTTCCGCCCTACGACCCGTGGTTCAGCGACGGATACATCAACTACTACTACTACGGGCTGTATCTCGTCGCATTCTGCTTCAAACTGACGGGCATTCCCTCCGAGATTGCCTTCAATCTGGCCCAGCCTACGATGATGGCACTGCTCGGCAGCGGCGTCTTCAGTTTGGCCGCGACGCTTGGGCAGGACGCGACACGGCGACGACGAATCGCGATACCCTCCGGCATCCTTGGCGTCGTCCTGACCCTACTGATCGGGAACCTCGATACCTTCGCGCGGGTCATACGGGCATTCCCAGAGCCGATCACGCCGACATTCGACTGGACCTGGAACGCCACTCGGGTCATCGACCCACCGTGGAACACGATCACCGAGTTCCCCTACTTCACTGGACTCTATGCCGACCTGCACGCCCATGTTGTGGCATTGCCGATCACGGTAATGGCCATCGCCTTGGCCTATGCCATCGCGCGCGACCCCCGCATGTTCGCTATCGCCATTCATCGCCGTGGCGACGTTCGCGCCCGCGCGACGGTGATTGCCCGCGCTGGCGCCATCGCGCTTTGCCTTGGTACGTTGAGCGCGACCAACGCCTGGGACGTGCCGGTCTATCTCGCGCTTGTGGGTGTCGCCGTCTACATGGCCGCCTCGATGGTTCGCTCGCTGCCGGCCCGTATTGCCATCGCCGGAGGAGGTGCGTTAGCGACAGGTCTCGTCGGCTACTTGCTCTTTCTCCCGTTCTTTCAACATTATGTCGCTCTTTTCAGCTCGCTCGGCCGCGTGCGAACGAAGACATCTTTCTGGGAGTTCGGCGCCCACCTGGGTGGACTGCTCTCGGTGGTGGCGATGGGATTGATCGTGGTAACGCTCGTGCTCACACACTCGCGACGCCCATTTGTGCCCCATCCCGGCATTTGGCTTACCGGCGTCGCACTGTTGCTTTTCTCGCGCCTGGTGGTCGTCGATTCGAATGACCTGCTTGCCAATGCGCTCACCAGCAGCCTAGTCCTCGTCATGGCAGTTCCGCTCGCGGTCGGCGCCTGGAATGCCTCGACTGGAGCGCGGCCCTCCACGTATTCGCGTCTCGCGGCGTTAGCCTGTGTAGTGGTGTCCGTCGTGGGAGCGATCGGCGCGGTTGTCAGCGGCCGACCAGTCCTCGCGATCGGACTTGTGTTCGCCGGTCCGAGCGCGGCGCTCTGGCTCGTTTCGCAACAGCGGGCAGTGGCGTTCACGTCGGTGTTGGTAGCGGCCGCGGGCTCCATCATTGCTGGGGCGGAACTCGTCTATGTCGTCGACGATCTTTCCGGCGGCACCGCCTATCGCATGAACACCATTTTCAAGTTCTACAATCAAGTCTGGATGCTGCTTGCATTGAGCGGCGCGATACTTGGCGCCTTCATGTTCGATCGGGTCTGGAGCGCCAGACCGTGGAACGCGCTTACGCTTCAGACCGATGGATCAGATGCTCCGGGTTTCATCGCGCGCCTGTCCCTGATGTCGCTTCGATCGATCAAGGCGTCTGATGCGTCGAAAGTTGGCGACCACCATGCGTCGCTGGCCACTCAGTGGGCGATCGCGGGTGTGGCGATAACGGCAATGGTCATCGCCCTGTCCATCTTTTATCCGCTCTTGGCGACGCGACCGAGACTGGAGCAGCGTTTCACACCGGACCTCGGATCAAGGACCCTCAATGCCCTCGATTGGATGGACTACGGCACGATCACGAATGCGCGAGGCGAGGCGATTGCTTTCGACGGCGACCGCGCCGCCATCGAATGGTTCAACAACCACGTCGCGGGATCGCCCGTCATCGCCGAAGCGAGTCTGCCCCCGTATCGGGGCAATGGATCGCGCATCTCGATAGCGACCGGTCTGCCCACCATCATGGGATGGGACCGGCATCAATACCAGCAGCGCTATCCGGAGGGCATCGCCGAGCGCGGTGGCGACGTCCGCACCCTCTACGATTCGCCCGACCCACGCGAAAAGGAACGGTTCCTGCGCCAATACGACGTTGCCTATGTTGTCGTCGGCGACGTCGAGCGTCACTCGATCATCAACGAGACGATACCGTACGCGTCCGCCGAAGGCATCGCTGCCTTCGACGCGATGGTGGGAACCACGCTGGAGGTGGCGTTCGAGGCCGATGGTACCGTTATCTATCGCGTCCTGCCGACGTCAGCGCGGTGATTGACGCCTATTCCTGAACCCGACTATACTCACCCATGGACCTTTCACTGGCGGGGTGTAGCGCAGTTGGCAGCGCGCGGCGTTTGGGACGCTGAGGTCGGAGGTTCGAGTCCTCTCACCCCGACCCGCTCGCGGCGAGGGTCGGTCCAGGCGGGAGTAACTCAGTTGGTAGAGTGCCTGCCTTCCAAGCAGGTTGTCGCGGGTTCGAGTCCCGTCTCCCGCTCCACGTATAGGTCTCTTCACCGCAACCATGCTCGCGCTGTCAGGCTCCCCCGCGGTCGGGCTAGATTCCGATCATCCGTGCTATCATCGCTTGGCCCTATTCACGGGCATCTCGCGGCTCATCGCGATCAGCAGCTAAGCGATCGCGGCGCGCGGGCCTGTAGCTCAGTGGCAGAGCACGGGGCTCATAACCCCAGGGTCGCAGGTTCGAATCCTGCCGGGCCCACCGCACAGGGCATTGCCTTCGAGCCGGACGCGGCATATACTGTCAACGCGTGTCCGTTCAGAGTGTACGAACAGTTGACAACGGCGAGGAGTGCGTGGCAGAAATCAACTTCATCGAAGACATGGGCATCGACGAGGCGGCTCGCACTGCCCGAGAACTGGCGTTGAGGATCGCTGATATCCTTGCGGATACGCCGGCAGCGGAAACACTGGTGCTCGACATCCAGCGCTTGTCGCCCTTTGCCGACTACTTCGTGATCTGCTCTGGAGAGAACGAGCGCCAACTTCGGGCGATCACGCGGGATGTCGGGGAGCTGCTGGCGAAAGATGGCATCCGGCCAGAGCGCATCGAAGGAACTCCGATGTCTGGTTGGATGCTGCTCGACTACGGAGCCACGATTGTCCATATATTCGATGTAGATCAACGTGCGTTTTACCGACTCGAGGAGCTTTGGTCTGAAGCACCGACGCTCCTGGCCATACAGTAACACCCCGCTTTCGTCCGTCCTCGGCCGCGTCCATCGTGGCCCAAGTCTGCACACGCGAGGCGAGTGGTGAGCACAACGCACAACGACGAAACTCAGGCGACGAAACCGTGGTCCATCAACCGGGTCTTAGTTCCGTTTCTGCTGGGGACGGCGGTCGGAGGAGTCGCCGGGGCGGTTGCCGGCGCTCTGCTCTGTCACCAGACCAGTGCCTTGGCCACCGCGGTGCTGGATCTCATCGATCGCCGGCTGAACGAAGCGGAACGCGAGCGCTTGCGTTTCGACCTCATGCTTCAGTAGTGTGCCGCGCAGGCGCCTCCTGGCGATCACGCAAGGCGATTATGGTTATCGTCGCCAGTAGCACGATGCCCACCGCGACCAATGCGATGAGCTTGGTCGTACGATCGGGCAGCAACAACGCGCCAGCGCCGAACGCGGCCGATACCCCTGCCATAAAGAGGACGACATGCGCCTGCGACCATCCGGCGTCAAGGAGCCGGTGGTGCAGATGCCCACGGTCTGCATGGCCGGGAGAACGGCCGTGCGCGATGCGATAGATGATAACCCACGCCACGTCGAGAATTGGCAGGCCCAGCGCCAGCAGCGCCGTGGCGATCTTAGCGCCGCCGATGATTGAGATCACGGCCAGCGCGAACCCGAGAAAGTTGGCCCCCGCATCTCCCATGATGATACGCGCCGGGTGCCAATTGAACCAGAGAAAGCCGAGTGTCGCCGCGCCCAGGATGAGCGGGAGCAGCGAGATGGTGAACTGTGGATCGCCGCGCGGCCAAAAGTAAGTATGGATGAAGAGCACGGCGCATCCCACAATCGTGACCGACGACGCCAGTCCATCTAACCCATCCACAAAATTCAACGTGTTCATCATCCCCACGATCCAAAAGATCGTGAAGCCGAGCGCTATGACCAGCGGCAGCTCAACGACGCCCAAGAATGGGGCGTTGAACTGGTCGATCACGATCCCGTAGTTATCACCGTGCAAGCGGGGAGCGACGACAAGGAGCGCCGCCGCGATTTGCCAGAGGAGCTTTGGCAGCGGAGAGATGCCGAGCACATCGTCGTAAACAAGGACGCCGGTGATCAAGGCGGCGCCGCCCAGCAAAACGACGAGTCGCGGAACCTCGGGTTGCAGTCGATCGACGTCGAGGCTGAACGTCGCGGCAAGTCCGACGGCAAACGCGAGAAAGACCGCGACGCCGCCAAAGCGGGGCACGGCCGTCGTATGAACGCGGCGCGGTCCGGGAATGTCCATAATGCCGACGTGTTCGGCGATGCGAATTGCTCGTGAAACGAAGAACAGGGACGCGGCAAAGGTGAGAATGAAGACTATAAGCGCGGTCAGCGCGTGATTCACCTTTGGCCAACCCTGTTCGCGTTTCGGTCAAGGCAATCGTTAGCGCTCGGTATCGTTGATACCCGGCACCGGAAAGCGGTCGGTCAGTGCCCGAACCCGCTCGGCCGCATCGCTGGCGGTCCGTTCGTCGTTCGGTTCATGCAGGACGCCGGCAATCAGCCGTGCGATCTCCCGCATTTCGGGCAGGCCGAACCCGCGCGACGTCACCGCCGGAGTCCCGATGCGGATACCGCTGGCCTGGGTCGGCGGACGGGTATCTCCGGGAATGGTGTTCTTGTTGACGGTGATGCCGACCGCGTCGAGTACCTTCTCCGCATGCTTTCCGCTCATTCCGAGCGCGCCGACGTCGACGAGTATGAGATGATTATCGGTGCCACCCGTGATAATCGGGAGCCCAGCCGCCAGCAAGCCCGACGCCAGTGTTTGCGCGTTGTCGACGATCGCTCGAGAGTACGATTTGAAGGTTGGTTGGAGTGCTTCGCCGAACGCAATCGCCTTGCCGGCAATAACGTGCATCAGCGGTCCGCCTTGCGTCCCAGGAAAGAGCGACTTATCGATTGCCTTCGCGTGTTCGGCGCTCGTCAAGATCATGCCGCCGCGAGGACCACGCAGCGTTTTGTGCGTGGTCGTCATGGTGACGTGGGCATGCGGTATCGGCGTCGGGTAGAGACCGGTTGCGACGAGCCCAGCCGGATGCGCGATGTCGGCAAAAAGAAACGCGCCCACTTCGTCGGCAATGGCACGGAAACGCGCGAAGTCCATGAAGCGGCTGTAGGCGCTGTAGCCGGAGATTATCGCTTTTGGCCGCACTGCTTTGGCGCGAGCGAAGATGGCGTCATAGTCGAGCAGCCCAGTTCCCGGGTCCACGCCATAGAAATGCGCCTCGAACAAACGACCGGAAAAGTTAACGCCCAGTCCATGCGTAAGGTGCCCCCCCTCTTGCAGGCTGAGACCAAGGATGCGATCGCCGGGGTTCAGTAACGCCAGATAAGCCGCCAGGTTCGCGTTAGCACCGGAATGCGGCTGCACGTTCGCGTGCTCAGCGCCGAAGAGCGACTTGGCGCGCTCAATCGCGAGCAACTCGACTTGATCCACGTGCTCGCAACCGCCGTAATAGCGCCGTCCGGGATACCCCTCGGCATACTTATTCGTCAACACGGTGCCCACGGCTCGGAGCACAGCGGAACTGACGTAGTTTTCTGACGCGATAAGCTCAATGCCGTGCTTCTGGCGCTGGCGCTCCCCCTCGATCGCGGCCTCGACCTCGGGATCGACCTGGCGGAGGGTGGACGTGGAAAGCATTCCCATTCCTTGGACCGTTGACCTCACCGCGAAGCGGATCATCGGATAGTGTTGTGCAATCAGGCGCGGGTACGTCAAGGCCAAAACGCGCCGCTAGTGTACCATGCAGGCTCGTAGATTCTGGGTAACGTTGGGCCGTTTGCTGCCGAGGGAATGCGGAAAGTGCGAGTCTTGGTCACGGGCGGCGCCGGCTACATCGGAAGCATCGCCGTCGAACGACTTATCAACGCCGGGCACGACGTTGTCGCTCTCGACAATCTGCTGCGTGGACATGCGGCGTCGGTACCAGCGGAGATCGAACTCATCACTTGCGACCTGCGGGACGCCGCGGCCACGGCGTCCGCGTTGTCCGCATCCAGCCCGGACGCCGTCCTCCACTTCGCCGCGGTGACCCTGGTGCCTGAATCGGTGGCGCAGCCCGCATATTACTTCGGCGTCAACGTCGTGGGGACGCACAATCTATTGGCAGCCATGCTTGAGCATGGTGTGCGCCGTCTCGTTTTCTCCTCGACCGCGGCAGTCTACGGCATGCCGACGATCTTACCAGTATCCGAAGCGGCGCCGACGTTGCCGATCAGTCCGTACGGCCGCTCAAAGCTCATCGTTGAGCAGATGCTGGAATGGTACGACGCTTCCTACGGGTTGCGGTTTGCCGCACTGCGGTACTTCAACGTGGCCGGCGCCACTGAGACGCGAGGCGAGGACCATGACCCGGAGACGCACCTCATTCCGGTCGCGCTGAAGAGCGTGATGGCAGGGAGTGAAGGGTTCCGTCTCTTCGGAACCGACTATCCAACTCCGGACGGGACAGCAATCCGCGATTATGTCCACGTCGTCGATTTGGTCGACGCCCATATTCTCGCGTTGGACCGCCTGGCAGTCGATACCAATAGCATAGGTGCGATCAACCTCGGCACGCGAGATGGCTTTTCGGTCAGGGAGATCATCGACGGCGTGGAACGGGTCACCGGACGCTCCTTGTCCGTGCAGATTGCACCAAGGCGGGAAGGCGACCCGCCTTCGCTGATTGCCGAGAGCTCACGAGCGCATGACGAACTCGGCTGGACCCCGACCCGTTCGACGCTGGAGGAGATGATCGGTAGCGCGTGGGACTGGTACCAGCGGCACCCTTGCGGCTACGCAAGCGTCGACCACCAGCCCTCCGCGCCTCGGATCACGTGAGCGGAGGCCGCGCCGACGATCGCCGTTCGGGCTGCCAAGCGAACTTGCGCTCGGATCCTGAACGCGGTCGAACAATGCTCTCCTGATGCCGGACGATGATGCCCACAATATAAGCGAAAGGCAACAGCAACTCGGACGCGACGGCGCCCGCCTCACTCGCCTTCCTTGCGTCCTCGGAAGCTCATGCGAATTGGGTTACCCACAAACCCGTAAATCTCTCGCAGCTCATTCTCGAGGTAGCGTCGATACGAGAAGTGGAGTTGCTGGGGGTCGTTGCAAAAGATGACGAAGGTTGGAGGTGATACGTCCGCCTGGGTCGCGTAGAAGAATTTGATCCACTTGCCCGGCTTGCTCGGCGGGGGATGCTTCGCCACGGCCTCGCGAATCAGTCGATTGAGCCCGGCGGTCGGCACGCGCTTCTGCCGCTCGTCGACGACCATGAGCGCGGTTTCAAGCACCTGATGAACCCGTTGCCCAAACTTGGCGGAGATGAAGACCAGCGGCGCGTACGGCATGAATTTGAGGTCCTCGCGCGCCTTTGCACGGTACTCGTCCATCGTCTCCGAGTTTTTCTCGATCAAATCCCACTTGTTGACGACGACGACGATGCCCTTTTTCTGATCTTCCACATATCCGGCAATATGCAGGTCCTGCGCCGTGAATCCCTCGGTCGCGTCGACCAGCAGCAAGACCACGTCGGACCGATCAATGGCGCGCATCGACCGCAGCACGCTGTAGCGTTCAATTCCCGCCTCTACCCGGCCACGGCGGCGGATTCCGGCAGTATCGATCAGCGTCAGCGGCAAGCCTGCCCAGGAGAGCTGGGTATCGAGCGTGTCGCGAGTCGTCCCTGGCACGTCGCTGACGATCGACCGCTCCTGACCGAGCAGTGCATTGAGCAGGCGGCTCTTGCCGACGTTTGGTCGGCCGACTAGGGCGATGTTCGGCCCTTCCGTCTCAGGCTCTTCCTCGAATTCGGGAAACGATTCGACGATGCGATCAAGTAAATCTCCAGTACCAGAGCCATGGTACGCCGAAATCGCATAGGGTTCGCCGAGACCAAGATTGTAGAACTCCACCGAATTCTCACGGCGTTCAAGGCTGTCGGCTTTGTTGACGACCAGTATCGTCGGCTTGTCGGCCCGCCGCATCAGTTCCGCGACTTCAAAGTCGCCCGCGGTAATGCCGGCCTTGCTATCGACCAGAAACAAGATGACGTCGGCTTCATCGATGGCGAGCCGCGCTTGGTCGCGGGTATGGCGCGCGATTTCCGTTTGCGACGATGCGAGGATTTCCTCGTCATCTTGCAAGCCGGCGGTGTCGATGACGGTGAAGTCAACTCCGCCCCAGTCAGCATTGCCGTAGACGCGGTCGCGTGTCGTCCCGGGAATGTCCTCGACGATCGCCTGCCGTTCGCCGACGAGCCGGTTGAAGAGGGTGGACTTCCCGACGTTTGGGCGCCCTACGATAGCAACGATCGGACGTGTCACGTTTTGTCGGCCGCTTTCTGTCTACCGCGATTCCGGCGAGTACGCGACCCGCTCCTTCGCAATGCTGAATGGCACCAAGAAGCGCCCACCTAGGTTGGGCGGGCGGCGTTGGAGTATAGCAGACGAACAAAGCAGTGCTGCCATCTGACTGATCCTCGGAGTGGTTAGGAGAGCGCCGCGACGAGCCGGTCAATGCTCTCTTTGCCGTTGAGCTCGGTCGCGCACAGGAGCAGGTGGTGGTCGAGACTGGCATCCACTACGGCGAGATCGAGTCCGCCTATGATACCGGAGGCAGCCAAGCGCTCATTGGCCCACGCCGCGGGCTTCGGCGTTTGCACCACAAACTCATGGAAGAACGGCGCGCCGAGTGCGGTCCTGTAGCCGAGAAGGGACGAGATGCGATCGGCCAAGTAGTGAGCATTTTGGAAGCAACGCTCAGCAACCTCTCGGAAACCGGCTGGACCAAGGGTCGCCATATAAACGGTGGCAGCGGTTGCCATCAGCCCCTGGTTGGTGCAGATGTTACTGGTCGCTTTTTCTCGCCGGATGTGTTGCTCGCGGGTCTGCAACGTCAGAACGAATCCGCGTTTGCCCTCTGCATCGCTCGTAAGCCCAGCCAACCGTCCTGGCATCTGGCGCACGTACGACTGGCGTGTCGCCAACAGCCCAACATATGGTCCGCCGAAGCTCTGCGCGACGCCAAGCGCCTGCCCCTCACCTGCAACAACATCCGCGCCGAGTTCGCCCGGAGAGCGAAGGAGGCCAAGCGGCACCGGGTACGCACAGACGACAAGTGCGCCACCGGCGTCATGTGCGGCAACCGCGAGGCTCGCGACATCCTCAATTCCACCAAAGAAGCTCGGATATTGAACGACAAGAGAGGCCAAATCGTCGCCGAGATGGGGCAGCACGTCTTCGACGCGCGTCACGAAACCTTCGGCCGGAATCGGCAGCTCGACAAGGTCAACTGCCAAACCAACGGTGTAGGTTCGCAGAACCTCGCGGTAACTCGGATGAACGGTACCCGCGACGACGATCCGGCGCCGCTTGCGAGAAGCCGATACCGGAATCAACGCGCCTTCCGCCAGTGCTGTCGCTCCGTCGTACATCGACGCGTTCGCGACCTCCATGCCATAGAGCGCCGCGACCATCGATTGAAACTCGTAAATGACTTGTAACGTGCCCTGAGACACTTCTGGTTGGTACGGTGTGTACGCCGTGTAAAACTCGCCGCGCGATAGGATCTGTCCAACCGTCGCCGGAATAAAATGGCTATAAGAACCCGCCCCGAGGAAGGTATCGCCGTCCGCCGACGACCGATTCGCGGTGGCCAAGGATTGAAGTCGAGATGCGGCTTCCATTTCGGTTAGCGCCGGCGGTAGGTTCAAGGCAGGAAAGCGGATGTCAGGCGGCACCGGCTCGAAAAGTCCGTCGATCGAGAATACGCCGATCGCTTCGAGCATCGCCTGGCGATCTTCCGCGGTATGGGGATTGAACGTCATCGAGCGTGTCGTTCCTTTACTAGTTGAACGGTCGAACCGCGCTGGGGATGGAATCAATGTCCCGACGCCGACTCCGCGTAGGTGCTATAGGCGTCCGGCGCCAGCAACGCCTCGACCTGTGCCGGTTCGGCCAAGCGAATCTTGATCAGCCAGGCGCGATCGTACGGCGACGAGTTGACAATGTCCGGCGAATCGACAACCGCTTCGTTTCGCTCGACGACCTCGCCGTCGACCGGCGCATAGATGTCGGACGCTGCCTTGACCGATTCGACGATGCCGAACGGTTCCGATTGCGTCAGGGAGTCGCCGACGTCGGGTAGTTCGAGATAGGTGATATCGCCCAACTCGTTCTGGGCAAAATCGGTCAAGCCGATGGTGGCGACGTCGCCGTCGAGTCGTAGCCACTCGTGGGTCTTCGTATAGCGGAGATCGTCCGGTGCGGCCATCGCGCTTCCTTCCTGTCTGCCGCGTTAGCGCGGCCGCTTGTAAAACGGCGTCTTGACCTGAACGGCGGGGACCGGCTGGCCACGCACAACCACGTCGAGGGGCTTGTCGACGCCGGCGAACTCCCGCTCAATCAGCGCCAGCCCAATATTGTGCCCGAACGTCGGCGAGAAGGCGCCACTGGTCACGAACCCCACGTTTCTACCGTCGACCTCGACATCGTAGTGGGATCGCGGAGCGCCCGATCGCTCCACCGTCTCGAATCCAACCAACCGCCGCGGGACGCCGGCCTCCTTCATCGCGGCAATCTGGTCGCGTCCGACAAAATCGCCCTTGTCGAGTTTGACCGCCCACCCGAGCCCGGCTTCGAGCGGACTGATGTCGTCCGCTAGCTCGTTGCCATAGAGCGGCATCCGTGCTTCGAGTCGCAATGTGTCACGTGCACCTAAGCCGACAGGAACCAACCCATCCACTTCTCCGACTTCTAAGAGCGCATCCCAAACTTCAGCAATTCTGTCAATGTGGGTGTAGATCTCGAAACCGTCCTCGCCTGTGTATCCGGTGCGGGCGATCGACGCGGGCACTCCCGATACCACGGCATCTGTCCAATGAAAGTCCTCGATGGCGTCCAGGTCCGCGGTAGTAACACGACGCACGATTGACGTCGCCCCCGGTCCCTGTATAGCGATCATTCCGGTCTGAGGGGATATGTCGTTAACCGTCACGTCAAGCTCCGCGCACTGCGCACGCTGACGCTCCAGCCATGCCACGTCTTTATCGTGATTGGCCGCGTTGATGACGACCATGTACCCGACGCCGTTCGGCCGCAGGTAGACGATGATGTCGTCGATGACGCCGCCATGTTCATTTGGCAACATCGAGTACTGGGCTTGACCCGGTTGCAAAACCCCGACGTCGTTGGTCGTGACACTTTGCAAGAACGGCAATGCGTCTGGGCCCCGCACTTCCAACTGCCCCATGTGGCCAAGATCAAAAAGCCCGGCCGCTGAACGAACCGCGCGATGCTCGGCCAGGACGCCTTGGTACTGCACGGGCATGGTCCAGCCGGCAAACGGCACCATGCGTGCCCCGAGCGCGACGTGCCGACCGTACAGCGGCGTTCGTTGCTCCATCGCCGACACATCGCCCGGTCCGCTGCCGCTGTTCAGTTCCGTCACAAGTACTCCTGCGATGAAGCTGTGTCATTGGCCCAGCGGATTTTAGGCAGGCTCCGATACCGGCGTCAACCGAGCGCACGCGACCCCGTGCGGACCTCTATCCCTGCTCTAACACCAGTTTGTCGATTTCAAGCTGAACGGGCACGGGGTAGTTCCCGGTGAGACAACCGGTGCAGAAGCCAGATCGAGGTGAATCGATAGCACGCACTAAGCCATCGAGCGACAAATATCCGATGCTGTCGGCGCCGATGAATGCCCCGATCTCCGGTACAGTCATGCGCGCGGCAATCAATTCGTCTCGCCGCGCGAGATCGACGCCGAGGTAGCATGGCCACAACATCGGCGGCGCATGGACGCGCATGTGGACTTCCGCCGCGCCAGCGCTTTTGAGCAGTTTGACAATCGGCCGGCTCGTCGTACCCCGCACGATGGTGTCGTCAACCAGGACGACCCGCTTGCCTTCGAGCACCTCCGGCAACGCATTGAACTTCAACGAAACGCCAATCTCGCGCAGCCGCTGATCCGGTTGTATAAAGGTGCGTCCAATGTACCGATTCTTAATCAGCCCTTCGGCGTAGGGAATACCCGAGGCGCGCGCATACCCGATGGCCGCGGGCGTCGCCGAGTCGGGCAGACCGACCACAATGTCCGCATCCGCCGGTTGCTCCCGCGCGAGTTGCTCTCCCATGCGCTGGCGAAGTAGATGCAGGCGTTTGCCCTGGATCAAGCTGTCCGGCCGAGCAAAGTAGATGAGCTCGAAGAGGCAGAGCGCGGGACCGCGCTCATCGCTTCCGGGGTAGGATCGGATGCCCTCGTTGTCAATTTCGACGATTTCGCCTGGGGCCACTTCTCGCTCAAACTCGGCGCCTATGGTCATAAGCGCGCAGCTCTCGGAAGTCACCACCCAGTGTTCGCCAAGGCGACCAATGCAGAGTGGTCGAACGCCCAGCGGGTCTCGCACCGCGAGCAACCGGTCCGGTGTCATTATCGCGAGACTGTACGCGCCGATCATCCGCCCCATCGCTCGGCGAACCTTGGTGACGATGTCGTCTCCCGGGCTAATCGCGATCAGGCGCGTGAGGATCTCGCTGTCAGTCGTCGTCTCGAAGTGCTCCTCTTGCTCTTCGAGTTCACGACGGAGATGGACGAAGTTGGTCAAATTCCCATTGTGCGCCACCGCGATAGGACCAATCGGACTCTCGGTCACCATCGGCCCAGCATTGCGGATACTGCTCCGACCAGCGGTCGAGTAACGCGCATGACCGACGGCAATGTGGCCCGGCAACAGTTGCAAATCTGTTTCGTTGAATGCTTGATTGACGAGTCCAAGGTGCGTTCGAATGGCGATTCGGCGACCATCCGACGTGGCAATGCCGGCGCTTTCCTGCCCGCGATGTTGCAACGCATAGAGGCCAAAAAACGTAAGCCGGGCGACATCCTCGCCGGGGGCGAAGATTCCGAAGACGCCGCATTCTTCTCGCGGCTTGTCATCCAGCATACGTCCCCCCGGTGAATATCTTCTTCATTGAGCCCAGTGTACCATTTCGGATGTGTTCGTTCACAATTATGACGAGACAATCAGTGCGGATTCGTAGGCGGCGACCGCTTCCGAAAGCTCCAATCGGCCATGATTGCTCAGCGTGATCGTCTTGCCTCCGACGTCACCGAGATGGACGCAATCGATGGCAGGAGTTGCCTCGGCGCACCGCCGTTCGACGTCGGCCACGGTTGTCTTTCCGCAGGCGACAATGATCCGGGATGGCGCCTCTCCAAACCACAACTCGTCGAATCGTCCCCATGAATCCGGCGGAGGAATCCCGTCGACAGTGACGCCGCATTCGGAGCGGATTGCCATTTCAGCCAGCGCGACGGCCAATCCTCCGTCGGCACAGTCGTGGGCGGTGGTTGCCAATCCGTCTTGGATCACGCCGATGATTAGCCGCTGAACGGCTAGCTCTCGTTCGAGGTCGAGCGCGGGTGGGCTGCCGGCAGTTAGGCCATGCAACCGCGCGAGGTACTCGCTTCCCCCTAAGACCGGGAAGGCGCCGCCAACGAGGAGCACCTGATCTCCGGCTTGCCACAACATGGTCGCATGGCGACGCACATCTTCGAGCACGCCGACCGCGCCGACCGTCGGCGTCGGCATCACCGGACCCGCCGCGCTTTCGTTATAGAGACTAACGTTGCCACTGACTACTGGTACGCCCAGGGCCTCACAGGCTGCCGCCATTCCCCTTGTTGCTTGCTCCAACTGGAAATATCCGGCAGGCTTCTCCGGATTGCCGAAGTTCAGGCAGTTCGTGATCGCAAGCGGTTGCGCGCCGGCGCAGGCGACATTTCGCGTCGCCTCGGCGACCGCGTGTCGCGCGCCGAGCTCAGGGTCCAACCAGCAGTACCGAGAATTACAATCGATGGCGACGGCGATGCCGCGGTCGGATCCTTTGATCCGCAACACCGCCGCGTCACCTTCGCCCGGCGCGACGACGGTGTTCGTCAAGATCGTCGAATCGTACCGCTCGTAGACAGTGCGTCGACTGCCGATGTTGGGAGAGGCGAGTAGCGCGCGCAGCACTTCCGCCACGCTACCTGGCCCGTCGCCCGTCGTGACATCCCCAATAGACGAGAGATCAGCCGCTCGTGCCTCGCGGACTGCTTCTGACTCGACGCTCTCGCGGATGTACACCGGACACTCGTCGGTAAAGAGTCGAGCGGGAACCTCAGCCACCGTTTCACCGGCGTCGAGCACGCGCACAAATCCGTCGTCGGTCACATGCCCAATCGCGCTGGCGTGCAGCGACCATCGCTCGACGACCGCCTGGACTCTTTCGACTCCGTCCGGGCGCACCACCAGCAGCATGCGCTCCTGGCTCTCGCTCAGCATCACTTCGTAGGGCGTCAAATGATCGGCGCGACGCGGAACCAAGGCGACATCGATCTCGGCGCCAACCTCGCCGCGGCTGGCGCACTCGACCGTCGAGCTCGTGAGTCCCGCCGCGCCGAGGTCTTGCATGGCGACTACGTCGTCACTTTCGAGCAATTCGAGGCACGCTTCGAGCAACAGTTTTTCAAGGAACGGATTGCCGACTTGAATCACACCGCGGTGCGAGGCTTCGGGGTCATCAACTGAGGCAAAGGTTGCCCCATGTACTCCGTCTCGGCCGGTATCGGCGCCAACTAGCATGATGACGTTGCCGGGTCCACTGGCGCGTGCGCGCATGATCGAATCGTGGCGGGTGACGCCGACGCACATCGCGTTCACGAGCGGGTTTCCGTTAAACGACGGATCGAAGAAGAGCTCGCCGCCAACCGTCGGAATGCCAAGGCAATTGCCATACCCGCCGATGCCGCCGACCACGTTGTCAAACAGATATCGGTTTCTCGCCTCGTCGAGCGGACCGAAACGTAGGGCATCGAGGATGGCGACCGGGCGTGCGCCCATGGTGAAAATGTCGCGGACGATGCCACCGACACCCGTAGCCGCGCCCTGGTACGGCTCGACCGCGCTGGGATGGTTATGCGATTCGACTTTGAAGACGACGGCTAGGCCCTCACCGATGTCGATCGCCCCGGCATTCTCGCCCGGACCTTGCAAGACCCAAGGCGCGGAGGTCGGCAGCGTTTTCAGAAGCGGCCGCGAATGCTTATAGCCGCAGTGTTCGCTCCACATCGCGCCAAACATCCCGAGTTCGACGGGAGTCGGTTCCCGACCGAGCTTGGCGACGAGCAGCGCATACTCGTCGTCAGACAAGGCGACTTCGCGCCACTGACCAGGAGCGATCGCCGCGGGCAAGGCCCCTTTTGTCGCTGCCGTTCCAGATGGTGACTTCTTCATGCAGAGACACTCAGCACGGCGAGTGCCGCGCGAAGCAACCGCAACCCATCGGTCCCGCCGACGATACAATTCGCCGCGCGCTCAGGATGCGGCATGAGGCCGACGACGTTCCGCGATTCGTTACAGATTGCGGCGATCGACGCAACTGACCCGTTGGCATTTGCCTCAGCTGAAACGCCTCCGCCAGCGTCGCAATAGCGCGCGACAACTTGATGGTTCTCTTCCAGCCGATCGAGCGTCGCGTCATCGGCGTAGTACATACCCTCGCCGTGGGCAACCGGCAATCGCAGGATCGTTCCTTCGGCAACGTCCGCGGTCCAGGCGGTATCCGACCGTTCAATGCGCACGTGCGTCCAATGACTATGAAAGCGAAGGGTTCTGTTTCGCAACAGCGCGCCTGGGAGCAGATGGGATTCTGTCAAGACTTGGAAACCGTTGCAAATGCCAAGCACCGGGCCGCCGCGTTCGGCAAACTCTCGCAGTGCGCCCATCGCCGGCGCAAACCGCGCAATCGCCCCACAGCGCAGATAGTCGCCGTAGGAAAAACCGCCGGGCAGCACCAGCACGGCGAATTCCGCGAGGTCGGTCTCACGGTAGTCCACCAGACGCGCTGGTACACCCAGCTCGTGTTGAAACGCGTAGAGCGCGTCGTGATCACCGTTGCTACCGGGGAACGAAATCACGCCGACGCGGACAGTCATGCTCACTCCTTCGCGTCGCGTTCCTCCGACGTCACCGATACGTGATACGACTCGATGACCGGGTTCGCGAGCAGTTGCTCGCACATTCTGCCGACCGCGGATTGCGCCGACGCTTCATCGGGCGCGTCGATTGTCAAGCGTAGTACCCGCCCGGCCCGTACATGGCCGACCGCGGCGTGTCCAAGAGAGTGGAGCCCGCCGAGGATGGCTTCTCCTTCGGGGTCGTTGACGCCCTGTTTGGGGAGCACGATCACTTCGGCCTGCCACGTCGTCAGCACTTCAGGTACGTTCACTGCTGCCAAGCCTCCGAACCGTTCCTTAGGGGTGAACCGGTCAGTCGCTGGTACGCCTCGTGGTATCGCCTGGTGGTGCCGGCAACCACATCCGCCGGGAGGTCAGGACCAGGGGGCTGTTTGTCCCAACCAACGTCGATCAGCCAGTTCCGCACATATTGTTTGTCGAAACTCGGTTGGTCCTTGCCCGGTTTGTAGGTCTCGGCGTCCCAGAAGCGCGAACTGTCCGGTGTGACCATCTCGTCAATGACGGAGAGTTGTCCGTCGATTAAGCCGAACTCGAACTTGGTGTCCGCGATGATGATGCCGCGCCGCAATGCCAGCCCGGCGGCGGCTTGAAAGAGGCGGAGACTCGTCTCTTCCAGTTGGCTCGCCAACTCGGACCCGATGCGATCCGCCAACACCTGCCGGGAGATGTTCTCGTCGTGCCCCGCGTCGTTCTTGATCGCGGGCGTGAAGATCGGGTGGTCCAGCCGTTGCGCTTGGCCCAAGCCGGGAGCCATGGATTCGCCGCAAACGGTGCCCGATGCTTGGTACTCAAGCCATGCGGAGCCAGCGATGTACCCGCGCACCACGCATTCGATCTCGATGCGTTCGGCTCGCTTGACGATCATCGAACGTCCGGCCAAGCGAGAAGCGAAATGCTGCAATTGAAGAGGAAAGCGCTCGACGTCGGCCGTAAGCAAATGGTTCGGCACGATGGCGGCCGTTTGCTCGAACCAGAAGCGCGAGAGCTGCGTCAATACGGCGCCCTTGCGCGGAATCGCGGTAGGCAACACAACGTCGAACGCCGAGATTCGGTCGCTGGCGACCATCAGCAAGTCGTCCCCGAGCCGAAAGGTGTCGCGAATTTTGCCCCGGCGAAAGAGCGGCAGGTCCTCCACCACGATCTCACGCATCGCATCCATCACGCGGTTACGACCTCTCGTGGTTGTACGCGGTTCGGCGCGGATCTGCGATCCAGTCCAAGCCGGGCAAAGACGGCATCGACGTGTCGAAGCTGGTTGGCTGGGTCAAAGAGGGTCGCGAGGTCGTCCTGGCTCAGCACGGCGGATATTTGAGGATCACCGCTTAGCGATTCCCGAAACGAACCTCCGCTATCCCATGAGCGCAACGCGTGGCCCTGCACGACCTTGTAGGCCAACTGCCGGTCGATGCCGGCTTCGACGAGGGCGAGCAAGACGCTCTGAGAGTAGATGAGGCCGCCAGTGAGTTCGAGATTGGCCTGCATGCGATCCGGGTAGACCACGAGCCCCTCGATCAGTTCCGTTGTCAGGTCTATCATGTAATCGAGCACGATACAGGCATCGGGAAAAATCACGCGTTCTGTCGAGCTATGGCTGATATCCCGTTCGTGCCAGAGAGCGACATTTTCGGCGGTGGTGACCGCATATCCGCGGAGTAGTCGAGCCAAACCCGAGACGCGCTCCGACTCGTGCGGATTGCGCTTGTGGGGCATTGCCGAGGAGCCTTGATTACCGGGGTCGAACGGTTCTTCGACTTCTCGGACTTCGGTTCGTTGGAGATGACGAATCTCGACCGTGAACTTCTCAAGGCTCGATCCGATGCCTGAGAGGACACCGAGAAAGAACGCGTGCCGATCGCGCTGAATGATCTGGGTCGAGGCTGGTGCCGCAACGAGACCGAGCGACTGGCAGACTTCCTCTTCGAGTTCAGGCGGGACGTGCGCGTGGGTGCCGACCGCCCCCGAAATCTGTCCAACGGCCAGATCCTCGCGGGCAAGGTCAAGCCGTCTCCGCTGTCGCCGCAACTCGTCGAACCACACGGCAAGCTTGAGTCCGAAGGTCGTCGGTTCGGCGTGGATACCGTGCGTTCGCCCGACCATCACCGTATCCCGGTGCCGCATGGCCCGCTCGGCGACCGCGTCGGTCAGCCGGGCCAATTCGCGGTCAAGCAGATGACCAGCGTCCTTGACCTGGAGTGCGAGTGCCGTATCGACGACGTCAGAACTGGTGAGGCCCAAATGAACAAAGCGGGCGGCGTCACCGACCGTCTCGCCCGTCGCGCGCAAGAACGCGATGACGTCGTGATCGGTTTCCTTTTCGATCTCGCGCATGCGTTCGAGGGAACAACTTGCGTCGCGAATGCGTTCGATCGCCCAATCAGGGATGCGCCCCCGGCGGTGCCATGCCTCGCAAACGGCCTTCTCGACCGCGAGCCAGGTTTCGATCTTCCGCTCGTCGCTCCAGACCGCGCCCATGGCGGGCCTGGTGTAGCGACCAATCAATGCCCCGTCCTCTGCCGTCTGTCGCGCGGGCTGCATTCGAACCCTCCGGAGTATACCGAAAAGTGATTGCGGCGCGCGGGTGAAGGCGATAGACTATCGACTAAGGCTGGTGCTGAAAGTCTCGTACGAACGCCCGATCAGAAAGCGCCCGGACTTGCGTGGAGGCGCAAGTCGACGAGGTGAAGGCCAATCGAACAATTCGGCGGATGGCCTTCCGGCTGGCACGGTCGTCATAGTCGGTCCAAACGAGCGGGGCAACCCGTCCACAATCGCCGGCTAATGTGCTTCTGTCATACTCATCCCTCTCTCAGCGCACAGCCCTTGGATCAACATAGGTGCGAGCGATGCGAGACCGCGAGTCGGCGCTCGGTGCCCTCGTGCGTCGAAGCTCCGACTGACGCTGGTTCTCTAATCATTCGCCGCGGCAAGGGGTATGAGGGTATGTGCGGCATCTTTGGCTACGTCGGAGAGCCGATCGATATCGGCTCGACGATTCTCGATGCGTTGCGGACACTGGAGTATCGAGGCTACGACTCCTGGGGTGTCGCGGTCGCGGTCAATGGGCAAATCGCCGTCGAGAAGCAACCGGGGAAGATCGCCGGCGCGACGGTAGACTTCCCTCCGTCCGGTCTCGGCTTCGGTCACACCCGCTGGGCGACTCACGGCGGGGTGACCGCCGAGAATGCGCATCCCCACCTCGATTGCTCAGGGCGCATCGCCGTGATTCACAACGGCATCGTCGAGAATTTTCGACGGCTCCGGTCCGAGCTGGAATTGCGAGGGCACCGGTTCCTTTCCGACACCGATTCCGAAGTCATCGCCCACTTGATCGAGGAAGAACTGGTGCACGCGAGGCGCGACGTCGAGACTGCGCTAACGCGCGCTTTCGCCAGGCTCGACGGTCTCAATGCGGTCATCGCCATGGACATCTTGACGCGCGAAATGGTGGCGTGCAAGAACGTCTCGCCGCTGGTTGTTGGCGACGGTCCGAAGGGCAGCGTGATCGCGTCGGATGCCGTCGCCCTTCGCGGTTTCGTAAACCGCGTGCATTACATTGAGGACAACCAGGTCGTACGATTGGGACGGTTCGGTTTCACAGTCCGAGACCGGTGGACAATGGCAGACGTTCCTCGGCAGTATCAAAGGTTGTCGTTCGATTCAGCGGAAACGGGGCTGAATGGTCATGCCGACTTCATGTCGAAGGAGATGGCCGAACAGCCGGCTGTCCTCGAACGACTCGCCGCGGACGGCGAAGAGGAGATCCGGCAGCTTGCCGACGCGATCGCGGACTCGTACGGAACCTTCCTCATCGGCTGCGGCACGGCTTCGTACGCTGCCCTGACTGGTGCCTATCTCTTTAGCCGCATCGCATCGCGCCACGTCAACTTCGTCGTCGGTTCGGAGTTCAAGTACCACGAGCATTTCCTGACGCCGAAGAGTCTGGTCGTAGCGCTCTCGCAAAGTGGTGAGACCGCCGACGTCGTGGAAGCGATGATGGCCGCGCGCCGTCGCGGCGCGCGGCTCGGAGCGCTGGTCAACGTGCGGCACTCAACGCTCGATCGCATGGTCGATCTTGGCGTGCATGTGAATGCCGGTCCCGAACAGTGCGTGCTCTCAACGAAGGCCTATACGGCAAAAGTCGCGGCTCTCCTTCTCACCGCCCACGCCCTTCAAGGTTCGTATGAGGCCGGCCGTCGTGCGGTGCTCGAGGCGGCGGCCGGGCTCCGCGAGTTGCTTTCCGAGTCGTGGACGGCGCGCGTGCGCGCGCTTGCCGAAGAGATTCACCGAGCTGACAGTCTCTTCGTCATCGGCAGAGGACTGGCCTATCCGACCGCGCTCGAGGCGGCGTTGAAGATCAAGGAAGTCAGCTACATCCACGCCGAGGGATTCGCCGGCGGCGAGCTCAAACATGGCGTCATCGCGCTCATCAGCGCGGGTACGCCCTGCGTCGTCTATGCACCGTGCGACGAGACTCGGACGGACATCCTGTCCGGCGCCATGGAGCTGAAGAGTCGTGGCGGGTATATCATCGGAATTGGACCGGCGTCCGATCCGGTCTTCGACGTCCACCTGCCGACGCCGGACGTTGGTGATGCCTCGCCGCTGGTGAACGCACTGCCGGCCCAGATGCTCGGCTACCACGCGGCACGGCTGCGTGGCAATGACCCAGACAAACCGCGAAACCTCGCCAAGAGCGTGACGGTCAAGTGAGGGTCGAACGAAGGTCGATGGGATTTGTCGACACGCACGCCCACCTTGACGACGACCAGTTTAGCGGCGACCTGGACGCCGTGCTCGAACGGGCTCGAGGCGCGGGCGTTACACGAATAGTGAACATCGGTTATCGCCCCGCTCGGTGGAGTACGACGTTGCGGCTCGCGCAACATTGCCCCTTGGTCAGTTTCACGCTCGGCCTTCATCCGCACCACGCCGACGAGTGGAACTTGGAAACCCGCGCCCAACTGGAAACGTTGTTGGACTCGACCGGCGCCGTGGCACTGGGAGAGATCGGCATCGACCGTTACCGCGATCGCGTGTCGCTTGCGGTTCAACGAAACGTGTTTGATGCCCAGCTTCAGTTGGCATCCCAAAAAGGGTTGCCGGTCGTGATCCATCAACGTGCCGCAGAAGCAGAGGTGCTCAAATGTCTGGAGGGTACCCCGCGGAACCTTTGCTGCGTGTTTCACAGTTTCGAGGGTTCCTCCAGGATGGCAGAGTTCGGGCTGGACCGAGGCTATTACTTTGGCGTCGGCGGCTTGGTGACGAGACAGCGCTCCACCGAATTACGCGACGTGCTTGCCACTATTCCGCTCGATCGAGTACTGCTGGAGACCGATTCGCCCTATCTCGTTCCCGCCGGCGTCAAGAACCGGCGTAACGAGCCTGCAAACCTACCTCGCATCGCTGAATGGCTTGCTGAATTGCGGGCAGTGCCGGTCACGGAGATACAACGCGCAACGACGCTCAACGCTGAATCCGTATTTGGATTGCTCGCTCAAGCAGAACGATCGAGAACGCGGTAGACTGGTCGGAGGAAATGGACGCATCAGGTCAACGGCGACTTGTCGTCGCAACCACCAATCAGGGCAAGCTCGCCGAGTTTCGGAGGCTCCTCCCCGCCGAGATCGAACTGCTGACCCTCTCCGACCTTTCGCTCACCCAAGCGGCCGAGACCGGTCTCACGTTCGAAGCGAACGCGCGGACGAAAGCGATCCACGCCGCTTCCGCCTCCGGGCTCCATGCTATCGCCGACGACTCCGGTCTCGAAGTCGACGCGCTCGATGGCGCTCCGGGAGTCTTCTCCGCACGATTCACCGGCGAAAACGCCGACGAGCAGCAAAATCGAGTGGGACTGCTCGCCGCACTCCGAGACGTCCCTCTTCGTCAACGGAGCGCGCGCTTTCGATGCGTCGTTGCCCTTGCCGCGCCAGACGGGTCAGTCACAACCGCGACCGGCACGTGCGATGGCGCAATCGCCTTTGAACCTGTCGGCGATCACGGGTTCGGTTACGATCCGGTATTTCTGCTCCCCGACGGCCGCACGATGGCTCAACTCCCCCGAGATGTGAAAGACTGCATTAGCCATCGCGCTCGTGCCTACCGTGCCATGCTGCCAAGACTTCGAGCCGCGTTCGGGCTGAATCAGCCCGAGGAAGGTAGTAAGATCCCGTGGTTGAACTAGCTGAGTCTCCCATACTCCTAGCCTACGAACTTCCTATTTCGTTCGACGCTTGGCGCAAACGCGCGCGCCAATCGGGCGCGATACCGGTCGTGGCGATCGCGGGTTCGCGCGGGAAGTCGACGGTAATTCGCATTGTCGACGCGATGCTGCGGGCGACGGGCTTGCGGACCGCCACTTGGACAAACTCCGGCGTCGAGATCAATGGCAAACACCAACGTGGGGAGCTCGTGCCCTGGTCGCGAGCGCTCAGCCGCCTCGCCGAAGGACGCCTCGACATTGCCATTCAGGAGCTCGATTGGTCAACGGTCAATGCGGTCGGACTACCGGACCGCGTCTATCCGCTCATCGCCATCACCAACGTGTGCGTCAACAACGAAGAGTGCCTCATTCATGACGAAGCACGCCGTGCGTTGCGTTCGCTGCCGTCGTTGCTCAATGCCGTGCATCCAACCGGCGTCACGGTGCTGAATGGTGAAGACTACGCGCTCGCCGGTGAGGAAGTGCCGTTCCGATCGGCAGCGATTCTCGTGGCGCCAAGTCCCGAGACGCCTCTGGTTCGGGATCATCTCAGCAACGGCGGCGGTGCCGCCTGGATGAACAACGGTGGAATTGCCTTCGGACATCGTGATGATTATACGCACCTGTGCGATCCGCGCGGCCTTCAGTTCACGCTGAATGGAGAAGCATCATTCCAGGTCGTTAACTCAATGATCGCGATATCTGTCGCGAGAGCCATTGGAATACCCGCTACCGCTATCGACGAGGCAATGACAAGTCTCAGACTTGAAGCAATGGAACTGCCCGGTTCGTTCAACGTGTTTCACAGGAACGAGACCGTTGTCGTCGTCGACCGACCCGATCCGTCCTGGTTTTTGCGTCCCGTGCTCCGCGCCGTCCGCGACGTCCGGCGACACCGATTGCTCACCGTCGCCGGGCGGATGCTCGACGCACCGATCGATGATCTCGTCGAAGTAGGGCGCCTCCTCGGCCGCGCCAGCAATGCCATCATCTTGCATTCTCAAGAGGACGAACCGGTCCGAGCGGAGCGATTCCGGCAAGGAATGGCCCTGAACGACGTTCCGCCAGTTTTCGTCCACACCACGACCGAACGGCGCGCGATCAACCGGGCGCTAAAAATGGCACGGGAAGGCGATGCGGTGTTGATTCTTGCGGACCAGCCTAGCGCCGCTGTTCGGCAAGTTCAACGGGCGACAACTGACCCATTCGATGATGGAGCTGCCGACGGTGATTGATGGCGATGTGTACTGAATAGGCATGGTGACGACTCCGTCCAACAATGAGGTCGCTCATCTCCTGACCAGATACGGGCAGTTGCTGGAGCTCTCTGGCGATGGTGGATTTCGCGTGCGCGCCTACTACCGAGCGGCGGACGTGATCGTGCATCACCCGGAATCCGTGGCGCATCTTGCCCGGCAGAATCGGTTGACTGACCTTCCCGGCATTGGACCTGCCATTGCTTCCGCGGTCGCCGAGATCATCGCTTCCGGCGGTCTAGCATCCTTGACTGAGATCGAGTCACATATTCCGCCGACGCTCATCGACTTGCTCGCGATTCCGGGCGTCGGCACGAAGACGGTGAGCCGTCTCTTTCTCGAACACCAGATCGTCGATCTGCCGGGCCTGCAGGCCGCGCTTATCGCTGGAAAGCTGCGCGGCGTCCCAGGGTTCGGCGCCAAAACGGAGGCCAAGATACTCGCGGGAATCGACGCGATCAGCCGTCGAACCGGCCGTATGCTCCTAGGAACGGCTCTTCCGTTGGCGCGGAGACTCGTCGATGCGATTCAGGCGGAACTGCCGACGGCCACCGCCAGCCTCGCCGGCAGCGTGCGCCGGATGGAAGAAACCGTCGGCGATATCGACCTTGTCGTTGCCGATGCCTCGCCGGATAACATCCGCTCCGCCATTCTCGGCCTGCCGGAGGTCGCCGCGACCCTGGAGACATCCGAGTCGTGGGTGCGGGTCCGCCTGATCAGCGGTACGGAAGTCGACGCATACCTCACGACCCCCGAGCAGTTTGGCTCGACGCTGGTCCGTGCAACCGGGAACGTAGCTCATCTGAAGAACTTAGGGATTCTCCAGGACGCTGGCGAAGAAGAAGATGTCTACCAACGCGCGGGGTTGCCGTTCATCCCGGCAGAGCTGCGCCAGGGGGGCTCCGAGTTTGAGCTTGCACGTGCCAACAAGCTCGATGCGCTGATCACCATGGAGGACATTCTAGGGGAGTTCCATTGCCATACGACCTGGAGCGACGGCACCGGTTCCGTTGGGGAGATGGCGGATGCCGCACGTCGGCGAGGCTATCGCTTCCTCGGCATTTCGGACCACTCGCGTAGTCTCGGTGTCGCAAATGGGCTGGACGAAGTGCGCATACGGGAGCAACGTATCGACATCAATCGCGCCAATGCAGATTCGGGAATCCGCGTCTTTGCTGGCGCTGAGGTCGAGGTACATCGCACTGGCGAACTTGACTTTGCCGCGGACGTTCTCGGCAATTTGGACGTCGTCATCGCCTCGCTCCACTCAGGACTGCGCCAGCCCAGACGTGCATTGACTGATCGGTTAGAACGCGTCCTGCGCGATGGCGACGTCGACATTGTCGCGCATCCTAGCGGCCGCTTGCTCGAACGGCGGGAGCCGGGCGACTTCGATTGGGACCGAGCGCTCGCCGTCGCGGCCGAATCCGGCACGGCGCTCGAGATCAACGCCGATCCCGCCCGTTTGGACCTGAGTGCCGAGATGGCCGAGCGCGCCCTCGCCGCGGGGTGTCTGCTTACAATCAACTGCGACGCCCATCATCCGGACGGGTTCGACAACCTGGAATTCGGCATCGCCACCGCCCGCAAAGGTGGAGCCACGCCCGATCGCGTCCTCAACTGTTGGTCGATCGATCACATCGAGGAGTGGCTCAACAGCCGAGCTTCGGCCTGACCCGTGGCCAACCGCCGGCCCACACCGTCGACTACGTCTCGCTGAATCGCCATTCGGTCGCTAAGAAGCGATACGCTCATCTTCGAGCTTGACGCCATCGGCCCCGATCACCCCACCCAATTCTCCGACGAGATCGTCGCTCCATTCGATCCTGCGCGATCGACTGCGCAAGGCAACTGGCGTCGCCGCGGTTTGCAAGTGGATCACCACCCAATCGTCACCCTCGTGGCGTTTGAGGATTTCGTCGATCGATTGCATCAATCGGATGTCATGCCATACGTCGGTGGTGAGGGGTAGCCGCAAGTGGATGGTCCGGCGCGGCGTTGGCAGTTTCGGCTTGAGGGATATGTCCTGCGAAACCGTCTCGCACACCAGTTGGAGTTGCTCCCCTCGGCGGTCGACCTTGGCCACCACCTCCAGGATGCTGTCTATCTCCCACAGTTCGGCGTGCCGTTCGAAGCAATCCGGAAAGGCCACCAGTTCTATCGATCCCGTTAAGTCCTCGAGCTCGACGACTGCCATCGTCCGGTTCGTTCGAGTTGTGATCCGGCGCACGTTGGTAACCAGTCCAATCACTCGCACCCGCGCGCCGGTCGCCTGCTCACTCAGTTCGACGACTTGGGCGATACCCTCGGTCGAGCCCTGCTCGAACAGCTCGCTTAAGGGATGGTCGCTCAGGAATGTCCCAATCAGCTCTTTCTCCCACGTGAGGAGTTGCCGGCGCGGGAGATCCGGCGCTTCGGCGACCACCAATCGGCGTGGCGCCGCGGCCGGCGCGGCTCCCATGTCGAAGAGCCCCATCTGTCCGCGAGCAGCGGCGCGCTGCCGCTGTTGACCGGCGCCAATCGCCGCGTCTAATGCCGCGAGCACCGACGATCGCATCCCGAATTGATCGAGGGCGCCGCAACGCGCGAAACACTCGACCGCGCGCTTGTTCACCGCCGCCCAATCGACGGCGTCGCAGAACGATTCGAGGTCCAGGAAGACGCCATCCGCCCGCGTTGCCCTTGCCTCAAGTACGGCCCGTGCGGCCCCTTCGCCGACATTCTTGATGGCGCGCAAGCCAAAGCGCACGGCTTCCTGTCCGTCGTCAGTCACTTCGACCGAAAACTCGAGCTGGCTGGCGTTGACGTCCGGCGGCAGTACGGGGATGCCCGCCCGCCGGCATTCGGCAATGTTGAAGACGATCTTGTCGGAGTTGCCGATTTCCGTGGTCAACAAGGCGGCCATAAATTCGACCGAGTAGTTGGCCTTTAGAAAGGCGGTCTGGGCGGCAATCACGGCGTAAGCCGCACTGTGCGCCTTGTTGAAGCCGTAACCGGCAAACCGCTCGATCATGTCAAAGATGTCGGTCGCCAGCTCCTTCGTGATCGCGTGCACACGACAGCCCTCGACGAATCGGCCGCGGTACTTCGCCATCTCTTCCGGCAGCTTTTTACCCATCGCTTTCCGCAAACCATCGCCTTCGGCCATCGAAAATCCGGCAAGCACGTTTGCAATGCGGATGATCTGCTCTTGATAGAGCGCGATGCCATAGGTCTCGGCGAGGATCGACTTTAGCTCTGGATGCACGTACTCGATCGGCGTTCGTCCATGTTTGCGGGCGATGTAGTCCGGCGCCATTTCCATGGGTCCAGGGCGGATCAGCGCCATGAGCGCGATCAGATCCTCGAAGCTGGAGGGCGCGACATCGATCGTCATTCGCGTCGTCATGCTACCTTCCAGCTGGAAGATCCCGACCGTCTCGCCGCGGCAAAGCGACTCGTACGCTTTGGCGTCGTCGAGCGGGATGGTTTCAACGGTGAGGGCGGGATCCTTGCGCCGAGCGAGTTCGACCGCCTTTCCAATCACGCTGAGCGTGCTTAGGCCAAGAAAGTCAATCTTCAGCAGGCCGATCTCTTCGAGCCGGCTCATCGGGTACTGGGTTGTGACGTCGCCTTCGCTCTTGCCCCCAGCACGCTGAAGCGGGACGTGCTGGACGAGCGGATCGCGCGAGATGACGACTCCAGCCGCGTGGGTCGACGAGTGGCGCGCGATCCCTTCCACTTTGCGGGCGACGTCGATCAACTCGCGCAATTGCGGCTCGTCGTCGTAGACCTTTTGCAACTCCGGAACCTTGGCCAACGCACCGTCGATGGTGACGCCTGGGCCCGTCGGAATCAGCTTCGCGACACGGTCGGTGTCACCGTAGCTGAGCCCCATTGCCCGCCCGACATCTTTCACTGATGCCTTGGCGGCCATGGTGCCGAAGGTGCAGATCTGGGCAACCCGGTCGTCACCGTACTTCTTGACGACGTATTCGATCACCTCGGACCGGCGATCATCCGCAAAGTCGATGTCGATGTCGGGCATAGAGATACGCGACGGATTGAGAAAGCGCTCGAAAATGAGATCGTACCTGAGCGGATCGAGAGCGGTTATGCCGAGACTGAACGTGACGATGCTCGCCGCGGCCGATCCGCGACCCGGCCCGACCAGAATGCCGTTCTCCTTCGCGAATCGCACGAAGTCCCAGACGACGAGAAAGTAGTTGGTGAATCCCATCGACCGAATGACGTCGAGCTCGTACGTGAGGCGCTCGCCGACCGCTCCGTCGTCGTGCCCGTAGATTCGGCGCACGCCCTCCCGACAGACGTGTTCGAGGTAGGAATCCGGGGTGAAACCGTCCGGCACATCGAACGCCGGAACGTGATACCCCTTGAATTCGAGGTCGAGGTTGCACATCTCGGCGATGCGCATCGTGTTGGTCAATGCCTCGGGAAAATCTCCAAAGAGGCGCGCCATTTCGTCGGGGCCCTTGAAGTAGAGTTGATTGCTTTCCGACTTGAGGCGCTTCGGGTCGTTGAGGGTGGTATTGGTTTGGACACAGACGAGCACGTCCTGAATCGGCGAGTCTCCCTCGCTGCAGTAGTGAACATCGTTCGTGGCAACGATCGGAAGCGACAGTTCTTTAGCGAGTGGGATAAGTTTCTGGTTGGCTTCTCCCTGCTCTTTAATTCCATGGTCCTGGATCTCAATAAAGAATCGACCCGGGTGGAATATCTCGGCTAGCGTTCCAGCATAATTCCTGGCGTGGTCGGGTTGGTTGTGTAGAAAGTTGTTCGCGACCGGGCCGCCAAGGCAGGCCGAAGTGCCGATCAGCCCGTCGCGGTGCTCGGCCAGCATCTCCAGATCGATGCGCGGCCGGTAATAGAACCCCTCAAGGCTGGCCTTGGAAGCGAGTTGGAGGAGATTCCGGTAGCCCGTTTCGTTCTCGGCGAGGAGTAGCAGGTGATACGACTTTCGCTCCTTGGCTGACGCCTTGCCTTCGGCCAGGTACGCTTCCATCCCAATGATCGGATGGAGACCGGCCTTCGTTCCCGCCTTGTACCAATCCATCGCGGCATACATCACACCGTGGTCGGTCACCGCCAGGTGCTGCATACCGAGTTGTTGGGCCTTGGCAATGTATTCGCTGATCCGCCCCATCCCATCAAGCAGCGAATACTCGGTGTGCAAATGAAGGTGAGCAAACTCGGCCAAGACCGTTCCTCCTCGGGCTGAGTTTCAGCAACAGGCGGGGGCGAACAACTAACCGCGGGCTGGTCACGGGTATTGTACGTACGGTCCGCCAATTCTCCAGCGACCCGTTGCGGCGATAACTACTCAAGAGATGGACTGCCCACTTTTCGATAACAAGAGGCCCGGGCGGCGGGGGCACGACCGAGCCTCTGACCTCGCGGGTTCGACGCCGTGAAGCGGACGCCTTCCCCGCCGCTAAGCCGCTACGCCCGTGAAACCTGACGCCGCACGCTGCCGGCTGGCGAACCGCGCTTGCTGAGCGAGCAGGCGGAGCACCTGTCGCATGTTCTCGCGATACTCCGTTGGCACTCCCTCGTCCTGCAACAGGTCGAGCACCTCGCCAAGAACCGGCTCGTTCGAAAAGAGACTCGTCACATCCCGAGGCAAGAACCCGGCCGCGGCCAGAAGCGCGTCGAGTTCGACCTGCTCCAAGCCCATCGCCTGCCCGAGGCGATCGACCGCGTCGCGAGTCGGCATGCGCGCACCACTTTCGAGCCGGCTGACGTAGCTATGATCGAACTCGGCTCGCTCGGCAAGCTTGCTCTGCGACACGCCGCGTCCTTCTCGAAACCGCTTGAGCAATACCCCAAAGTCGATGCTGATCTGCTGGATCATCGGATGCCCCCGCACCGTATGACTCTGCGGCATTCACCACTTGGTCAATGCCGGGGAGTCATCATCGCTCTTGACTCCCGGACATGATCGTACACCCTGGGTGTCATCTTGTCAAGGAGTTGTCCCCGGTATCCACCGCATTGTCCCCTCACTGTCGTTATACCGTGGGTATTCGACATTGAATGAGTATTGACAGCGTTTTTGACATGAGTGTTGCCAGGACAAGTCAATCCACTGGCGATACCGCCTCTATTCAGCCCGGATATGAGGCTGAATCGACTGCTACGCGCTCTTCAGTGCGCTCCGACGCCCACCGCGTTGTTCGGTCAATTGGCGAATGCGACAGCACGATGACGGGCCGGCGCGATCCATCGTCGCGGGCGCCTGTCCACGTCAGTTCGCGGGTCGGGTGCACCGACACCTTGCGGCAAGGCTCGCGGCCGCGGGGCAGCATGCGACGCGATACCGCCAGTACGGGCGCAAAATCGTCCCTATACCACGCGTCCTATACTTGCCGGGCGCTGAGAGCGCTCGGCGTCTGGGAGAGGTTTGTTGCGCAGAGTAGGAGTGCAATGACGACGATCTTGAAGGGCGGGGAGCTTGCCGCGCGGTTGCGAGCCGAGATTGCTCAGTCGATCGCGGCGTTAGCAGAGCGAAGCAGTCGCGCACCCGTCCTGGTAACGGTGCTTATCGGCACGAATGCCTCCGCGGAGGCCTATCGGAATTCGATTGCGCGCTCCACTGCCCGCGTCGGCATCGAGCATCGACCGATCACCCTACCGGGTTCGGCGGACGAGCCGGCACTGATTCGGACCTTGCACGGACTCAACGCGGACCCGGAGGTCACCGGCGTGCTCGTCCTGATGCCGCTCCCTGATCTCCTTAGAGTGGATGCCGTCCTCGAGCATCTCTCTCCCCTCAAGGACGTCGACGGGATCACGCCGACGAATGCCGGCCGGCTCCACCTTGGGTTGCCTTCCTTGCGGCCCAGCACGCCGCAAGGCGGCATCGAGCTGCTCGACCATTACGGTATCGCAATCGAGGGGAAAGTGGCCATCGTCATCGGTCGCAGCAATGTCGTCGGGCGGCCGATGGCATCGTTGCTGATGCAGCGGCACGCGACGGTCACGATCTGCCATCGGCGGACGCGGGACCTCGCCAGTCACACTCGCCGCGCCGACATCGTCGCCGTCGCGGCCGGACACCCCGGATTGGTGACACCGGAGATGATTCAGCCTGGAGCGGTCGTGCTCGATTTTGGCGTCAATGTCGTCGGCGACCGTCTGGTCGGTGACGCCGATTTCGACGGTCTTCAAGGCAAGGTCGACGCGATTACGCCGGTGCCGGGAGGCACCGGTCCCGTGACCGCAATGGTCCTCGCGCGAAACACCGTCGCCGCCGGCTTCGCTGCTCTTGGGGGCAGTCTCGACTACGTCGATGTGATGCGGACATTTCAGCCCGGCGTGGCCGCGATTGCGAAGGCATGGTCGTTGTGACTAAGCAAGCGGTTATGCTAATATTAGCCGAGATTGGGGTGTCGTCTAACGGTAGGACGCCTGACTCTGGATCAGGTAGTTGGGGTTCGAATCCCTGCACCCCAGCCGAAGTCACGTTGAAGGAAACGCCGGCTCGATGAGCCGGCGTGGATATTGTGCGACACACCTGGTCGATACCTTGGGATATGTCGAGAACGGTTCGTTCAGCTGGCGGTCGACTCGCCAGGTGAATGCATCTCCAGCTGACCTGCCCGCGCGTGCGCGCGTTGGAGATCCGCGAGAACCGGCGTGTCGAACGTCGCCTCGTCCGTTGTTGTTAGGAAGAGCTGGCCGCCCACCTTCATCATCGCGTCCGTCAGCATCCGACGGTGACGCTCGTCAAGCTCCGATAACACATCGTCGAGCAACACTATCGGACGTTCCCCCGTTTCGAACACCATCAGGTCCACTTCTGCCAGCTTTAGCGCGACGACGGCGAGCCTCTGCTGCCCCCGCGATCCATAGGCCGCCAAGTCGGCGCCCGCCACCGTCAACTTCAGATCATCGCGATGCGGTCCCATGAGGGTCATGCCACGGCGCAGCTCGTCGCGGCGACGTGGTGGCAGTGCCCGCGAGAAGCTACGCCCCACGTACATCTCTAACGCCTCCGGCGACCCCTCGCGAATAGCCAACGGAACTTCGGGCGTCTCGACGGTGCTCCCGTAGGAAATTGCAAGCGCCCCGCCGCCGGTCAACCATTGAAATCGCTCAGCCGCCAGTGCCGACAGCAGGCGAACGACGCCGAATCGGCGCGCAAGCACCCGAGAACCGAATCCGATCAGTTCCTCGTCCCAGAATGCGAGTTGCCCAGCTACCACAGATGAATCCGCGGAAACCCCGTCGCGATTCAACGACTTGAGGAGGCTATTGCGCTGCTCCAGTATTCGGTTGTATCGGGCAAGTGAGCGGAGATACCGGGCGTCGAGTTGCGAAATTGTCAGATCGAGGTAGCGTCGCCGTTGCGCCGGTGGCCCGGTCACCAGCCCCACGTCCTCGGGCGAAAAGAAGACCGCATTCAACGCGCCGACCGCATCCATCGCTCGCACCGGACGGCGGTTCACCTTGATCTGCTTCTTGACGCTACCGGGACGATCGGGATCGACCTGGAGCACGATTTCGATTTCGATCTCCCGATCCGCGCGAGAGACGATGGCGGCGATCCGGGCAAAGGGCGGCACGCCAAGCTCACCGCCGCTGGACCAATTGATCAACTCCCGCTCGGTCGTGGTCCGGGGAGAGCGAGTCGTCGCCAGCATAGCGATCGCTTCGAGGAGACTCGACTTCCCGCTCGCGTTCTCACCAAAGACCGCCAGCCCGGGCTCTTCGAAACCCAGGACCTGATGGTGGTAGGAGCGGAACTCTTCTAGCGTGAGGGTATGAAGGTGCATGCGAGGCGGGGTCTCGTTACGTCAGGCCAGGCCGCGTGGTCAATGCGCCCCAATTACCATCGGCATGATAACGTGCGAATAGTCCTCTACGCCGGCCGGTCGCACCACGCCAGCTTGATTCGATCCGTTCAGGCCCAGCATGACTTGCCCCTGTTTCACCACGCCCAGGACATCGACCAGGTAGCGTGCATTGAATGCAACTTGCAACTCTTGGCCGGACACTGACGCATCGACGAAACTCTGGCTATTGCCACGCTCCGCCGCCGTCGCCGATACCTCGACGGTGCCGGGCATGACGTCGTCTTCCCCCGGTTTGATCGCGAGACGAATCACGTCGTTGTTGTCGCGGGCGAAATAGCTCGCCCGGCGGACGGCGTTGAGGAAAGCATCGCGTCCCAGTTCGATCTTGACGCCGAACTCCTTCGGCACGATCTGCCGGTAATCAGGGAAGGTGCCTTCGATCAGGCGAGAGAGAAACTCGGTTTCCCCGACCTTAGCCAGCATCTGGCTCTGATTGGCGGTTATGGCGAGCGTGAGCGGATCGGTGGCGTCACCGATGATCCGCGAGAGCTCGCGCATCGCACGCGCGGGTACGATGATGTCGAGCTTCTCTGAGACCGGCTCCGCCAGTTCGCCGTGCCGCACGGCGAGGCGAAAGCCGTCCGCCGACGCCAGGGTCAAGGTCTTATCTTCGAATCGAGCGAGGACGCCGGCCAAAACCGGACGGCTTTCGTCGGACGCTGCGGCGAACTCAACCTGCGAGATCATCTCGCGCAGCGCCTGTGGATCAACCTCGACGGTGAATGCATCCTCACCGACGGTCGGGATCACGGGGAAGTCATCCGCGTCAATCCCGTTGATCGCCGCCTTGTCTCGGCCGCTCTGCACCGTCAATGCGGTCCGCGCCGAGTTGCTGGAGAGTTGCACGGCGTCATTCGGAAGCGTGCTCACGAATTCGTTGAGTAGTCGAGCATCGACGGTTAACTTGCCCTCTTCATCGATCGATGCACCGACCCATGTCGTGATGCCGATCTCGAGGTTTGTCGCAGCGATGCGCAGCCGACCGGCGTCGGTTGCCAGCAAGACGTTGCTGAGCACGGGCAATGCCGTCTTCGTCGCCACCGCGCGAGAAACCTGAACCAACGCCCGTTGCAGATTCTCTTGAAGGCAGGAAACCTTCACCGGCCATCCCTTCCCAGTAGCACTCAGGGTGTCCGTACACCTCTTACGGGCATTATAGCACAGGGTTTTGGCAACCCATGATCGAGCCGGCGTCCTTCATCTCGCGGCGCGTAAATCGGTCACTGATTGCCTGCTCGGGTAGGAATGTTCAAGGGCTCGGCCACAAATTGCCAGCTTGACAACGCCCGGCTTGGCCATTAGAATGCATATAGAACATAGGTTCTAAATTCTCGCGAAAGGTGACCTTCATGAGCCAGTCTGCAGCATTCGATCCCAGCCGGTATTTGACCAAGGTGGGCAACTCGGATTATCTCGAAGTCAAGTGGCGGCTCGTCTGGTTGCGCGAGCTTCACCCCGACGCCGCAATCGAAACCGAGCTCTTCAGCCACGACGGCCAATTCGCCATCTTTCGGGCCAAAGTGACGGTGCCGGACGGCGGGTCGGCGACCGGCTGGGGTAGCGAAGGGATGGACGACTTCCGCGACTACATCGAGAAAGCGGAGACCAAGGCTATCGGTCGTGCGCTCGCCGCGCTCGGATTCGGCACGCAGTTCTGCCCCGACTTCGATTTCGGTGCTGGGCAGGGACGGGTCGTCGATGCGCCGATCGACTTCGCCTCGACTCGCGGTCGACGCATGATCGATGCAGGCGACGATGCCGATCGACGGATCGCGGGCGTCAACCAGACCGCAACGTCTCGCCAGCTCAAGTTCATCCACGCCATCGCGCGCGAAACCGGATTGTCGGACGACGAATTGAGCGAGGAAGTGCAACGCGCCTACGGTCGACCGGTCGCCGAGTTGAACCGGCGCGACGCGTCGGCTTTCATCGAGCGGTTGCAAGGACGGCGGAGTGCGGTCGACCTGGCATCGTAAGCTGAGCGTCTAGGTCTCAAACGGGGGAGCGACGACTTTGGCAGACAAATGCGGACCCGATATCGTGGTGCTCTCAACACGGCGGATGGCGTCGATAGTCGAGCGGCGTGAGTCGCTCGCTCGCCGCCTCGACGATGGGTACGATCGCATCGAGCAAGCGGCCGCGGCCGGAACTGACGTTGCAGCGTGGGAAGATTTCTGGATCGACCTCCTTCGCGAGTATGAAGCGGTCTGCGACGAGTTGGCCGCTGCTTGAATCAAGACAACGACGCCGCCCCAGCATTGGCCGGGGCGGCGTCGTTGTTGCGCACACGCCAGCATGGCTGCTTACTCTTCCTTGATCGATACGCGTTCCAAGGTGATCGTCTCGGTCGGCGATGATCGCTCGCCGGTCCGAGGATTCGGCGCAATCGGCGTACTCGCGATGGCGTCTACCGTCTCTTCGCCCGCAATGACGTTCCCGAAGATCGTATAGTTCTTTGGCAATTGGCCGCGAAGGTCGCCCAGGACGACGAAGAACTGGCTGCCGTTTGTATTCGGGCCAGAGTTCGCCATCGCCAGGATGCCCTTGGAGTACTCCTTGCTGATCGCTTCGTCTTCAAACCGGTATCCAGGGCTACCGCTGCCGGTTCCTGTCGGATCGCCGCCCTGGATGACGAAGCCCGGAATGATGCGGTGGACCGGCGTACCGTCGTAGAATCCGGCGCGCGCCAGGCAGACGAAGTTGTTGACCGTTCTGGGCGCGTCATCGGGATAGAACTCGACGTCGAATGAGCCTTTGTTGGTCTCGATGGTGGCGGTGTAGCGCTTGGCCGGGTCGATCACCATCGCTGGCGCCTCTTTCCATTGCTGATGAGCCACTGAATTTTCTCCTGCTGCTTCGTCCAGTCGCTGACTGACAGTCCAGCAACCATCCGCTATGTCGGGTGCAGACAAACCGGCCATGCCGGTCGCGGTAGAATCGGCGCCTCCCCCTTCTTCATCCCCGCCGCACGCACCTAGCAACACCGCTGCCAGGATGATCGACAGCAGATTGATAGACTTAGTCATCGGCGGCAGACACCCCGGCCAAACCAAGCGCCTCAGCGTTGTCCGCCATGGCGTTCACGACGAACGCCACGTGCTCGTCGAAATCGACTCCCAACTCCTCGGCTCCGGCGATCATCGCCTCGCGATCGACCGCGCGCGCGAATGCCTTATCCTTCATCTTCTTGCGCAGTGCCTGAGGCGTGACGTCGCGCACGGCCTTGGACGGTCGGACATACGCCACGGCGGAAATGAACCCCGTGAGCTCGTCGACCGCGTACAACGCCTTTTCGAGGCGAGATTCTCGCGCCACGCCGGTTTCCTCACCGTGGCTCAGGACGGCGCGGATGACCCATTCCGGATATTCCCGTTCGCGCAGGATTGCGGAGCCGGCCCGTGGATGAAGATCCAGCGTTGGGTGAATCTCAAAATCGAAGTCGTGGATCAGTCCGACCAGGCCCCAATCGTCCGCGGATTCACCGAACCGTCGTGCGTAGGCCCGCAACGCCGTCTCGACGCTCAAACAATGGCGGCGCAGGCTTTCGCTCTGTACGAATTCGGTCAGCAGTTGCCATCCGTGTTCCCGCGTTGGAACCACAATCATCTCCCTGTTCCAAGGAATCTTTCTCATCGATCGCCTAAATGATGAGCATGGCGTCGCCGAAGGAATAGAACCGGTATCGTCGCGCGATCGCCTCGCGATACGCTTGCAGTATCACGTCGCGACCCGCCAACGCGCTGACCATCATCAACAATGTCGATCGCGGGAGGTGGAAGTTGGTCAGGAGCGCATCGACCACCCGCCAAGTGTACCCCGGTGTGATGAAGATGTCGGTCGGGCCGGCGAATCCGGCTGGCCGCGAGCGCTCCCACCGCGGACCAAGTGATTCGAGCGTCCGTGCGGCGGTGGTGCCGACCGCGACGACTCGTCGCCCGGCTGCTCGCGCGTTCGCGACGGCGCCAGCCACCTCGTCCGACACCGCACACCACTCTCGGTGGATCACATGATCCGCGACGCGCTCAACCGTCACTGGCCGAAACGTATCGAGACCGATGTGGAGCGTCACTTCCGCCCAGCCGATTCCTCGCGCTTGAAAATCCTCGATCAATGTCGGCGTGAGATGAAGCCCGGCCGTGGGTGCAGCGGCTGAGCCTGGGCGCGATGCATACACCGCCTGATAGCGCTCCGGGTCGGCAAGCAGCGTGTGAATATATGGCGGCAAAGGGGTCGTGCCGTATCGGTCCAATCGCAGGTCTGCTCGATCCAGGAATCGAATCACGATCGGACCAACTTCGTCGACCTGAACGATCTCAACTGGCGCCGTAGCCTCCCCGAACAGGACCGGTTCCAGGTCCAACCGAAGTCCTGGTCGAAGCTTTCGCGTCGACTTGGCCAGAGCGACCCAATCCCCGGCTTCGATGCGTCGGAGGAGCAACAACTCGACGCGGCCACCTGTCCCCGATTTGTGCGCAAAGAGCCGCGCGGGCAGCACGCGCGTGTTGTTGGCGACGAGCAGATCGCCCGGCGCCAGCCACGAGCTAATCTCACTGATTGTGGAATGAACGATCTCGCCGGTTCGCCGATTCAGCACAAGCAGGCGCGATCGGCTTCGATCTGCCAACGGTTCCTGGGCGATCAATTCAGGAGGCAGATCGTAATCGAAGTCGGCGACCAACAGATCGCGGTCCGCTTTGCCGCTCACTTTTCGGAAAAGAGGCTCTGCTGAAGGATGTCGATCGTCGCTGGTGGCGTCGCGTGGAGATGTTCGTATGCGCGTCGCGTCGCCACCCGACCGCGAGGCGTGCGCTGCAAGAATCCAAGTTGAATCAAGTACGGTTCGTAGACGTCCATGATGGTGTCAGTCTCCTCGCTCGTCGCCGCCGCGAGTGTTTCGACGCCGACCGGACCGCCGTCAAACTTCTCGACGATGGTCCGCAATATCCGGCGATCGACGTCGTCCAGCCCGAGTTCATCGACATCGAGCATCGAAAGCGCCTCGGCCGCAATTTGCTCGGTGATCTCACCCGCGCCGCGCACCTCAGCATAGTCACGCACACGCTTCAGCAGCCGGTTTGCCACGCGCGGCGTGCCACGCGCTCGTAAGGCAATAGCATGTGCGCCTCCTCCTGCCAGTGGGACACCCAAGATTGCCGCCGACCTGGTGATTATCTCAATCATCGCGTCCAAGTCGTAGAAGTCGAGTCGCAACACCGCCCCGAAACGATCGCGAAGCGGACCGGTGAGGAGGGCCAAGCGGGTAGTCGCCCCTACCAACGTGAATCGCGGCAAGTTGATCCGCATCGTCCGCGCGGCCGGTCCCTTGCCGATGACGATATCGACGGCATAGTCCTCCATCGCGGGATAGAGCACTTCTTCGACCACACGGTTGAGTCGGTGAATCTCGTCGATGAAGAGGATGTCGCCCGCCTTGAGATTGGTCAGAATCGAGACCAGGTCGCCGGCGCGCTCGATTGCCGGACCGGATGTGACACGAAAGCTCACGCTCATCTCTGAGGCGATGATCGCCGCGAGCGTCGTTTTGCCGAGGCCCGGCGGACCATAGAGCAAAACGTGATCGAGCGACTCGCCCCGTTTCTTAGCGGCTTCGATGAAGATCGAAAGCGTCGACTTCACCCGGTCCTGACCGATGTAGTCGGCCAGTCGGCGGGGTCGCAACCCACGATCGGCGGCCACATCCTCTGGGCGGTTGCGAGCCGTCACGATTCTCGCTGAGTCGCGTGCCTGACTCCCTGGCGTCGTCGACGGTCGAGGCTGATCAGTCATGCGGCGAGTATACCAGCCGGCTAGAACGGTTGTTCGTCAATCATCCTCCTCAACTAGCATGTTCGGAGTGCCGTTTTCGATTGAGAAGCGCCGTCCGCACTTCGTGCAGACGAGTTCGGTCCCGTCGAGGTGGACAGCAGAGTAGTCGAGGGGGCAGGCAAGCCAGTCGAGCAATTCAGCGCTGATCGGAGCGGATGATTCTTCGGCGTTCACTAAGTTTCCTCTTCTCCTGGAGATCTCGCGGGCGACGCCGCCGGAGATGGAGTTGCTACACCCATGGCTACCAATTGCTCGCGGGACTGATCTGCTACGTACGTGTCCGGTCCGACTTCGATGACGCGTAGGTACGCCGCAATAGCGTCATCTGAGCGCGGAGGATCCCACATCTGATAGAGCTCCGCGAGATAGTAATGCGATTGAGGATTGTTCGGATCAAGCTCAATCGCCTTCTCAAACTGCAACTCGGCGTCATTCGGTTTGTTTGCCGACACCAAGGTTTGGGCAAAGTCGAGCCGCAATGACGCATCGTCTGGCGTTACCGCCAACGCGCGTTCGTACCAGGTGATCGACTCCTCGGGATTCCCCAGATTAGCCAGCAAGTTGGCCAAGTTGCTCAGCGCCCTCGGGTCGTCTGGACGTGCTTCAACCGCTGCCCGTGCTTGAGCTTCGAGATCGCCCTGCACGTCCGAGTTCTCGAAGACATCGTCGTCATCGGCCGAATCGAAGGCGTTTGTTTCAATAAGCGCGTACGAAACGGTAGCGGCTATCATCGAGAAAACGATGATGAAGGCCAGGATCGTGAAGGCGAGTTGCGTGCGATCCATCCGGGCGAGGCGTCGCCGGAGAGAAGGAGTTGTTCGTCGCGGCGTCGGTCGCGGTCTCGGACCTGGTCGTCGTTGTGCGCTCATCAAAAACCGTTCAGTACTCCGCGCAAAGTCGAGGTTGATCGCGAGACGAACTGGCCACCACGCACCTCGTATCTCACGATCAACCCAACGATACCACAGGCGGTTTTCCGTCTTGCGACGCCTAGCCGGGCATGCTACACTTTCAGTCGCCGCGGTTCGGCCCAATTGGGCCCGCCGACCTAGCTCAGTTGGTAGAGCAGCTGTTTCGTAAACAGCAGGTCTGGGGTTCGAGTCCCCAGGTCGGCTCCACCGGGCGGGATCACCGATCCGGGCGCCGCGCCGAAGTGGCGGAATCGGCAGACGCGCTACGTTCAGGGCGTAGTGGGCTTTAGCCCGTGGGAGTTCAAATCTCCCCTTCGGCACCACCATTCGCGACGACGACGGCCAGATGGCCGACATCGCGTCGAATGGGTCTGGCCCGTCGCACGGTGGGCCTGCATTTTGACAACCGAGGGCATGAACGGAAGGATGGTCGCTGGCCTCCGAGGCCAGAGGAAAGTCCGAGCTGCAGCGAGCAAGGGTGCCCGGTGAAAGCCGGGGAGACGCCGAGAGGCGTCGACAGTCCAGATTGGCGCGCGGTTTACCGCGCGAGAGCAACAGAAACCATTCCGCGGTCGTGTTCAATGGAGCGCGATGCCAGCGGCTGAAAAGGGCAATCCTCCCCGCGGCAATCTCCGAATCGGCCGTTTGCAGGTTGCTCACCGAGGCCGGAAGTCGAGAGCAGCCGCCAAGGTGACGAGGCGGCCGGTCCTTCGGGACCGAGAGAGATGACCATCAGGAACAGAACTCGGCTTACTCTCCCTTCATGTCCCTCAAACGCATGGTGCCTTTAGCTCAATCGGCAGAGCGCCGGTCTGTGGAACCGGAGGTCGCGGGTTCGAGCCCCGTAAGGCACCCCCATTCGAGGCGAACCCCGCCGAACTGTCGGCGGGGTTGTTCGTTGACCGCTTTCCTCTTGTTTCGCTGTTATACTTAGCAGGCCGGACGTTCGTCGTCCGCGTCTGCCCTCGTAGCTCAATGGACAGAGCACTTGGCTTCGGACCAAGGGGTTGGGGGTTCGAATCCCTCCGAGGGTACCAGGTAGCTTTCATCCCAAATACTTGACGGTCGCCGCTAACCGGCTGAGTCAGCAGGCAGGCAATGCGCGCCTACATCCAGTCCATCGGCAGCGAACTGATGCTCGGCCACCTCACCGACACCAACGCCACCTATCTCGCCCAAGAACTTGCCACCCTCGGCATCGAATTGCTGCACGTCGTCCAAGTTGGTGACGACCGCCGGCGCATCGCCGACTCGATCCGTCGCGCTGCGGCCGACGCCGATCTCGTCATCTGTACCGGCGGCATCGGACCAACCGGCGACGATCTGACGCGAGAAGCCATTGCCGACCTTGTCGGTGAGACACCTCAGGTCGATGCGGACCTGCTAGCGACGATCGAGCGGATGTTCGCCGCTCGTGGTCAAACGATGCCCGAGCGCAACAAGAAGCAAGCGTGGCTCATTGCGTCGGCCGAACCGCTCACCAACCCAGTCGGCACGGCGCCGGGATGGTTTGTCGAGCACGAATCGGCGATTGTAGCTTGCATGCCCGGCGTGCCTCGCGAGATGACGCGAATGTGGCAGGAGCAAGTCGTCCCACGCCTGCAACTCCGGCTCCCGAATCGAGCCATCCGCACCACGACGTATAAAACCATCGGTATCGGCGAGTCAGCGGCCGAGCAAGCCCTCGGCGATCTGGTCGACCAGGCGAATCCGGTGGTGGCGACCTACGCCAAGGATGATGGCGTTCACGTCCGCGTCACCGGCATAGGCGCGACTTCAGACGAAGCGGCGCGGGTCCGCGACGTCGCCGCGTCCGAGGTGGTTCGCATTCTTGGCACGTATGTCTACGGGACCGACGACGTCCTGCTCTCCTCCGCGTTGCTCAACCTGGTGTCGGACAGAGGTTGGACCATGGCCGTCATCGACGAGGGAGGCGGAGGGCGGTTCACCTCAATCCTTGGTGACAGCCCATTTGCACCGGCGATTCTGCACAGCGGGCTATTGCGTGCACGCGGGAATCTCGCCGCGTCGGATCTCGCCGCCGAAGCCGCCGCTACGGCCCCACTCGGAATGGGTATCGCGGTGTCAGCCGAACTTGCGGCGAACGATCTGCACGAAGGGACTATTGAGGTCGCGCTCGCTGGCGCCGTAACGGCGTCGGAGCGCTTTCCCATTAGAGGCGTTCGACCCGAAGTGCATCGGAGAACGGCGCTGATCGCGGCTGAGGCTCTGCGCCGCGCGCTCACTGATGCGCATGTCGGCATCGAGTCCGCTCATTCGACGGCGGCGTCATAATCCTGCCTTAGCAGTTGATCCTGCCGCGACAGCATCGCCTCGCGCTTCGCCGGTGATTCATCCGTCCAACCACACAGGTGCAACAACCCATGCACGATGAGGAAGCGGAACTCTTCCTCGGTGCTGTGCCCGTGCTCACTGGCTTGCTCGACAGCGCGCTCACTTGAAACCACGATCTCCCCTCCCTTTGGTTCATGGCCGAATACCTTCTGGGATGGGAAGGTCATAACGTCGGTCTCTTCATCGATGCCCATAAAGTCCCGATGGAGCGCACGCAGGCAATCGTCGGTCGTCAGCACAATCGAGACAGCCCAATGACCGCGAGCGTGTTCCCGCCTCAGAATCTCTGAGACGAGCAGTTCGATTTCAGCTTCACTGACAGTGACGACAATGCCATCATCGATCATCAGGTCGACTTCCACGGTGAAACGGTGGTTATCGTGAAGGGCGGTGCTCGACATCACTGCTGCATCCACCTTCAGCATGCGAAGGTTATGTTAACTTAGGTAGTGCGTCGCGTACCGCGGCGCTAAGTCGCTTCCCATCCGCGCGGCCCTCGGCCCGTGCGATGGCGACAGGCATCACCCTGCCCATTTCTCTCACACTTGTAGCGCCGGTTTCGGCAATCGCTTGCTCGACGAGTCTCCGCACTTCATCGTCGGTCAGCGCGGCCGGCAAGTATCCTTGCAAGATCGCGAGTTGGGCTGCCTCACGATCGGCCAGATCCGGTCGATTTCCGGTGCGGTACAGATCGATCGCTTCTGAGAGGCGTTTCGCCTGGCGTTGCAGAAACGCGATCTCTTCCTCTGTCGTCAATGCGCCGCGTTTCTCGATTTCCTCATACTTCAGCCCTGAGAGCGTAAAGCGAATTGTATCCCGTGCGGTCACGTCCCCCGCTTTCATGGCCGCTTTGAGATCGGAGTCGAGTCGATCACGTGGAGATTCCGTCATTTCCCGTCCATTCGTCGCGTCAGGCAAGTCCCTCGCGCAGGCGCTTGCCGCCCAATACATGGAAATGGAGATGGTGTACGGTTTGACCGGCGTCCGAGCCATCGTTGGTGAGGACGCGGTAGCCCGATGCGAAGAGCCCTTCCGACGCCGCCACTTTAGCCGCCAGCGCTAGCAGGTGCCCGCCAAGCGACGGATCGGCAGCGTAGATGTCACGTAAGCCGCCATAATGACGCCGAGGCACGACCAAGACATGCGTCGGCGCCTGCGGGCTGAGATCGCGAAAGGCGACCGCATGCTCGCTCTCGGCGACAAACTCGGTACCGAGTTCTCCGTTCGCGATCCGACAAAAAATGCAGTCCTGCGACGGGTCAGCCACGGATCGGGACTCCTTACCTTCCGAATCGCGATGCCGGGTCCGCATCGGCGCCCAGCCGAATCGACGAAAGTGTAATGCGTATGCCAGAACTGCCAGAGGTCGAAACGGTCCGCCGCTCCCTGTTACCGCACGTTGTGGGCCGACAGATCGTCGGCTTACGCCTCACCGACATCCCTGGCGTCCTTGGGGGCGCCGATCCGGTAATTGTCGCCGCCATGGTCACTAATCGGACCATTGTTGGCCTACGACGCCGCGCAAAGTACCTTATGTTCGACTTGGATGATGCGACCTCGCTCGTCGTGCATCTAGGCATGACAGGTACCCTGACCCTGCCGCATCGGAGCGCCGCTCCGCTCCGCTTCGAGCGCCTAGCCGTCGAACTCGACGACGGGTCCGACTTGCGGTTTGCCGATCAAAGAAAGTTCGGTCGGGTGATCCACGCATCGCCGGATCGGATGGCGCAGATCGAATCGCGGATCGGTCCAGAGCCGCTCGATTCGAACTTTACGTCGGCGGACCTTGCTCAAAAACTTCAGCGTCGCACGGGCCGCCTGAAGAGCGTTCTCCTCGACCAGAAGCTTGTCGGCGGATTAGGAAACATCTACGTCGACGAGGCACTTTTCCGCGCCAGACTTCACCCGCTGCGCAACCCCAGCGCCCTCTCCGCGGTGGAGGTCCGACGCCTACATCGCGCAATCAGAGTCGTACTCCGAGAGGCGATCGCGAATCGCGGGACGACCTTCTCAAGCTATCGTGACGGCACTGGGCAAGAAGGAGGCAACCAGGCATTCCTCCAAGTCTACGGCCGTGGCCGGCAAGGCAGCCCCTGCCTTCGGTGTGGTTTGCCGTTGGACTGCCTTGTGATCTCGGGCCGGAGTTCGCATTACTGCCCCAACTGCCAGCCCTTGATGTAGCGGTCGTAATCCGCGGCTGGCCAACGGGCAGCCAGGTACATCGCGCGATTATGCCTTCGGATGATCCATCGAGCATTAGTCAATGCTCGGTGAGTTGAGGAATACCTCGGCGAACACTGCTTAGAAGTTCGCCGGCAAGCCTGTTAGCTTCCTCAGCTTCGCTCCGTTCTGGCTCCAACGGGCCGCCTGGATAGCGGAATTGGGTTACATATGGATTCAACGTCTGCGCCGCTGGGAGCCAGTGTGCAAAGCTTGCTTCAACTTCGCGGCACAGTGATACCAGTCGTACCAGATCGTGAGTCTTGGGGAACGGAATGCTCTGCGCCGAAAGATATGCCTTGAGCGCATTCTCGGCGGCCTGGTGCGCATGGTAAACGGCCTGATCGGCAAGTACGGGTTCTCCTTGCAAGGCACGTTGAGCGATGAGCAAATCTCTCGTTGCGCGTGTCAGCCAATCCCACGCCTCTTCGAGCGACTCAGGCTGCATAGAGCACCCGGCCCTCTCGCATTATCATCGCTGGAAGCGATGAGACAGCACGACGGCGCCGGTCGAACTCCTCGTTGGACATCACGAGAATGTCGAGCGAGCATGTATATGGTACGGCTGCCCGATACGCGGCTTGTGCCAACCTGTAGGACGGCTCCTCGCTTCTTGGCACGACCAAGAGCAGATCAATGTCACTATCCGCCGTTGCCTCACCACGCGGCTGAGACCCAAACACATAAATGCGCACTGGAGCGAGCTTGGAGACCAATCGCACGACAACGCGGGCGAGCTCGTCAACTTGGGACGCTGCAAGCGTGGGTACAGCGGTCCGGATGCGCTCCGTTAGCTCAACACCATCGCGCATAGCTGCTCCGAAGTAGTGGGGATCCGCCGACTGGGGCCTGTATGGCGGCCAACCCACCCTTCGCTCCGCACGTAAGCCGAATCATCACCGATAGAACACCCCCGACCGTGCAACGGTTCGGGGGCTAGGAGCGGGTGATGGGACTCGAACCCACGACATTCTGCTTGGGAAGCAGACACTCTACCAACTGAGTTACACCCGCGCGTCGTTTACCAGGCAATTGTAGCACCGACGCGATCGAGCGTCTATCCCAGTAAACTCCCAGATTCGTCCAAGGATATCTGAGCCTGTTTCAACGGTGTGCCCGTGTATACTGCCCACTTGGCAATACTCTTGTGTTCCACCGAGGAGATCCGTGATCGACGAGCAATCGGCCGATTCGGTAGCCGGCGCCCAGCGGCGGTTTCGGCTGTGGGACCCAAGCACTTTCGCAGTCCGCCTCTCCAGCATGAAGCGCATCCGCTATCACGGGCAGCTCGCCCTAATGCTTGCGCCTTACCTACTGGGTCTGACGATTCTCGTCGCTATCCCCGCTGTTGCGGGACTTCCGCTCGCCTTCACAGCCTACAATGCGATCGAGCCTCCACGGTTTGTCGGTCTCGACAACTTTAGAGAGATGCTTGACGACCGCATCTTCCGCATCGCCGTGCTCAATACGGCCACGTTCGCGCTCATGGCAATCCCGGCGAAGCTACTGGGCGCGCTCCTGCTCGCACTGTTGCTAACCGGGCGTCTGCGTTTCGGCAGGTTCTACCGGGCGGCCATCTATCTCCCGACCGTGGTGCCCGATATCGCCTGGGCGTTACTCTGGCTCTGGCTGCTCAATCCGATCTACGGCCCGATCAATCTTGTTCTTGGCTCCGTTGGCATTCCCGGTCCGGCCTGGATGGTCGAGGAATGGGGAGCTCGGTTTGCCATCGCCTTCATGATGAGCTGGCAATTGGGTGAGGCATTTGTGGTTTGCCTGGCCGCCATCCAGGACGTGCCGAAGGAAGTATTGGATCAAGCCGCGGTCGACGGCGCCTCAACAGTGCGAACAATGCTCGGCGTGACGCTGCCGCTGATCGCACCTGTTCTGCTCATCCTGCTGTTTCGTGACACGATCTTCAGCCTGCAGTCGAATTTCGTCCCGGCCCTCATCGTCGGTCGCGGCGGGGGTCCCAACTATGCCACCACTTATCTCCCGTTGCACATCTATACCAACGCCTTCGATTACCTACGGTTTGGTTACGCCGCCGCGATGACCTGGTCACTCTTCCTGATCACCGGCAGTGTCCTCTGGCTGCAATACCGCGTCGCGGTACGTTGGCGCTTGGGGTTCCGCGATGCAGAGTGAGTCCACGATTCGGATACCGACCGCGAAAAAGCACGCACGGCCGCTCGTGATTGCGGCTCGCCACCTGGCGCTACTCGCGCTTGCGGCAACTTTCGTCGTTCCGCTTTATTGGATGGTCACAACGTCCCTGCGCGCGGTTGGCATGCCGCCGCCGTTGCATCTGGAATGGTTGCCGGAGCCGGTTGTTTGGGGCAATTATCGCCGCGTCTTCGAGCTCGTCGACTTCTGGCGCTACGCGTTGAACTCCACGTTCGTCGTCGTGAACGCCGTGCCGATCACGGTGATCGTTGCCTCATGGGCCGGATTCGCAATGGCCCAGTTGCCTCAGCAATGGCGCCTACGCCTGACCGCAATCTCGTTCATCGCCCTGATGACGCCACTCACCGCCGTCTGGCTGACGCGTTTTCTCATGTTCAAGGAGGTCGGGCTGATCGACAGTCGGTGGGCGCTCGTCGTTCCTGCCTTTATGGGAACTTCGCCGTTCTACGTCTTGCTCTTCCTCTGGACCTTCCTGCGCATCCCGTCCGAGATCTACGACGCGGCGAGACTCGACGGCGCCGGCGCACTTCGCATCTGGGGGCAGATCGCGATGCCGCTGGCGATACCGACCATCACGGCCGTCGGCGTCTTATCATTTGCCTATCACTGGAGCGCCTTCATTGAACCCTTGCTCTATATCCAGTCGGCCGAAAAATTGACGCTCCCGACAGGACTGCAGGCGCTCGCACAATTAGACCGCACGAACTGGCCGGTCCTGATGGCCGGCGCAGTCATGGTGACGGCGCCAGTGGTGGCGGTCTTTCTCCTGGTCCAGCGGGCGTTCCTACAGGATCTGCGCGGTTCCGGCTGGCTTGGTCGCTAGTCGTCTTCTTCCGCCCGCTGCCGCTCTTCCTCCTGCGCGCGCGCAAACGCATCCCGACTCTGGAACGTGGCGACCTCGATCGCTCCTTCGACGTCGATCTCGACGTAGAACGCCCGCTGAAAAGCGACGTTGAAGGCATCCTCGACCTCCGGCCAGGTCGACACTGACGGTACACGCCGCATTTGCGGAATCGTGTCGAGGTATGCCGCCTCGCTGTTCGCTGGCGGCAATCCGACGCCGAGAGCACCGCCGACCGCCGATCCCTTGAGAAAAATGTCCGACTCGGCAACGGAAATCATCGACGGCACCGTCCGTCCCGTCTCGGCCAGAATCGACTGGCCCTCCTGGCCCACCGCAAACTCGATGAACGCCCAGGCGGCGTCCTTGTCTTCCGAGTCGGCGGCCATACAGAAGGCATCGCTGTGCAGCACTGTCGCGGGCTGATTTCCGGTTGGGAGCGGCGCCACGTCCCAGGTGAAGCCGTCGATCTGGCGTAGCGTCGGCACTACGCGCCGGCTCTGCAACAGCATCGCCGCGCGGCCATTCATGAATCGACTTTCGTTATCCTCGACCAGCACTTCCGCTTCACTCGGTGCCACGGCGTGCCCGGTGGCGCCGAGGGAGATGAACCAGTTGACCCCTTTCAGCGCCTCCGGAGTATCGAGCGTGAGCGTGGTGGGGTTGTCGACGTCGTCGACGATCTCGCCGCCAGCGCCCCAGATAAACGAGGCATAGCGAATAATGCTCGGTTCGACCACTAGTCCGTACTGATCGGTCACGCCATCACCGTTGACGTCCTGGGTGAGCGCCGTCGCCGCGACGACAAAGTCATCCCAACTCCAATCATTGGTCGGCAACGGGACGTCGTTGTCCTGGAACATGTCGCGATTGTAGTAAACCACCAGGCTGGAGATGTTCTGCGGCATGCAGACCAGTTCGCCGCCGCGGTATCGGAACGCATCCAAGGGCAACTGATAGAAGTCTTCGGCGGCGATCGCCTCGCTCGCTTCCAGATATGGCCCAACCGGCTCAAGCGCCCCGCGCGCCGCGTATTGCCCGAAGGTGCGGAAGTTGATGAGAAAGATGTCGGGCGGGTCCCCGCCGGCGAATGACGTCGCGACCTTCGTGTAATAGTCCACCTGGCTCGGCGTGTACGTTGCCCGCACGTCGATGTCAGGACGGACCTCCCGAAACTCAGAAATGAGCCGTTGGTAGGCCGCTTCCTCCGCTGGATCCCCCCAAAACGCGAAACTGATCTCGGTCGAGTCTTGAGCAGACGCCCGATCGACGCTGTATCCAATGCCGAGCGACGACAGAACAAGGAGCACTCCCAATAGGACGTTGTGCACTCGTCCCTTTCGCGTGCCTCCTTTCAAGAATGTAGACATCGGTTCGCTCCCTGATTACTCTCTTTCGCTCGGCAGTCCCAGGCGCGCCAATAGCATAACCGAGGGTCCCTCATATGCATCTACGTGCAACGGTTTCGAGGAGCCTGCTTGATTGCCCAACCGCGTTTGACGCTCGCATTCCCACCCACGTATACTCCTCTTGTCGACCGTGGGGGCATAGCTCAGTTGGGAGAGCGCTACAATCGCACTGTAGAGGTCGGGGGTTCGAGTCCCCCTGCCTCCACCACGACGACACATCCGGCCTCTCGGCCGGATGTTGCGTTTTCAGCGACAGATCGGAAATGGGGGTGCGGCGGACGCCGCGCCCCGTCTCTGACTTTGTGACTCAGAATCGGCCAGCGGCCGCTCAGTCTGCTGGCTGCGGACGTAGCTGACCGGTTCCCGCCGGCGGCATCTCGCGATCGAGTCGATCCGTGACCGGATGCTCCGCCACCACGCCCGGCATCTCTTGCGCCCGCGTGGCCGATCGTCCGGAAGGCGGCCCGACGAGATCCGGCGCCGGCCGCGGAGAATCGAAGAGCGCTTCCAAGTCCTCGCTCTCGATGGTTTCGTTCGCGATCAGAAGCTCGGCAATACTTTCCAGTTTGTCGAAGTGCTCCGTGAGGACATCACGCGCGCGCAAATGCGCGGTGTCGATCAGTGTGCGAATCTCTTGATCGATTTGGTAAGCGACCTCGTCGCTATAGTTCCGCTGTTCGCTGATCTCGCGTCCGAGGAAAACCAACTCGTCCTTCTTGCCAAACGCCAGCGGCCCGAGATTCGCGCTCATGCCGAACTCGGTCACCATGCGACGGGCCACCATGGTCGCTCGCTCGATGTCGTTGGCCGCGCCAGTCGATTGCTCCTCGAAGACGAGCGACTCGGCGACGTGCCCCGCCATAAAGACAGCCAGCTCGTCCTCGAACTGCCGTTTGGTCTTGAAGAGCCGGTCTTCGTCCGGCACAACACGGGTGTAACCACCCATCATACCCCGTGCGACGATGGAAACTTTTCGCACGGGATCCGAATGAGGCAGCATGCGAGCAACCAGTGCATGCCCGGCTTCGTGATAGGCCGTCATCATTCGTTCGCGCTCGGAAATGACCCGGCTCTTCCGCTGAGGACCAGCGATGACCCGATCGATCGCCTCGGTGAGCTCGTCGCGACCGACCGTCTTTTTGTTGCGGCGCGCGGCCAAAATCGCCGCCTCGTTGACCAGGTTCTCCAGGTCAGCACCGGTAAATCCTGGGGTCTGCCGGGCCAAGTTCTCGACGATGACGTCCTCTTCGAGCGGCTTGCCCCGCGCGTGAACTTCCAGAATTGAACGCCGTCCCTGGATGTCAGGCCGATCCAGAATCACCTGACGATCGAAGCGTCCGGGCCGTAGCAAGGCGGGGTCGAGGACATCCGGTCGATTGGTGGCGGCAATGACGATGACGTTGGTGCTGCTATCGAAGCCGTCCATCTCGACCAGGATCTGATTCAACGTCTGCTCGCGCTCGTCGTGGCTGCCGCCGAGTCCGGCGCCACGCTGCCGGCCAACCGCGTCGATCTCGTCGACGAAGACGATACAGGGTGCGCTCTTTTTCGCCTGATCGAAGAGGTCGCGGACACGGCTCGCCCCGACGCCAACGAACATCTCGACGAACTCTGAACCAGAGATGCTGAAGAACGGCACTCCCGCCTCGCCGGCGACGGCGCGCGAAATGAGCGTCTTTCCGGTGCCCGGCGGACCAACGAGTAGGACGCCGCGCGGAATGCGGGCGCCGAGGGCCTGGAACTTGTCGGGATACTTCAGGAATTCGACGACCTCGGCCAACTCCTCTTTCGCCTCGTCGACTCCCGCAACGTCCGAAAACGTGACCGTCGGCCTGTTCCCGGTGAAAAGGCGCGCTCGGCTCTTGCCGAAGGAGATCGCCTGGTTGTTGCTGCCCTGTGCCTGCCGCATCATGAAGACGAAGATACCGATGAGGAAAAGCGTCGGCAGGATGAAGGTCAGGGCGCTGAGCCAGCTTCCCCACCGGCTTGCTTCCTTGATCTCGATCTCGACGGCGTCGAGCGCGATGTCGTAGCGATCCATCGCCTCAAGCAAGTTAGTGTCGGGCGGCAGGATAGTGCGCGCCTCCGCGAGGTCGTCCGCCTCGTAGATCACCCGAATCTTGTCGCTGTCTTGCGCTTGTTCGAGTTTCTGAACGTCTCCGGCTTTGATCTCCTCGACGACGGCGCTAAAGTCCTTCGTCTGCGTCGAGTCGTCGCCGTTTACCACGATGAACCAGAGCGCTATGACCGCGACGATGAGGATGACCCATACGACGCTGCTTCGAAACCGCTTCAAATCGCCCATTCGGAATCCTCCCGCAGCCTACGGGCCCAACTCTTAGTCGCGCCCGCTCGGTGAGGCCTGGCGACGTGCCTGAGAGTATAGCATCGCGCCTATTTCCCAGAAATTACCGAGGGATCTAGCACCGCGACATACGGCAAATTTCTGTACTGCCCAGCGTAGTCCAATCCATAGCCAACGACGAATTCGTCTGGAATCGCAAACCCGACCATGTCGACTTGAACGTCGATCGCGCTCGGCTTTTCCTTCTTTAGCAGTGCCACCACGTGGATGTCCCGCGGGTTCCGCCTCTTAAGCACGTCGAGTAGGTACTGCAAGGTCAAGCCGCTATCGACGATGTCTTCCACGACGAGGATACGACGCCCCTCAATCTCCTCGTTGAGGTCCTTGAGAATGCGCACAATGCCGGAGGTCCGCGTGCTTGCGCCGTAGCTCGACACCGCCATGAAGTCGATTGCGACCGGTACCGACATCGCCCGCATCAGATCCGCCATGAAAGTCACCGCGCCGGTTAATACGCCGACCATCAACGGCGGCTCGCCCGGAAAAAGCTCGTCGATCTCGCGCGCGAGCTCCTTGATCCGTCGCCGGATCGCCTCTTCCTCGATCAAGACACGGGCAACCCCTTCGGCTCGACGCTCAATCGTCTGCACGCGGCTCCCCTTCCCCTCAATTCGCGACAACGACGCCCGTGTGAATGCGGTCGTCAGCATCAGCATCGAGCATGACCGATCGCGCTAATGCAATCAAGCGGCGATCAGGACTCGACTTCGGAAACTGGCACGGTCGGACATTCGCCCACAATAAGTAGACCGTTGGCAACGCTGACACACAGTCCCCGTCCAACTTCGACCCGCCGATTTCGACGCGGTTGAACGATCATGCCAAACACGGCATCGACTCGCTCAGCGCTCGGCTCGATTCGGTATGAGCTGAGCCATCGATGGATTACAGCGCGTACGAGCGCGGGATGCCATTGCTTGAACGTATCGATAAGCAGTCGTCTACCGCCCCGCGGCGCGAGATCAATCTCCGCGTCCACCGATTGTTGAAGGAAGTCGTCGACTTCGGCGGTAAGCCGAGCGTACCGCGCAAGCGCGGCTGTCGCACCCGGCGAAACCCGCTCCAAAACGGGTACGACCTCGCGCCGGATCGCGTTGCGGTGGAGTGTCGCGTCCGCGTTGCTTGGATCCTCGATTGGTTCGATTTCGAGTTTCGCGGCGTAAGCACGCACCTCGACGCGGGATTCTTGAAGCAGTGGACGCCATACGCGCAAAGTGACCGTCGAATGCGAATCGGCATGCTCCCACCACGGAACTGTCATGTCGACGAGGGCCGCCATCCCGCCCGCTCCATGTACGCCGCTTCCGCGAAGCAAATGGAGTAGAACCGTCTCAGCCTGGTCTGTTTGATGGTGGGCGAGGGCAATGGCCGCGCCATTCCTGTCCTGGACTTCCTCAGCAAAGATGCGATATCGCTCGCGCCGTGCCGCTTCCTCAATTCCAACGCCGACATGAGAAGCAATTCGTCCCTCGTCGACCCGTTTCACTCGACAGGCCAAGCCGAGGATGCTTGCAATCTCACGCGCTCGCTCGGCATCCTTGGCGGAGGTCTCACGCAGCCCATGATCGACATGCAGCAATTCAACGTTTGTTCCGTTGAGCGGCGCCACGCGTCTAAGAGCGGCGGCGAGCGCGAGGGAATCGGCGCCGCCGGAGTATCCGACGATGATGTGGCAGTCGGAGGGAAAACGTTCCTTGAGTCGAGCGAGCAGACGCTGCTCGAACCCATTATGGACACCGACCCTGGCATCGGCGTCGCGTCTTCGACGGCTCATCGACCTATCATTTCCGAGGGAAACATCGAGTGGTGCCGACGGGTGGACTCGAACCACCGGCCAAGGGCTTATGAGTCCCTTGCTCTGCCTCTGAGCTACGTCGGCCCGCGTCGCGGACGCCCAAAAATATACCAATTCCTCCGATTGAGCGTCAAACGACCCGACGCCCCGATCCAGTGGATGCTAGACTCGAATTCGATTCGAAGCCCCATGGAGAATGTACGCCATCACATGAGCACGCCGCCTCTCGTCAGCGAATCAAATGACCTGCTGGTCGGGCTCAATCCCGAGCAACAGCGCGCGGTCACGACGACCGAAGGTCCCGTCCTCGTCGTCGCCGGTCCGGGTTCGGGTAAGACCAGGGTTCTCACCCACCGCATCGCCTACCTGATTCGCGAGCGGGGCGTCCTCGCCGACGAGGTCCTCGCGGTGACCTTCACCAACAAGGCCGCCAACGAGATGCGCGCCCGCATCGCCAACTTGTTGGGCGCCGCATCGGTGACCGGTCTAGTGATGGGTACGTTTCATTCATTGGGAGTACGCATCCTCCGCCAGAACCCAGGAATGGTCGCCGACCGCGTCGGGATCATGCCCAACTTTCTGATCTACGACGACGCTGACCAGTTGACGGCGGTTAAGCAAGCGGTCCTAGCGGTCGATCTCGACCCGAAACGGGTTGCTCCCCGGCGCATGCTCTCTCGCATCTCCGCGGCTAAGTCGCTGCTAGTCGGACCGGAAGAGTTCATCAACCAGGCCGAGACCTACGACGACGAGGTGGTCGCCCGCGTCTATCGCGAGTACCAGCGCATTCTCGCAAAGGCCAACGCCGTCGACTTCGACGACCTGCTCAACCTGCCGATCCGACTGTTCGACGCGGTCCCAAGCGTGCTCGAACGGTATCAAGACCGGTTTCGATACATCCTCGTCGACGAGTATCAGGACACGAATCGAGTTCAGTACGTGCTTGTCTCAGCACTCTCCGACAAACACCGCAACCTCTTCGTGGTGGGCGATCCGGATCAGTCGATCTACGCCTGGAGGCAGGCCGATATCCGCAACATCCTCGACTTTGAACGGGACTATCCCGATGCCCAACAGATTCATCTCGAGCTCAACTACCGCTCGACGCAACGCATCGTTGCCACCGCCGATCGCGTCATTCGCGACAACAAGCAGCGCATCGACCGCCGCCTGCGGACCGACAACGACGAGGGGACACGGGTCATGGTGCGCCTCCTCGCGGACCAGCGTCACGAGGCGCATTTCATCGTCGGTGAAATCCGGAGGTTGATGAACACGTCGGATGTCTCGGCTGAGGACGTCGCTGTGATGTACCGCACCACGGCCCAGAGCCGCGTCCTGGAAGAGGCGTTCCGTGTCAACGAGATTCCGTATCGCATCATCGGTGGCGTTCGCTTCTACGATCGCAAAGAGGTCAAAGACGTCCTGGCGGTCTTGCGATTGCTCTACAACGCGGCCGATGAGATCAGCCTGGATCGCATCATCGAAAATATGCCGATAGGTCGCGGACTTGGACCGAAGGCGCTCGATGCGATCCGCACATGGTCGACGCTCCACGGCCGTCCGCTGCTCGACGGCTTTGTCGCCATAGCGGAGCCGGCTCTCGAATCCGTTTCTACCCCCGCGCTGTCTGGCGCGGCCAAGGCTGCCGCCGCGCGACTCGGCGAGATCTTCGCTCAGCTTCGGCGCGTGCAACGCGACCTCAGTCTCACCGAGCTCTTCGATGTCATCGTGGAACAGACCGGGTACAAGGATTCCTTCGACACCGAGAGCGAAGAGGAGATGCAGCGCTGGGCGAACGTGCTCGAGTTGCGATCCGACCTTGAGGCGTATGGGATTGTGTCGCCCGACGAGGCCTTGGCGACTTATCTGGAGCAAGTTGCACTCATTGCGGATATCGACACCTTGAACAGCCAAGATCAGGGCAAGGTGACGTTGATCACACTGCATTCCGCCAAGGGACTTGAGTTTCCGGTCGTTTTTATCGCCGGCGTTGAAGAGGGATTATTGCCGATCAGTCGCGCCGTGGAGACGGAGATGATGGACCCCCTTCCATTAGAGGAGGAGCGGCGCCTCTTCTACGTCGGCATTACGCGCGCCGAGCACCTGCTGTATATCACCTTTGCTAGCTCCCGCATGCTCTATGGACGAACGCAATTAAGCACGCCGTCGCGATTCCTCTCGGCGCTACCGGAGGATCACGTCTCCGGGCTCGATTCTGTGGCAAAGCTCACCCGGAGTTCGCGGCACTCCTCCCTTCAGGATCGCGTTCGTCAGGAGATCAGATCGAACTATAGCTGGGACCAGCGCGGCCGATCCGCCAGTCATCAAACCCCTCCTGTCCCAGCTCGCGCCTTCGGAAAAGGTCATCGGGTCTTCCACGCTAAGTTCGGCGAGGGACGCATCACCAACGTCGTCGAGCGCGCCGGCGATCAGGAGCTCGCGATTGAATTTATCCGCCATGGAAAGAAGGTCATTCTCGCCAGTTTTGGCAACCTGGACGTGATCGACGAATAAGCACCACCCCAGACTGTCCGTACACGTTGTACAATTGAGGAAACATCGATCGGGGATGCACACAAAAGGCGCGAGGCGCATGCCACACGCATCGTCGATCAGAGTTGCGCTGGAAGCGATGGAGGACGATCTGCTGGCACCGCGCGCCAAACGGAGTCGCCTCGCGACGCGGCGTTTACCGGAAGACCCGTCGTCTATCCGAACCGAGTATCAACGCGACCGCGATCGGGTGATCCACTCGAAGAGCTTTCGGCGGCTGATGCACAAGACGCAGGTCTTCATTGCTCCCTCGGGGGATCACTACCGCACCCGCTTGACGCACACGCTGGAAGTCACCCAGATCGCGCGCACGATCGGTCGCGCGCTACGATTGAATGAAGACCTTATCGAAGCGATTGGTCTTGGTCACGATCTCGGTCACACTCCCTTCGGTCACGCCGGAGAGATCGCGCTGGCTGATCTGCTGCCGGGCTTCCGGCACAATGAACAGAGTCTGCGCATCGTCGACTACCTCGAAAAGGGAGGCCGCGGTCTCAACCTGACGAACGACGCGCGCGATGGCATCCTGCGACATTCAAAGCCGGATGAGGAGATCACTGGCGACATCTCCGGCCGCCCGTCGTCACTCGAGGGTGAGGTCGTCAAGATCTCCGACGGCATTGCCTACATCAATCACGACCTCGACGACAGCATTCGGGCGGGAATCATCGAGGAGAACGAATTGCCGCGTGCGGTACACGATATCCTTGGGACGACCCATGCCCGGCGGATTGACACACTTGTCCGCGACGTCGTCGCGCATTCTTCGGCCACCGATTCATCGAGCAGCATCCAAATGTCGTCGGAAGTTCAACAAGCAGCGAATGAACTCCGCCGCTTTCTCTTTCAACGCGTCTACAATCCGCTCAATGAGCGACCAGATACGCTTCGCGCGCAGCACGTTGTACGTGCCCTCTGCGCTCACTTTCTCGAGGACCCCGCGCGATTACCTGAGGAATCCCGACCGGACGACGGTGAAGTCCCGCAACGCGGCGTCGCGGACAATGTCGCCAGCATGACCGATCGTTTCGCACTCGAACTCTATCAGCGATTATTCGTTCCTCGATACTGGTCGGTCTGAACGACGATACCGACCGAGTTCTAAAAGTTGGAGTAGCCAATGGCACGAGATTCTGTAGCCGAAGTCCGAGAGCGCACCGACGCCGTCGACCTCGTATCGCAGTACGTGTCGCTGAAACGGACGGGGCGCAATTACAAGGGTCTGTGCCCATTTCATCAGGAGAAGACTCCCTCCTTTGTCGTCTTCCCCGAGTCGGGCAATTTCCACTGCTTTGGCTGCGGCAAGGGCGGCGACATCTTCACGTTCTACATGGGCGTCGAGAATGCCGACTTCAAGGAGTCACTCGCTGAACTCGCCCGACGAGCGGGTGTGCAACTAGAGATGACCCCGACCGATGCGCCCGAGGTCGACGCCCACCGTCAGCGCCTGATCGACCTCAATGGCACAGCAGCGACCTTCTTCAACAACATTCTCATCAACAGTACGCTGGGAGCGGCGGGCCGAGAAGCAGTCGAGCACCGCGGATTGTCTGCCGACGTCATTGCTCGATTCCAGCTCGGCTTTGCTCCCGACGGCTGGGACCATTTGCTGAACTACTTGTCGGCCCGAGGAGTCGATCCGGCGTTCGCGGCGGAAGCGGGTCCGCTGCAAACGCGCGACACGGGCGGCTATTACGATCGCTTCCGCAATCGCCTGATCTTTCCGATCCGGAATCGGGACGGTGCGGTCGTCGGATTCGGTGGGCGCGCGTTGGGCGACGCGGTCCCGAAATACCTCAACTCGCCGCGGTCGCCGATCTTTGACAAGAGCGCGCTCCTCTATGGACTCGACCTTGCCAAGGACGAGATCAGGCGGCGGGACCAAGTTGTGATTGTCGAGGGGTACATGGACGCCATAGCCGCCCACCAGTTCGGCCATCCGAACGTGGTTGCGGCGATGGGGACCGCGGTCACCGAACAGCAGATCGCGCTCGTCAAGCGGTCGACCAAGCACATCGTGCTCGCGCTCGACGCCGACACCGCGGGCCAGATGGCGACGCTACGCGGACTCGAAACGGCCCAAGGGACGCTCGATCATGACCTCGTTCCGATCCCGGACGCACGCGGCGTGATTCATTGGGAGCGGAAGCTCAATGCAGAGATCACGATCGTTAATCTGCCGGAAGGGAAAGATCCCGACGAGTTGATCCGACGTTCGCCGGAACGTTGGCCGGAAATCATCGCGTCAGCCCAACCATTCCTCGACTTCTTCCTCGATGCGGTCACGGCCGACGTGCGCCTTGACGACGCTCGCGGAAAGGCCGAGGCGGTTCGGCGGGCGGGGCCGGTGTTGCAACAGATCGCCGATCGCGTTATTCAGTCGCATTATGTCGCCCAATTGGCCAGAATACTCCGAATCGATGAACGCGTCGTCTCCTCCGAGATCCGCCGATCGTCGATGAAAACCTCGATGTCGACGCCTGATCCTTCGCGCTCAACTCGTCGGCAACTCGCGGCGAGTCACGAGGACCATCTGATGGCGATTCTGCTCAAGCATCGTTCACTGTGTGGCGACGTCATCGCCATGGTGCCGGAAGGGGACTTGCTGGACGGGCGCAACCGCGAGTTGCTCGCCGTTTTGCGCGACCAGACGATCCTGGACCTCTCCGCGGAAGTGATCCTTGACGGGTTGGACGAACCGCTCGCGGAGCATGGACAACGGCTGCTCTCATTGATCGACGGAACTCCCGCGCAGCTTCCCGGTCAGGTCACGCGAGAGGCGCGACAAGCTGTAGAGCGCCTCGGACGCGAACGTTTCCTCTTTTTGATGCGACAGTTGCAAGAGGAGATCCGGGCGGCGCAAAGCGACCAGGATAGCGCCGCGATGACCGAGTTATCGGCGCAGATGCAGCGTTTGGCCGAGCGCCACGGCGCCTTCAATCCGCCACTGAGCCCGTACTTCCGCGATAGTCGGGACTCTCTGGCGACGACGGGTCGGCAACCGGCGTAGCAGGCGAGGCGAGGATCGCTCGGAAGAGCAAATCGTCCTCTTCGGGCAACACAGAGCGCAGGTCGAGGATGATCCGACCATTTTCGATGCGACCGAAGACGGGTGGATCGCCGAGCCGAAGTCGGCGAGCGCGTTCCTCTACCGCCGAATCAACCAGTGTCAACGCCGCACTGGGCAACGTCTGACCTGGCAGCGAACCGCCGCCGATCGCCGCCTCGGACGACACGACGAATGCCTCGCATCCGGCCGTCCGGAGTTTGGCCGCGAGGGATTCGGCTCGTTCGCGGATTGTCGAAACATCGTCGGCAATCATCCGCCAGACGGGCACCGCGCTGATCGCCTCGCCACGGGCGTAGTGCCGCAGCGTTGCGGCGACGCCGGCGAGACAGGTTTTGTCCGCTCTCACCGCTCGCGCCAACGGATGCCGAGCAGCCTTTTCGACCCATTTGCGAGAGCCGGCGATGATCCCAGCCTGTGGACCACCGAGTAGTTTATCGCCGCTCGCGGTGACCAGCGATGCACCTTGCCGCAAGCCTTCGCCGATGGTCGGTTCCGATCCAAGGCCGAACGGTGAGGTATCGAGTAGGGCGCCGCTGCCGAGATCCTCGACAACCGGCAGCTGACGCGCTGACGCAACCGCGGCGAGCTCCGCGACCGATGCGCTATGGACAAACCCACTCATCCGAAAGTTGCTCGGATGGACTTTCAAGAGCACGGCCGTCGAATCGTCTATTGCACGCTCATAGTCGACGGCGTAGGTTCGATTAGTCGTCCCGACTTCGACCAGGATCGCCCCGCTCTGCATGAGAACATCCGGTACCCGGAAGCCGCCGCCGATCTCCACCGCTTCACCACGCGACATGACGACCGATCGCCCCGCGGCCAAAGCGGAGAGGACTAAGAGGACGGCAGCGGCGTTGTTGTTGACGACAATGCAATCCTCGGCTCCGGTGAGCAGCCGCATGAGCGTTGCGATCTCTCGCATTCGACCGCCGCGCTCATTGGTGTCAGCATTAATCTCGAGCGCGACGTACGATGCGGCTGCTTCGGCCATCGACCGCGCCGTCTCCGCGCTGACCGGCGCCCGGCCCAGGTTGGTGTGAACCAGAATGCCGGTTGCGTTAATCAGCGGTCGAAGGCGCGGGAGATCGATGGCGCGCAGGTGATCGAGCACGCGCTCGACTATTTCGGCACGCTTTGGCATCGCGCCTGCCGCGATAGCACGTCGCTCACCTTCCAATTGCAATTGGATCGCGTGAGCCAGGATGTCGTCGGCGAGCGTCAAAGCGGTGGATTGACGCACAAGGTCGATCAACGACGAAACGGACGGCAGCGCCCGGTAGGGTGACTCGTCGTCCAATCGTCGCGCGGGACCGACCCCATCGGCTGTTCGTGCCATTGCCGTCCTCGATCCGCACCAATAGAACGAGGGAGCGGTGATGACCGCTCCCTCCGTGGTCGGGGAGAGAGGATTTGAACCTCCGACCTCAGCGTCCCGAACGCTGCGCGCTAACCGGGCTGCGCTACTCCCCGTGCGTACTAACCTTACCACAGCGGCGCCTATGCCTTCAATAGGCGCGAGGGACCTGCGCTGGACAAAAGAAATTTGGTGGTGCAGATCGAGGCGGATGCAGCGAAGCAAACGACATGTGGACTGTCCCAACTGACTAGGTCACTGTTGCGGCATACTACTACATAAATGCACTCATTCGCATCGTGTACGTACGGTTCCGGGCGCCGTCGCGACTTACCGTGACATCCCTTGACGTGTGGTAGCATTTCCAAGTACGGCGAGCGATCGTCGGCAACAGTGTGCCCGCGTAGCTCAGCGGATAGAGCGCCACCGTCCTAAGGTGGGCGTCGGGGGTTCGAGTCCCTCCGCGGGTACCACAACTTCTCCGTCGGCAATCCATCTCACGTTCGTGCACATGACGGATCGAGGGGCGGTCGTGCTCACCCGCACAGTTGCGGGTTACCTTTGGATGGAGCGGAGGGGAAAGCATGGACCCTCAGATTCGCGGCACCGACCTCCACGTATCCGATAGTCTCCGAGACTTTGCCGCGCGCCGGCTGCAAAAGCTCGAGCGGCGCATTGACCGCGTCGTCGACGCCAAGCTCGAGTTGAAAAAGCGTCAGCAACGAAGCGGCGACATTGTCACGGCTCAACTCACCATTCAGACCGGTCGCCACCTACTTCGCGCGGAAGAGCACGACCATGATCCGCGCAAAGCGATCGATGCAGTCGTCGACACCATGGATCGTCAGATCCGCAAGTTCCACGAACGTCGAACGGACCGAAAGGGTCGCCCGCCGACCGCGGTCGCCGTCAACGGACTCGGCGAGCCGACCCCCGTCGACCTTGATTCGGACCTCGACGACGAGTCGGAATCGCCCATTGTTCGAACCAAGCGCTTCTCGGTCAAACCGATGGACACCGAAGAAGCGATCGAGCAGATGGAGTTGCTCGGTCACGACTTTTTCCTGTTCCACAACTCAGACGAGTCGCAGCTCAACGTCGTCTACCGCCGCCGTGACGGCTCGTACGGGCTTTTGGCTCCCGACCTCGCCTGATCCCACGAACGTCTAGCGAACTCGAAAGGCGCCGGCACCACGCTGGTGCGGGCTTTACTATCATCTGGAAAGTGGCTATGCTTCGTACCGAAGTGTGGTTCGGAGTGATCGTTGTTCATCGTTGGTTGTCGAGATGCCACGGCGAAGCCCAGATCGAGCGCTCCGTCAGCCGCCAAGCACGAAAGGCAAACGAGTAGGTGACCTTGTTCGACTATGCCGGGCCGTCGGTCTTCGGCTTTGAGACCGATACGCTTCGGCGCGTCGCATCGATCTCCGTGCATACGTCGCCGCTCGCCACGCTGGGCGGCAAGGATGCGGGCGGCATGAACGTCTACGTCCGCGAGCTCTCCTGTCACATCGCGCGCCTCGGCCTTCCCATCGACATCTTCACCCGCCGCACCGATCCAGATACGCCCGAAGTCGTCCAACTCTGTCCGGGCGTCAATGTCGTTTCCATCACCGCCGGACCTCCCGTTCCCCTCGACAAGAATCGGCTATTCGACCATCTCCCCGAGTTCGCCGCGGAGGCCGCCCTGTATACACTTCGGAACGGCGTGCGCTACGACGTCGTCCACGCGCATTATTGGTTGTCGGGCTGGACCGCTCACTTGCTGAAGCGCTATTGGGAAACCCCGTTTGTGCAGATGTTTCACACGACGGCGCACATGAAGAATGCTGTATCGGACAACACGCACCAAGAAACGCCGTTACGTGTCCGCGTTGAACGCAAGTTGGTCGATCTGGCCGACAGCTTGATCGCGGCGAATCCGGACGAGCGCGCCGATCTCATCTGGCGCCAGCGTACTCCCGCCAAGAAGATTTGCACGGTTCCTCCGGGGGTGGACCTGGAGCTCTTCTCACCCCGCGATCGAACCACCAGCCGGGGCGAGCTCGGTTTCGCACCCGAGGCGAAGATTGTTCTCTTTGTCGGACGCGTCGATCCGATCAAGGGCATCGATACGCTGCTCGACGCTGCCCATCTCATGGCCAGGCGCGGAAGCCGACCTTGCTTCGTCTTCGTCGGCGGAGACTTGGACGATAACGGCGCACCCATCGGTCCGCTTGCCGAAGTCGTGCAAGCGGCTGCCGCTCGCGGCATCGCTGGCCATATGCGCTTTGTCGGTTCTCAGCCCCAGGATCTATTGCCGGTCTTCTACGCTGCCGCTGACGTCGTCGCCGTACCGTCACGGTATGAGTCATTCGGATTAGTAGCGGTCGAAGCGATGGCCTGTGGCACGCCCGTCGTCGCCTCCCGAATGGGCGGACTCACGTTCACCGTCGAGGAAGGGACGAATGGCCTGCTCGTTCCGCGCGGCAACGCGGAAGCGCTCGCCGATGCGCTCGTGCAGGTCGTTTCTGACGACGCATTTCAAGCTCGGCTCGGCCGCGGCGCGGTTGAGACCGCTGGTCGATTTGCCTGGCGGTCCGTCGCCGCTCAGATCTTGCACGTGTACCAGCGTCTGGCCGACGGCCACCGCGCGGATCTTTGTTGCGAGGAAGAGATCTACGCGTAAATGCGCGACCAAAATGGCAAGGGGGCTAGGAGTTCCCGGCTTTCTGTTGGCGTGCCTTAAGATGCTGGTAGTATTTCTTCGTTTTGGGAACGGGGCGCGCATCTTCCTCGGCCTGGCGCTCGCGGAGAACCGCTCCGGCGGCGTCGAGTTCCTCTTCCAGCCGCACGAAGTCGTTGTAGACACGCACGTCCGCGTTCGCCATCGGGGTTCGCATTAGCATTCGGACCAATTGAAGCAATGAATTGGCCGACGCCGGAGCAGCCGCCGGCAGTGCGGCCCGCTTCATGATCTGGTCGACGCATGCTAACGTCGATTCATGGGCGTCGTTTTCGACCAAGCGTTCCTTGATGCGATTCAGACCGTCAACGACGTTCACGCGGAACCCCACTTCTCCCATGGGTGCACAGATCGTTGGTCCCTCAGGACCGACTCGCAGTATACCACCGCGTTATCGTGCTAGCCCCGAAACGCCGAGCGTGCTACGATTCCCACGGTGATTGCCAGGGGTGCGCGGGGCGCTGAGAGCGTGGCCATACGGTCACCAACCCTCCGAACCTGATCCGGGTCGTACCGGCGAAGGGACGGCAACGCTGGAAAGCGAGCGCTTTCTCCCCGCGCTGGGCCGACGGCATTCCGCCGTCGGTTCTTTTCTTTTTCTCCGCGAGTGAGCGAGGCCGTGTTTAGCATTGCGCCGCTTGGAAACGTCGCCAAGGCGATGACCGTCGCCGGATCCGATTCCGGCGCGGGCGCTGGTATTCAAGCCGATCTGAAAACGTTCGCGGCGCTCGGCGTCTACGGCACTTCTGTACTAACCGCGATCACCGCGCAAAACACGCGGGGGGTCCTGGCCATTGCCGAAGTGCCCGAAGAGGTTGTCGCACTGCAGATCGACGCGGTGCTCGAAGACATCGGCGCCGACGCCGCCAAGACGGGGATGCTCTCGAGCGCCTCGATCGTTGAAGTCGTCGCCGACCGGCTTGAAGCCTGGGGCGTCGACAAGCTCGTCGTCGACCCCGTGATGATCGCGAAGAGTGGCGACCAACTGTTGCAACCGGACGCCGCGGACGCGCTACGCGCCAAACTTCTGCCGCTGGCTCTGATCGTCACGCCGAATCTGCCTGAAGCGGAAGTCCTCGCGAGCCGTCAGATCGTCGACGACGAGGATGTGCGCGACGCCGCGCGCGCCATTGCGGCGCTCGGTCCTCGGATAGTCGTGGTGAAGGGCGGTCATCACCAAGGCGCGCCGATCGACGTCGTTTTCGACGGGTCCGCGTTTCATGAGTTGGCCGGCGAGCGTGTTGTGACGACGAATACGCACGGCACCGGCTGCACTTTCTCGGCGGCGATTGCCGCGCACCTTGCCCACGGACGCGATCCGCTCGTAGCCATCGGCGCCGCCAAGCAGTTCATCACCGAGGCGCTCACGGCGAGCTTTCCGATCGGCGGTGGTCACTCACCGGTCAATCACTTTCATGGCGTACAATCTTTAGCCCTTGAACCACGCTAACGGAGGCCGGTGCATGATTCCTCACGATCCCACACCGTTCACCATCGCTGGACGCCAGTTCACCAGCCGGCTCATGGTCGGCACCGGCAAATTTCGAACGACAGAAGAGATGCTGGCGTCGTTCGAGGCCTCGGGTGCGGAAATCGTAACCGTCGCGCTTCGCCGCATCGACTTCGACGATCCCAAGAGCCGGTCCGTCCTGGAAGACATCGATTGGAAGAGATACGCGATTCTGCCCAATACCGCCGGCTGCCAAAGCGCCGACGAGGCGATTCGCATTGCTCGCTTGGCGAGGGCGATGGAGTTGTCGGATTGGGTGAAGCTCGAGGTAATTCCTGATCCGCGGTATCTTCTGCCCGACCCGATCGAGACGCTACAGGCGGCCAGGGTGCTCGTCGCCGAGGGATTCGTCGTCCTCCCCTACATCGGCGCCGATCCAGTGCTTGCCAAGCGCCTGGAAGAAATCGGGACCGCGACGGTGATGCCACTCGGATCGCCAATCGGTTCGGGCCAAGGGATCCCGAACATCGATACCATCCGCATCATCATTGAGCAATCAAACGTCCCGGTGGTGGTCGACGCCGGAATCGGTGTGCCGTCGGATGCCTCTCAGGCGATGGAAGCGGGCGCGGATGCGGTCTTAGTCAATACTGCAATCGCGAAGGCTGATAATCCGCCTCTGATGGCGGCGGCGATGGCCGACGGTGTTCGCGCTGGGCGCAATGCTTTCCTGGCTGGGCGCATTCCGCGCGCGACACATGCGTCGGCAAGCAGCCCGACCGTGGGCGTCGTCGGAGCATCCGCTCCGTGAAACCCGTGCCGTGAACCGAGACGAGATCGAACAAGCTCTGCGCGTCTATCTCGTGGCCGATCCCGACCATTCGCGCCACGACATCGTCGACGGTACGGCCGCCGCGATCGCCGGTGGGGTGTCTATGGTGCAACTCCGCGCCAAGCACCTCAGCGACCGAGAATTCGTCGAACTTGCCCGCACACTCCGGTCACTCTGCCATGCGCATTCGGTGCCTTTCATCGTGAACGATCGTATCGACGTCGCGCTGGCGGTCGTTGCCGATGGGGTGCATCTCGGCGTTGACGACCTGCCACTGGAAATTGCACGCGGGCTCATGGGACCAAATGCGATCATTGGCTACTCACCGGAGGCGGATGACCAATGCGTCGCGGCCGGCCCACTTGGTGCAGACTACCTCGGAATTGGGCCAATCTACGGCACGTCCGCCAAGGAAGATGCTGGCGAGGCAATCGGCGTGGATGCGGTCGGGCGGCGAGCCTCGCTTTCCGGCCTCCCGGTTATCGGCATCGGTGGCATCAACGCGGAGAACGCGGCCAAGGTCATCTCGGCCGGCGGCTACGGTGTTGCCGTCGTGAACGCCATCCTCGGACAGGACGATCCCAAGAATGCGGCCGAACGGCTCGTTACCGCCGTTAGAGAGGCGTACGCGCGACGCGATGGCTAATGTCAAGGTGCCAAAGCTCATGCTGGTCACGGACCGCAAACGATCTCGACATTCGCTGCCTGATCTGGCGAAGGCCGCGGTCGATGGTGGGTGTGACGCGGTTCAAGTCCGCGAAAAGGACCTTCCAAGCGATGCCCTGATGGCAGAAGTCGCGGCGGTCATCGACGTCGTAGCTGGTCGAGCCGCCGTCTTGGTCAATGGAGATGTTGACGTTGCTCGTCGACTTGGCGTTGGATTGCATCTCCCGGCAGGCGCATCGCCCACGGGGGCGGCGCGAACGTTGCCACCGGGCGCGCTGATCGGCCAGTCGATTCACGACGAGGATGCGGCCGCGCGGGCGGCGGGAGTCGCCTACCTGATAGCGGGTCACGTCTTCCCCACGTCGAGCAAACCCGATCTGCCGCCTCTTGGTCTGGACGGTTTGGCAGTGATCGTTACCGCTGCTCCGTGCCCGGTCATCGCGATCGGCGGCATCGACGAGCACTCGGCTAGCAGCGTCCTCGGTCAAGGTGTTCACGGCATCGCCGTCATCTCGGCAATCGCCAACGCGGCCGATCCTCGAGTCGCCGCACGCCGGCTGCGAGACACCATTGATCAGTACGCGGAGAGCGCAATGAAAACTCCATATACGACCACCTCCATCACACTAACGATCAACGGAAAGCTCGTGGAGTTGGTCGAGGGCACGACTATTTCGGGATTTCTGGCAACCAAAGGGCTGACCGAGCGGATGGTCGTCGTCGAGTTAAACGGAACCGTGTTGCATCGGTCCGCCTACGCTTCAACGTTCCTGCGCGAGGGCGACTTGATCGAGATGGTTCACGCCGTCGGTGGTGGCTGATTCATCTGCCTCCCAAGGAATCCAGAGCGCGTGCGCAAGATCAATGCGATACTCGGCGATAAAAGGAACGTCCTCGGCCACCAACATCGACTTCATCACGTCCGGATGTCCGAAGTGCCAGCCGCCCGACAGTTCGCCGTAACGATTGACGACGCGATGACACGGCAGGTTCATCTCCGGCGGCGTCGCGTGCAATGACCAGCCAACCATCCGCGCTCCACGCACGCTCCCGATCGCACGCGCGATATGGCCGTAAGTCGTTACCCGCCCATACGGAATCTTTGCCACCAGTGCATAGACCAACTCGGTGAAAGCCTGACCTCGGGCGGGCTGCCGACTAATCCCATCGCTCATCGCGTTCCACTTTCTCCGGCCCATCCGGCAAACACCAACGACATGAAAACCAACTGCCGCGCGGAGTCGTAGGCACAAAGGGTTATACTGACCCCAATGTACGATTGGGCGTCAGCCATGCCGGGAGGCGGCGCCAGCGACGCCGTCGTTTGAGGTTTATTGCACATGCGATCGATTCTCACCAAGGTGTTGGGCGACCCGAACGACAAGTCGCTCAAAGAAATACAACCCTTCGTCCAGGAGATCAACGAGCTCGAAGCCACGATGCAGCAGCTCTCTGACCAGGGTCTTCACGATCTCGGCCAAGAATTGCGGTCGCGACTCACCGACGGCGAGGAACTCGACGACATCCTGCCTGAGGCATTCGCGGCAACCCGCGAGGCTGCGCGACGCACACTCGGCCAACGCCATTATGACGAACAGCTTATGGGCGGCGTGGTCCTGCATCAGGGCAAGATCGCTGAGATGCTTACGGGCGAAGGCAAGACACTCACGGCCACCCTACCGGTCGCGCTGAATGCGCTGGCGGGCGATGGTGTTCACGTCATCACGGTCAACGACTACCTTGCCAAACGGGACACCCAGTGGATGGGTCAGGTTTACCACGCGTTCGGTCTTTCCATCGGCTGCATCCAGCACGACGCGGCCTTTCAGTATGATCCGGATTGGGAGTCGCCCGACCCGCGGTTGGAACGCCTACGGCCGGTTGAGCGTGGAGAAGCCTACGCCGCCGACATCACCCACGGGACGAACAACGAGTTCGGCTTCGACTACCTGCGCGACAACATGGTTGTTTCCGCCAAGAAGTGCGTACAGCGCGAGTTGGTATACGCCATCGTCGACGAGGTCGATAATATCTTGATCGACGAGGCGCGCACGCCCTTGATCATCTCGGGTCAGGCGGAGCGGGCAACCGACAAGTATTACCAGTTCGCGCAGATTGCCAAGCAACTGCGCGAAGGCCGCCACTACGAAATCAACCTTAAACACAAGAGCGCAACGCTGACCGAAGAAGGGATCGACAAAGTCGAAGAGTTGGTCGGAGTTCCTGCCGGAGAAAGCATCTACGACGAACGGTATATCGAACTTACCCACTACCTCGAAAACGCCCTAAAAGCCCAGATGATCTTCCATCGCGACAAGGACTACATCGTCCGCGACGGTGAGATCGTTATCGTCGACGAGTTCACGGGACGGCAGATGCCCGGTCGCCGCTGGAGCGAGGGGTTGCACCAGGCGGTCGAAGCGAAAGAAGGGGTTCGAGTTCGCCGTCAGAACGTGACAATGGCAACGATCACCTTTCAGAATTACTTCCGCATGTATTCCAAGCTTGCCGGCATGACCGGCACGGCGAAGACCGAAGCGGAAGAGTTGCTCCGCATCTACAACCTCGACGTGGTCACCATCCCCACCCATCGGCCAATGGTGCGCGACGACTTTCCCGACCTCGTGTTCAAGAACGAGCGGGGCAAATACAACGCCGTTCTCTCCGAGATTGAAGAGCTCAATCGACAGGGACGGCCCGTCCTCGTCGGCACGACGTCGGTCGAACGTTCCGAGCACCTGAGCTCGTTGCTCTTGCAGCACGGCATTCAGCACGAAGTGCTCAACGCGAAGAACCACGAGCGCGAAGCCGCGATCGTTGCAGAGGCGGGGCAGCAGAGCGCTGTAACGATTGCGACGAATATGGCCGGGCGAGGCACCGACATCATCCTCGGACCAGGTGTGACCGAACGCGGTGGTCTGCACATCATCGGCACCGAACGCCACGAAGCGCGGCGGATCGACAATCAGCTACGCGGTCGCGCGGGACGCCAAGGTGATCCTGGCTCATCGCGATTCTACGTCTCGTTGGAAGACGAATTGATGCGACGTTTTGGCACGGAACGAATCGGCGGCATGATGGAACGGTTGGGCATGGAAGAAGACATGCCGGTCGAGCATCGTTTCATAAGCAAGTCGATTGAGAGCGCTCAAACGAAAGTCGAGGGTCACAACTTTGACGTGCGCCGCCACGTCGTGCAGTACGACGACGTCATGAATCGGCATCGCGAGGTGATTTACGCCGATCGTCGAAAGATTGTGGCCGGCGAGGACATGCACGATAAGGTCTTGGGATTAATCGAGGCCGAGATTGAAGCGATCGTCGACCGCAACACCCCTGAGAAGGGGAGCGAATTGGACTTCGACGGGATCGTAGCAGCGTATCACGCGCTGATTCCGAATGGCGCGGTCGACGAAGATGCGATCGATGGATTAGGTCGAGAGGAAATCCTGGACGCGCTGGTCGACGACGCGGTTCGCGCCTACTCCGAGGTCGAGGAGCGATTCGGCGCCGAGACGATGCGGCAAGTCGAGCGTCACATCTTGCTGGCCGTGATCGATCGACTGTGGGTTGAGCATCTGACGTCGATGGACGAACTCCGCGAAGGGGTCGGCCTCCAAGCTTACGGACAGCGCGACCCGCTCGTCATCTACAAGACCGAAGGCTTTCGGATGTTCCAATCGCTGCTGCATCACATCCAGCACGACCTCGTCCACACCATTTACCGTGTCCAACCAGCGGTTGCCCAACAGCCGGTACGGACACGCCTATCCGAAGAGGCAACGACGAACCGGGGCACGAATGGGCCCGCAACGCCCCAACGCAGCCGCAAAGTCGGCGCGAATGAGCCGTGTCCCTGCGGTAGCGGCAAGAAGTACAAGAAATGCCACGGCGCCGTGGCGGCACGCACGCCGGTTGCTCGATAGGTCTGCCGAGCCGCGCCCTCCCCCTCGACTTCGCTCCGAAAGACGGCGGGAGAGCATGGCCGTTTGAACAATGCACACTAGGTCGACGCCGTAAACTCCTCGTCGTAGCCCTGGAAATCGCGGATCACCTCGCGCACTTGGCCGAACGACGATTCGGCGAGCTGCAGCAGTTGATCGCGCCGCTCCTTACCCATCAGCGCGAACAGGATGATGCCGGTAGCCGCGCCGGCCCAGAAGAGCATCGCGCCGGTATCTTTACTCGTATCGACCGTCGTGTGCGCAGCATGCTTGGACGCATCACGAGTGCGCGCGATCGCCTCCTCGGCTTTATGCGCCACTAGGTGCGTCGCCTCCGACGCTCGTTTTTCGGCCGCATCGACGATTCCCGCGGCGTGTGGCGCCAGGTCGTGGCGCGCGCTGTCACCCGCCTCGACGGCACGCTCGCGCGCTGCTTGCCAAAGGTCAAGCGCCAATGACGCCGCTTGTGTCGCGACGTCCCGCAACGCCGGAACGACGTCCTCGCTCACCTTGTGCGTCAGATCCGAGACCTGAGGGGCACGATCCTTCGCGGCCAAGCCCAGCGAGGCGCCGGCTTCTCGTGCTCGTTCCGCCCCGCTCACCGCGGTGGCAGCCGCTTGCTCGGCGACACTATGCGCCAGAGATGACGCCTGCTCGCCGAGCCGGTGCAACGATTCAGATGTCTTTCCCGCAAGCTCGCTAGCGTCCACGGGCGCCTTGTCCTGAGCGCGCTTGAATAACGTAGAGGTTCGTGTCATCGGTCAGCTCCTCTCCATGGCGATCGATCCTCGTGCAAACGGCAACGCAAGTTTGACGCCAACAAGCGCATTCAACGGTCGAGATTGCCCCTAATGGTATATGCGCGCCAATCGTGCCGCCTCTTCCCTCAAGGTTGCTGCACTCTTGGGAACGTCCCTATACTCCGAGTCGCGATGGATACGATAGTTCGTCAGTTGCCCGAATACGACGTGGTAGTGGCGGGTGCAGGGCACGCGGGATGCGAAGCTGGCCTGGCCGCCGCGCGCGCCGGCTGCCGCACTCTCGTCGTCACGCCAAACCTGGATCGTGTCGGGTACATGCCGTGCAATCCCTCGATCGGCGGTCCCGGCAAGAGCCACATCGTGGCCGAAATTGACGCGCTCGGCGGAGAGATGGCGCGCGCGGCCGACCGCGCAATGCTGCAAATACGTCTGCTCAACACGAGCAAAGGGCCAGCTGTCCAAGCTCTACGTGCCCAGGAGGACAAGTCACTTTACGCGCTGGCGATAAAAGAGGCGCTCGAGCTTCAGCCCAATCTCGAACTCTGTCAGGACGAAATCGTCGACGTCATGCTCTTTCAGAAGGGACGCGACCAACCGGCAGTCAACGGCGTCGTAACCCGATCAAGGGGACGGATTCCGGCCAAAGCCGTCGTCATTACCGCGGGAACATTCCTGCGCGGGGCACTGGTTGCCGGGGAAACCCGATCAAGCGGTGGACGCGCTGGGGAAGCAGCGGACAACCGCCTGGCCGGCTCACTTTGCGAGATCGGTTTTCAGTTGCGCCGTCTCAAAACGGGGACGCCTCCCCGGATCGACGCCCGCACCGTCGACTTCACCGCCTGCGAACCTCAGGACGGCAGCGAGACCCCGCTCTGGTTCAGTCGCGACGGCGCAGCCGGCGAGCTTGAGCTGTTGACTCTCCCTCCACTCTCGCTGCACCGCGTTTCACCTAATACCGACCGCTGGCATCGCCAGCTTGCCTGTTTTCGGGTCAGCACGATGCCGGACACCCATGATCTTATTCGCGCCAACCTCGGCCGGGCGCCGATGTTCAACGGCTCGATCGAGGGCATCGGTCCCCGGTATTGCCCGTCGATCGAAGACAAGGTCGCTCGGTTTCCTGACAAGGCGTCCCATCCGATCTTCATCGAACCGGAGGGATGGCGGACCGCTGAACTCTACGTCCAGGGATTCAGTACGAGCCTCCCGTTCGACGTCCAGGACGCCGCGTTGCGCACCATCCCCGCCTTTCGTCACGCCCGCGTCACCCGGTACGGTTACGCCGTCGAATACGATGCTGTCGACCCCGGCGAACTGACGCTCTCGCTCGAGTCAAAGCGGATTCGCGGTCTCTTCCTCGCCGGCCAGGTCAATGGCACCTCCGGATACGAGGAAGCGGCGGGCCAAGGGATCGTCGCGGGCGTAAACGCCGCCAACCGCGTACGCGACATGGAACCGCTCGTCCTCGGTCGCGACCGGGCCTACATCGGTGTCATGATTGACGACCTTGTCTCTAAACCATTTGACGAGCCGTATCGCATGCTCACCTCGCGCGCCGAATACCGGCTGCACCTCCGCGTCGACACCGCCGACGATCGGCTGGCGGATACGGCCGCCGACCACGGGCTGATTCGATCAAGCCGGTTGAATGCGGTCAACCAGGAACGCGTACTCATTACTCAGATCAGAGATCGGCTGGCCGCGTGCCGTATCTCACCGTCTCCGCGCGACTCGACGCGGCTGCGAATAGCTGGCATCGAACCGCCCGGACGTCCGGTTTCAGCCGTCGAATTGCTTAGGCGACCAGAGGTTACCTTCGATCAAATCGCCGCGTTGATTGAGGGCATGCCCCCAGCCCTGTCCTCGAGCGTCCGCAAGCGGGTAGAAGACCATATCAAGTACGAAGCGTTTGTCGAACGCGAGGAGCGAGAGATCGCGCGCCGCGCGTCACTGGAGCATCGACCGCTCTCCCCGACGCTCGATTACGCGGTGATCGACGGTTTACGGTTCGAGGCGCGAGCGAAGCTTGCCCAGACTCGGCCAACCACATTCGGGCAGGCCAGTCGGCTGTCCGGTGTTACCCCAGCCGATATGGCGGTGTTGCTGATTCACGCGGCACGTCACGAGGCAGCCGCCGAGTGCGCATCCTAATCGTTTCAGACATCCATGCAAACCTGATCGCGCTCGATGCGGTTCTCACCGCGGCAGGTGAAGTCGACGAGGTCTGGAACCTCGGCGACACAGTCGGCTACGGTCCGCGTCCTCGGGAGTGCATCGACCGTATGCGGTCGATCAGTGCGACGCTGTCACTCTCCGGCAATCACGACCTCGCGGCACTCGGCCATATTGACCTGACGACATTCAACTCAGCGGCGCGCATCGCCGCGGAATGGACTGTTATGCACCTCGACGACGACCACCGCGCCTACTTGGAATCACTGCCGTCGAAGGTTGAGCACGGAGACGTGACGCTAGCTCATGGTAGCCCGCGCTCACCGGTCTGGGAATACATTACCTCCGATAGCGTCGCCGCGGAAAACTTCGCGCATTTCACCACGCCGGTTTGCCTGGTCGGGCACGCCCATGTCGCCAGTTACGCCGAGCAGTCGGAAGACGTGGAAACGGTTGAGCTGTATTTGTTGAGCGAAGGAGAGGTTCTGGACCTCGGCGCTAGTCGCTGGATCATCAACCCTGGCAGTGTCGGCCAGCCCCGCGATCGCGATCCGCGTGCCGCCTACGCCATCCTCGATGCCGATCGTGCAACGCTCACCGCCTATCGCGTGCCATACGATGTATCGGCAACCCAGGGTCAGATGGTGGCGGCTCAGTTACCAGAGTCCTTGATTCGTCGCCTGGCCTCGGGCATTTAAGCGGCAGGCGAGCGATCACTTACGCATTCGGTCACATTATGGCGCAACGTCCCGTTGCGCCTCGCGCGGTTGCGGGTCATACTTCGCGACTGCTTTGATGCCGCCCGTATCCGGATCGGCAATTCGGGGAAGATATCCGTGCAATGACAGCCCACTATAAGCGCTTGCTCGTGCCGGTCAACGGAACGTCGGGCGACAGTCGCATCCTCTCCGTCGTAGGGCATCTCACCCATCTGCACCCCGTGGCGGCGACGCTGATCTACGTGGTCGAAGTGCAACAATCGATGCCACTCGATGCCGAATTACCCGGGGAGATCGACAAAGGCGAATGGGTGCTGCAGCGAGCCGAAGACGTCGCCCGTCGCCGGCTCGACCACAAGCTCAGCAATATCGTCACCGAGCTTCTTCAAGCGAGGTCGGCCGGAGCGGCCATCGTCGACGAAGCAATCGAGCGTCACGTCGACGCTATCGTCATGGCCGGTTCATTGCGCCGCGAGTTTGGTCGATCGACATTGGGCAATGCGGTGACCTATGTCTTGAAGAACGCGCCGTGCGAGGTCATCCTCGTCCGACAATCGCTCGTCGATGATGCACAGGAGGGCGACGAAATATGAGAGTGGTCGTCATGGGGTGTGGGCGAGTGGGCGCGCGCATTGCCTCGATCTTAGACCACAACGGGCACGACGTGTCGGTTATCGACACAGACTCGCGCGCCTTCCGCCGTCTTGCCGCCGACTTTCGCGGGCTGACGGTAATCGGAACCGGCATCGACGAAGACGTCCTCCGGCACGCCGGAATCGAAGATGCGACGGCCTTCGTCGCGGTGACGAACGGCGACAATCGAAACATCATGGCATCGCAAGTGGCCCGCCTGATCTTCAACGTCCCAGAAGTCGTGGTCCGCATCTACGATCCGGTCAGAGAAGACACCTACCGGCGGCTCGGCTTGACGACCGTTTGCCCGACCACGACGATCTCCGCAATCATTCTCGATCACATCATCGGCGCCGGCGAAGCGATCGGCAGCAGGCGCGCGGGGGGGGCCTGATCGATGTACATCATCGTCGTCGGCGGCGGGAAGGTCGGCTATTACCTGACCAAGACGCTGCTTTCAGATGGATACGAAGTCCTTCTCATCGAGCGGGACGCCGAGAAAGTCGAGACGTTCGCGGAACGGTTCGGGTCCGTCGTCGTCGCCGGGGACGGCGCTGAGGCATCAACCCTCGCCGCCGCCGGGGCGGCCCGGGCGGATGTCGTCATCGCGGTCACCGGTGAAGATGAAGACAACCTGGTCGTCTGCCAGATGGCCAAGCAGAAGTTCCACGTCGAGCGCACGATCGCCCGCGTCAACAATCCAAAGAATGAGCAGCTCTTTCGTCTGCTGGGCATCGACGTCACCGTGAGCCAGACGAATTTCATCATGCATCTGATCGAACAGTCGATTCCCGAGCACTCATTTGTGCATCTGCTGAGTCTGCGTCATTCCGACATCACGATTGTGGACGCTAAAGTGTCTGAGGATTCATCCTCAGCCCACCGCACTATCGGCGAGATCGAGTTGCCGGAGAATTGCATCATTGTTGCCATCTCCCGCGGTCCAGAGGTCGTCATCCCGACCGTTGCGACCGAGATCCAACCGGGCGACGACATCATCGCCATCGCCCACAAAGAGCAAGAAGACGAGTTACGTCAGCTTCTCGTGGAATGACTACATCCTCAGGCTGAAACCCCGTGGAGACTACGATCGACCGACAATCAAGCGGCTACGGATAGATGCCTCGCAGACGGGTGAACTCGGCAACGCGAGTGATCGCTCGTGCGAGCGCGGCAGTGCGCATGTGGACCCTGTGCTCTTGCGCCGTGTGATAGACCGCGTGAAACGCTTTGGTCATAATCTCCCGCAAACGCTCATTGACCTGTGCTTCGGTCCATGGGAACGCCTGAAGCGCCTGTACCCACTCGAAGTACGAAACGGTGACGCCGCCCGCGTTGGCGAAGATATCTGGCAGCAGGAAGATGCCGCGATCGTTGAGAATCGCGTCCGCTTCCGGCGACGTTGGACCGTTCGCGGCCTCCGCCACGAGCCGGGCCTTGATGCGGGACGCGTTGTGGGCGCCGATCTGTCCCTCGAGGGCAGCAGGAATCAGCACGTCGCAGTCTAGTTCGAGCAGTTCCTCGTTTGATATGGCGTCCGCGCCGGGAAAGGCGACGACACTGCCCGTCCTTCGTTTATGGACATCAACCGCGCGGAGATCGAGCCCACTCGGGTTGTATATGCCGCCGCGGGAGTCGCTCACCGCAACGACGCGACAGCCAATCTCGGCCATGAGTTGGGCGGCGACGGACCCGGCATTGCCGTAGCCTTGCACGACCGTGCGACTCGCGGCGAGATCAAAGCCGAGAGTCTTAGCGGCCTCTTCGATGGCGAAAACGCAACCGCGACCGGTCGCTTCAATACGCCCCTCCGAACCGCCCAGCACGAGGGGCTTGCCCGTCGTCACGCCAGGCACCGAGTAGCCAAGGTTCATCGAATAGGTGTCCATCAGCCAGGCCATCACCTGCTGGTTGGTATTGACGTCGGGTGCGGGGATGTCTTTGTTGGGACCAATGAGGATTGAGATTTCGGCGGTGTATCGGCGGGTGAGGTTTTGGAGCTCGCTCTGGGAGAGGAGTTTTGGATTGACCGTGACGCCGCCTTTCGCGCCGCCGAACGGCAGGCCGACAACCGCGCACTTCCAGGTCATCCACATTGCAAGCGCACGCACTTCGGAGAGTTCGACGTTCTGATGGTAGCGGATGCCGCCCTTGGTCGGTCCCGGTCCGGAGTTGTGCTGCACGCGATAGCCCGTGTAGACCTGCACCGAACTGTCGTCCATCTCGACCGGGAAGTTGACGATCAGTTCTCGTTGACATCGGCTGAGCAAGCGGCGCATATCGTCGTCGAGGCCGATGACCTCGGCGGCAATCTGGAACTGCTCGACCGCGACGTCGAACAAATCGCGATGTGCCGCGACCGGGGATTCGGCAACGGACTGTGCTGCTACAACCATGGCCGGCAGATCCTCCTCGTGCTTCCACGGCGCGTCATCGAGCCGCGGTCGAATACGCTCCGGCACGGATCGCCAGTGCCGACTATGACTCGCGAAGCGCCTCCTTGAGCAGTCGGCGCACGGCATCTGGCCGCGCCCGCCCGCCCGTTCTCCGGATCGTTTCGCCGATGAGCCGTCCGATTGCCGCTTGTTTCCCGCTCTTGTAGTCGTCCACGGCCCGCGGGAAGGCGGCGAGTGTGTCAGCGACCGCCATCTGCAACTCCGCGTCGTCGTCGAGAGACAGAAGATTCAAGCGCGCGGCGGCCGCTCGCGGCATCTCAGCGTCCTGAATCCGCGGTAGTAATTCCTTTGCCGCCCGACCCGTCAGCTCTCCGGCTTCTAGCGCATCGACTAGATCGCGGAGCTGGGCCACGGAGAGTGGGAGTTGGTCGGCAGGCATTCCACGCTCTCGTTGGAGTCCAAAAAGGTCGTTGATGATCCAATTTGCCGTGGCGCGGGCTGTTGGTGGGGAAGGCTCGATGCCGACCGCTTCCTCGAAGTAATCGGCAATGCCCCGCTCGACGGTGAGCACCCGTGCATCCGCATGACTTAGCGCGTAGATTTCGACGAAGCGATCGGTCCGCGCCGTCGGAAGTTCAGGCATCGACGCGCGGATCCGAGCAACCTCGGCCTCGTGTACGTTGAGCGGAGGAAGGTCCGGATCGGGAAAATACCGGTAATCGTGGGCTCGCTCCTTCGTCCGCTGGGAGACAGTGACACCGCGCGCCTCGACCCAACCGCGAGTTTCTTGCTCGACGTTGCCGTCCCGCATCAGCACGCCGCGTTGTCGTTCTTCCTCGTATCGAAGGGCCCGCTCGACCGCTCGGAACGAGTTCATGTTCTTGATTTCGACCTTTGAACCGACCTGGCTTCCGTCGCGCGACCGGACCGAGACGTTGGCGTCACAGCGAAATGCGCCCTCCTCCATGTTGCCCGTCGATGCGCCGGTGTACCGCAGGATCTGGCGCAACGTGATCAAATAGTCGCGGGCTTCTTCGGGCGACCGCAGATCTGGCTCGCCGACGATCTCCATCAAGGGCACGCCCGATCGATTGAGGTCGACCAGACTAATCTCGCGCCCCCTCTCGTCGGACTGGTGCACCAGGCGCCCGGTGTCCTCCTCGATGTGGACCCGCGTGATTCCGCAATGTCGCTCCTGGCCGCCACTCTCGAAGCTCAGCGAGCCGTCGACGCAGAGCGGCAGGTCGTATTGTGAGATCTGATAACCCTTGGGCAGGTCGGGGTAGACGTAGTTCTTGCGGTCGAGCTTGCAGAAGCCAGGGATGTGGCAGTTAAGGGCAAGGCCGGTGAGAATGACAAATTCGATCGCTCGCCGGTTGATTACGGGCAGCGCACCAGGCAGGCCCGCGCAGACTGGACAGACATGGGTGTTTGGGGCCGCGTCGGCGTAGGCTGCCGAGCACCCGCAGTACATCTTGCCGCGGGTCAAGAGCTGGGCATGCACCTCCAAGCCGATGACGGTCTCGAACGTCGTCTCGGTCTGGACTGGCACCCCTACTGCCCCTTTGCCTCGTCCGGTCGCGGCCCAATGTCGCCTCGTGAAAACCGGCCGAGTATACCACGGCAGCCGTGCTCTAACCGCGCGGATTAGGCGCGGGCATGCGTGAACCCTATGGTAAGATTGCCCAGGTCGCGAAAGGCGCAAACGTACTCACCACCGCGACACTCGACCGAACTCAATGAGCCCTTCCGGGCAATGGAGACGAGCACCGCACGATGGTGACGCGTACCGAAACCAAGTTGGTGACCGGCAAGATCAACGGCCTGGACGTGACCGTTCCCACCGGCACGACGATCCTCGAAGCCGCGCGCATGGCCGGGATCGAAGTTCCCAATCTTTGCTATCAACCGCTGCTTCGACCGTGGGGCTCCTGTCGGATATGCACCGTCCAAGTTCTCGGCAAGCGTGGCGGCCTCCTCGAGTCGTGCGCAACGCCGCTGGGCGAAGGTATGGAGGTCCTCACCCACTCCGACGAGTGCGTGCAGGCGCGACAATTCATCCTCCAAATGTACCTGATCGATCATGCCCTCGACTGCCCCACCTGCGACAAATCGGGCGAGTGCTACCTTCAGGACAATACTTACCTCCACAACGTCAACACCAACCCCTATCGCCGGCCGAAACTGGCGCAGCCCTACGTCCACCTGAGCGACTTCATCGACTACAAGTGGGATCGGTGCATTATGTGCACCCGGTGTACCCGCGTCTGCGACGAGATGGTGGGCGTCACTGCCATCGAAGCGACCGCCCGCGGTCTCGAAGCCAGCATCGGCGCCGGCTTCGGCCTGGACCTGAGTGAAACGACCTGCACGAATTGCGGTATGTGCATCGCCGTTTGCCCAGTGGGCGCGTTGACCGATCGTCATTTCGGCCATCACCCTTGGGAACTCGACACGACCGAAACGATCTGCGGCTTCTGTGACGTCGGCTGCACACTCAACGTCGAGACGAACAAGGGCATAGTCCGGCGCGTCAGCCACCTCTGGGAGCGCGGCGTCAACCACGGCTACACCTGCGAACGCGGCAAGTGGGGTCACGAACAGGTTCAGCATCCCGAACGCGTCTTTTACCCACGAACTCGGGACGCCGGCGGCCAAACCTACGAGGTAGCATGGTCGGAAGCGATCGACACGGTGGCTGAAGAGCTGGCGCACTACCAGGGCGGCCAGTTCGCCGCGCTCGCCTCTCCCGACTCGACCAATGAGGAGGTCTATTTCCTCCAACAGTTCGCCCGCGCCGTGATGCACAGCAACAATATCGACCGACGCCTGTCGCCGAATCAGGTCGCGGTCGAGCAGGCGGTACGCCAGTCTCTCGGACGAGACGTCGCCAACACGAACAACATGCAGGAACTCTTCACCGACGTGACGTGCGCCATGCTCGTCGGACCGAACATCGGCAAGACCGAACCGGTCGCCTCCTACTGGTTCTATCACGCGCGCCACTACCGTGAAGCAAAGATGGTGGTGATTAGCCATGAGGAGTATCCTCTCTGCCGACGTGGCGACCTCTGGCTCCGCCCGAATCCAGGCACGACGGCGACGCTCCTCAATGGCATTGCCCGACAAATCGTCGATTTGGGCTTGGCCGCGGAGGGCGCAAGCCGCGATGCGACATTCAAGGAATGGACGGCGTCGCTATCGTTGTTCGATCTCGCGTCGGTCAGCCAACGGACCGGCGTGCCCGAGGACGACGTCAAGAACGCGGCCATCCTCTTCGCGACTGGGGGCATGGGAGCCGGAAGCGAGCGACCGGACCGCGGATACCCGCCTTCGCTTATCTACCAGACGTCCGCGCATCAAGGCCAGACGGGTCAGTTGACCGACGATGGTGATCCGGCGGCGATCGCTATCGCGTGTAACAACCTCGCGTTCTTGACCGATAACTTCGGCCGCGCCGGCGGCGGCGTCGCCTCGCCCCGCGGTCCGGCGAACTATCAAGGCGCGACTGACATGGGCGCGCATCCGCACTACCTGCCAGGTGGCTTCGACGTCGAGGACCCCACTGCCCGCGGCGTCTTCGAGGCTGCCTGGCTCGATCGCTGGGCGGAACAGGCCAAGACGAGCAACGGGTTTTTGCCAGTGCGCGCGCTTCCGGCGACGCGAGGCATTGGCAACGACGGACTCGTTGAGGCGATTACGCGCGGCGAGATTAGGGCGATGTACATCGAGGGCACAATCAACGGCCGGTTTGTCGACATTGATCCACGCTTGACCGACGCGCTGAAGCAATTGGAGTTTCTGGTCGTCGCCGATTCGTTCGACTCACCACTCGCTCTGATTGCGCACGTCGTCTTGCCCAAAGCAATGAGTCTCGAGACGGACGGCACTTTCACGAACTTCGACCGTACAGTTCAACGCGTGCGCGCCGCGACCCCGCCGATGGGTGAGGCAAAATCGGGCGTCAACGTGATCTCGCTCCTTTCCCAGCGAATGGGATACGGTCTCGCCCAGATGCACCCTGCCCAGGTCATGGCCGAGATTTCCCGACTGGTCCCAGACTACGGCGGCGTCAGCTACGCCCGGCTCGAACGAAGCGGGCTAAGCGTTCCCGTCGCCGGTTTCATGGATCCGGGCACTCCGATATTGACCAAATCGGCTGACGGCCTGTCAACGCTCCAACCCAGCCTTGTTTCAATCGCCGGCTAATGCCGAAAGGCAGGATCGATGTTCGACGAGATCAAAGGATTTGCGGTTACGTTCAAGCGGCTCTTCAAGCCGACGATCACCATCCAGTACCCTGACGAAAAACGCCCGATGGCCGAGCGCTTCCGGGGATTGCCCGCATTGCGCTCCGATCCTGAAACCGGCGAAGCGCTCTGCGTGGCGTGCGGACTGTGCGCGCGCATTTGCCCGACCTCCTGCTTGGAGATGCAGGTTGTTCCGTCGGAGGAGGGCGATCGTGAACTCGGCGAGTTCATTCTGCGCTCGGGCCGCTGCATGTTCTGCGGTCTTTGCGCTCAGGTCTGCCCCGTCGATGCGATCACGATGAGCAGCGAGTACGAACTCTCCGTCCTCGATCGAGACGGGCTCGTCTATACCAAGATCGAACTCGCGACCATCGGCTCGCAAGCGCCGATCTGGTGGGAAGCCGGCTCCGGTCCGCAATACGCTGCCGGCACCAACCTCTATCCGAATCGCTAATCCAACGATCGAATCGGACGCAACGCGCGGCGCCTTCATTAGGCAGTGCTGTGTGCTACGTTTCGCTGATCTTGGATAATGGTGCCGTACCGTCTTCGCGAACGACTGAAGAGGGGGAGCATCATGGGCAAAACTCAGCCGATCTACCTTGCCGGACGCTGGGTCGAATCTGATCGTTCGCTTGTTGTCGCTAATCCGTACAACGGCGAAACGGTTGGAACAACCTTCCTTGCCTCACGCGATCAACTAGAAGAAGCGATCGTTGCGGCGGAGTCCGTCTTTCCCCAGCTCGCGGCGACGCCGACCTACGATCGCGTCAAAGTGCTGCATGCATTCGCGACCAAGCTTCGCGAGCGCCGCGATGACGTTGCCCGTCTGATTGCGCTCGAAGCGGGCAAACCAATCAAGGAAGCTGAGGTCGAAGCGGATCGCGGCATCTTCACCGTGGAAACCGCGGCCGAGGAAGCCAAGCGGATCGAAGGCGACGTCATGCCGCTCGATTTGCTACCCTCCTCCAAGGGTCGCTTCGGCATTGTCCGGCGTTTCCCTATCGGACCGATCGCCGGTATCTCGCCCTTCAACTTCCCGCTCAATCTGGCGCTGCACAAGGTCGCGCCGGCGTTGGCATCAGGCAATCCGATCGTGCTCAAGCCACCCAGCAAGGATCCGCTCACCATGTTGCTCGTCGCCCAAATACTGGACGAGATCGGGGCGCCGCCCGGAGCGGTCAGCGTCTTACCCATGGATCGAGAGACTGGAGACGCGATGGTCGCCGACGACCGCTTCAAGCTCCTGTCTTTCACCGGATCGCCCGACGTCGGTTGGGACATGAAACGGCGGGCAGGCATGAAGCGCGTGGTCCTCGAGTTGGGAGGCAACGCGGGCGTGGTCGTGGACGACGATGCCGACATTGCCTTTGCGGCCCAGCGCGTGCGTGTCGGCGCCTTCGCGTACGCCGGGCAAGTCTGCATCTCGGTCCAGCGCGTCTTCGTCCACGAAGCCCACTATGAACGGTTCAAAGAATTGCTCATCGCCGAAACCGAGAAGATGAAGCTCGGCGACCCGCTCGATCGGAACACCGACCTCGGCCCGATGATCGACGACAGGGCCGCCCAACGAAGCCAGCAGTGGATCGAAGCAGCCGTGAAACAAGGCGCGCGGGTGCTGACCGGCGGCAAGGCCGACGGACGCTTCTTCCAGCCGACGATCATCGAGAACGCGCCCAAGGACGCGTTCGTCTGCTCCCGCGAAGCGTTCGCCCCGCTCGTGACCCTCTTCAAGATTGGCAGCTTCAAGGAGGGCGTCGACGCGCTGAACGATTCAGTCTACGGACTGCAAGCGGGCATCTTCAGCAACCGCCTCGAGCACGCACTGTACGCCTTTGAACATGTCGAGACAGGCGCGGTCATCATGAACGACGTGCCGACTTATCGCATCGATCATATGCCCTACGGTGGCGTCAAAGCGTCCGGTCTCAGCCGCGAAGGGCTGCGCTACGCCATCGAGGACATGACCGAGATGCGCCTGCTTGTCGTCAACCGCTTGGAGAGCCAGGCGGTCTCCTGAACGCGCTACGCCGATGCCGCAATCTCCCGCACCAATGACCGCAATGTCGCGAGGTTGCGCCTGTCCTCCTCGTCAGTGTCGCCTTTCGGCGTCTCCAGGATGCCGGGCAGCCCGGCCAATCGTGGATCGTTCACCAGCAGTTCGAATGCGCTCAGTCCGAGCTCACCTTCGCCGATATGCGCGTGACGATCGACGCGGCTCCCCAGACCTTTCTTCGAGTCATTGAGGTGGATCACCTTGATCTGATCAAGTCCGATGACTTCGTCGAACGCCTGCATCGTCGCATTGTATGTCTCCAGATCGCGAAGGTCGTACCCGGCGGCGAAGACGTGGCAGGTGTCAAAGCAAACTGCCGCGCGTCGTTTGTCCTCGACGAGCGCCAGAATGCCGGCGATCTCTTCGAACCTTCGACCCAGAGCCGTCCCTTGCCCGGCCGTCGTCTCGAGCAGCAAGACTGCCCCACCGTCAGGACGCTCAGCGTGAATGCGATTGATCGCCTTGGCAACCCGCCGCATACCGACCTCTTCACCGCTACCCATGTGCCCGCCTGGGTGCGACACCAGGTATGGCACGCCGAGTTGATCGCATCGGTCGAGCTCCTCCATCAATGCCAGGCGCGACTTCTCCCACAGCTCATCCGCCGGAGACGCGACGTTGATAAGGTACGAATCGTGGGCGACGAGGTGCATGATCCCGGTGGCTACTCGTTGCGCCTGAAACCGTTCGATAACCGCGGGGTCGAGCGGTTTCGCGCGCCATTGGCTGGCGTTCTTGGTAAAGAGCTGACACGACGCTATCCCCAGTGCCGCCGCGCGCGTCAACGCGAGATCACAGCCGCCGGCGATCGACATATGCGATCCGAACACAAGCATGTGCGTACTCACTCCTTCGTTCAGGTGCGCGCCGCGGCACCCAACACAAAATCCAACGCCGTGGAAACAACGCTATGCCGTCACAACTATATCAGGCGTCCGTACACTGCAACCGGAGACACGGACGCGGACTGATAAGGAAAGCCCGGTCGCTATGGTAGAATCCGCCGACTCATGCGTCATGCGCCGTTGATTTGGTCAGGGATCGGATCGCAAGGAGCGTGAACAGCGCGGAACAATCGGTGGTCGGTCCCCATCCTCTGCCGTCGCTCTCGCTCGTTATCCCGGCATACAACGAATCAGCCGTCATCCACGGTACGCTGACGGATGCCTGGTCCTATCTCTCAAGGGAGTCATACGATTTCGAGCTCATTCTCGTCGACGACGGGAGCAACGACCCCACGCGCGCGATCGCGAAAGCGTTTGCGGCGACGCACGACCGCGTCTCGGTAGTGTCCATTCCCCACGGCGGCAAGGCGGCGGCGCTTCGCGCCGGCATGTCGATGGCAACCGGTGATCTCATCGCCTTCACCGACGCCGACCTGGCCACGCCACTCCACTACCTCGCTACGTTTCGCGCGGCGATCGGGAACGGCGCCGGAGTCGTGATCGGCTCGCGCGAGGGAGCCGGCGCGCGGAGAATTGGTGAGCCACTTTACCGGCACGTCATGGGCCGTGCCTTCAACATGCTGGTGCGCCTTTTGGTCCTTCCCGGCGTACAGGACACGCAGTGCGGTTTCAAACTCTTCACGCGCTCTGCACTCGACGCCGTGCTTGACGGAGCGCGGCTCTACGCCACCGCCGGCGAGCGGGTAACTGGCGCGCGAGTAACCGCATTTGACGTCGAGCTTCTGGTCGTCGTGCGCCGGCGCGGTTTTCCGATCCATTCTGTGCCGGTCGTCTGGACCTACGGTCCGCGGAGCAAGGTCAATCCCGTCAGGGACACCTGGTTCAACCTTCGTGACGTCGTTCGCATTAAGCTGAACGATCTATCGGGGCAGTACGACCGCGAACGCGATTGATGCGACCGTTCTAGCGTCGGGCGAACTGCCGCTCGAGTTCGTTCTGGGTGAGATGCAGCATCGTCGGCCGCCCGTGACCGCAAGCGCGCGGTTGCGAGGTGCGCTCCAGTTCCGAAACGAGTTCGCGCATCTCGGCAAGTGACAGCGACTGACCGGCGCGTATCGACGTGTGACAAGCGGCGCTGATCGCCACCGCGTCCAGCCAGCTCTCACCGGACCCGCCGTCCGCCAACTCTTGGAGGATAAGGAGCAGCCGCTCGGCGACGTCGACGTTGGTCACGACGGCCGGAACGGTCCGGACAACGACCGAACCGTCGCCGAACGGCTCGATCTCGAAACCAATCCGCGTCAACTCTGCGCGCGAGCGCTCGAACGCGGCCTGCTGCTCGGGCGTGAGATCGACGACCAACGGATCGAGGAGCGGTTGCCGATCCATCCCATTGCGGTCCATCTGGCCCAGAATCTTCTCGTACATCACCCGCTCATGGGCCGCGTGCTGGTCGATGAGGTACATCCCCTCTGGCCCCTCGGCAATAATGAACGTGGCCGCGACCTGCCCCAGAACCCGCAGCATGGGCACGCTCCGTCGTCCCGCTTCTATCAGACCACTACCTGGTTCGTCGTCTGCCGGGTGCGGAAGCTCGGCGCCGAACCGTGGTTGTTGCCACCTCGGCGATTGGTCAGGGCCGCTCGGAGACGACGGGCGGAACGACACCGCGGGCAGATCGTCTCTCGGCGATTTAGCCAGCGCCATATGCGTTGCGCGTTGGACCGCGCGACAGGCCGCCCGTTCGTCGACAAACTTGACCTCAGCCTTGGTCGGATGGACGTTGACGTCGACGGCCGCGGGATCGACCTCAATTCGCACGACCGCCACTGGGTGCCGGCTCACCATCAACACGCTGTGGTAGGCCTCCTCGAGGGCGTACGACAACGACCGGTGCTGAATCCATCGTCCATTCACGAAGAAGACAAGGTCCTGTCGATGCGACCGGGTGATAGAAGGCGCGGCCACCCAACCTGTGACTGCCACGCCAGGCACGGCGGCCGCTTCGTCAAGTGGTTCCAGCACGAGCGCGGCACGGCTGACGTCACGACCGAATACGCCCGTGGCTGCACCGACTTGGTCGCCTGCGCCATCAGTGCCGAATACCCGCCGCCCGTCGCTCGTCAGCGAGAACTGAACCCGTGGATAGGCTGCGGCATAAGCGCCAACGATGCGCCCGATATAGGCGGCCTCTGTCGAGGGTTGTCGAAGGAATTTGCGTCTGGCCGGTACGTTCCCGAAGAGGTCCCTGACGGTCACAGTCGTGCCCACTGACGCTCCAGTGGTGCGTGACGGCTCCACTTCGCCATAAGACACGGTTAGGACCGCACCCGATGCCTCTCCAGCGACTTTTGACCGAATAGTCAAGTGGGAAACTGCAGCGATACTGGGCAGCGCCTCACCGCGGAAACCGAGCGTGTCTAACACGTGTAGGTCGTCGAAACTCCCTAACTTGGACGTGGCATGACGCTGCACAGCCATCGCGAGTTCACCGGGATCGATGCCGCAACCATCGTCGGCAACCTCGATCAGATCACTCCCTCCGCCGCGGATCTCGATCAGTATCCGCGTCGCCCCCGCGTCAAGCGCATTCTCGAGCAGTTCTTTCGCGACCGACGCTGGACGCTCGACGACCTCTCCGGCCGCGATCTTCCCGATCGTCTTCTCGTTGAGCAACCTGATCGTCATGGGCCGTTCGCGGTACCTCTTTCATCCGCCTCCTACGCGCGCATGCTACCATCCCGGAACTGAGACGAACGTCGATCCACGCCGATGCGCCGACACCGAACGGCTCTCCGGATCGAAGAATCGCCAAGGGCTCTCCTTGGCCCGCGAAATGCCGATTCGTTCACTGACCCGGATTTCGACCGGCGGGATCCCACGCGACAACCAAATGAGGTCGCTTTCGACCAGATCCGTGCCGTCGTGACTGAGTTTGATGCCCATTGCTTGACAGAGTCGTCCCGGTCCCGCGCACAGCAGTTCCTTTTCAACGACGCCCCGCCGATGGGCCATCACGTCCACGCCATCCATTGGGGCGAGTGCCCGGATGAGCACAGCGCCATGCTCGCCCGGTGGAGCGCAGACGATGTTGAACATGGCGTGAATGCCGTATGACCGATAAACGTAGACAATGCCCGGTGGACCTGCCATCGCCAAACGACCTTTGGCCAGTCGCGCGGCATGCGAGGCCAAGTCGTCTGGGCCGGCATATGCCTCAGTCTCGACGATCCGACCAGAGGCTACTAATCCATCAATCAGGGTGTGAAGAGAGCAACCCAAAAGGTCCGGCGCCACCTCGCACGCCGGACGCCTGAAGTAAGCACGATCCAGGCGCACGGTTTGACTAACCGCTGAGTTCGGCCAAACGGCGCCGAAGGATCGCGACCTGTTCGTCCGCCACCGCTAGTCGCTTTCGCTGCGTTTCGACGACGTGAGCGGGCGCGCGCCTCACGAATGACTCGTTTGCCATTTGCATTGATGCCCGACCCTGTTCCAACACGGCCGCCTCGATCTCGCGCTGTAAGCGCTCGCGTTCCGCGACGAGATCGATCATCCCGGCGAGCGGCAACGACGCGACGACATCGTCCGCGACCACGATGACCGATTGATCGCCGGCGGCAGGCTCGCCAGAGAAGAAGGTAAGTTGTTCGTCGGCGATTCGCGCCAACAGGCCCAACTCGCGCCGTGCGGCCTCAAACGTTTGGCTGCGTTCACCGGCATAGACATCCGCGGCAATCCAGCGGCCCGCCTCGACATTCGACTCCGCTCGCCCGTTGCGGATATTGCGGACCAGTTCCATCAGCGTCGCGAAATCTCGCTCAGCGGTCAGATCGCGCTGGCCCGCGGTCGGCCAAGACGCGATCATGATGCTCTCGCCGACGTGAGGCAGTTCCTGCCACAGCGTCTCGGTGACGAACGGCATGTAGGGGTGGAGCAATCGAAGGCAACGCTCGATAGCGTACGCCAACGTCTGCGCCACCACTGCCCGTTCGGCCTCGGTCCCACGCAAGCGCACCTTCGCCGCCTCGATGTACCAGTCGCACAGCTCCGACCAGACAAATTCGCGCAACTGTCGACCGGCCTCGCCGTAGAGATGGCTTTCCAGCAGACCGGTCACGTCGGACGTCACCGCATCGAGCCGGCTCAAGATCCAGCGGTCGGCAAGCGCCAAATCGCCAATCGGTCGCGCCGGGCCGTCGGTGTCCATCGCTATACTCGCCGCGTCGATCGCGCGAAGCGCGAAGCGCACCGCGTTCCACAGTTTGTTGACAAAGTTGCGGCTCGCTTCGACAACTTGCATGCTGAGTCGCATGTCGACGCCGGGCGACCCTTGAGTGACAAGCGCGAAACGGAGTGAATCGGCGCCGTACTCCTCCGTGATCGCCGTCGGGTCGAGCACGTTGCCTTTGGTCTTGCTCATCTTGGCGCCCTCGGCGTCCCGCACCGTGCCGTGCAGGTAGACCGTGTGGAAAGGCGCCTCGCCCATCACCTCGAAGCCAAAGAAGACCATCCGCGCGACCCAAATAAAGAGAATCTCGTACCCGGTCTCCATCACCGACGACGGATAGAAGCGTTTGAGGTCTTCGGTCTCGTCTGGCCAACCGAGCGTCGTGAATGGCCAAAGACCGGAGCTGAACCACGTATCGAGCACGTCGGGGTCTTGTTCAACATCACCACCGCAAGCAGGACAACTCGTCAGAACCTCTTCTTCACTCGCGATCACCTCGCCGCAGTTCTGGCAGTACCAAATCGGGATGCGATGACCCCACCAGAGCTGACGAGAGATGCACCAATCGTGGATGTTCTCCAGCCAATTGAGGTAGACGCCTTTGAATCGATCTGGCACAAAGGTAAGCTGGTCGTGCCTCGCGGCTTCCATCGCGGGTTGGGCAAGCTGCTTCATCTCGACGAACCACTGTTCGCTGATGATCGGCTCGACGACGGTACCGCAGCGGTCGCAATGCCCGACGGCATGAGTATGCGGTTCGCTCTTGAGAAGGACGCCGTCAGCCTCAAGGCGCTTGACGACACCTTCACGCGCCAAGGCAACCGTCATGTCGGCAAACGGACCTGCTTCGTCGTTCATGGTGCCGTCGAGGTTCATCACGTTGACCGAGGGCAGGTCATGCCGTTTCCCGACTTCGAAGTCGCTCGGATCGTGCGCGGGCGTGACCTTGACCGCACCTGAACCGAAGGTGGCATCAACCGCCTCGTCCGCGACAACGACTAGACGCCGGCCGATGATCGGCAGCGTCAGGTGCTTGCCGACCAGATGACGATAACGTTCGTCCTCCGGATGCACGGCCACGGCCGTGTCACCGAGCATCGTCTCCGGCCGGGTCGTCACGACGACGATCGATTCGCCGCTGTCGCTCCCTTCAACCGGATAGGCGATGTGCCAGAGGCGCCCGTTCACCTCTTTATGAACGACCTCGAGGTCAGACAGTGCCGTCATGCACCGCGGGCACCAGGAGATCAGCCGCTTTCCCCGGTAGATCAAGCCCTTGTCGTACAAGCGTTTGAAGACTTTGCGGACGGCTCGCGCGGGTCCAGGGTCCATGGTGAAGGTGAAGCGAGACCAATCGCAGGACGCCCCGAGGATCCGCATCTGCTCGCGAATCCGCGACCGGTACCGGTCCATAAAGTCCCAGACGCGGACCAGGAACTGCTCGCGACCCAGATCGTGCCGCGTCAGCCCTTCTTGGGCCAACTCCTTTTCGACAACCCATTGGCCGCCGATGCCAGCATGGTCGGCGCCAGGCAGCCACAGTGCAGGATCACCGAGCATCCGGCGCCAGCGCGTCATGATGTCTTCAACGCCGACGAATAACGCGTGGCCGAGGTGGAGTTCACCCGTCACGTTGGGCGGCGGCATGATCACCACGAACGGCCGGCGATCGGTTCGGTCGATCGGCGCGAAATAGCCGGCCGCATCCCATCGGTCATACAGTCCGCGCTCAACTTCCCGCGGATTGAACGCCGGAGGCAGTCGATCCTCATGCACTTCCGATGTGCGCATTTCTGACCGCATGCTCGACACTGAGTCCACTCCGTACATCGGCGGTTGCTAACGCCTGTAACGACTACCAAAAAACCCGCCCGCGCTCTTCGCGCAAGGACGGGCTCGAACCGCGGTACCACCTTGCTTCGACGGCCAGCGGCCATCGCACTCGTGGGCGCGGTAACGGGCGTACCCGGACGGGCCTCAGCCGAGACATTGCCTCGTTTCGACCCCTCGCCTCACGGGCGACTTCGGCAGCCGACCTACCGATGGAGCTTTCAATCCATTGCTCCACTCCCTGTCGGCTCCGGATCCGCCTACTCCTCCCGATCGTCGGCGACTCATCTTGCCGGCCGATTCTGCCATTCCCCGCGACGCCATGTCAATCAATCAGTGCCAAGTGCCGAGTGCCCAGTGCCCAGTACCCTGTCGGACAAGAGATGCCGCGGTAAAGCCTGATGGATCGATCTATGGGACAACTGAGCAGCGTCGCCCCCGACCACTCGGTACTCGGTACTCGGTACTCGCTTAAGGGGGTGTACGTCCACACCATCCCCGTGGTACACTCGGCCGTTACGATCGAATGTTCGCATTCGACCAGCCAGGATGGGCTGGACAGACGAAGGTCAACGCCTCATGCCGCAATTGCACGACCGCATCGCCGTCCGCGGGGCTCGCGAGCACAACCTCAAGAACATCGACGTCGATATCCCACGCGATAAGCTCGTTGTCCTGACCGGCCTCTCCGGGTCGGGTAAGTCCTCGCTGGCCTTCGACACCATCTTCGCCGAAGGTCAGCGCCGGTATGTCGAGTCGTTGTCCGCCTATGCTCGGCAGTTCCTTGGTCAAATGGAGAAGCCGGACGTTGACCACATCGACGGCCTCTCGCCGGCCATCTCGATTGACCAGAAAGGGTCAAGCCGAAACCCGCGCTCTACCGTCGGTACGGTGACGGAGATTTATGACTACCTGCGGCTCCTTTACGCTCGTATCGGCCGACCGCATTGTCCCGTCTGCGGCCGCCCGATTACCCAGCAATCGGTCCAACAGATGGCCGCCCAGATTTTGGGCCTGCCAGATGGCACGCGCTTGATGATCCTGGCGCCGGTCATCCGCGACCGGAAGGGGGAGCACCAGGGCGTGCTCGACGAGATCCGGCGGCAAGGATTCGTCCGCGTGCGCGTCGACGGGCATGTCAGGGACGTCGACGAACAGTTCGACCTAATCAAAAACCGCAAACATTCGATCGAGGTCGTCGTCGACCGCCTGATCGTCCGGCATGAAGCCGACGCCACGCCCGAACAGCACCCGGACCGCGTGCGCATCATCGACTCGCTGGAGACGGCGCTCCGCATCGCCTCAGGGCTTGCGATCGCGCAGATCATCGACGGCGAATCCATGGTCTTCTCCGAGCGATTCGCCTGCCCCACTTGCGGCGTCAGCTTCGGCGAAATCGAGCCACGCAACTTTTCATTCAACTCACCACACGGCGCTTGCCCCGATTGCACCGGTCTCGGCACGAAGATGGAGTTCGAGCCCGACCTGATCGTCCCAAACCGCGGGCTTACCATCGGCGAAGGCGGGATCGTGCCGTGGATGCGTGCCGGTCGCGAAAGCTCCGCCTGGTATGAAGCGTTGCTGACCGCGCTCGCGGACCGGCTCAAGTTCTCACTGGACGTCCCGATTCGCGAGTTACCGTCGGAGATCGTCTCGACAATCCTCTATGGCACGCACGGCGAACCCGTAACCGTGCGCTACAAGTCGCGGCAAGGCAGACTCCGCTCGTACGATGTTGCTTACGAAGGCGTCGTTCCAAACTTGCGCCGCCGATATGAAACGTCGTCGTCCGATTACGTCAAGGAAGAAATCGAACGGTACATGGCGGCCCGGCCATGTCCAACCTGCCAAGGGACGCGCCTTAAACCCGAAATGCTCTCAGTCTTCGTTCACGGTCGCTCGATCATGGACGTCACGCGGATGCCGATCCGGTCGGCGCAGGCTTGGTGCCAAGACCTTGCCATCGACCCGGAGGCAGCGGCCGAGGCGCCGCTGAGCGCGCGAGAGTTCCTGATCGCGCGGCAGGTGCTGAAAGAGATTCGTGAGCGCCTCAGCTTCCTGGTCGACGTCGGTCTCGACTATCTGACGCTCGAGCGATCGGCGAATACCCTTTCCGGCGGCGAAGCCCAGCGCATCCGCCTGGCGACCCAAATCGGTTCGAGCCTGATGGGGGTGCTCTACATCCTGGACGAGCCGAGCATCGGTCTCCACCAGCGGGACAACGCGCGCCTGATCCGCACGCTCCTCCGGCTGCGCGACATAGGCAATACCTTGATCGTCGTCGAGCATGACGAGGAGATGATGCGCAGCGCCGACTGGATCATCGACGTCGGCCCCGGCGCCGGCGAACATGGCGGCCGCGTTGTCGCCGAAGGCTCGATGGACGACATCGCGCGGATATCCCAATCGATCACCGGCCAGTATCTTTCCGGTCAGCGCCAGATCCCCATCCCGGCTGTCAGGCGTATCGGCAATGGCAAAGCGCTCGTCGTCCGCGGTGCGACCGAAAACAACTTGCAGGATGTGACGGTACGGTTCCCCCTCGGGACCTTTATCGCGGTGACGGGCGTGTCCGGCTCTGGTAAGAGCTCGCTTGTCACCGACACGCTCTATCCCCGCCTGGCCATGGAACTGCACAACGCAAAGGGCCGACCAGGCAAGCACGTCGCCGTGGAAGGCACTCACCTGATCGACAAGGTCATCGACATCGACCAGAGCCCGATTGGGCGCACGCCGCGCTCCAACCCCGCGACCTACACGGGACTCTTCACGCCAATCCGCGAGCTCTTCGCCTCAATGCCCGAAGCGAAAGCGCGCGGCTACCAGGCCGGACGCTTCTCCTTTAACGTCAAAGGCGGACGCTGCGAAGCATGCCGTGGGGAGGGCATCATCCAAATCGAAATGAACTTCCTGCCGGATGTCTTCGTTCCATGCGAAGTCTGTCACGGTCGACGCTACAATCGCGAAGCGCTCGAAATCACGTACAAGGGCAAATCGATCGCCGACGTGCTCGACATGACCGTGACCGAGGCGCTCGCATTCTTTCAGAACGTCCCGTCGATCAAGAACAAGCTGCAAACCCTCGAAGACGTCGGTCTCGGCTATATCCATCTCGGGCAACCGGCGACCCAACTCTCGGGCGGCGAAGCGCAGCGGGTGAAGCTCGCGTCGGAGCTCTCCCGGCGTGCGACCGGGCGCACGCTTTACATCCTGGACGAGCCGACGACCGGTCTGCACTTCGCCGACATTGAAAAGTTACTCGGCGTCTTGCAGCGCCTGACAGACGGCGGCAACACCGTGATCGTCATCGAGCACAATCTCGACGTCATCAAGTCGGCCGACTGGATCGTCGACCTCGGTCCGGAAGGTGGCAGCGGCGGCGGCCACGTCGTGGCCGAAGGAACTCCGGAGGAGATTGCGTCGAACCCGGCGTCCTTTACCGGCGAATACCTCAAGCCCGTTCTCGGCGAAGCGTCGTTGGCTGCCGATTAGCCACCTCGTGGTCCCACATTGCGCGATGTTAACGCGGAATGGTTGTAGGGTCGCGAACGCGCGTGCTAAGATCGAATAAAGAGGGCGGTCGACGTTTCGGTTCCGTTTGGTACCTCGTGCGAAGGTGACCTGCGGCAACCCTTACCGGTAAGGGTGAACAGCAGGGTGGGCAATTCTGTACTCGTTCTCAACCAGAATTATGAGCCGCTCAACGTTTGCAACGTTCGTCGGGCCATCGTCCTCATCATCGACGGCAAAGCCGAGGTGCTCGAGGTCCACGCGTCGTGCGTTTCGTCGCCGTCGCGCACCTTTCCGTCCCCCTCGGTCATCCGCTTGGTCTACTTGATTCGCCGCCCTCGGCCGCGCGTCAAACTGACCAGACGCGAGATCTTCATCCGCGACCATTACACCTGCCAGTATTGCGGGCGACAGGGTTCCGATCTGACGATTGACCATATCGTCCCCCGCTCCAGAGGCGGCGAGCACGCCTGGGACAACCTGGTGTCGGCCTGCAAGCCATGCAACCATCGCAAGGGTGGCAAGTCGCTGGGTGAAGCGCGGATGTCGCTCCGCAAAGCGCCGGCCGAACCGTCCGCTGGGATCTACTACACCATCCAGCGCCGGCTGAACGCCGACGTCAACGACGCCTGGCAAAAGTTCCTGCCCGGCTTCCAGCCGATCGTCCATATCAACGGTAACGGCGCCCACGGGCTCCGCGGTTTAAGTTCCGCGTGAGCGTTGGCTGGTGCGCGGCTGATGTCGCCTGCCCATCCGACGCCCCGCGTCCCTCGCGGGGCGTCGTCGCGTTAACCGGTACTTGTGTCTGGGTGCTGAGCGCTGACAAGTGCCTCAAACAGAAGGAGTAGCTCATGCTTGACCTGAGAGTGATTCGTGAACGACCGGACGATATCAAGGCGGCGATAGCGACCCTCAATACGACCGCGCCGATCGACGACATCCTTGCGCTGGACGAACGACGACGCACCGTCCTGACCGAGGTCGAGCAGCTGAAGGCTCAGCGTAACGTAGGCTCGAAAACGGTCAACAGGACCAAGGACAAGGAGGAGCGGTACCGGCTCATCGGCGAGATGCGGTCACTCGGCGACCGCATCTCGGAGCTCGATGAACAGGCCAGGGCGGTCGATGCGGAACTAACGGCCCTCATGCTCCTGGTACCAAACCTTCCTTTGCCCGAGGTGCCAGTCGGCCCGGACGAAAGCGCCAACGTCATCGCCGCGCGGCACGGCGACCTGCCAGTCTTCGACTTCGAACCGAAACCCCATTGGGAACTCGGAGAAGCGCTCGGCATCATCGACTTCGAGCGCGGCGTCAAGGTCGCCGGTTCGCGTTTCTACGTTCTCCGCGGCGACGGCGCCCGGCTGCAACGCGCACTCATCACCTGGATGCTCGACCTGCACGTCCAATCTCACGGCTACCAGGAGGTGATGCCTCCCTATCTCGTGCTCACCGAGATGTTGATCGGGACCGGCCAACTGCCAAAATTCGCCGACAACCAGTATCGCGACTATCTCGAAGACAAGTGGATGATCCCGACCGCCGAGGTACCCGTTACAAACCTCTATCGTGATGAAATCCTCGATGAATCGCTGCTGCCCATCTACCACGTCGCCTACACGCCCTGCTTTAGGCGCGAGCAGTTTTCGGCCGGGCGCGACGTGCGGGGCATCAAACGCGGCCACCAATTCGACAAAGTCGAGATGGTCAAATTCGTCCATCCCGACCGCTCGATCGAAGAATTCCGCCGCCTCATCGACGAGGCAAGCGCCACGCTCAAGGCCCTCAGCCTCCCCTACCGCGAGGTCCAGATGTGTACCGGCGACCTCTCGTTCACCGCCGCAAACAAGCTTGACCTCGAAACCTGGGCGGCCGGATCGCGGGACTGGCTGGAAGTCTCGTCATGCTCAAACTTTCTCGACTTCCAAGCGCGCCGCGCCAATCTCCGCTTCCGCCCAACGGACGGCGGCCGACCGCATTTCATACACACGCTGAACGGCTCGGGCCTGGCCCTACCACGCACGATGATCGCGATCATGGAAAACTACCAGCAGGCCGACGGCACAATCCGCATCCCCGACGTGCTGCGTCCCTACCTCGGCGGGCAGGAGAACATCGGCCCGCAACCGCCCATCGGGCCAGCAACTGGCGCATGACCGCCATGGGTTCGTAACGGACGCACATTTTTCGTAAGCGGTTCGGTGTCGGAGAGTGATCGACATTGAGGAGCGGAGGGGGTGGGATTCGAACCCACGGAGGTGTGACCCTCGACGGTTTTCAAGACCGTTCCATTCGTCCGCTCTGGCACCCCTCCGAGCCAAAGAATTATATCCGAAGCGCGGGCGTCGATGCGTTGAAGTAGGCGCCGAGTCGGCGGTATACTTACCTTGCGAGTGTGGCCGAATCATCGTGCAACTCGAAAGAACGCGCCTCTGGGAAGGTGCCAGAGTGGTCGAATGGGGCCGCCTGCTAAGCGGTTGAAGGCGACAAAATGTCTTCCGAGGGTTCGAATCCCTCCCTTCCCGCCTGTTTCAGAAGTCGATGAAGGGCACCCGCGAGCCAGGAGAGATCGTGGGGAATCAGCGCGGGTCAATCGAGATCACGCCGCGTTTTCGATTTCGGCTCCACCCTGTTGTTCACATTGTGAAGCGGTTTTCAAAAGGGAAGCGATGCCGCGATTGCAGACGGTATTTCTTCCCAACTCGCCGATGGTTCCACCGAGATAAGAATCGACCTGACGGGTTTCAAATCTATTGCAAGATGTGCAAGCGATTGCGGGATCGTCGCTCGTATCAGTCTCACGCTCCCGCGCGTCTCAAGGACCGCACGGGAATGGAAGGTCGGGCACTGCGATCAGATCAACGCATGGCATCGGGTCTACATCAAGGATTACCGAACCGGTCGGCGAAGGCGCAACGTTCTCATTTCGCCGCCTGACGAATCACCAGAGGATCAAGCTATGAAGGTTTGTAGCGTCTGTGCGACTCCTTCCCACTCTCGGATTTCCCTCGTAGGAGCGGCCGGGCCATAGCAGAGTGCCGAGTTTGCCGGAATCGACGGCAGCCGCGCTATCGGGACTCGACAAAACGAACGGCTTATCGCCAGAATCGCCGGGTTCGTGAAGAGGGTCGAATCGACACTGTCGAGTGGCAGGCGATCCGTGAGGCACACCATCATCGATGCGCATATTGTGGTGTCGACGGCAAACTCACTATGGATCACGGCGTTTCTCTAAGCAAAGGCGGAAGACACACGATTTCCAACATTGTTCCCGCCTGTCAGAGCTGCAACAGTCGCAAGCACACCAAGCTCTGGCGTCCACGTCTTGTTGGAATGCTTGAGTAATGGTCGCACGGTTGTCTAGGGCCAGTTTGGTTGGTTGGCCTGTCGGTACGGGCGTGCTATAATTCAGCTATGGTTATGTGCCTGTAGCTCAGTTGGATAGAGCGACAGCTTGCGGAGCTGTAGGCCGGGGGTTCGAGTCCCTCCAGGCATACCAGAGCAGAGCCGATCAGCGAACGCGCTGGTCGGCTTCTCTTTGCGCGATAAGTCGAAGTTCCCGCATTTGATGTGCTGGAATCGCCGGCACCTGCCTGCTAAAATCAACCGTGGAGAGGTGTCCGAGTGGTTGAAGGTGCCGCTCTCGAAAAGCGGTGTGGTGATGAGCCACCGTGGGTTCGAATCCCACCCTCTCCGCCAAGGCGAGCGCGAGCGTGAAGCGCGCGATGATGCACGGAAGGGTCGCATAGTTGGCCTAGTGCGCGCGACTGGAAATCGCGTAGGCGGTGACCCCGCCTCGAGGGTTCGAATCCCTCCCCTTCCGCCAGCTTTACACCATTGACTTGATCCTTTTTCTCGAGCTATTTCCGCGCCATGATCTTCAACATCGCCTCGATCGCCGCTCGCTCCGGCATTGACGGCTGTGCGCCTGGCTTCGTCACCGCGACCGCCCCGGCGGCAACGCCGACCTTCATCGCCTGCGCGAGATCCGCCCCTGACGCAACTTGCCCGGCAAGCGCCCCGCAAAACGCGTCGCCCGCGCCAGTCGTATCAACGACGTCTACTGTTGGCGCCTGGACTCGAACGATGCCGGCGCCGTCAACCAGCACCGCACCGGCCGCACCAAGCGTCACGATGACTGAGGAAGGGCCATGTTCTCGTAACCGCTTCGCGACGTCTTGCCAATCGCGCTGGCCGCTATCCACGCCAAGCAACTCCCTCGCCTCGGATTCGTTGACGACCAACACGTCGGCTTGGAGCGCCAGCGCTCTTCCTGTAGCCGGCTCCGGCGTCGCGTTGACGATCACCGGCACGCCCGACGTTCGCGCCTCGAGAAATAACACGTCGAGGGCATCGCTCGGCAGTTCCAAGGTCGCCAGAACCACGGCCGGATCAACACGTTGGAGAGCCGTGATCGCCTGTTCCGTAGTCACCGCTCGCGTTGCGCCGGGTATGTAGGCAATGCGGTTCTCCCCGGACTCCTCGACGGTGATTAAAGCGACGCCTGACGGATGATCATCGATGATCGCGACGTGTGTACAGTCGATTTGATCCGCTTCCAGGTCGGCGAGCCGTTGCCTGCCAAAGTCGTCGTTGCCGAGCGACCCGAGCATCGCCGTGGGTGCGCCGGAGCGCGCCGCGGCCACCGCTTGGTTCGCGCCTTTACCCCCACCGAAGATGTCGAACCGATCGCCGGTAACGGTTTCGCCTTCCTTGGGTGCGCGGGGAACGCGAACGACGAGATCGGTGTTGATCGATCCCGCGACCAGAACTCGGCCCCACCGCGCATCAAACGCCACGCTGCTTCTCCCGAATTCGCCGTCGTCGTCGCCAGCTCCTGAGGACCGCCGCCCGCAGCTCCTTCCAGGCAGATTGGCCAACGGCGGCGTCCACGGGCGTGACCGGCCGCCCGCCGTACTGTTCCGCTTCATAGAGCTGGGCGAGCATCCGAGCGGGCGTTCGCATCGTCGGGGCGACGTGCCCCAGTTCGCGCGCATATTCGACTGGCGTCAACGATGGATCTGGCCGCAGGCCCCACAAGCGCCCGACCCGCTGGACTCGCGCATAGAGCGCCCCAATCGGGCTCATCCCGCGAAATCCCCACAGCCAAATCAAACTGGCAGCGCCAACTCCCAAGAAAGCGAGGACAACTAGGATTCCCGTTCCAACGACGAGTTCGTCGGCGTATCGACTGATACCTTCGTCGCTCGCCCGTGGCTCCTCCATGACACCGACGGCGCCCGGCGTCGCCATCGGTTCCGGTGTCGGGGTTGGGGCGACGGTTGGCGTCGGCAAAGGTTCGACTGTCGCCGGCGGAATCACGTCGGGCTGTTGCTCTTGATCGGCGCCGTGTTGGAACGGCTCCGCAGCCGGCGTCGGCTCGAAGGGAATCCAGCCGTACCCAGGAATGAAGACCTCGACCCAGGTATGGGCTTGCTTCTCCCGGTAGAGGTATCCTCCGGCTCCGTCGTCGAATGGTACGGATCGATAGCCCGCGGCAATCCGCGACGGGATGTCGAGCGAGCGCAGCATCACGACCATCGCGGAGGCGAAGTACTCGCAGTATCCTCGCTGACTCTCAAAGAGGAAGTAATCGACCACATCCTGATCATCCGGGGGGACCTCGATGTTTTCGTCGTATGCGAACGTGGTGCGCAGATAGTCCTGGATGGCCAGCGCCTGGTCGTACTGGCTGTCAGCTCCCGCCGCGACCTGCCGCGCCAGATCGACGGTCTGCCGCGTCACGGTCGTCGGGAGCATCATGTAACGCGCGTCGACGAAGTCGGGAAAGTCGGTACTTGCCTGCCGCAAGTCGTCTGGATCGGCAAAGCTCGCTAGCCCGGTCACCTGGTATCGGTCGCCTTGAGCCGGCGTTTCCTCCGCGCGCACCGCTTCGACGTCGTCGTAAATGGGAAGCTGGCCCGTCACGAACAGGGTCTCGACGCGACCATCGTCCCCAATCGTCCAGGTCGTATCGAGAAAGCGGCTCTCCCGCAGTTCAGTCCGCATCGCTAGAATCTGGGCAGCCATCGCCGGATCTGAGATGCGTTGGTCGTCGCCGGACACGCCGGGTTCGTGTTCCGCGTCTCTTAGGAGGCTGATGAGTTGGCGCAAGTCCTCGGGTTGATCCCCGAGGTCGGTGCCTTGCACGTCGAACTCTGCCTCGTTGAGCTGCCGCCAGCTCACCTGGACGCTCGCCGTCTCGGAACTGCTCACATAAGTGTATATCGAGAAGAGAAGATCGCCTTTGGGGCGAAGCACGACGATCTCTGCTCCCTCCCGCGATCGATCTCCCGTCATCTCGGAGGACAAGAAGACGCTCTGTTCGGGTTGAAAGGTAATGAGCGGCGCTCGCTGTTCCCCGTCGTCGCCCAACGAACGAAAGGTATCCTCGACGTCGGTCGACCAGCCGTGTCCATCGTATCGGTTGTAGTGGAACGCGGTGAGATAGACGGGTCGGTCTGCCTGGACAACGGCCACTGGCTCATCGCTGAGGTTGAGCGCTCCACCAAGTCGAAACGACTCGCCAAACGAGGCGAATGAACCGCCGCTTCGTGATTCGCGGTTCAGTGGCGTGATCAGATCGTTCCATCGATCCTCAATGGCATCGAGCGGCCTGTCTAAGCGTTCGGCAATGTGTTGTAAGAGGGGTCGGGCGGCATTCGTGGGCAGCGTCCATCCGAAGAGGACGACGACCAGCGCGATGCTAAGGCCGCTCCGCACAAAGTGCCACGGCAGCCGGTCGGGAGACGGCAAGCGCGTCCGTGACCATTCAACCTGCCGGCGAAACGCGAAGTGTCGCGCCGCCAACACCAACGCACCAAGTGTATAGATCACGAGGGGCGCCGAGGACGAATCAGTCGCATAGCCCAGGTTGATGACGATGACCATCCCGGGCAGGGCAGCGGCGGCGATAAGCCATCGACGCCGGTAAAGCATCCAAGACGAACTGTAGGCGACCAGCCAGACCGTGAACGCCATCATCAGCACGAAGAGATCGGCGTCGTCAATGCGGCGACCAGCCTCCGCCTGCCTGACCCACAGCGCGGCCCGATCCCACAGGAAGTCAAGACGCTGCCGCCAGCCCACGGCCCCGTCGAGCGTGGCGGCAGTCAACGCGATCGCCAGTGCCAGTCCAAGCAGGAAGGAGAGCGTGTGCGTCAGGAGTTCCGGCGCCCGCGACTTCGCGAGGACGACGCCGTTTAGGAGCGCAAGAGCGGCGACCGGAGTCAGCACGGTCAGACCGTCGGCCCAATCCTCTCGTTCAATCGTCCTGGCCGCCACGAGCACAATCAGAAAATGCAAACCAATGGTGATCCATCCTTCCGCTGGCGACCACCGTTCGAGCAGGTTTCCACCTCGACTTGTTCGGATGGAAGCGAGTGTGCTAACCACGGCTTCCCATCCCGGTTGCGACCGCACCGCTCGCCGCGAGGGCGGCGCTGATCGGCTCTCCGTACTTGACGAGGTGCGTCGGGATGCCGGACGCCAGCAACCCACTGACGACCATGAGCGACGAGGGCGCCTCGCCAAAGGTCTCCGGTTCGACGAGGATCGCCGCCGCACGCACTCGACGGGCCGCAATCTCAGCCAGAGCCCGAACCCACGATTCGTCCGTCGAGGACGTTATGACGAGCAGCGTGCTCTGCTTCGTAAACCGGCGCGCTTCGCGCACCAGCACTTCGGCCAATGAGCGAGGACCATCGGCCTGCACTACCGCCAATGCTTCGAGCATCTTCAGATACTGCCGGTCAGAACGGTCCGACGGGAGCACTTCATAGTGCGCGCCTGAGGCGATCATGCCTACACTACGTCCCAGGTCGAGCGAACGATGCGCGAGTGACGCCGCAATTGTTACCGCATACTCTTCTGTCGCGTCGAGCCACGCCTCAATCGGCCATTGACCGTGCCGGTCCATGGTTACCGTTGGTGGCCGCATCGCGCGCACGCTGTGTTGCTGGTCGAGATCGAGCACGATCCAGACGTCAGCTGTTGGATCCTCGTCGAATTCTTTCACCATCAACCGATTTTGCCGCGCGGTCGCCGACCAACTGATGCGGTTATAGGCATCGCCCGGCACGTACTCGCGAATACCAGACACACTCGCGTTGAGAAACGGCGTCCGCCGATTACTTGTGACGCCGCCGGTCAGTTGCCCGAGCGGCAACGGAAAACCGGTGACGTCGACGGCCGCCGGGTAAACGACCACTTCGACCGTGGTCGGCGCGGTCAGCGACGCCGGAAAGAGTCCGAATGGATCGCCGGACCGCATCCGCAATGGTCCGAGGTGGTAGCGACCACGGCGCGCGCAAATCGTCTCCACTATCCATTCCATACGTCCGCGACCGCGAACGTGGATGACCCGGCTTGCGCGATGGTTCGGGAACGTCGACACGTCCCGCACTTCGACCCAGAGCTTCGCCAGCCAACCGCGGTTCAGCACGGCGATCTGTTCACGCAACGGTTGGCCCACCTGCGCACGATCCGATGCCACGCGGCGGACGACAGTCAGACCGCGCAGGCTGATCCGGCTCCAAAGATAGGCGCAGATGAGTACCGCTGACACCGCCAGTGCTACGCGATCCAGCACATGCCAGTCGTTGACCTGAGCGATCAGTATCGCGACGAGGAGCAGTCCGCACAGCCGCAAGAAGGCCGACACGGCCGCCTATCCGCCTGGGCGCCGAACGCCCCAACTGGTGCTGGACCGCGCGCCCGGCTGGGCGCCGGGCACCGGCAGTGCGTTCAAGATATCGAGGATCACCATGCGGCTGTCGACGTTCTTCATCCTGGCCGACGGAGAGACGATGACGCGGTGGGCGAGCGTCGACTCCGCAAGCTCCTTCACGTCGTCGGGTGTGACGAAGTCACGCCCGTGCAGCGCGGCCCAGGCACGCGACGCGTTATACAACGCCAGCGAACCGCGAGGGCTGGCGCCGAGGTAGACATCGTCGTGCGGCAATCGGGTGGTCTCGACGATTGAGAGGATGTATTCCTTGACCGGCGGCGAAACGTGGATCTCCTTGACCGCCGCCTGAGCCACAACCAAGTCTTCAACTCGGATCACCTGGCTCAGTGTCTCTAGCGGGTGGGTCCGATGCTGGCGCTCCAATATCTCCAGTTCGTTGGCTCGACCCGGATAGCCAAGAGAGAGTCGAATCAAGAACCGGTCAAGCTGAGCCTCGGGCAAGGGGAAGGTCCCCTCGTAGTCAATCGGATTCTCCGTTGCCAGTACGACGAACGGATCCGGCAACGGGTGAGAATGCCCATCAACCGTAATTTGTGCTTCTTCCATAGCCTCCAATAACGCCGACTGGGTCTTCGGCGTTGCGCGGTTGATCTCGTCGGCCAAGACCAACTGCGCCACAATCGGTCCTTGGCGGAACTCGAAACGGCTCGTCTGCTGGTTGAAGACGTTAACGCCGGTGACGTCGCTCGGGAGTAAGTCGGGCGTAAACTGGATGCGTTTGAAGGACGACCCGATGGATCGGGCAATCGCCTTAGCCAGCACGGTCTTGCCGACGCCCGGCACGTCTTCGATCAGGACGTGCCCACGGCATAAGAGCGCGACCAGGACGAATTGCACTTCACGTCGCTTACCGACAATGACGCGCTCGACGTTGTCGCAAACGACATTTGCCAGCGACTGAACCTGAGTCGGATCCATGGACCTCGGACTTCTCAGGCTGGGAGCAACGCGCATTGCTCGCCAGCCGTGGATTTCGGCACGGCGCCGAGACGAGTAAGCTACACCTTGACCGCTCCGCGGCTACCCAAGTATAGCAACGCGTCGCCCCCGCCTTGCCCGCGCGCCGTCCTATACTCTGCAAGACTGAGAAGGAGACTGCTGGTGACGATAACTGAAGCCCAAGGAACCAATGAGCAACGACCGACACTCTTGCTTGTCGATGGCTTCGGCTTGATCTTCCGGGCGTACCACGCCCTGCCGCCGTCGCTGACGACGTCGACCGGCGAACAGGTGAACGCGGTCTTCGGCTTCGCCACGATGCTGCTCGACGTCATTCGCTCACAGAATCCTGACTATGCCGTTATCGCTTTGGAGGGCGGCCGCACCTTCCGCCACGACGCCTTTGAGGGTTACAAGGCCAACCGCGCCGAGACACCCGACGACCTCCATCAACAAGTCGCCCGCGTCCGTCAACTGATCGACACCTTACACATTCCGATAGAGGAGCGCGACGGCTATGAGGCGGACGACGTTATCGGCAGCCTTTCCTTGAGCTGCGCCCGCGACGCCGGCGTCAAGGTCTTGGTCGTCACCGGCGATTCCGACCTGCTCCAACTCGTCGACGATCACGTTACGGTCGTGCTACCCGGCGCGCGCCGCTTTGGCGAATTGCGTTGGTTTGACCGCGCCGCCGTGCTCGAACGATACGGCTTCGGTCCCGAACTCGTTCCCGACTACAAGGCCCTCGTTGGTGACACTTCGGACAATATTCCCGGCGTCCCTGGCATCGGCGAAAAGACCGCAACGGCGCTCATTGCGCAATTCGGCGACCTTGACGAAATCATCCACCACCTCGACGAGGTGATGCCGACCCGCGCCCGGAACGCGCTCGAAGCAAACGTCGAGCAGGCACGGGAGAGCAAGCGCTTGGCGACGATCGTGCGCGACCTCGACATTCCCTTCGATCTCGAACGCAGCACGATTTCCAACTACGACCGCGACGCCGCCATCGATCTGTTCCGCGAGTTGGAGTTCAGGACGCTTGTCGGAAAACTGCCTCAGCCGAAGTCAGAGGCTCAGCGGCGTCCAGTACGCCCGCCCTCGGTGCGGAAGATCGTCCGTACCGAGGAGGAGTTGCGAGCCGTCGTCGATCGCGTTCGCGAAGCACGCGCCTATGCCTTCGACGTCGAAACCACGTCGACCAATCCGACGCGTGCTCAACTCGTCGGTATCGCGATCGCCGTGAGTCCCCAAGAGGGCTACTACATTCCAGTCGGCCATCGTGATGAGACACAGCTCACCATTGACGTGGCCCGCGAGGCGCTCGTCCCCGTCATGGTGGATGCCGCCATCAGCAGCTATGCCCACCACGGCAAGTACGATCTGCTGGTGCTTCAGCGACACGGGTTCTCGGTGACGAACCTCACCTTTGACACGATGATTGCCGCTTACTTGCTCGGAGAGAGTTCGGTCGGCTTGAAGGACCTCGCGTTCACCCGCCTTGGCATCCAGATGACCGAAATCAGCGCGCTAATCGGCACGGGCCGCAATCAACTGACGATGGACTATGTCTCGGGCGACCAGGCTGGCGACTACGCCTGCGGCGACGTCGAAGCGACCTTTGCCCTCACCGAAGAGCTGGGACCGGAGTTGGCCGAGAAGGGGATGCAAGACCTCTTCTCCGAAATTGAACTCCCGCTTGTGCCCGTCCTGGTCGATATGGAGCGGACCGGCATCGCCATCGACGCGGACTATCTTGCCGCCTTCTCCGTCGAGATTACCGAACGTATCCGCGAACTGGAGCTGGAGATCCACGCGCACGCCGGCCGCTCGTTCAACATCAACTCAACTCGCCAGCTGGCGACACTCCTCTTCGACGAACTCAAGCTGCAATCTGGCCGCCGCACCAAAACCGGCTACTCGGTCGATTCGGACGTACTCGAGGCGATTTCGAGCGCCCACGAGATCGTGCCCCTAATCTTGGAATACCGGTCACTCGGGAAACTGAAATCGACCTACGTCGATGCCTTGCCGCTCGAGGTGAACGAGGAGACAGGTCGAGTTCATACCTCGTATAACCAAACCGTCGCCGAAACTGGACGACTTTCATCGACCAATCCCAACCTACAAAACATCCCGATTCGGACGGAATTGGGACGCCGCGTGCGGAGGGCGTTCGTTGCCGACACGCGTCCCGAGCATCGTCTCTTTGAAGACGCGGTGCTTCTCTCGGCCGATTACTCACAGATCGAGCTGCGATTGATGGCGCACATGAGCCAGGAACCATTCCTGGTCGAGGCCTTTCGCAACGGCGAGGACATCCACGCCGCGACGGCCGCGGTCGTCCACAACGTTGACCCGTCGGAAGTCGACGCCAACATGCGTCGCATCGCCAAGACAGTGAACTTCGGCCTCCTGTATGGCATGCAAGCCTATGGTCTTTCCCGTGATACCGGCCTCAGCCGGGCCGAAGCGCAGCAGTTCATCGATCAGTACTGGTCGCGCCTCCCTCGGGTGAAGGAATACTTCGACGAGACGCTGCGCTTCGGCGCTCGCCACGGCTATGTCCAATCCCTGACCGGACGGCGCCGGATCATCCCTGATCTCTTGTCATCGAATGGCGCTCGACGCGCGGCCGCGGAGCGGAAGGCGATCAACATGCCGCTCCAAGGCACGGCGGCCGACATTATGAAGATCGCCATGCTTCGCGTCGACGAGCAACTGCGTGTTCACAAGCGCCAGGCACGCGTGCTGCTTCAAGTCCACGACGAGTTGGTCCTTGAAGTTTCCCGGCGCGATCTCGAGGCAACGGCCAAGCTCGTCGTCGAAACGATGCAGTCGGCGTACGAGTTGCGCGTTCCGCTGATCGCCGAAGTCCAAACGGGTGAGAACTGGGAGGAGATGACGCCCTTAGCCGTCTGAACGCACCTTCATATCTGCCCGCGCGTCTGTCAGCCTAGCTTCCCTTTGGAAAGCTTGTGGAAAGGACACGCGATTGAGTACAATTGAGCCTACGACAATTGGTCATGTGGACGAGGAGTTCTCCGCGCGATGCCTACGTATTCGTACCGTTGCTCGGCGTGCGCAAACGAGTTCGAGCAATTCCAAAAGTTTGCCGAGGACCCGCTCACCGACTGCCCGGCGTGCGGTGGAACCGTGAGGCGCGTCATCCAACCGGTCGGGGTCGTCTTCAAGGGCTCCGGTTGGTATATCACCGACAACCGGAAGTCCAATGGCGCGGAGTCGTCCTCTGACGAGAAGCCCGCGAAGAAGGAAAAACCGGCCAAAGAGGGCGACAGCGAATCGAAGCCTTCGAAGAAAGAGACGTCGGCCGTTCCCGCCTAGTGGCCGATAGCTTGGGGATCGCCACAATCATGCGTTACTTGCGACCAATGTGTCACTTCTACCCGGAACGGCGCGGCGCGTCGCTCGGAGGCCCCTGCTCCTGTCTATAGGGGCGCACCAGGCGTGCGTCCCACCCTCGCCCATGGCCGACCGGCAATTGCCGGTCCTGCCGCGTTTACTCAGCGCCAGCGAACGGTGAAGTGACAGTGAGCGGTCGCTATGCTCCTATCCGAACAGATCGATGCCATTCGTCAGCGTGACCCAGCCGCCCGCTCGCGGTTAGAGGTCCTGGTCGCCTATCCGGGGTTGCACGCCGTGCTCATCCACCGGTTGGCGTCCTGGCTTTTCCACCACCGCCTTCCGCTCTTGGGTCGAGTCGTATCCCACCTTGGTCGCTTCCTGACCGGGATCGAGATCCACCCGGGCGCGACGATCGGCCGGCGACTCTTCATCGACCACGGCATGGGGGTTGTCATCGGCGAAACCTCGATCGTCGGTGACGACGTGACCCTGTACCAAGGTGTGACGCTCGGCGGAAGTGGCAAAGAGCGCGGCAAGCGCCATCCCACCCTCGGCAACAAGGTCGTCGTCGGCGTCGGCGCCAAAATCCTGGGCGCGGTAACGGTCGGAAACGGCGCACGAATCGGCGGCGGCGCGGTCGTGCTGAAAGATGTCCCACCGCATACCACCGCGGTCGGCGTGCCGGCACGAACGGTGGCCTGGACCGACCCTGTCTCGGGGGAGATCCGGCGACTCGAGCGACTGCCTGATCCGGAGATGGATACCCTGAACGCCCTCATGCAACGGGTCGACGAGCTCGAACAAAAAGTCCGCCAGCTTCAAGCCGCGCAAGCGGACGCCGATCTCCATGCGACGCTACGCTGAACGACCTATGCCATATTGTTGAATGAGACGGGAGCCATGACGAACAACCTGTGCCTCTACAACACGATGACGCGGCAGAAGGAGCCGTTCGAAACGATCGAGCCTGGCAAAGTGCGGATGTACGTCTGCGGCGTCACGCCGTACGCGTCCGCCCACGTCGGCCACGCCATGTCCGGCATCGTCTTCGACGTCATCCGCCGCTACCTCGAGCACAGCGGCTATGAGGTTCGCCACGCGACAAACTTCACGGACATCGACGATAGGATCATCGCCAGCGCCAACCGCGAGGGAATCGATCCTTCGGAGCTGACCGAGGAGCTGATCGCGGATTGGCACCGTGAAACCGAAGCGCTCGGCATACTGCGGGCAACGCTCTATCCCCGGGCAACGCAGGAGATTCCCGCGATCATCGAGACGATCCAAGGACTCATTGAGAGGGGATTCGCCTATTCGATAGACGGCGATGTCTACTACCGCGTCCGCGAATTCGCCGAGTACGGCAAGTTGTCGCACCGTGACCTCGACGAACTGTTGTCGGGCGCCCGCATCGAAGTTGACGCGCGAAAAGAAGACCCTCTCGACTTCGCGCTCTGGAAAGCGGCAAAGCCGGGCGAACCGAGTTGGCCCAGCCCGTGGAGCGCGGGTCGGCCCGGTTGGCATATCGAGTGCTCGGCGATGGTATCGAACCATTTGGACAGCGTGATTGACATTCACGGCGGCGGCGCCGACCTCATCTTCCCTCACCACGAGAACGAGATCGCCCAATCAGAAGCCTACCTGGGCTGCAAACCGTTTGCCCGCTACTGGGTCCACAACGGTCTGCTTCAAGTCGGCACGGACAAGATGTCCAAGTCGATCGGAAACATCGTACCGACCAAGGAATTGGTCGATCGTGGACTCGGTCAAGCGTTCCGCCTGCTGGTGCTGCAATCCCACTACCGCGCACCGCTGACCTACACCGAAGAGGGCCTCGAGGCGGCAGCCCGTGGCCTTGACCGCTTGCACGCGGCGACGAAGCCGGGCGGCGCAATTGCGGCCTCGAACTCCTCACGGTCGGGCGAGTACCTGGCTGCATTCGCCGATGAAACAGACCGCCGGTTCCACGAAGCAATGGACGACGACTGCGACACGCCGGTCGCCGTCGCCGCGCTCTTTGACTTAGCGCGGGCAATAAACCGCGCGAAGGCGGAGGATGGCGACCCAGGCACAACGGAGTTAGCTCAATCCCGTCTGATCGCGCTTGCCGGTGTGCTTGGTCTTGATCTCGTCGGGCGAGAGGACCAAGATGGCGGTGCCGCGGCGCCTTTTATCGATCTGCTCCTCGATGTTCGCAACCACCTTCGAGACGCCAAGCAATGGGCGCTGGCAGACCAGATCCGCGACGGACTCAGCAAGCGAGGCATCACGATTGAGGACACTTCGTCCGGAACGACCTGGCGTCGAGCAGATCGATATCACTAGACGTCGGCGCCCGGAGCGACCGCGCCCAGGCGCCGACCTCCTCTACGGCCGGAACGCGGTCGCGGAGGCGCTTCGCGGCCGTCGTAAGCCTCGCGCGCTCCTCCTGGCCGAAGGTGTCAAGCAGGACGAGCGAATTCGCGGCATCACAAGCCGGGCGACGGCCGCGGGCGCGCGGATCGAGCGCCTGCCGCGTGCCGACTTTGACCAGCTCCTCGGTCGCGTCAATCATCAGGGCATTGCGCTCGACGCCGGACCCTATCCCTACGTCGCGTTGGACGAACTGCTCGGCGAAACCGGCACGATTCTGGCGCTCGACCATTTGCAAGACCCCCAAAACCTGGGCACGCTGCTGCGGGCCGCGGATGCCGCGGGCGTGGTCGGCGTCGTCATTCCGGCGGACCGAGCGGCCCACGTTACCCCGGCCGTCGTCAACGCCTCGGCCGGCGCCGTCGAACATCTGCCCGTCGCCATGGTGCCGAACCTGGCGAGAGCGCTCAACGAAGCCAAGGTCGCCGGTTGGTGGGCTGTTGGACTAGAGACTGGTGACGAATCGACCGATCTCTTCGCCATCGATCTTCCTTCCCCGATCGCACTGGTCATCGGCAGCGAGAGCGACGGCATCAGCCAACATGTCCGTAAACACTGCGACATCCTCATTTCGATTCCCATGGTCGGCCGCATCGCGTCGCTGAACGCCGCAACCGCCGGCTCGGTCGTACTCTTCGAACTCCTCCGCCGGCAAAGACGTACTGGTCGTTGACTTGAAGGCACGATCCGGTCTTTTCCCGCTTGACGAGACTGTACGGACAGTGTTAGGGTCAGGTGTCGATTGCCCCGCAAGGGCGACAGACGTAGCCCATCGCATCGTGCCGGCGTTCCCTGCCCGGCCGCGAGGTTGGTGACAAGGGGGAACCGCCCAATGCCGTTGCAGCGGCATCCACGGCGGTCGGAGGGACCTGGATGACCTGTCATTGTTCGCGGCTGCCCGCGCTCTTCGGCCGGCGGGTTGATCGGCGTGTCGTACTCCAGGCGTCGGCCGCCTTCGCCGCAATGGCCGCGGTCGGCGGCACGATCCCACGACTCGTGCGCGCTCAGCAAAGTCAAGGCACCCGCGCCAACACGTGGTACGAACCACAGAACGTCGGCTCCTTCGCCGCGGCGTCTGAGCCGCGCGTCCTACCAGCCGACTTCACCTTTTACGCCGTCGCGCCGCACTGGAGCGGGGCCGTCGACTTCCCCGGTTTCGTCGAGATGAGCTTCAGTCCTGACGGCCAATCGTGGAGCGATCCGCTCACCGTCGCCGAAGCCAACGTGGATGCCGGGCCACCCGACCGCGACAACCGGCGATTCGGCCAGCTTGCCTTGATCGACGGAGCCAACTTCATCCAATATCGATCCTTCGACGAGGTCGGGAATCCGACAAGCTTGGCAGACCTGGCCTTCACCTACATCGACGCCACGGGCGGACCGACCATCGACGACGTCTACTCCGCCGCCTTGACCCCCTCGGTCGACCGGCCGCCGATTATCAGCCGAGAACTGTGGGGCGCCGACGAGCGATACCGGCACGTTGACCAGGATCCATCGAATCCGATCCAATGGCCGCCAGACTACCAAATGGTCGAGCACGTCATCATCCACCACACGGTGACACCAAACTTTCAAGACCCGTTGGTCGCGATTCGTTCGATCTACTACTACCACGCGGTAACTCGTGGTTGGAGCGATATCGGCTACAATTACCTTGTCGACTTCATGGGCAACGTCTACGAGGGTCGCTACGGCGGAGACGATGTCATCGGCGGCCACTCGTATCAATATGCCCTAGGTAGCTCAGGCATCGGCACCATCGGCACCTTCTCGTCCATAGCCGAAACGCCGGAGGCCCAGGCCGGGCTGATCTGGATCACCGCTTGGGTCGGCCGCAACCTCGATCCGTTCGGATCCGCCGATTTCCACGAGACGAGCGACTTGCCAACGATTTGCGCGCATCGTGACGTCAACGACACCGAATGCCCGGGCGACGCGCTCTACAGCAATCTCGATTGGATTCGCACCAGCGTCGCTGCCGTCCTTGCAGGCCAAACGGAACCAGGAACCGATGCCGCCTACAACGAGGGTGACATCGTCAGCATCGCGACCGATGCCGCGAACATCCGAAACGGTCCTGGGCTCGACTTCGACGTCGTCTCCGTCGCGTTCTTTGGCACGCTGTTCGAGGTGATCGACGGTCCGACGACCCACGACGGCTACACCTGGTACGAGCTCTCCGGGGATGCCGGCGTCGGCTGGTGCGCCGCGGAACTGCTGGCCATGTACCAGGACGTTCCTCCTCCGCCGCCTCCCGCGGAATTCGCCGTCGGTGATCAGGTCTTCGTCGATACCGACGCCCTCAACCTGCGAAGCGGCCCTGGACTGAATTATGGCGTCGTCATCACCCTCCCGAACGGCGCCACCGGCGAGGTCACCGACGGACCTTCCACCGCCAACGGCTACGCTTGGTATCAGATTCAGACCGACCAGGGCTCGGGCTGGGGCGTCAGCGCGTATTTGTCGCGCTCATTCGCGGCCGTCGACGGACCGTTCGACGTCGGCGACGAGGTTGTGGTCGATACCGACGCGCTGAACTTGAGATCGGGTCCGAGCGCGAGTCAGGGCGTCGTTGCGGTGATGCCCACCGGTGCCCGGCTGACGATTACTGGAGGACCCGAAGAGAGCGGCGGCTACGTCTGGTATGAGGCAAGCAGTTCCACTTATGGAGACGGCTGGTGCGCTGCCGAATTTCTTTCGCTCGCGAGCGGCACCCCCGGAGGGGGCGGGCGATTCGACCTGGGCGACGAGGTCGTCGTCGACACGGACGCATTGAACCTGCGATCCGGACCAGGGACGGGGAGATCGATCATTGCCGTCATGCCGACGGGCGCTCGACTGACCACTACCGACGGGCCACAATCGGGCAATGGTTATCAGTGGTACGAGGTTTCGAGCGACTACGGCGCGGGCTGGTGTGTGGAGGATTACTTGGCGCCTGCCTCAGCGAGTTCCGGCGGCTTCGACGAGGGTGACGTCGTCTTTGTCGATACCGACGTGTTGAATCTGCGATCGCGGGCCAATGCTTCGTCCAACGTTCGAGCCATGATGCCAACCGGGACCCGATTGGAGATCACCGGCTCCCCACGAAACGCTGCCGGCTACACCTGGTATCCGGTCGATAGCGACACGTATGGAACAGGATGGAGCGCCGGAGAGTTTCTCTCGCTCGTTTCGTCCGGAGCTGGCAACGGCATTGTAATCGGCTCGACCATCCGCGTGATCGACGGCACGCTCAATTTGAGAGCCGGGCCCGGAACCGCCAATGACATCCTGGCAGAGCTTCCCGAAGGCGCCCGCTTGCAGATCATCGGCGGACCAGAAGGAGGAGCCTCCTACACGTGGTACGAGGTCCGAAGTGCTACCTACGGCGAAGGCTGGTGCGCTGCCGAGTACATCGAACCGGTCTAGCACGTACGTCGTTTGGCGACGAAAAGAGCCGCTACACATTGGGGTGTGATGCAGATTCTGTGATGGAGTCGTGGTGAGCCGGGGAGGCGGAAGCGGCGCCAGCAGTGGGTGGCGGTCGGTGTGCCGTGCTGGACCAGCTTGGGCTTTGGCGGTCGTGCGCGGCGGATCACCCGCCGTGCGGCCGTGCGTGCCTGCTGCGCGGCTCGTTGATGCGACCCGACCGTGCCCCAGGTGTCCACCCAGCGATCGTTGGCGGCGACCAGGCGCAGCGCCAGCATCCCTGCCGCGACCGGGCGGG